>CAJXNI010000014.1 GCA_913057235.1 uncultured Bacteroidota bacterium
ATTGCTGCTGTTTTCATATTCCCATTTTCACCTACTAAGGTAGAAATTATGGGAAATTAGGAGGTTGGGGTTTTTGTAAGGAGGAGAGTGAGCTTATTAAAGGAATTCGTGAGCTGGTCCTTCGTCCTCGGTTGAAAGCTTAATTAGTGAGGGGGTTACCGAGCGTAGCCGAGGTGAAGGTAAAGAACCATTTACGCACACTCCTTTTTTTTGGAGTTTGTGAGTCTTTAGGGGTGGTGGGGTATTCCCGAAAAATGAATCGTGAGTGGCATTTATTCTGAGCTAAACACGCCTAAGATCAATATTTAGGATATCGGGGCCCTTTGCCTCTGATTAAAACGAAAATAACCCCTATAATTATGAAGCCAATAAAGGCCCAGAAAAACGTCCAGTAAAAACTCCAGCCGTTTAAGTAAGACCAGAGCCCTATGAGTACGCAAGCGCCTATATAAGTTCCAATCATCCTAAAAATATTAAGCATAAGTTAAGGCAATATTTTAATGGGAAGCTTGGCTTTGATACCACGCAGCGCTTCTACCAGTTTGGCAAAAACGGAGTTAATTTTTTAGAATAAGCGGTTTATCGCATCCATAACTAGTTATGATGATTAGAAGTAAACCCGGCAACCAGGTTTAGATAGTTGCGCGGGCTCTTTCTTGGGCACTAAGCAAGTATTTTAAAAGGCCAGTTGTTTTACATCGCCATTAGGCGTGACCCAAAAAAGCTGCTTTTCAATTTTAGTAACCACTTTCTCCTGTGCTTTGGGCTTAGGCTGCTGTGGTTTAGGTTGCAGAACCAACTTCAGTTCGTACTCTATTTGCACCACCGGCTCTAAAATGGTGGGATTTAGCACAAAGTCATAGCCTTTGGCCGGTTTGGGTTGGTAAAACTGCGAGGTAGTTTTTGGTGCAGGGGTAACGGTTCCGTTTACGGTAACGCTGTTTAGGGTGTTGCTGCAATAGGCTAGGTAAGTTTGGTATTGCTCAATAGGGTAGGTGGTGTTAAAGCCCTCGGCCAACCGCCTGTCCAAGTCTTCCAAATTGGTGTTGAGTAAGCGCTTAAAGCGATTCATTTTACCTTTCAGTTGTTCTTCGGCCAATGCCACCATTTTGGCCTTTTTGGCTTCTAAATCATCCAGAAAGTAATCTACCCGTACTAAATCGTAAATCTCCTGGCGGGCGCACTGCGTCACCAGCTCATCCAACACTCGCGGGTCGCTGTAGCGGAAATGCAGGTTTTTTTTCAGTTCAAAGCCTTTGGGAATTTCGTTGTAGGTGTTCTTGCTAAACAGCTTTTTGGTGACCTCTACCTCGTAAATAGGCATGAAAGAAATCATGTCTACATACATTTCGGCCTTGAGCCCCAGCCTTTGCAAGGCAGCTTGAATGGAATCAGTTTTGGCGCGCACCAGTTGCTCGGTTTCTCTCTGATCTTTACCCACTTGAGTGATGGTGAAAATGGCCAGATAGTTTTGGGCTTTGCAGTTGTACAGCCCGCGTATGGTGAATTCGTGAAAGTGGGGGGCATTCACTTCAGCCAGGCTTGGAGCCGGGCGGGCGTGGTGTATGCGGCTACTGGTTACTTCGTTTAGGTAATTGTAATTGCCTTTGGCCTGGCCAAAAACTTTGCTAAATGTAAGGGCGAAGAGCACTAGGCTCCCAATTTGAAATAAGCGCATGATGTGTATTTTTTTAGTTGCACCGCAAGATTGGCTCAAAACCCAAAACTCGCACAGAAAGCCGTTTGCAAAGCAGTTGTAGAAGTTTTACAAGTGTTTTACAAGGGCTAAAAGCGGTGGAAAACTATCTTTACGCTCTGGCATGAAAAACAATAGTCCGTCATCTTTTCAACCTCTTAAGGAAGCTGTTTTAAAGCAAGCCCAATCACGTTTAAATATTCAAAAGAATTTTAGCGATTGGTCTTTGCAAGACATCCGCGATTTTAAAGAAGATCTGGAGGCCCGCTGCCAAAGTGGAGTTAGTGAAAAATGGTTTTACACCCACCTAAAAAATGAATCGCCCAAACTGCCGCGCTTAGATGTGCTCAACCTTTTAAGCCGCTATTGCGAGTATAAAAACTGGGATGATTTTCAACAGAGTGCGCAGCAGCCCCACCCTGGGGTAAAGTTGCAGGCCCTTAAAATTGGCGCAGGCCTGGGCTTAGTGGTTTTGCTTACCCTTGCTTTTTGGCCACGCCCTCAATTGGTGTACTTGGTTTTCACCGATGCCTACACGCAGGAGGTCATCGCGCCCCAGCAACTGAACGTTGAGGGTGCGCAGTTTTCGCACGCTGCTTTTTTTAAGGCTCCGCCAGAAAAGGATAGTTTAAAAGTAAATGGCCCCTATTACAAAACCCAATGGGTACAATTGCCCGCCCAAAAAGATACTCTGCGGGTACGCCTTTTTCCCGATGATTTTGCCCTGATGCTCAACTACTTTTCACGATCCACCACCCAAGACTGGCAAAAGCGCAGAAAACAACTGATGCAAGTGATTCACCCTGAAGCCAAGATTTTTCAGAACCACCCCAAGCTGGAGGGCATTGAATTGCTGAACCGTGATGAATTTATTGATCGGTTGATTTTACCGGTAAACAGCCTAAAGAATTTAGAGATTCAAGATATCGTGTACCAAGATCAAAAGATTTACCGCCTGCGGTTTATCCAAAAAGAAGAACGCTATGATAAAGATTAAAGCAATTTTAGTTTGCATCCTAATTTTTAACTATTGCACCGCTAAAA
This sequence comes from uncultured Bacteroidota bacterium, assembly GCA_913057235.1. Lineage (GTDB taxonomy): Bacteria > Bacteroidota > Bacteroidia > Flavobacteriales > Schleiferiaceae > CAJXNI01. The sequence goes on from CAJXNI010000014.1 coordinate 2,741, forward strand.
GTCAAAGCAGTTACACTAGGCTTGAGAAACGCTTCAATAAATCGGTATTAAGCGCCCAGGATAGTTTGGCCTTTAAAAAGCAGGGCTTGCAAAAAGCCCAGCAGCTTTTTTACCAGACCAATTTGTATTTACAAAACAGTCAAAACCTAAGCAATCAGGCCTACATTGCCCAGCGCATACCCCAGCTTTTTTATAAAGCTGAAGAAGATACAGCCCAGTTTAACGCAGTAATGGAAGAGGTTCGTCAAATACAGGCGCAGCCCAATTTTGAGCAGACTGAGTTTAGTTGGCTACAACCACCCAAAGGGAAATTAGCGCGCTTGCAAACCACCAATACCAAACCGGCCTTGCAGTTTGACTTGATACTCATTAAAGAGCAAAAAAAGTTTGGTGACCTGGAGGAAGCCGTCTGGCAAGTATTTTTAACAAACCCCCAGATTCTGAAGCCTAAAGAAGCAAACTAAGAACGGCTTACCCTGATTTGCAAGTCAGAGGGTGGGGCTTCGTAATTTTGCATGGCTCTTATCAGGGTCTCTGGCTTTTCTTCAAAAAGTAGTAAGGATTCATTTTTTGGGTGAATGAGTCCTTGTTGAATGGCTTTACGTACAAATTGCTCAAGCTCTTGGTAGTAACCCTTTACATTGAGCACTCCCATGGGTTTGCGGTGCATACCCAGCTGAGCCCAGGTAACCATCTCGAAGAGTTCTTCCAAGGTGCCAAAGCCTCCCGGCAAGGCTATAACTGCCTCAGATTTTTCGTGCATAATCATTTTTCGCTCGTGCATAGAATCTACTCGAATGAGCTCGGTGAGCCCATCGTGGGCAATTTCACGGCTGCCTAAAAAATCAGGAATAACGCCAATTACTTTTCCTCCTGCTTTTAGGCAGGCATTGGCCAGAGCCCCCATCAAACCAATTTTAGAACCTCCGTACACCAGCGTTTTTTCTTGGTGGGCCAATAAGCGCCCCAGTGCCTGGGCTTGCGCTGTATGTTCTTTTTCAGTTCCTGAGCTGCTGCCGCAAAACACGGCTACGCTTGAAAATTGTGGCATGGTAACATTTTTGGTTGCTCCATCGGCTTTAAGCCGATGGGTTTAGTTTTGCGTGAATATCTTTCATAATTACGGGGGCATGGGCGCGGCTGTTTTCAATAAACCACTTTTGGGTCTCAAGGCCTCCGCAAACCACGCCCGCCAAATAAAAATTAGGCACATTACTTTCCATGCTATCTGGGTTGTAGGTAGGAATCATGCTATTGGCTTCATCTAAGGTAACACCTACCTTTTGGAGCATGCCAAAGTTGGGGCGGTAACCGGTTAAGGCTAAAACAAAATCATTGGCCAGTTTAATACGCTGGCCCTTTTGTGTAATTTCCACTTCGTGCGGAGTAATAGCGCTAAGCTCTGCGTTGAAATAAGCTTGAATAGAACCTTCTTCTATACGGTTTACAATATCGGGCCGCGCCCAATACTTTACGCGCTCAGAAATCTGCCCTTCCCGCACCACCATGGTTACACTGGCTGCTCCTTTGCGCCAGGTTTCTAGAGCTGCATCTACCGCTGAGTTTCGGGCGCCCACTACCACTAAATGCTGCCGGAAGTAGGGGTGGGGGTCGTCATAGTAGTGTTTTACTTTAGCCAGCTCCTCACCCGGTACTTGTAAAGGGTTTTCTTCATCGTAAAAACCGGTGGCCATAACCACATTAGCAGCATGGTACTGGTGCTTGCTGGTTTTCACCTGAAATGAACCATCGGCCTGGGAGCCAATATCTTCAACTGCTTCGTAGAGATTAATAGGCAACTCAAATTTCATGGCTACCCTGCGGTAATACTCAATGGCCTCTGCCCGGGTGGGTTTGGCGTTGTGCGATACAAAAGGAACTCCGCCAATTTCCAGTTTTTCAGACGTAGAGAAGAAAGTCATGTTGAGTGGGTAGTGGTACAAGCTATTTACCAAAACCCCTTTTTCAATGATGGTAAAGTTTAGCCCTTTTTTTTGGGCTTCAATGCCGCAAGCCAGGCCAATAGGCCCCGCTCCAATAATGAGTACGTCTAGCATGTTTTTTTCTCTTTTCATAATACCTGGCAGGGCTTTAAAAGTTTAGCCAAAAAAGATGGGCACCAAAACGTAGGCATACAAACTAATTAGGGCAATACTTAAGAGGTTTAGCCAGATGCCCGCTTTGGCCATTTGGCCCATTTTTAAAAACCCGCTGCTGTAAACTATAGCGTTGGGCGGGGTAGAAATGGGGAACATAAAGGCACAACTGGCGCCCAGGGTTAAGGGTATAGCCAGTAGTAATGAATCTACCTGAAGGCTGTTAGCAATAATAAAACTTACGGGTATAAAAACCGATACCAGAGCCACATTGCTCATTACCTCGGTTAAAAAAACGGCAAACAGCGTAATGACCAAAATCAATAAGAGCACAGAAGGGTACGAGGCACTGCTAATCCACTGGCCTAAGGTGTTTACCATTTCGGTTTTTTCCATGCCCTTGGCTAAAGAAATACCACCGCCAAAAAGCAGTAAAATACTCCAAGGCATTTTTTGCATATCAGGCCAAGCCAACAAAGGACCAGTCTTTTCACTTTGGCCAGCCGGAATGATAAATAAGGCTACTGCCGCCAGCAGGGCAATTATGGTATCTGAAAGCGATTCCAATCCGGCAATTTGATTTAATTGGGCTTTTAAAATCCAGAGCGTGGCAGTAGCAGCCAATACCAAGAGTACACGTTTTTCAGCTGCCTTGGCTTTGCCCAACGTTTTTAACTCCTTACTTAAAAGTTCACTGATGCCGCTTAGCTTTTGCGCTTTAAGGGGAAAAAGTAAACGGGTGTTTAACCAGAAAACCACGGCAAACAAAAGGATTACCAGTGGTAGGGCAAAAAACAACCATCGGGCAAAACCCAAAGGAGCCAACTCTGCTTCTTGCACCAGGTTGGCTAAAACCAAATTGGGTGGGGTGCCAATAAGCGTGGCCATACCGCCTAAGTTAGCGGCATAGGCAATGCCCAGCATAAGAGCAATTCCAAAATTCTGAGCTTTTTTAGAATCCTCAAAAGAGTGGCGCACCAGCCCAACCACACTCATGCCAATGGGCAACATCATTACGGTGGTGGCAGTATTGCTAATCCACATGCTCAACAGGGCCGTAGCCAGCATACTGCCCAAAACTATTCTAGAAGCACTTTCACCCGCGGCTTTTAAAATAGTAAGCGCTATGCGCTTGTGCACCTGCCATTTCTCAAGGGCTATGCCCAAGACAAAGCCGCCAAAAAATAAATAGATGATGGGGCTGGCATAGTTGGCAGCGGTGTTCTTGAGTTCAGCAATTCCCGCCAGGGGGAAAAGAATCATGGGTAATAAAGACGTAACCCCTATTGGTACGGCTTGAGATATCCACCAAGTAAGCATCCATATAATTATACCCAGCATGCTAAGCTGCAAATGCCATTGAGCTGACGGCCAAAAACTAAGCAAGGCAAAAGTGAAGGGGCCCATAAGTAAGGCAAGAGATTGTTTGCGCATAGATTGCGAAATAAAAATACTGAGCCGCAGTTTTAAAATCTTTTATGAAAGAATTAGTCGCAAAGTAGTATTTTGCATAAAACTTGATAATTCTGGGCAATGCGGCACTGCTTTTGGTAGCAATGCTGCGCATAATCTCAGCCCTTACGGTATTAGACTATGAGTAAAAAGCAGAATTCTACATCAGATGATCCTCGAATTCAATTTGCCGTTCCCTATTATGAAATACCATACGAGAAATTTTTTCAGTTTGGTTTGTCGGTTGACTGCGTAGTTTTTGGTTATCACCAAAAAAAACTTAAGGTGCTTTTGATTAAACGGGGAGCCAAACCTTTTAAAGGAGATTGGGCCCTACCTGGAGATTTAGTTTATCCTGAGGAAGATATTGCCGTATCAGCCCAGCGGATATTAAAGGACCTTACGGGCATAAGCCAGCTTTTTATGGAGCAGACCAAAGTGTATGGTAAAGTAGACCGTCACCCGGCTGGCCGGGTAATTACTACGGGCTATTATTCATTAATTGATATTGCCAAACATGACCCACATGCCTCGGCTTGGGCCGATGGTGTATATTGGGTAGACATAGAAGAATGTCCGGCCCTGGCTTTTGATCATGACCAAATTCTGCAAGACGCTCTCCAAATTTTGAGGAACCGGGTGAGGCATCAACCGGTTGGCTTTGAATTACTTCCTTCTAAATTTGCCTTAGCTGATTTGCAGTACCTCTACGAGGCTATACTGAACGAAAAGTACGATAAAGCCAACTTTAGAAAGCGTATTTTGAGTATGAACCTACTAATCTCTTTACAGGAGAACCAGAAGGATGTACCGCATCGCCCGGCCCGGTTGTATGCTTTTGACCAAAAACGCTACCATGAGTTAAAGGCAAAAGGCTTTTCGTTTGAATTATAACTTATAGTTTTAAATACTTTAAGTAAGCGTATCTTTAGCTTTTAAAAAAGCAACAACATGCGCATTTCCTGCTTTAGCCAGATGCTGCTTTTGGCGGTACTGTCAATTTTTGTAGCCTGCACATCAAAAAACAAAGTCAAGTTACCTGAAGAAATCTTAGGCAACCCAAATTACCAAGCCATTTCTTACGGTGGCTACCGCAATGTGGATAGAAGCAAGGCGCCCTCTGTGGAGGAGATTATGGAGGATTTGCAGCTTCTGCAGGCCTTGGGAATTAAGGTAATTCGCACCTATCACGCTCGGCTGTATGACCATGCCCCCAGAGTTTTAGAGGCCATTCATCGCCTGAAAAGGCAAGACTCAAATTTTGAGATGTACGTAATGCTGGGCTGCTGGATGCAGTGTGAAGGGGCCTGGACCGATGCGCCTAATCACAGCAAGGGTGATAGCGCCAATAACCGCGCAGAAATTGACCAAGCCATTGCCTTAGCGCAGCAATACCCAAACATAGTGCGGGTAATTGCAGTAGGAAACGAAGCTATGGTGCATTGGGCCGCAACCTATTACGTAGAGCCGCAGATTATTCTTGCCGGGGTTGAGCGTTTGCAAAAAGCTAAAGAACAAGCGCTTATTTCGCAAGATATTTGGATTACCAGTTCCGATAATTTTGCCAGTTGGGGAGGGGAGCAAGCCTACCAGGGGCCCGTTTTAGAGCGCTTGATTAAAGCGGTTGACTACCTTTCAGTGCACAGTTATCCCTTTCATGACACGCATTACAATCCTGCTTTTTGGTACGTACCACAAGAAGAGGAATCACTACCTAAAGAAGAACAGATTAAACGGGCTATAGACCGTTGTGTTAACAGGGTAGACCAACAGGTTGGAGCGGTTCAAGAATATCTAAAAAGTTTGGAGGTGAACAAACCCATTCACATAGGTGAAACAGGTTGGGCTAGTGCAGATAATAGTTTGTACGGTGCCGAAGGTTCGCACGCAGCCGATCCTTACAAGCAGTTTTTGTACCATGAGGCCATTAGAGCGTGGAGTGAAAGTAAAGGAATGAGCTGTTTTTATTTTGAAGGTTTTGATGAACCCTGGAAAGATGGCGCTAACCCAGGAGGCTCTGAAAATCACTTTGGAATTTTTACCGTAAACGGGCAGGCAAAATTTGTTTTACACCAAAACTTAGAAAAGGGTGTTTTTAATGGCTTAGGCCGAAATGGTCAAGCGGTAAAGCCCGCAGGCAGTGTTTCTTTAGAAGCGCAAATTGAGAAATCGCTGGCACCTACTTTAGCCAGTGAACAGCTCATAACGCGATTGAATTACAAAAAAAGTTTTTCAGGTGATTCGGCCGTTGGTCTTAAGGTGCTCCCTCTGCAAAGTGCTGGAAAAAAGTGGCTTTTACCCCGGCAAAGCGTGGATTTGCAACCTTGGGAAGGTAGTTGCAGCATGGAGTATCAGCCATTAGACTCGGTAGTTTTGGTGGTGCCAAAGCGCAGCAACTGGTGGGGAGGCGCTTTTCAGTTGGTGGATGAAAATCAGGATCTAAGTCACTGGAACCAGGGTTACCTTACAATAGAATATAAAGCAAACTTTGATGAGGCATTTACTTTTGGTTTGCTTAGCGGTGATTTTACGGCCGGCACACAAAAAAGGGCCGCAAAGGTGCTTGCACCCTTGGGCCCTAAAAACTCAAACACAAACTGGAAAAAAGCAAAGATTGCTTTGCGCCTTTATACAGACTCTCTGGATTTTACAAACGTGAGCAGTCTACTTTTTGTAGAGGGCAAGCAAGCGCAACCTGGTGATAGTCTTTGGGTGCGGAGCATTGCCTACACACCCTAAGACCACCCTACTTTTGAAAAACTCTTACATAGTCTACCGCCATGGTTTGCGGAAATTGGGTTGACGCATTTGGGCTTCCAGGCCAATTGCCGCCTACCGCTACATTGAAAATAAAGAAAAAGGCGTCTCTAAATTCATCTAAATCAGCGGGTGTGATATCAATTTCATGAAACTGAATGTCGTCTCGGTACCAAGTGATTTTATCGGCATCCCAAACAATGGAAAACACGTGAAATTCATCGGCAAACCTGCCCGAGCTAAGTACAGTTGAGCCTCCAAACTCAGCTCGGCTGCCATTGCTTTCCCAGTGTACCGTGCCAAAAACTTTGTTATCACCTCCGTCTGGACGGCTGGGGCCACCTACCATTTCCATAATGTCAATTTCACCACAGGCTGGCCAGCCTACTGTGCCAAAGTCCTGGCCTAACATCCATAAGGCAGGCCAAATTCCTTGTCCGTAAGGTAAAGCAGCCCTAATGTCAATACGGCCATACTGAAACTCCTGGGCGCCTTGGGTGATGATTCTGGAAGAGGTGTAATTTCTGCCACCAACTGATTCTTGTTTGGCGGTAATCAGTAATAGGCCATCTTGTAAAGTAGCATTATCAGCGGTGTAATATTGCAGTTCATTGTTTCCCCAGCCATTTTGACCTGTACCAATCTCATAGGTCCAATCAGATGAGAGGGCCGTACTGTCAAATTCATCGTGCCAAACCAAGGTATAGCCAGGGTAGCTTAGGGGGGTTGAGTAGCCGGTGGTGGGTATTCCGCCACCTCCTGTGTCAATGGGTACCGTTACCGTAACGGAATCTATTTCTTCAATAAAGTATTCAAAACTAGCGTAGGCTCTGGCCGATATGGCATAGGTACCTGATTCTGAAAAGGTGTAAGAGGCCAGGCCATCATCTGATTCTACCACCACTGATTCATTTTGGTCAAAAAACTCAATGCGATAAAAATTAGCGTCAAAGGCACTGGCACGCACTTCAACAAGGCCACTTTCAGCATTGGGTACTTCAAGTTCTACTTGCAAATTGGTGGGTCTAATGATAGACAGTTCGCCTTCTTCTTCGTTACAGCTTATTGTAAAAATTGAAAAAACCAAAAGGCCAAGGTACGCCCTTATTTTTTTCATGAATAGTTTTTTTAAAAGTTAGCAGAGGACTTAAAGAAGCGTTCAAAGGGAGTTAGTTTCATACCCCTTTGAACGCTTTGTTTTAGAGCCTGCAGTGGGCTACCTGTGTTAATTATTAATTGCGCAAAACGCTTTCTTTTTTATTCCTGCACAATATCATCTACGTAGAAGGTGCCGGCATTAGCCACATTCCAACCGGGGAATATTACCAAACGGTCATACTCCGTAGGGGTTCCTGAAAAGTCAAAAGTTAATTCTTCCCAGCTATTGGTGGTACTTACGGTGGCGTCTACCTCTACAAAGTTATTAGGGTCTGCCTGCGACTCTAGTTTCATTCTAAAGGTACCGGTAATGGGGGCCCAAACTTTTAATTTTATGGTAGTTTGTGCGCTGAAGTCCAAATTGTTTTCAAGATTCACAAACAGACCGGCCCAGGTTTCATTACCGTGCACGGTTTCCAGCACTCTTCCGCTGGTATTGATCCCGCTGGCATCAGGGTTATTAATAATCTGGTAGGTGCTATTGCCAAAAGTTGTCCACTCAGGATCTTCGTTTTCAAAATCTAAAGGAAGACTGTACTTAGGCACGGGTGGGGGAGGGTTGCTACCAGAACCTTCAGGAACCAAACGGATGTACCAGGCCAAATCTGTATTAATGGCATCTACATAACGTAGGAATAATTCTTCTTCTTCAATGTTGATAATCTGATAAGTGCGTGTGCCAGCCCAGTAGCCAGCAAAAGCGTCACCACTAAAGGTTATGGTAGTATCGCTGTTTCCTTCAATTAAAGTCCAGTTTTCCCCAAGCTGATCAGGGAATTGAGCGGTATAATCACCAACTATACTGGCCGTTGTATCATCAAAGGGAGGGATACCGGCATGGTCGCTGTTAACGTACACATCGCCATTGGTCACCATGTCATAACCAAAGCCCTGCAGTTTAAAGGTGTAACGGTCGTCATACATACCGGCCCCTGCTTTTTCTAAAGATGCCGCTGCATAGTACTCAGGGTAATAACCAGCCGCTCCAATTGGATTAGGTCCTACTCCAAAATGGGCTACACCCACCGAGTCAATTGCCCAGGTTTTGGAAGAGCCCCCGGTTAAAATGGCATACAAAGGATTGTTTACCAAGGCGGGATCATCTTGGTCAATGGTGATTTCCTGTGAACTGCTAGCGCTCCCACCTGAATTTTGAACGGTAAGCGTTACTTCGTAGGTGCCGGCAAAGGGGTAGGTGGCGGTTACTTCTGAACCCTTGGCAGTGGCTCCGTTTCCAAAGTCCCAAGAGGCATCTAAGCTGGGGTTGGAAGCTTTGAACTCAATAATGTTATCGCTGGCGCTGGAAGCCTGGTAGGTAAAAGCGGCATCAGCCTGACTGGGCGGATTACCAATAGATGGTTTTTCCTCTTCATCACAACTGCTGGTGCTCAGTAGCAGCCCAAAGCCTAAAAGCCAGGCACTTAAATTAAAAATGGATCCTTTTTTCATGATATAGATAATCTGTAGTTAAAAATTAGTAATTATTATTTTGGTTCCAATTATTACCGGTTAAGTCAATTTCAACCTGTGGAATAGGGAATACTTCATGTTTACCGGGAATAAAATTGTCAATTTCATTGGCGGCTTGTCCTGTGCGCACCAAGTCAAAGAAGCGATGGCCCTCACCGGCCAATTCCAGGCGTCTTTCGCGCCAAATGGCTTCTAACAATTGTTGACCGCTGCCTGATAAGCTGGGCATGCCTGCCCGTGAGCGCACTTGGTTTAAGTAGGTAAGGGCGGGGCCATCGTTACCCAATTGGGCATTGGCCTCGGCCGCCATTAGCAGCACATCGGCATAGCGAATAACCTTATTATTAAGCGGGCTGGTTAGGTCATCATCGGGTAACCCTAATTCATTTTTACGTTTAATATACTTGTTGTTGTAGTATCCGGTATGTCCACCGCCTCCTTCTACATAGCTTACATCATTGGGGTTGGGCTGGCTGGCCTTAAAAGCCTCAATATCTAAGATTGAAATATCTCTTCGTGGGTCATTAGGGTCAAAAGCATCATACAAATCCTGAGTGGGAAGATTATAGCTATTACCGATTCCGTAAATAGGCCCTTCATATTGTCTAGGGCCGTGAAAACCTGCCGCAGCGTTGCCTTCTAAACAAATTAGACACCCATATCCACCACCTTCCTGGCCAGAGTACTCAACGTCAAAAACGGTTTCAGAGTTATCCTCAAAATCGGCAAGCCATAAATTTTGGAAATCAGATACTAAGGCATAATTACCTTGGGTAATAATTTGATCAAAGGCTGCGGCCGCATCTGTAAACTCATCTTGATAAAGATGCACTTTACCCAGCAAGGCTAAGGCCGCACCTTTTTCCACACGGCCCTTCACCGGATTAGACCAAGGTAAGTTGGCCGCTGCAAATTTCAAATCGCTTTCAATTTGGTCATATACCTCACTCTTGGAGGTACGGTCAATATTGGTTACCTCTTCAGCTCCCAATCGTCTATCCACAATCAAGGGTATGTCTCCAAAATATTTAGTGAGCTGAAAGTAATAATAGGCACGTAAAAAGCGTGTTTGAGCAATGATTTCCGCTTTACCGTCAAAGTCAATTTTATCTTCAAATTCCATAATGTAATTGGCGCGGGTTACCCCAGCGTAATTCCAACGGAAAACATTGCGAAGTTCATTGTTCACTGCGTCATGATTCATGTTATCTATTTCATGCAGTCCTTCGGTGTCTGTAACACTTTCGCCCCCGGCAATAGAGTTGTCTGAGGCAATTTCACCAATCCAAATATTGAGGAAGGAAGCCTGCAAAAGGTCGTAGGCCCCAATCAGAGCCAGTTCATAGTCTTCCGGTGAATTAAAATAGTTTTCGGCATCCTGGGCAAAAGGCGGCTGTACATCCAAATAGTCTTCACAGCTTATTACTCCTAAACCTAAACCCAATACAGTTGCGAGAATTATTGATACTTTTTTCATAGCACGTTAAAATTTAAGATTGAAACCTCCCATTATGCTGCGGGCTTGTGGGTAAAAACCATAGTCTACTCCGGCTGATAATACGCCTCCAAAGTTGCCAATATCGGGGTCATATCCTCTGTAACTGGTAAATGTGAACGGGTTGTTCACGCTAATATACACTCTAAGCGAATTGGCTTTGGCCGATTTTATCCACTTCTCCGGAAGTGTGTAGCCTAATTGAATATTACGAACGCGCAGGAAAGATCCATCCTCCACAAAATAATCTGAGAATACATTATTTCGGGTGGTACCGGTGGTAACACGAGGAATCTCATCGGTGCTTCCGGGCCCGGTCCAACGCTCAATAATAAAAGCCTGCTGATTGGCGAAGGGCTGCTGGCGCTCATAATTACGAATGATTTCCTGACCAATAGCCGCGTACAGGTTTCCGGAGAGGTCCACTCCTTTGTAGGCTACTCTAAAGTTAAGCCCGAAGGTAAAATCTGGAATAGGACTACCTATGTTTACTCTATCACTGTCGTCATTGAAGTTAATCACTCCGTCTCCGTTTTGATCTACAAAGCGTAAATCACCCGGCTGTGCGCCCTTTTGTACCACGGGGGCATTATCAATTTCTTGTTGGGTTTGAAAGATGCCATCTGTTTCGTAGCCAATAAAGTAACCAATTGGTTGACCTTCTTCAAAGCGGGTAGCTTCATCACCGCCCACGCCAAATTGGGCGCCAGGAATAAAGTCTACCCCATCGGGTACACTCATTACTTCATTATCTATGGCGGCCATGTTAAAGTTGGCACTAATTTGCCAATCATTTACAGGGTTGTTTTGGTAACCTAGTTCTAGCTCGTAGCCCCTGTTGCGCACGTCACCGGCATTTACAAAAGGAGGGAACCCGCCGGCACTGTAGGTACCCAAAACGCCTGAAACCTCAGGCTGGAAGAGTAAGTCACGCGTATTTTTCACAAAATAGTTGGCGGTTAAGCTCCAGTTCTTGTAAGCGGTAAGGTCCACACCCACATTAAACTGAGCTGTAGTTTCCCACTTTAAATCGGGGTTTGAGGCCCGGCCAATGGCCACCCCTTGGGTAATAATATCATTGAAAACGTACACGCCTTCACCATTTAGCAGTGCGCGATACGCAAAATTGGGAATTTGGTCATTACCAGATACCCCATAACTCATGCGTAACTTGGCAAAGTCAATGGCGTCTATTTTAAAAAAGTCTTCATCAGAGAACACCCACGCACCAGATACTGCGGGGAAGATACCCCAGCGATTGTTGGCTCCAAATCTGGAAGAGCCGTCTCTACGAACAATGGCCGATAACAAATACTTATTTTTGTAGCCGTACTCTGCTCTTAAAAAGGCCGATAAAAGCCTTTCTTCAAATTCAAAGGATCCGGTATTGTTGAGAAAACCACCATCGGCCTGATTAGCTGAAATATCGGCAAAATCAATTGAGTTGTTGGGAATGTTAAAGGCCGTTCCGCTTAAGCCGTTACCTGAACGGTTGAAAACGGAAACACCTAAGGTGCTTTTTACCTTGTGATCTTGATTGAAAGTACGTTCATAGTTTAGGTAACTTTCATAGGTAAGATCCACAAAAGTGTTACGCTCTTCATAAACACTGGCACCGCGATCTAGAAAAACACTATCAGCAATTTCTACCTGGGGTGCATCTAAATCTTCATTGGCCGCGGTGTTTTGCGCTTTGCCAGGGCCGTACCAAACTAGGGGTGAAAACACTTTACCGTCTGTTAAGGCCACGTTGTAATTGAAACGGTTGGTAAAAGTGAAATTTTCATTGATGGTAAAAATTAATTCTTCCTTTCCAACCAACTTGTTAGTTCCAAAATCATTAAAAGTGTTTTCCATTTGTGCCAAAGGGTTAATAATGTCATTAACCTGGTTGAGGTAGCTGTAGCGTCCATTTTCCTGACGCAAGGGCTCGGTAGGGTAGGCGTTTACAGTATTATAAAGAACTGAGCCAATACCGTTTTCAGGCAAGGTGCTGCGGCTTTCATTGGTGTAAAGCGCCACGTTGTTGAGCTTAAAGCGATCTGATAGTTCAAAGGAGTAATTCAAGCGCACATTATAACGCGTAAAGTTTGATTTGTCTCCACCCACAATTCCGTCTTGCGTGTAGTATGAACCACCAATAGAATAACGTGAGCTCTTTCCACCACCATTAATACTTAGGTTGTAGGATTGCATAGGGGCGGTTTGAAAAACTGCGTCTTGCCAATCCGTACCTTCCCCCAGGCTTGTGTTGTTAAAAGGGGCTTCTTGGCCTCCATTAATAAAGGCGTTATTTTTAATAATGGCGTATTCAGTAGCATTCAAAAGATCCAAGCGATTTGTGGTTTCCTGAATGCCGTAAAATCCACTGAATTCAATTTGCGGTTTACTATTACGCGCACCCTTTTTGGTTTCAATGATAATTACCCCGTTAGCTGCCCGTACTCCGTATATACCCGCGGTAGCATCCTTAAGTACGTTTATTGATTCAATATCATTTGGATTTAAGGCGTTTAATCCTTCAGAATCGTATACAATACCATCTACTAATATTAGTGGGTCATTATCGCCAAAGGTGCTTAAACCTCTAATTCGAATGCTGGAAGAACCTCCGGGGGAACCAGAATTGGTGTTGATTTGCACCCCTGAAACAGCTCCCTGTAAGGCTTGGTCAACCCTGGGGATGTTTAGCTTTTTCACTTCGGCTCCATCTACTTTGGAAGCTGCACCAGTGATTTCCTTTTTGGTAGAAGAACCGTATCCCACCACTACAATTTCATCTAAAAGAGTAGATTCTTCTTTGAGGGATACATTTAAGACGCCACCCTTAAGCACCGTTTTGGCTTGAGATTCAAAACCAATAAACGAGTAATTAAGTGTATCCCCTAAATTGGCTTTAATGCTGTAACTACCATCTAAGTTAGTGAGGGTGCCATTGGTAGTACCTTTTACCACAATGTTTACACCAGGCAAAGGCTCTTTGTTACCCGCCTCAGTTACTGTACCTCGCACAGTAACCTGCTGAGCTGTTAGGAAAGAACTGGAGAGCAGAAGAAAAATTGCTGCGCACACTCTCCCAAGTTTCAGTTTTAATTGCTCCATAAGTTTTGTTTGATTCTGAAAATGAGTTTATTAAATATTCTACTCAGGGTGAGGTTTAACATTCAGTTAAAACTACGATAAATCAAATGTAGTCCTTTTGGTGAAAAGTACCAAAAGAAAATTTAGGAATACGCTTGATTTCACCAGCGGCTGATGTACTAAATACATTAAGGCCGTTTGTAATGCCAATGAAATAGGCTAAAAGCCCGTGGTTTTCGTTTGATTGAAATTAGGGCTTATTGCCGTTGGGTTAAATGAAAGAAAGCCCTAGAGCATTTGCCAACGGTAGGCATCTAGCTTTAAAAAGATGAATAAGAGAATAGTAAATCCCCAAAGGGATGAACCGCCATAACTGAAAAAGGGAAGTGGGATACCAATTACCGGGGCCAGCCCAATAGTCATGGCAATATTTATGGTGAAATGGAAAAACAGAATGGCGGCCACGGAATACCCATACACGCGGGCAAAGGTAGATTTTTGCCTTTCAGCCAGAAAAACAAGTCTGAAAAAGAAAATGGTAAAAAGCAGGATAAGCAGTGTGCTTCCCAAAAAGCCCCATTCTTCACCCACGGTGCAAAAAATAAAATCGGTGCTTTGCTCAGGTACAAAGTCAAATTTAGTTTGGGTGCCTTGCAGGTAACCTTTACCACTAAAACCACCAGAGCCTATGGCAATCATACTTTGATTGGTATTGTAGCCAATACCCTGTGGGTCATCTGCCTTTCCTAAAAGAATATTGATTCGGTTACGGTGGCGGTCTTCTAAAAGATTGTTGAAGGTGTAGTCCACTGTTTGAATAAATGCTGCGCAAATCCCAAAAATGATTATGATTCGCCAAATAAACCTCTTCGCATGACGAGTGATAAACCAAATTATCAAAGCCAACATGGCCAGAGCTACTGTAAGGTAAAGAGGGTCTATTAACAAACTTAGAATAAAGAGAATAGCCAGGCTAAAGCCGATGAAGATGTAAGCCGGTGAAAGGCCTTCACGGTAAAGAACTAAAATAAAAGCAGCGTATACCAAAGCTGAACCAGGGTCAGGTTGGGGAATAATTAGTAGGGCAGGTAAAAAAATGATGATAAAGGCCGAAAGCTGATTTTTAAAACGGGTGAGGTCTCGTGGTTTTGTGCTTAAAAATCGGCCTAGAGCCAGTGCAGTTGCAAATTTGGCAAACTCTGAGGGCTGAATGCTAAAACCGCCTAACACAAACCAGCTACGAGCACCTGATATTTCCTTTCCAAAAAGTAATACGCCCAACAAAGAAAGCATACTTACCAGGTAAATGGGATAGGCTAAGGTACTGTACACTGAGCCATCAATGAGGATGATAAGAATGGCAAGAAAAACGGTGGTGATAATCCAGAGCAGCTGCTTTCCGTAGCGTTCAGAGAAATCTATAATACTGTTGCTCTCAGCATTAAAAACGGCCGCGTAAATATTGCCCCACCCCATTAATACTAAAGTGAAAAAGAGTAGAATGCTAAGCCAGTCTATATTTTGAAAAATATTCGTGTTTTCTCTCATGGCTCTTGCGCTTCAGCCATTAGTTGGTTTGCGTAGAGTTTCTGAAGCTGTTTTTGATACTCTTCAGATAAGTCACCCTCCATCATGCGTTTTTCCATGGCGGGTCTATCTACTTCACCGGTGAGGTAGCGCTCCATCATTAGACTGGCAATAGGAGCGGCCCAACGGCTACCCCAATAACCGTTTTCAACGGTAATGGCAATGGCAATTTTTGGATCGTCTTTGGGCGCAAAGGCAATGAAAATACTGTGGTCTTGACCATGCGGGTTTTCAGCGGTTCCGGTCTTACCGCACATTTCAATGCTATCATGTTTACTCCAGCGCGCGGTTCCTTTGTCAAATACGTCAAACATTCCCTCAATTACAACCCCAAAATGAGAGCTGTCAATAGTGGTATATTTAGGCTGGGTAAAGTTGGGGTCTTCAATTGGTTCCGAGCCAATTTTTTTTACAATATGGGGGGTGTAGTAAAATCCACGGTTGGCAATAGCTGCGGTCATATTGGCCATTTGTATGGGTGTTAAAAGTAACTCGCCCTGTCCGATACCCAATGAAATGGTGGTCACCGCCTTCCAGCCTGTGTAACCTAAATTTCGGTCGTAATAATCAGCATCAGGCACCAGGCCTCTGCGCCCTGTAGGCAAATCATTGTTCAGGAAGCGTCCGAGATTAAAGCTTTTCACGTGCCTGCTCCACACATTCATACCTTCCTGAGAGCTGGGGTATTTTTCAATTATTCCTTTAAATACATTGCAGTAATAGTTATTACAGCTTTTACTGATACTGGTACGTAGCGAAATGGGGTAGCCTGTGCCACAGTGACAAGCCACATGCAAGCGCCCGTAATGAAAACCATGGTGGCAGGTGTAGGTAGTGTTGGGTGTAATAGTACCCTCTTGCAAACCAATGAGGGCATTGATAACTTTAAAAGGCGAGCCTGGAGGGTATTCGGCCAGTAAACCACGGTCAAACAGAGGTTTTTCAATACTGTCTAAATACAGTTTACTGTAATTTTTGCTACGTTCTCGTCCTACCAAAAGTTCTGGGTTGTAACTGGGGCTGCTTACCAAGCAAAGAATTTCACCGGTTGCAGGCTCTATGGCCACCACGCTGCCCCGCTTATTCTGCATCAGCGCTTCACCGTATTTTTGCAGTTCAATATCTAAGGTGCTATGTACGTCATAACCAGGCTGGGGTAATGTGTCATAAACGCCATCCGCAAAAGAGCCCTTTACTCGGTTGTGCACATCTACCAGTTTAAATTCAGTGCCGGTTTTACCGCGCAGTACCTCTTCATAGCTTTTTTCTATGCCGGTTTTCCCGATTAAATCGCCTTTAGCGTAGCCAGGGTTTGCCTTTATAAACTGGGGGCTGGCCTCACCAATGAAGCCCAAAACATTGGCTCCGGCTTTTGTACGATACTCTCTTAAAATACGCTTTTGCGGAAAGAAGCCCGGGTAATTATGTAGTTGTTCTTGCAAATAGGCGTAGTGGCTGCGGCTCAATTGCTTGACAAATATTGATGGTTTTACAGGACTGTAACTTTTAGCCCTTGAAAGTCTATTATGTACAGACTCTTTAGGAATCCCTAACAGTTGGGCAAAAGCCAAGGTATCTTCAAGTTGAACGTTGGCGGGCACTACCATGAGGTCATAGGCACTTTGGTTGCCCACCAATAGCCTGCCATTACGATCGTAGATGAGCCCTCGACCAGGGTAAATTTTCTCTTGACGAACTACGTTATTGCGGGCTGAAAGCTTGTACTCATCTTTAATAACCTGTATATGAAAAAGGCGACCGGTGAAGACCAGACCCACTGCAATAAAAAAGAAATAAAATAAATGCTTGCGCTGCATTACAAGGTTGGGCGCTTTCTAAGATTCCACAATAAATATAGCAGTATAAATAAAAAACTGAAAAGACTACTGTGTACCGTTCGTGTTAAAAGTGTGCTTAAGTGTTCAAAGCTAAAAGCCTCTATGGCAAACAGAAAAAAGTGATGAATTAAAACCGAGAGCAAGCAGTAAATAGCTATAAATATAAACCCAACCTCACCTAGATTTAGGCTCTCACGAGTTTCATCTTGATTTTTTTTAAGGAGTACGTTTAGCAATACCGGCCTCAGGTAGGCAAATGCCGTGCAAGAGGCTGCATGCACCCCGGCACTGTTTTCAAAAATATCTATGACTAAGCCCATGGCAAAGCTAATCAGCAAAATGCTACTGCGGCTAAGGCTAGGTGGGAGTAAAATCAAAAATAAGATGTAGACATAGGGGTTTAAAAAACCACTAAACAGGAATTCATTAAAAATCAATACCTGCAGGAGGCATGTCAGCGTGAAGTATAGTATGAGTTTACCTGTTTTCATGGTGCGCTGCTCAAGCTATCTAATTCATATTTTAATTTATCCTTAATAATGTAAACATTTTCCAGGCGTGTAAAGTCGGTACTTAGTTTAACTTTAATCCGGTAAAAGTTTTGATCTGTCTGCAAGGTTTTACCGGCTACCACGCCAATCATTAGCCCCTCTGGAAAAACCCGGGAACGGGAATCGGATATAATGGTGTCACCTTCTTTTATTTCGGCATAACGAGGTATATCTTCTACAAAAGCTTCCTGGTGGCTATTGCCATCCCACGAAAGTGGTCCAAAATACCCGCTCTTTTGAAATTTACCGCTAATGGTGATACCAGGATTTATTATGGGTAATACCGATGCAAAGTTTTGACTGACGTTGGTAACAATTCCTACCACCCCATTAGGGCCAGCTACTCCCATATTGGGTTTTATGCCGCTTTTCCGGCCTTTATCAAGCGTGAGATAGTTGTTGTATTTAGCATAGGTACCGCTAATTACCCGGGCACTTACGGTGGTGTAGCGTATTTGGTGAACACTGTCTTGTATGGTGTCGGCACCGTAAGACTGAAAAACTCTGCTTTGATCCAGTAGATTTCTTAGCCGTACATTCTCACGCACTAAATTTTCGTTCTCAACCTTTAAGTTTAGGTAACTACTCAGATTATTGAACTGTTGATTTATTTGACCACTAACCGTATTGGTAGCACTTAAAAAGGTAGCTCTTTGAAAACTCCTTTGATTTAAAATGAGGCTAAACGCAATTATTTCTAATATCAGGAAAAGCAGAAAAATTCTTGCTCTTTTTAGAATTAGAAGAATGATGCGCATAGAGGTCTTAACTCATCAGGAAATTGAACTTTCCTACATTCTTTAGTGCTATGCCAGTACCCCTGACTACGGCTCTCAAGGGGTCTTCTGCCACATAAACTGGTAAATCGGTTTTTTGAGAGATACGTTTATCCAAACCGCGCAGCATAGAACCGCCCCCGGCCATGTAAATACCGCTGTTGTAAATATCTGCGGCCAGCTCTGGGGGAGTCATTGAAAGAGCTTCCATAATGGCATCTTCAATGCGGATGATAGATTTGTCCAAGGCTTTGGCAATTTCTTTGAAGGTAATAACCAGTTGCTTAGGCTTACCGCTGATAAGGTCTCGGCCTTGTACCGCCATTTCATTGGGTGGGTTTTCCAAATTATCCAGCGCAGAACCACACTGAATTTTTATTTCTTCAGCGGTACGCTCACCAATGTAGAGGTTATGCTGGGTGCGCATGTAGTAGGCAATATCATTGGTAAACACATCACCTGCTACTTTTATGGATTTATCGGCTACAATGCCTCCCAGGGCCAGAACGGCTATTTCGGTTGTACCCCCACCAATATCAATAATCATATTTCCCTTAGGCTCTTCAACATCTACCCCGGTACCAATTGCGGCCGCCATAGGTTCATGAATGAGATAAACTTCACGGGCTCCAGCGTGCTGTGCAGAATCTTTCACCGCTCTTTTTTCTACTTCGGTAATGCCTGAGGGGATGCAGATGACCATGCGCAGAGCAGGTGGGACCACTCGGTTTTTTAGGGCGGGAATGCTTTTAATCATCTCTCTGATCATGGCTTCTGAGGCCTCAAAATCAGCAATTACCCCGTCTTTTAGTGGACGTATAGTCTTAATGTTCTCGTGGGTTTTGCCGTGCATTTGGCGCGCTTGCTGGCCTACCGCAATAATTTTATTGGTACTACGGTCTTTAGCCACAATAGAGGGCGCATCAACCACCACTTTATCTTTATGAATGATTAGGGTGTTAGCAGTACCCAGGTCAATGGCTATGTCTTCTCTAAATAAATCAAATATCCCCATTTGGTGCGGGTTGCTTAATGTTTAAAATGTCTGGTTCCAGTAAATACCATGGCCATATTTTGGTTGTTGCAGTAATCAATGCTGAGTTGATCTTTTATGGAGCCTCCGGGCTGAATTACTGCACCAATAGCTTCTTCATGGGCTATTTCTACACAATCTGGAAAGGGGAAGAAAGCATCTGAAGCCATCACCGCGTCTTTTAAATCAAAACTAAAAGCCTTAGCTTTAGTAATAGCCTGTTTAAGAGCGTCTACGCGCGATGTTTGTCCTGTTCCCCCGGCCAGCAATTGTTTGTTTTTGGCTAATATAATAGTATTACTTTTTGTGTGCTTACAAATTTTGGAAGCAAAAATCAAATCCTCCAATTCTTGCGCATTAGGTGTTCTTTTTGTTTTTACTTCCAGCCTGTCAGCTTCATCGGTTTTAAAATCACGCTCTTGGGCTAAAATGCCGTTTAAAAGTGTGCGATACTGCATTTTGGGCGGATCAAAATCTTTGAGAATAAGAATGATCCGGTTTTTCTTTTGTTTCAGTACTTCCAAAGCCTCCTGTGCATAACTGGGCGCAATTATAATTTCAAAGAAAATTTTGTGCATTTCTCGTGCAGTGGCCAAGTCAATTTCACGATTACTAATTAGCACACCCCCAAAGGCGGAAACGGGGTCTCCCGCTAGCGCATCATTCCAAGCTTTGGTCAGATTTTCGCGCGAAGCTAAGCCACAGGCATTGTTGTGCTTTAAAACGGCTACGGTGGTTTCCTCAAATTCTTGAATGAGGTTTACGGCTGCATCAGCATCTAAGAGGTTATTGTAAGAGAGTTCCTTGCCGTGTAGCTGCTCAAAAACGTCTTGTAAATTTCCGTAAAAGCTTCCTTTTTGGTGCGGGTTTTCACCGTATCTAAGGGTGTTTTCTCCTCCCAGGCTCAGGGCCGAGGACCTTCCGGTCAAATATTGGTTTATGGCGATATCGTAATGGGCAGAAATTTGGAAAGCTTCCCCCGCAAATATTTTTCGGTCTTCTTCAGAAGGTGCACCCTTTTCTAAAATGGCAATGGCCGGCTGGTATAGTTTACGGCTGGGTATAATCCAGCAATCTTGATAGTTTTTAGCTGCCGCTCTAATGAGGGAGATGCCTCCAATATCAATTTTTTCAATAATCTCAGTATGGGTGCCGCCTCCTTTTACAGTTTCTGAAAAAGGGTAGAGGTCTACTACCACCACAGCTATATTGGGAATTTCAAATTCTGCCACTTGGGCTTGATCTTCTGCTTCCTTTCTACGGGCTAAAATGCCTCCAAAAACCTTGGGGTGTAAGGTTTTAACCCGGCCACCTAAAATACTGGGATAGGAGGTGAGGTCTTCAACAGCCTCTACTGTGAATCCTGCTTCTTCCAAATGCTGGCGAGTACCTCCGGTAGATAATAGACCGAAGCCTCGGTTTACCAGAGCCTGAGCTAAATCAGTGAGTCCATCTTTATGAAACACAGAAAGTAACGCGTAGGACTTGGATTGTAAAGACATGCTAAAATTTTAGTTGACAAAATTAGCCATTTTAATAGCTCCCCTGCCTGTTTTGCCCTTTCTTTTTCAACTATCTTAGCCAAAATTTCCACAAGTTATTCATGATTTTTTTCAGAATACTAACTGAGAGTTTCCACTTTGCAATTCATGCTTTGGTGGTTAATAAATTACGTACCCTGCTCTCTTTATTGGGCGTTACCATTGGCATACTTACTATGGTTTCTGTATTTACCGTTTTTGATTCGCTAGAGAATAGCATCCGCGGAAGCGTGCAGGAATTAGGCAGCAGTGTAATTTACGTTCAAAAATGGCCTTGGGGCGGAGGTGAAGATGGCAGCTATCCTTGGTGGAAATACTACCAAAGGCCAGAGCCGGTGCCCCGCGAAATGGAAATGTTGCGAAAAAAATTAGATAAAGCCGAAAATTTAGCCTTCACTTTTAATCTAAATCAGACGGTAAAATTTAAGCGGAATTCAGTAGAGAACGTTACCGTAAACTGCGTTTCAAACGGCTATTTTAAGATCACTGAGTATGACTTGGACCAAGGCCGGCTTTTTAGTGAAACCGAATATAGATCTGGCGTTCCCGTGATTGTGCTGGGGTTTGATGTGGCCGAAGGACTTTTTCCGGCCGGCAGGGCTCTGGGCAAAGAGGTAAGTATTTTTGGCAGGCGCTTGCGTGTAATTGGGGTGATTTCAAAGCAGGGCCAGAGTTTGGTGGGTGAAAATGCGGATGTTTCCGCCTTTGTGCCCGTGAATTTTGTGGGGCGTTTAATGAGCTTGCGCAATCAGAATAATGCAGCCATTATGGTTAAAGCAGCCCGTGAAGAAGATATTCCCGCTTTGCGCGATGAGCTCACCGGAGCCTTAAGAGGCATTAGGCGTATTAAGCCCCGTGATGAAAATGATTTTGCCTTGAACGAGGTTTCTGTAATTTCAGAGGGTTTAGATGCCATGTTTTCGGTAATTGGTATTGCGGGTTCAGTAATTGCAGGGTTTAGCATTTTGGTGGGCGGCTTTGGCATAGCCAATATAATGTTTGTGAGCGTGAAAGAGCGTACCAATCAAATAGGCATTCAAAAAAGCTTAGGGGCTAAAAAACATTTCATTTTAACGCAATTTTTAGCGGAGTCTGTTTTTTTGTGCCTTATTGGAGGGGCCATAGGCATTGCCATAGTAGCCTTGCTGATACCACCGTTAAGCAGCTCATGGGATTTTGAGGTAAACCTTACGTTTTTGAATGTGATCAGGGGTTTACTTATTTCAGCTATTATTGGAGTAGTCTCTGGCTTTATTCCTGCCTACCAGGCCTCGCGCTTAGATCCAGTGGAGGCTATACGACAAGGTGGTTAACCCGCCACTTGCTTCTGAAATAGTTCCAAAGCCTCACCATATTGGAGCGCCAAAATTTGGGTAAGATCTCGCAGTAAAAGTTCGTCTTCTTGATTGAAAGCCTTAGGCTGGTTGCTATCTACGTCTATTTGTCCAATAAGCTCTGAGTTTAAGTACAGGGGCACCACCAGCTCAGATTGGGTGTTAAGGCTGCAAGCAATGTAATTTTCTTGCGTGTTGACGTCATCTACTAGAAAGGACTCTCCACTTTCGGCAACCTGTCCGCAAATACCTTTACCAAATGGAATAATGGTATGCTCAGTGGGCTCTCCGGCAAAAGGACCTAGGTGCAATTTTTGACGCTCTTTATTCATAAAATAAAAACCTACCCAATGGTAATATTCAATGTTCACCAAAAGCGTTTGGCAAATTTGGGAAAGTGCGTTATCAACATTTTTCTCGGTTTCAAAAATATCGCGTAAAGCAAGTTGGGTTTCTCTAAAATTCATAGTAGAATGAAATAATTTTTGGTGCAAAAATTAATAAGCCAATTAAGGCGGAAATTAAACTTACTATTAGAACCGCTCCGGCTGCGGTATCTTTGGCTTTTTGGGCTAATAAATGAAATTTTGGCGAAGCTAGATCTACTAAATATTCAAGGGCTGAGTTTAAAGCCTCAAGACTTAATACCAACCCTGTACAGATTAATATCGTTAACCATTCATAGTAGGAAAGGGAAAAGAGAACCCCTAATAGCAATACCAGAGCTGCCGTGCACAGCATAATTTTGGCATGAGCCCCATCTGATATAAAATACTTTAGGCCTCTTATTGCATAATAAAACGCTTGCTTTCTTTTCTTTAAATAAGACACTCGATTAAAGTTTACATTAATTCGTAAATAATAAAGATACTCGATTTGTAATTTTTACGCCTGTTTATTGAATACCTCAGCGCAAGGTTGCTAACAAAATCCTATATTGCGAGCCAATTTATAACTAAACGTCCAACATAATGAAGAAGAGCTTTTTTAAACTCTGCGTATTATTAGTCTTAGCGCTCTTTATATTACCTCTAAAGGCTCAGGTAGCCGTTGGGGACATTGACTTGCAACAAGTTAGTAATAATGTAAGCAATCCTACCGGTATTTGTCAATGCGATACCATACGAGTACGTTATGAGCTCAAGGCAAGTTCCAATTTTTCTTCCACTTCTGAATTTGTTTATCAATTCGCTAATCCCATTAACGCTTGGTCGAGCGCTACAGAGTTGAATTTATTGGCGCTGTATACGGATATCAGTACAGTTCCACCAACAACAGCCACCAGTGTTTTAGACACATTTAGCCCTGGTTTGCTCTGGGCCGATTTGGCTGTGCCTTGCAATGCTTCTTTATTTGGTTCTAGCTTAAGAATTATAAATCGCGATGTGAATGGAAACATTACCCCAAATGGTGCTTCGGACACAGCCTTTTTTAATGTAAATAGAATTCCCACGGTAGCGCAGATTGACTCCATCGCATTAATTCAAAATATGATGCGGCTTGATACTTTTGACAATCCGTACACCACCAGTACTAAAGACGTGGGGTTTTGCCCTAGAGGAGACTCTATATTTTTGCGAGTTCAAAATGACGGCAATTCCTATCAATGGTGGAATGGATCCAATCCTATACTTGGTGCCACAGATGATTCTATTATCGTGGGGCAATCGGGATTGTATTACTGTGAAGTGATTGACGGGCCCTGTTCTATATTTTCAGATACAGTAGTGGTAGCTGCTTTGAATACGCCTACCACTGTAACCGCTGATTTATCCTTGGCGGCAAACGCTGGAGTTTTTCGGGCCGATAATCCGGACCCCACTGCGCCCAATCGCCTACCTTTAGACTCACTTGAACTTTGTGAAGATGGTACCGCCCTCTTGCAAGGTCCAGTAGTTCCCCCCAACACTGGGCTAACTTTTACCTACCAGTGGGTCACCGATTCGTTTAATCCGGTTACTGCTGAGCGCGATAAGTTTGCCATAGTGGGTGCTACCGGTCAAAATCTAACTGTGGGGCCTAATAATTCCAGAAAGGGCTTTAATCAATACTGGGTAGTAGTGAACGATGGTTTTTGTACTGATACTACCTCAGATCTTAACAGTTACCGAGTGCTTATAGACTCTATACCGCAAACCGAGGTGGTGGGAATTCCTTTCCCGGGACTGACAGGCCCCACGGTGCGCAATGAAATTTGCATGCGCGATTCCGTGCTGCTTTCAGCCGAGCCCCAGGTGCCTACACCAGGTTGGAAGTATCAGTGGCAGTGGTATGACCCCACTGCTCCGGCTGGAACTAATCCATGGAGGGCTGTAGCTGGCTCTGCCACCACCGGGTTTGATACCTTTCCAAACTTGAAGGTTGATACTAGCCTTTCAGACCCTGGACAACCCTACTTTCAAACTCCTAAACCACTACTGCGCTACTTCCGTTTGAGAACGGCTACCCGTACGGTTTTTACCAATCAAGAGGTATGTGTTTCTTTTTCTGATAGTGTGGCTGTACGTTGGTTTCCAGATTATAGTCTAAGTCTGGCTCCTAACCAGCCTGGTATAAATAGTATTGGTCAGGACAGTATAAACTTCTGTGAAGATGATACGGCCGAAGTTGTTGCTCCTGGCACTCCGGCCGACCTGCAGAACTTTGGCTATTTCTATTCCTATCAATGGCTTTCTGACTCACTTGATCCTAACTTGGGATCAAGAGTGCGCTACCCCTTAGCCGGTGAAACGAATCAATCATTATTGATTGATTCTACAGGAAACTACTGGGTAGTTATTGACGATGGAATTTGCCTGGATACCTCTAGTGTGTACAGAGCTTTTGTAGACACTATCCCTGAAACTACCATCTCAGAGGTTGAGTTTCCTGGAGGGAGCACTTTAACCACCCTCAATCTTTGTTTATACGATAGTGCCTTAGTTTCGGCTGCCGATACGGTGGGCGGATTATTACCCTGGAATTACCAATGGCAGCAGTTGGATCCTGTGGCTGGAACCTGGAACAATTTGGCCGATGATACCTTGGTGACACTGCAGATAGACACAACGTACAAGCGTTTTCAAGAAGATACTGCATTCTTCCGCTTGGCTACCTCATACCAAAATCGATTTGGCATAACAACCTGTAACTTCTTCACCGATAGTTTACAAGTAATCTTTTACGATTCACCTAATGTGACTTACATTCCGGGAGATTCTGTGGGTATTTGTCCGGGTGATAGCATTCTTTTTGTTGCTCAAGGCAACTTCACCAGTTTCAGCTGGGAGAATGGCCAAGTACTTTCTGCGTCACGCTATATTAATACACCAGGTGAATACCCCATTGAGGCGGTAGGCGTAAATGGTTGTATAACTTTTGACACCGTAACGGTATTCCCATTAACGGTGAATGCAGCAGCGGGGCCAGACCAAACTGTGGGGTCTGGTGAAATTGTACAGTTAGAGGCCTTTGGCGGAACTTCCTACCGTTGGTTTGCCAGTGAACCACTTGAATTCTCAGACATGCTGAGTCAGCGTATCACGGTAAGCAAAACTTTAGCCCCGGGTGAAACTTCAGACACCATTACTATTTATGTAGAAGTGACCAACCAAAGAGGTTGTACGGGTCTTGATTCTTTACTGTTGATTGTTACCAGCAATATTCCAGACGGCATAAGCGATATTAGCAAGGCCTACAATATTTTCACCCCTAATGGTGACGGCCTCAATGACCTTTGGGACATCTCAGATCTTGTAAACGGAGACAATTGCGAGCTGATTATTATGAATCGCTGGGGTAGCACCGTTTACGAAGATGAAAGCTTTACCGGACAATGGACAGGGGTGGATAATGGTGGCAATGAATTGCCAGATGGCACCTATTATTACATACTGGACTGTGAAGGTGAAGTGCGTATGAAAAACGCAGTAACCATAATCCGCAACCAATAATTTTACCAAAGCCATGAAGAAGTTATCAATCGCAATTTTGTTTCTGGCTGCAGCCTTTACCACTAAAGCGCAACAGATTCCACTATACAGCAACTATTTTTTTACACCGTATATCTACAACCCGGCCTATTCCGGTACTAGTGGTGTAACTGAAGCCACCATTCTGCACCGCAGACAGTGGTCTGGTATTCAGGGATCCCCTGAAACCTCAGCTTTGGCTTTGAATGGTTCACTCAACGACCAAAAGATTGGCTGGAGTGTTTACGGGTTTTCGGATCAAGCAAATGTGCTTCAGCAATTAGGAGCCTATGGAAATTATGCCTATCACGTGCGTCTTTCTGAAAGCAGCACGCTGTCCTTTGGCCTTGGTGCAGGCTACTTAAATCAGACCATAGATCAAAGCGCGATTAGGGCAAAAGACCCAGGAGATGCTTTTACAGTAGTAGCCCCTAACCGAGGCACTTTTGATTTGAATGCAGGAATTAGTTTGCGTATTGCTGATTTCACCTTGGGTGCGGCCGCGCCTCAACTTCTTGCCCAAAATATTAATTACAGTGAAAATGGTGATGGTATCAATTATAACTTGATTCGTCATTATATGATAAATGCCCAGTATGATTTTAAGTTTAATGGCGATAAGCAGGTACTCAGCCCCCTCATCATGGTTAGAGCGGCTGATCAGCAGGTGCCTGTGCAAATTGATGCGGGTTTGTTGTTTAACCTTACGGAGTACGGCTACATTGGTGCTATGTATCGTTCAGACTATGCTGTTACTGGCAACATCGGGTTAAACCTAACTGAGAATTTAACTTTTGGGTATGCCTACGACTTTTCGCTTAATGAGTACGGCTCCTCTTTCGGTACCAGCCATGAATTCATGCTAACCTACCGTTTTGGCAGCAACAAGGATAATGAACGCATGGAGAATGAGCTCAAGCGTTTGAGGTTGCAACAACGCAAACAGCGTGATGAAACGGAGGAGATTGTGGACGAAAAACTAGAAGAGTTTAAGGATACCTACCGCAGTGAACTTCAGAAAGAAATGGAAGAGCAGCGGAAGAAAATGCAGGAGGAAATGCAAAACAACGCAGGTTCGCAAAATTCAGGAAACACTGGCGGAGTAAATATGAATCGTCCAAATCAAACTGGAAATAATCAAGGTAACGCCAATAACAATCGTCCTAGTCAAGGGCTAAACAATCAAGGTGTCCGCCAGAATAATACACCAGATCAGTTCAATTATAACAATTACAATAACGCTGATAATAATGTTGGTGCCAATACCGGAAACACGAGTGGAACCGGCAGCCGCATGCAAGGTGGAAACGCAGGCTATTATATTACAGCGGGCGTGTTTAGCCGTCAGGCTAATGCTAAGTCACTGGTGACGAAATTAGCCGCGCAAGGTTACAATGCCCGTTTCTTTAGAGATAATACCAATAACTTCTATTACGTGTACTTATTAAAATTTGATAACTACCAGGCTGCTGATCAGGCAAAAGCCAGTAACATGAATGGAAGCTATTCAGGCGACCTTTGGATTAAGGTGGTTAATTAATAAAGTTATTTTTGTAGCTATAAAAAAAGCGGATCGTTTTGATCCGCTTTTTTTTTGAGGTGTAGCCCTGGCACGTTTATTTTAGCCCGCATTAATACTTTTGGCCTGCTGAAAGTGTCTTTGCCCATGGACTACCATTATTTGCAAAGCATCAAAAGCGTTTATTTTCAGCCAGGGAATAAGGGTTTTAATTTTCAACTTTTCAAGGGCCAATTCCTGAGCTTCATTCAAATAGGTTTCTATCTGATCTAAATCTTGCACCAACTGCCTAAAAACTACATTGGTCACAGGCTTAAAGCCTTTTTCATTTTGCTTAATCGGATCAACCGAGGCAGGGCTTTTCCATTTCATTCCTTTTTTCTCGCCTTCAGGGGCCAGTCTAAAACTTTTAAGCATGTAACGCCCTAAAAAAGTACTGCGGGGTGCAGAGTTGGCTGGCGCTTTAGGCGCTTTGGATTTAAGGGCCTCTATTTGTTTCAGGTAAGGGGCGTTCACCAAATTAATGTGGTAGACAATCTCCAGCGTATTCCAACCATTGGGCTTGTCTTCTTTTATAAGAAGTTGCTCTTCTTCTGCGTAATAGAACAGCTGATTCATTTGCTCCCGTAGTTGCTCTAACTCTTTTAATTGCTGCTCAATTTTCTCCTTTCTGCTCATGTAGGTATTTTTCAAAACAAAGGTAACTCAGGGCAATAATTACTAGGCTTAAAGTTGTCAAAACTGTTTACGTTATGGCATCTTTGTACACGCTATTAAATTTTTGAACAGCACTATGAGTAATCCCTTACTAGAAACTTATAAGACCCCCTTTGGCACTGTACCTTTTGAAGAGATAAAGGAAGAACACTTTTTACCGGCTCTGGAGACAGCCATAAAAGAAGGTTTGGCAGAGGTAGATGCTATAGCCCAAAACTCGGCTCCTCCCACCTTCAGCAATGTTATTGAAGCTCTGGAAGAAGCCGGAGAGCAGGTAGAACGTATTTCTACTGTATTTTTCAATTTAAATTCTGCTGAAACCAATGAAACTATTCAAAAGCTAGCTCGGGAGATCTCGCCTAAGCTTACCAACTATGGAAATGACATCCTGCTAAATGAGGCTTTGTTTAAACGGGTGAAAATAGTGTGGGAGCAAAAAGATACGTTTTCATTAACCACAGAGCAAGCTCTACTTTTAGAGAAAACCTACAATAGTTTTACGCGCAATGGCGCTAATTTAAGTGAGGCCAATAAACAGCGCTTGCGAAAGTTAGATGAAGAAATTGCCCAGCATAGCTTACAGTTTGGCGAAAACCTCTTGGCCGCCACCAATGATTTTAAAATGTTTTGCACCGAAGAAGAGGTGGCCGGTCTGCCGGAAGGCGTAAAAGAAGGGGCTTTTCATGATGCGGAGGAGGCTGGTGAAAAGGGTAAGTATCTCATTACCTTACACATGCCTAGTTACCTACCTTTTATGACTTACGCCCAAAACCGCGCTTTGCGCGAGAAGCTTTTTAAAGCCTACGGTAGTAAGGCTTATGCCGATGAAAAATACGATAATCGAGAACACGTTTTGGCGATTGCCCGCCTGCGGCATGAAAGGGCCCAACTCCTGGGCTTTGAGACGCATGCCCATTTTGTACTGGCAGAGCGCATGGCTAAGAGCCCCCAAAAAGTGAACTTCTTTTTAGAAGAACTCAAGGGCCCGGCTATGCCCGCTGCTAAAAAAGATCTGGAGGAGTTAAAGAATTTTGCCGCTGATACCGATCAGTTAAAGGAGCTCCAAAAATGGGATACAGCTTACTACGCTGAAAAACTAAAACAAGCTCGTTATGAGATTGATGATGAACTCCTAAAGCCCTATTTCGAGGTGAAATCTGTGATAAACGGAGCCTTTACCGTGGCTAAAAAACTATACGGAATCACCTTTGAAGAGCGGCAGGATATTCAGAAGTACCACCCGGATGTAATCACCTATGAAGTGAAAGATCAGGCTGGGAAGCACCTGGCGGTTTTTTATGCCGATTTCTTCCCCCGAAAGGGAAAACGCAATGGTGCCTGGATGACTATTTACCGCCAACAAAAAATGCAAAATGGCCAAGACCTAAGGCCTCACGTGAGTATTGTGTGCAATTTCACCAAACCTACGGCCAAAACACCTTCACTCCTTACCTTCAATGAGGTGCTTACCTTATTCCATGAATTTGGTCATGCCCTGCACGGCATTATGGCTAAAGGCACTTATGCCAGCCTTTCGGGTACCAATGTGTACTGGGATTTTGTGGAACTCCCTTCTCAAATCATGGAGAATTGGTGTTATGAGAAAGAATGCCTGTACCTTTTTGCCAAGCATTACCAGACCGGTGAACCCTTGCCTGAGGAATACATTGAACGTTTGCGAAAAAGCGCCACCTTTATGGAAGGTAGAGCCACCGCCCGACAGCTAAGCTTTGCCACTTTAGACCTTAGCTGGCATGCACAAGACCCTTCTGAAATTACAGACGTGGGTGCGCATGAAGCTGCGGTGTTCAAACCTTTTAGTCTTTTGCCTGCAGTGCACGGTACCAACATGAGCTGCCAGTTTGGGCACATTTTCCAGGGGGGCTATTCTGCCGGGTATTACAGCTATAAATGGGCGGAGGTGCTGGATGCCGATGCTTTTGAGCTATTTAAGGAAAAGGGCATTTTCAATGCTACGGTGGCGCAGGCTTTTAAGAAATTGCTGGAAGCGGGCGGCACAGTACCACCTGATGAGCTTTACCGCCAGTTTAGAGGCCAGGATCCTGATCCCAAGGCCTTGTTGCGCAGAGCGGGTTTGATTGAAGAGAATGGTTAGGGCCAAAAAACATCTGGGGCAGCATTTTCTAAAGAATGAAGAAATAGCCCAGCGCATTGCTCAGTCCCTTTCGGGGGAAGGCTACCAGCAGGTTTTAGAAATTGGCCCGGGTATGGGGGTGCTTACTCAGTTTCTGCTCCAGGCGCCTCAAACTTTAAAAGTGGCAGAAATTGATACGGAATCGGTAGCGTATTTGGAAGAACATTTTCCGGCCCTGCACGGAAATATCATACCTGCTGATGTGCTAAAGCTGAAACTGGAAAACTACCTATCGGGTCCTTTTGCCTTGGTGGGAAATTATCCCTACAATATTTCTAGCCAGATTATTTTTAAAATGCTGGACAACTATGCCCGCATCCCTGAGATGGTGGGCATGTTTCAGAAGGAGGTAGCGGAACGCCTGGTAGCTGAGCCAGGCTCAAAAACTTACGGTATTTTAAGTGTGCTTTCGGCCGTTTACTACCACCGGGAATATCTTTTTACGGTAGAGCCGCAGGAGTTTAATCCTCCCCCCAAGGTCCGTAGCGGAGTTATCCGCTTTACCCGTAAAAATGAAGAAGTGCCCGGCTTCCAGTACAAAAATTTGAAAATGGTGGTGAAAATGGCATTTAATCAAAGGCGAAAAACCTTACGCAATGCCTTGAAAGGTTTAAATTTAGCCCTTGAGCTATGGCCTGATGGCCTGGCAGGAATAAGAGCCGAGCAACTGAGCCACCATGACTTTGTGGCCTTAACCAAAGCGTACGAAAATGCTGGACAATCTTGACAAAGACATCATTCAAAGCCTGGAGGCTGATTTAGAGGAAGGGCAGGTAGAGCAGCATAAAGCCATGTTAACAGAAGCCCACCCGGCCGATATTGCCGAACTGGTGGAAGACATTAGCTTGGATGCAGGAAAGGTGCTTTTTGCCCAACTGCCGGCAGAGCTTACGGCTGAGGTGCTCATGGAGCTGAATCCAGAGTTAAGAGCAGACTACCTGGAAGATTACAGTGGAACGCAGATAGCCACCCTGCTGGTTGAAAACCTGGACTCAGATGATGCGGCTGACCTGATCAACGAGCTGGACGACCCCATAAAAAAGGAGGTCTTAAGTAAGCTGGAAGACCAAAAACAGGCCAAGGATTTAGCCAAACTTTTGGTCTACCCTGAAGATACAGCCGGAGCACTCATGGGTACTGAGCTCATCCGTGTAAACGCCAAATGGAAGGTACTGCAGTGCGTGAAGGAAATGCGCAAACAGGCCGAGCATATTGAGAAGGTACATGCCATTTACGTGGTGGACGATAACAACATTTTGCTGGGTACCCTAAGCCTCAAAAAATTGCTCACCACCAGCACGCAAACGCCCATTAGCGAGGTGTATTCCAAACGGGTGCAAAGTATTGAAGCTACAGCTGAAGCAGAAGAAGTGGCCAACACCATGCAGAAATACGATTTGGTGGTGATTCCGGTGGTGGATGCCCTGGGCCAGTTGGTAGGCCGCATCACCATTGATGATGCCTTAGATTTTATAAGAGATGAAGCTAAGGAAGACTACAACCTGGCTAGTGGTCTTACGGATGAGGTTGAAAGCAGCGATACCATTCTGCGCATTACTCGAGCACGCTTGCCTTGGCTGCTCATTGGCTTGGTAGGCGGTTTGTTGGCCGCCTCAGTGATTGGCCGTTATGAAACCGATCTGGAGCTGCTCCCGCAAATGGCCTTTTTCATTCCTTTAATTGCCGCTATGGGCGGAAATGTAGGAGTGCAGTCTTCGGCTATAATTGTGCAGGGTTTGGCCAGCCAGGCAGATATGGGCAATATTTTGGCGCGCTTGCTCAAAGAGCTGGGGGTAGGCCTTTTGAATGGAATTATCTTAGGCATCACCATTATTGGCGCTGGTTTACTTCTAGGCTACAGCACCTTGTTGTCTTTAACCGTAGCGGTATCGCTGGTTTCAGTGATTGTGGCCGCAGCCCTTATTGGCACCTTTGTGCCATTGTTTTTAGATCGCTATAAAATAGACCCGGCCTTAGCTACTGGTCCGTTTATTACCACCTTAAATGATATTTTGGGCCTTTTTCTGTACTTCCAGATTGGCCGGCTTTTGCTAGGATTATGAAATTAAAAATTTCCAAAATGAAAACCTTTTTTTGCGCGGTAATTACCGTATGGGCTCTAACAGCTCCCTACGCTTTAAAAGCCCAATACAGCGAAAACCTTGCGAGCGACCGGCCCGGAGCCACTTACAGTGCCAACACCGTGGGGCAGTGGGTTTTTCAAGTGCAGACTGGAGCCGATGTAGGACGCGTTACGTACACCGAGTTAGGATTCAAAAATGAATTGAATGAGTCTTTGGACGCGAAAATTTGGGTAGAGAGCTTTTCCACCGCCACAGACCTTAGAATAGGCGTATACAAAACAGCTGAAGTAGGCTTTACACTCTTATCCAGGACCCAAAGGCAAGAGAATGACTTGAAGGCAGAAGACTTGCTTTATTCAGTTGGCGGGGAACCGGTCTACGCGTATGTGCCTTCCCTTCGAGTAAGTGTTATAAACAACAAGCAGTTTCAATTAGGTTTAATGACCTCTTTCTTGTACGATGAGGACGAGGATGGTGCTGGTATTGGCCGTATTATGGGCAGTTATGCATTAAGTTCCAAGACCGCTATTTCGGCCAATATTTCCTACACTACTTATTCTAACAGTACAACGCCAGATTTTTTAGGCTATACGCTTAATTTCAGTCAGGCTATTGGCGCGTTTTCTGTTTTTGTAGAGAATTACGGAAGCTTTATCATTAGGACAAAGGAAGACCCTTTTGACAATGATTTTGATTTCTTCTTTAATGCCGGAGCGGCCTATCTTTTAAACCCCAATTTTCAGTTGGATGTGACTTTTAACGGAGGAATAAATCAAACCTTGTTTTTTAGTCCTGACGCGCGCGCTCAACAGCTTGGAGCCAGCCTAGGGCTTACCTGGCGCTTGGCTCCTTTCCGAGATTAATGGGCAATGGCTCTTAAAATTTGCACAGCGTAGAAATCCGTATTTTACCCTTCTCAAATGCCCATGGTGCTACTTAAGAAGCTTTTATTTCTGGGAGTGCTCAGCCTCCTTACTTTAAATACCCAGGCTCAAGCCAATGGGGTTCAAACTGCGGATACCGCCTTGGCCATTCAGCCCCAGCTAGAATTAGGAGCGGTGGTCTTGGATGAAGACACCCTGTTTTTCATCAGTGCCAACAGTGGGCAGTTTTCCGCCAGCGAGCGGGCCACCATGATCAATCGCAGGCTTTTGTTACTTGCCAAGCAAAAAACGTTTAATCCAGACAGTCTTTGGGTGGATACCGTAGATGGCGTACATATCGTCTACGCCAGCAATCGCCTTTTAGATGTTTTTGCTTCGGATTGTGATACAGCCCATTCTCCATTTACCCAAGCCAATTTCTTGAAGCAGCAAATTACCACTGCGGTATTAGCTTACCGCGAAGGGGTTGATCTAAAGGAGATACTGATTCAAATAGGCTTGGCGGTACTCACTCTTTTGATTGCTGGCTTTGTGATTCGGTACATCAATAGGTTGTTCAAGTTTTTTGGCTTACGCATAGAAAGGTTGCGCCAACTTTTTGCTGATGGCTTTAAAATCAAAAATTACCAGCTTTTGGGTACGGATGATGTGATCAGGCTCCTGCTGATTCTACTCAATGTGTTTCGCATCATCTTTTTGCTGTTTATTTTCTACATCACCCTGCCCATATTACTACGCATTTTCCCTTGGACTCAAGGCATAGCCGATATGATGTTTGGCTTTATTCTCACCCCGGCCAAATCCATTTTTCAAGCCTTTGTTGCCTTTATTCCCAACCTTTTTACCATTGGCATTATCTACTTTATTTTTCATTACGTAACCCAAGGTGTTCGGTATTTAGCCAATGAAATACGTACAGAAAAATTAAAGATCAATGGTTTCTACCCTGATTGGGCCGTGCCTACTTCGCGCATACTCAACTTTTTACTTTACGCCTTTATGCTGGTGCTCATTTGGCCTTACATTCCTGGATCCGATAGTGCAGTTTTTCAAGGGGTTTCGGTTTTTTTGGGGCTGCTGGTATCGCTGGGTTCCAGCTCGGCCATCAGCAATATCGTAGCTGGTTTGGTCATCACGTACATGCGTCCTTACCGCCCGGGAGACCGCGTTAGAGTAGGAGAGGTTTCAGGTGATGTAGTGGAAAAAAATCTGTTGGTTACGCGTTTGAAGACCATTAAGAATGAAATTATCACTGTGCCCAACAGCAACATTCTCAGCAACAGCAGCATCAATTACTCGCAAAGTTCTGAAAACTCAGAAGGCCTGGTTATACACACCACCATTACCATAGGCTATGATGTGCCCTGGCGCAAGGTGCATCAAATGCTAATAGAGGCCGCCCTTAAAACGCCCATGGTTGAAGAAATTCCCAAGCCCTTTGTGCTGCAAACCGCTCTCAATGATTTCTACGTGGCCTATGAAATTAACGCCTACACCAAATCACCCGGCAAGCAAGCGGTTATTTACAGTGACTTGCACGCGCTTATTCAAGATATTTTTGCCAAAAATGACGTGGAAATAATGTCGCCTCACTACCGCGCTGAGCGGGAAGGTCCTAGCACTATCCCCCCGGTAAATGGCGCATCTAAATCGGAAGAATGAAGGTACTTTTGGTAGACACGGTACACCCAGTTTTACCTGAAAGATTGGCCGAGTTGGGTCTTGAGGTTGAGGAAGATTACAACAGCCAACCACTGCAAATCCTGGAAAAACTAAAGGACTACACCGGTCTAATAATTCGCAGTCGGTTTCCGGTCGGGGCCGATGTGATTCATCGGGCTACGAACCTTAAATTTATTGGCCGGGTAGGGGCGGGCCTGGAAAATATAGATTTGGCAGCTGCCCAAAAAGCCGGTATCCAGGTATTTAAAGCGCCAGAAGGCAACCGCGATGCGGTGGGCGAACATGCCCTGGCCATGCTTTTAATGTTGTTTAATAATCTTAAAAAAGCGGATGCTGAGGTACGCACAGGTCAGTGGCTCAGGGCCGATAACCGCGGTTATGAACTGCGGGGAAAAACGGTAGGTATTCTCGGTTTTGGCTACATGGGTTCGGCTTTTGCCGAAAAGCTGCAGGGTTTTAATTGCCGCATTTTAGCCTATGACAAGTACAAAACCGATTACGCCCCTGCGGGAGTAGAGGAGGTAAGTTTAGCGCAATTGCAGGACGAGGCCGATGTATTGAGCTTACATATTCCGCAAAGCGAAGAAACCTTGGAAATGGTGAATGCTGGATTTCTAGCCGGGTTTGCCAAACCCATTTACTTGATCAACACCGCTCGCGGTAAATCGGTAGTTACCTCAGATTTAGTAGCCGCCTTACAATCGGGCCAGGTCTTAGGCGCTTGTTTAGATGTTTTGGAGTATGAGAAAAGCTCCTTTGAAAATATGTTTAGCCAAAGCCTACCCGCAGCCTTTGACTACCTAATAAAAAGTGAGCGGGTAATTTTAAGCCCGCACATAGCGGGTTGGACGCATGAAAGTCATGAGCGCATGGCTCAGGTAATTGTCAACAAGGTGGAGGCATTTTTAAACAATACCTGATGCACAGGCCAGTAACAGCATGGTACTTTTTTTCGGGGGCAACCAGGGCGCTTATCCTTTTTGGTTCTTCTACTTTTGCGCCTATGAAACGGCTAGTGGTATTTTTCTTCTTGTTGGGCCTTTGGTCTTGTGAGCAGGCGCCTGAGCGAGATGTTTCTACCATTTTCCGCTACAATGAGTCGGCCGGCATTAGTTCTTTAGACCCCGCCTTTGCCCGCAACCAGTCTAACATTTGGGCTACCCATCAAATTTTTAATGGTTTGGTACAAATGGATGAAAACCTCAAAGTAATGCCCTGTATTGCCAAACGCTGGGAGGTACTGGATTCCGGTTTAATCTACCGTTTTTACCTAAGGTCAGATGTAAAGTTTCATGCCAATGCCTGTTTTAAAAATCGGGCTGAAAGGCAGGTAAGCGCCCATGATTTTGTCTACAGTTTCCAGCGTTTACTCAGCCCTCAACTGGCAGCCCCCGGTGCCTGGGTGTTGAAATCGGTGCATTCTTTTGAAGCGCTCAATGATTCCGTTTTTGAAATAAAGCTATCCCGGCCTTTCCCGCCTTTTTTGGGCTTACTCACCATGAAATATTGCAGCGTGGTGCCCCAGGAGGCCGTAGACTTTTATGGAGCGGCCTTTCGGCAGAACCCGGTGGGTACAGGGCCCTTTTACTTTAAGCTTTGGGAGGAGAATGAGAAGCTGGTCTTACGCAAAAACCGCGAATATTTTGAGCGCGATTCGGCTGGGAATACTCTGCCCTACTTGGAGGCAGTGGCCATTTCTTTTATACCAGACAAGCAATCGGCATTTTTGGAGTTTGTAAAAGGAAACCTTGATTTGATTTCAGGTCTTGACGCTTCCTACAAAGACGAACTCTTGACTTTTCAAGGGGACTTGCAGCCCAAGTATGCCAGGGATTTTAACCTGTATCGGCAACCGTATTTAAATACCGAGTACCTGGCTTTTCTGGTAGACAGTACAAAGCAGGCGGTACAGGGTAGTCCGGTTCTAAACCGTAAAGTTAGACAGGCTCTTAACTACAGCTTTAATCGCGTAAAAATGATGCGTTATCTGCGTAATAACATTGGGCATCCCGCTACAGCGGGCATGATACCCATGGGGCTGCCCGCCTTTGATTCTACCGCCATACAAGGGTATGACTATAATCCTGCCAAAGCAGCGCAGCTTTTAAAAGAGGCCGGTTACCCCGATGGAAAGGGCATGCCCCAGATTACCCTGCAAACCAACAGCTCCTACTTAGATTTATGCGAATACTTACAAAGCGAGGCCCAGAAGATTGGCTTTAATTTAAAGGTAGAAGTAACGCCACCCTCCACTTTACGGCAGGGAATGGCCACAGGTAAAGTGCCTTTTTTTAGAGCCAGTTGGATTGGCGATTACCCGGATGCGGAGAACTATTTGAGCTTGTTCTACTCTAAAAACTGGGCACCCAACGGGCCAAACTACACCCATTTTAAAAACACCCGTTTTGACAGCCTTTACGAGCAGGCTTCACAAACTTTAAATGATTCGGTGCGATTAAGCCTGTACCGCAAAATGGACAAGTTGGTGATGGAAGAAGCACCGGTTGTTCCGCTGTATTACGACCAAGTATTACGTTTTTACCCCAAAACGGTACAGAATTTAGGAGGAAATGCACTCAATCTCTTGGAACTTAAAAGAGTCTCTAAAAAGCAGCGTTCATGATTTTATCGCACAAGCACCAATTTCTTTTTATAAAAACCGAGAAAACGGCCGGCACCAGTTTTGAAATAGGACTATCAAAGTTTTGTGGGAAAGAGGATATTATCACTCCGGTATCAAAAAAAGATGAGCGCTACCGTAAAAGTTTAGGTTTTACCAGTGCCCGTAATTACCGTCTAAAACCATCGGGGAAACCCTACACACCCTTGTTCAAGCCTTTGAGCAAACAAAAGCGTGAAGCACTTAAGAAACAAGGCTTTTACAATCACATCTCGGCCAAAGAGTTACAGCCAAAAATTGCAACCAGCACATGGGATAATTATTTCAAGTTCTGCTTTGAACGTAATCCGTTTGACAAGTTTGTTTCTTGGTATTTTTGGTGCAAAGGCCCGGAGAAATATGGTTCTCCCCTGGAGTTTATTAAAGACGGTAAAGCCCAGGAGATTAGAGGTAGGCAGTTGTATCAGATTAATGGAGAAACGGCCGTTGATAAGGTGTACAAGTATGAGGAACTTTCTTCTGCCTTAGCCGATTTAACCGAGCGATTAGAATTACCCGAACCTTTGGCCATGCCCCCCAAACAAACCAAAGGAGGGATAAGACCCAAAAAGGCCCACTACCGCGATCTGTTGGGTTCAGAAGAACGGAAGTTGCTAGAGGAGTTGTTCAGCTGGGAGCTCCAAACCTTTAATTATCAGTTTTAACCGCTTTCTCCAGTTTCACCAGTTTCTTGATTTTTACGCCCAAAGCCGTGCACAGTATGGTTATTACCGGGCTGAAGTAATTGAAAAAGGCGTAGGTGAGGTAGGCCAGGGTAGTAGATTCTTGATTCTAGTCCTTAGATAAATTTTGATTATGCTGGGTGGTTGATTTAAATCCTGGTGTTGAGACCAGGTATGATCATAAAACAAATAATTATTTAATTTTCAGAGTATTTGTTTAGAGTCTAAAATCTTGTATTTTTGAACCAAAATTTTTACGACCTCACAAAATGAGACTTACAGCGATAACCCTATTTTTTTCAATGACGTTGGCTTTTTCTTTAAGCGCCCAGCCAAGTCCACCCACCCCAGGAGGAGGTAATGCTCCTACACCATTTGGGTTCTTGGAACTCTTAATTGGAGCGGGTGCTTTGTATGGAGGTAAAAAAGCCTACGATGCTAAACAAAAAAAGCAGTAGGCTCTTGTCTTTGAGCTCGCGCAGTTAGCCTTTAGATTTTAACCCCTTAGGTTTTAGAATCCTTTCCCGGCTTCACCAGTTTCCTGATTTTCACGCCCAAAGCCGCGTACAGTATGGTTATTACCGGACTGAAGTAATTGAAAAAGGTGTAGGGCAAATAGGCCAAGGTATCAACCCCTAGCACGGTGCTTTGGTAAGCACCGCAAGTATTGTAAGGCACTAACACGGAGGTAACGGTGCCGCTATCTTCC
The DNA here is from genome assembly GCA_913057235.1 of uncultured Bacteroidota bacterium. Taxonomy (GTDB): domain Bacteria; phylum Bacteroidota; class Bacteroidia; order Flavobacteriales; family Schleiferiaceae; genus CAJXNI01. The sequence continues at coordinate 41,953 of CAJXNI010000014.1, forward strand.
AAGGTACGGCTTAGGTTTTCAGGCGCTAAACCTCGTTTGCGATACGCATCAGCATACATGCGGCCCGGTACTACAATGGCCAGATATTGGTCGCTGGCGGTTACGTTCAAAGCTACGCAGGTACCAGCGGTAGTAGCTACCAGAGAGGCTGTGCCCTTGGCTAGTTTTAAAAGCGCTTGCGAAAGGGCTCGTAAAAACCCGCAGGCTTCCATGGTGCCACCAAACACCATAGCCGAAAGAATCAGCCAAACTGTCCCCAACATTCCGGCCATGCCCGAGCTGGACAACAACTCGCTTAAAATGGGATGCTCCGCAGGGTAGCTAACATCCACCGTAAGAGACTCCATTAGAAGTTTGTAGGTACTTTTTAGGTTCAGCGGCCCCTCTGTTAATTGGCTAAGCAAATCTTGCTGGAAGATTACGGCAAAGACAATTCCCGCAAGGGTACCTACCAAAATAGCAGGTAAAGCGGGCATTTTCTTCACTATGAGTGCTATCACTAATGCGGGAACCAAAAACAGCCAGGGGGTGAGGTTAAAGAGTCCTTCTAATTCGGTTAAAATAGGCTCTACTTGATTAACGGCCACTGAATCTTTGACGTTGAGACCCATCAGCCCGAATATAAGCAGGGCGAGCGCAAAGGAGGGAACGGTGGTGTACAGCATGTAGCGGATATGCGTAAAAAGATCGGTGCCGGCCATGGCGGGGGCCAGGTTGGTGGTATCTGAAAGCGGAGAGATTTTATCGCCAAAATAAGCGCCTGAAATTACACTGCCTGCTACAAAAGCCTCATTTAAGCCCAGGGCTTTTCCAATCCCAATGAGGGCAATTCCTACCGTGGCCGTGGTGCTCCAACTGCTACCCGTGGCTAAAGACACCAGCGCGCAAATAAGGGCTGTGGCTACCAGAAATATTTTGGGATTTAAAACTTGCAGCCCGTAATAAATCATGGCCGGTACAATGCCGCTAATCATCCAGGCCCCAGCTAGCGAGCCAATTAACAGTAATATTACCAAGGCATTGGTGGTGCTTTTTACAGATTTGCCAATACCGTTTACAATGGTATCCCAGCTAGTGCCGTTTAACACGCCTACTAATGCAGCCACCGCTCCTGAGAGCAAAAGAATAAACTGATTGCTGCCGGCTAGGGCATCGTTGCCAAAAACACCAATTACATTAAAACTTAAAGCGCCTACCAGAAAAATTACGGGAATGAGGGCTTTAAGGAGCGACTTGTTTTGCTGCATATTTTTGAAATACCCCGCAGTTTACAAAATAATGCCCACTGCTGAAAGTCTGGCAGCCAGGGCCTCGCAGAAATACGGCCTTACCAATTTTGCAATGCCTCAAAAACCAAATGGGTGGGCAGCCCCATTACGGTGAAATAAGATCCCTCAATTTTGGGTATGCCTACCATGCCTATCCACTCTTGAATGCCGTAGGCCCCAGCTTTATCAAAGGGTTGATGCCGCTCAACATAGTGTTTGAGCCAGCGCTCGTTTAGTGTATTAAAATGCACTTGCACCGTGTCATGCTTACATACTGTTTTGGTGCCATCGGTAAGGCAAAAGGCACTAATTACCTGGTGGGTTTGCCCCGATAGTTGGCGCAGCATGCTGAGGGCTTCTTCAGCAGAATGGGCTTTGGCTAAAGACTGGCCTTGATGCCAAACTATGGTATCTGCGGTAAGCAGCAAAGCCTTGGGCGGGATTTGAGGTAGTAAGGCCTGGGCCTTTTTCTCGGCTAAAAAAACAGCCAATTCCTCGGGTGGTAAATCCGGATGATTTTCCTCGTCCACATCGGCCGAAAGGCAATTGAACGAAAAACCCAATTTATCCAGCAGCTCTTTTCTGCGGGGAGATTGGCTGCCCAGAATTAAAGTACGTTGAGCCCCGTTAATTTTCATAAAAGACTAATTTTAAGCGCCAGCGAGAATACCACCATAGAAAGAATACCAGTGAGCATAATGAGCTTCAGCAAGGTGCTCAATTTCTTGAACTGGCCGGGGCTTTGCGCCCACCAGATTTTTACTAAAAAATAGAGCAGGGGTAGGTTCACAAAAACCAGTAGATAGGCCGCAGAAATGGTATCGCCCTGAGCGATGTAATAATTAAAAAAGCCTGTAAAAGCCAGTAGCACTGCTCCCAGTACAAATACTATGTAGCGGATGCCGGCCGGTTTAATAATTACCGCTAAGGTGCTAAAGCCCATAGCCGCATCGCCTTTGTGGTCTTCAGCATCTTTAACCAGTTCACGCATAAAGTTGAGGTAAAAGGCAAAAAGGCTATAGCCTACAATCACTTTTAAAACCTGATACATGAGGGGAGCATTTTCACTGGTAGCTACTGGTAAGAGATCAAAAACACCCACTAAAAAAACGGGCACAGCAGTTAGCAGAGACACCAGCAAATTGCCTAATACCGCTCGCTTTTTAAAGTCAATGGCGTAGAGGTAAAGCAGGGCCGCGGCAATAATGGGTATAAAGCCCAAACTGCTTAATTCTACGTGCTGGGCTAAAATGTACCCGCTTACACAAGCCACTACGTTAAAGCCTAAAAACCAATACCAGGCGGTTTCTTCTTTTATTTTAGCGCCAATAAGCAGCCGCTGGGGCTTATTCAAGGCATCATTTTTTTGATCGTAAATGTCGTTTATGATGTAGCCGGCAGCCGCTAAACACACTGAGCATAAGACTCCTAAGAAATAATAAAAGTGATTTAGGGCATGGGGTATGCCTAAAAATTCAATGATTGAAAATCGCAAAAGGTATTGCACTAAGGCAATCATGACCAGATTGGGCCAACGAATTAATTTAAGAAGGGTTACCATGCAAAATCGTCATCAAGCATCCAGTTATCTTGAAGCTTTAAGGTTTGTTCAATAATATCTCTAACGCAACCTTCCCCACCGTTGGTATGCGAAACATAATCGGCCAGGGCTCTAATTTCTGGAACGGCATTTTTAGGGGCACAGGCTACACCCGCTTTTTGCATTACCGGATAGTCAGGAATATCATCACCCATGTAAAGAATATTTTCAGCTTGCAGGTTTTGGTGTTCGTAAACTGCCAAAAAATCTTCCCATGAATCGGTTTTATGGCTGGCGCCCATGTAAATATCGGTAAGGCCTAAACGTTGTAAAGAAGCCTTTACCCCCGGGCAACGGCCCCCCGAAATTACGGCCACCACGTAGCCCTTTTTTATGGCCAGCTGCATGGCGTAGCCGTCTTTGCTGTTAAGGTTACGAATGGGTGCACCGTCTGGGCCAATTTGAAAGCTGCCGGTGGTGAGCACTCCGTCAATATCAAACACAAAGGCTTTAATGTGGTGCAGGAGTTCTTTATAATTTTTTTTCATGTTTCTTCTGAATGCTTTCGGTTAAAAGGTTGTACAGCGCCAAGGTTTCCGGGTCTTTAAGTTTGGCACGATGAGCTGCCAGGGTGCTTTCGTCACCACGAACGGCAGGTCCCGTTTGCAACTGAGCCGGATCAAAATTGCCTAAGTTTTCTACCGCCTGCTGTAGAAGCGGTTTCAGTAAGCTAAAGTCTAAACCCTGGCTATGACACACGGCATAGGCTTGGCTAAAAAGGTGATTGCTAAAATTATGCGCCAGCACGGCAGCCAGGTGCAAATAGGGGCGTTGGCTGCTGCTTACCCGGTAGTGTTTACCGCCAAAAGCCCCAACTACCGCTTCTAATTGGCTTAAGTCTTCTGGCCGTTTGGCTTCTAAACAAAAAGGCACCTTCTGCAGGGGGGTACGCGCATCAGCCGTAAGGCTCATTAATGGATAAAAAATGGCCGGGTGGGGGTGTTTTTCGGCCAAAGCCGAAAGCGCTACACTGCCCGAGGTGTGGGCCAAAATACCTTGTAATGCAGGTAAACCCTGGCTTACGGTTGCCACAGCCTCATCGGCTACAGCCAATAAGGTAAGGGAGGTGGTTTCTTCAAACGCACTCAGTGGCTTCTCTTGGGGCGTTTTGGGATTACGCGCCCACTGAGCTACTTGCCAGCCATTCTTGGTAAAAGCCTTTACCAGGAAATTAGCAGCTTTCCCGTTTCCAATAAGGGCAATTTCCTTGAGCATAGCCGCAAAAGTAGCTATTTACAGTGGTGCGGGTCAATGTTAATTCAATTGGGTATTAATGGCTATATTTCGCCATTACTAATCCAGTTGTATGCGCTACGCTTTCTCTTTTTTGGCTCTTCTTTTTTTCATTATATCCTTGAGTTTTTCGGCCCAAGCCGCCCATCTTATTGGGGGCGATATTAGCTATACCTGTATGGGTAATAATCTCTACAGCGTTAAATTGAGAATGTATCGAGATTGCAACGGAGGCGGTGCCGCCTTTGACAATGTGGCGCAGGTGGCCGTGTATGACGCCAATAATTCATTAATCAATACCTTAAGCATGCAGGTAGGGCCAATCACCTCTGTGAGTAATCGCTTTCAAACCGATCCTTGCATTACCGTTCCCCCCGGTCTGTGTGTTGAATATACCGAGTATGAAGACACCATAACCTTGCCGCCTTTAGCCGGAGGCTATCTTTTAGTGCACCAGCGCTGCTGCCGCAACGCCAACATTAATAATGTGGCCAATTCCGGTACTTTGGGCAATACCTATTCCATTAGTATACCTTCGCAGGATACTTCTTGTAATAACTCTGTACAGTTTGATGGAGATATAGAGCTCTTAAGTTGTGTGGGCTTTCCCATAGATATTCCAGTAAACACTACTGAGCTAGATGGCGACTCGGTAAGTTATCAGCTTTGCCAAATATTTGATGGTGGGGGCCAAGGTGGAGGCGCTAATTGCAGTTCAATTATTCCCATGCCCCCGTGCCCGCCTCCCTTTCAGGCCATTAATTTTCAGGCACCCAATAGTTTTAGCAACCCTATACCGGCCTCACCGGCTTTTACCATAGACTCGGTGACGGGTATGCTTAGCGGCACGCCTACTCAAGCAGGAAACTACGTGTTAGGCATCTGCGTATCAGAATGGCGCAATGGCCAGCTCCTGAGCACCACCCGGCTTGATTATCAGTTGGCCGTTACTACCTGTGTGAAGTCAGTGATTAGCGACATGGTTACCCAAGCTGAAAACCCACAGATTAATTGCAATGGCCTAACCTTGGACTTTGAGTCAGAGTCTATTAATGCCAGTACCTTAAAATGGGATTTTGGTGATACGGCCACCGCAGCTGATACCGCAACCGGCATTACCCCTTCCTACACCTTTCCCGCGCCTGGTGACTATACCGTTACCTTAATTGCCAACCCGCGGCTTACTTGTAGTGATACCACCACCTCTGTTTTTAGGGTGTACCCCGAGGTTAATCCACGGTTTTTATACGATGGAGTACTCTGTTATGAAGCCAATGAAATTGATTTTTCGCCTCAGGGAAATTACCCTGCCGGCAGCACCTTTAGCTGGGATTTTGGCCCTGATGCCATTCCCAATAACAGCACTGATATCAACCCTACCGGTATTGTGTACACCCAACCAGGTGAGAAAACCATTAACCTTAAGGTGAGCTGGGCCAGCTGTGAAGAAAGCGTAACCGATACCATAAATGTACGTGCTTACACCTTAACCGTAGACGCAGGCCCTGATACCTTAATAGATCGGGGGGAGACCGTATTTTTGGAAGCCAGTGCGGGATTAGAACATTACTGGTTTGCCAATTTACCGGTAGAGTTTAACAGTCGTTTCAGCCGCAAAATCAGCAGTCAATTATTACCCAATCAAGATTCTGTGATGTTTTACGTGCGGGTGCGAGACGCACAGGGCTGTGAGGGTTTAGACTCTGTTTTGGTAAAGGTGCGACCCGCAGACCTTAGCGAAGTAGATAATTTCATTAGCCCCAATGGGGATGGCTTCAATGAATTTTTTGACCTGAGCGATATTAACCCCAGCGGTAACTGTGCCTTTACGGTTTTAAACCGATGGGGCGCTGTAGTGTATGAGGTAAATCGCTATGCCAATGACTGGACCGGTGTAAATCAAAGCGGTACAGCCTTACCCGATGGCACCTATTACTGGGTGTTAAAATGCGGTTTTGAGGTTACTGGTACCGGGCCTATCACCATTTTGCGCAATGAGCGCTAGCGTCTATTTCAATAGCCCGTTCTAAAAAAGAATTATTGCCTAATTCTTTGGTACACGGCTAATCCTGTGCCTACTACCATTAAAATGCAGCCCACCCATAGTATGTTGATCAGAGGAAAAACAATCGCTTTCATCACGATAAAAGGCTTTTCGTTTTCGTCCAGCTTGGTCCAGGCTTTCAACTTCACTTTTTTGTTATCGGGGTTTACTTCGGCAAACCTGAATTTAAAACCAGCATCCTCTAAAAAGGCATCGGTATGGGAGAGCACATCGCCCTCTAGCTCGTAGGTAGGTCTTATTTCATATTCAAGCCCCATTACGTTAATAACACGGGCTACCATGGTAAGGGTAAGCTTTTCAACGTTGCCGTTCTCTTCATTCATACCCAAGTTCACCTTCAGGCTATCCATAATTACAAAGTGATTGCGGTACACCGCTGAATCACCTACGCCTAGTTCTACTTCTACCTCCTTGCCATAGCCATCTGGGGTGCGGGGCTCCAGGTAAGAAGAGTACGTAACGTGGGTATAAATATCGTGGTCCAAATAGTGCTTGGTATCCGGATTAGGCGTGGTGCCCATATCATCCGTAACTTGCAAGAAGGGCTCCAGCTGGAACAATCTTTCTTCGGCTTGAGCCGGATCTTGCGCGTAATAGCTTACCTGGTAATACTGCTTATCTCCATCTTCACGCATTCCGGTGAAAACCGCGTTAAAACCACCTAGCTTAATGGTGTCATTAAGGTCCATCAAGGCATTTTCATTGGAGGGAAGGTCTTCACTTAAAAAAACATCACTTTGACTAATCACGGTTTTTCGGGCATTTGAAATTAATGCGCCTACCATAATTAGAGCAAAACCAATGTGCGCTACTGAGCTTCCGCTGAAAGAGAGTTTACCTTTACCCATAACCAGCCAAAAATCTAAGTTGCTAACGGTGGCAAAAACGCCCGTGAATAGTAGGGCCAGGTAAATGGGGTCGCGCCAAAAATCATAAAGTTGAGCCAGGGTAGCGGTTACCAACAGGCTTATAATTAATGAGCGGGTTATGGTTTTCCAGAAGCGCTTGTTATTGGTTTTACCGTAGGTTAGAAATTGCCCTACCGCAATTAAAAGGGTAATAACAATGGCAAAAGGCACCTGAAAAGAATTGTAATGGTCAATAGCATCCAGGGGCGGTGCCATTTTATCATCCATCAAAGGTATCCAGCCTTCAGGGCCAAAGAGACTGTTAAAGACTGGAATAGAGGTACTAAAAATTATCTGGAAAGCCGAGATCAGGAGTACCAGGCTACCAATAAACATCCAAAACTCACGGCTGCTCAAGCTTTCTTCGGTTTTACCCTTAGGCATTTTAGGATAGCGAATAATGAAAATACCCAAGGCTATAATTACAAAGAAAAGCAGATAGACAAGCAACTGTCCACTTAGGCCTAAATCCACAAAAGAGTGTACGGAGGAGTCGCCTAAAACCCCACTACGGGTTAAAAATGTAGAGTATAAAATGAGCAAGAAAGAAATGAGAGCCATAAAAAACGCAGCTGCCAAACCCGTGCGTTTATTGCGGTAAATTAAGAGTAAGTGACCGGCTCCGGCTATGGTAATCCAAGGCACCAGAGAGGAGTTTTCAACCGGGTCCCAGGCCCAAAAACCGCCAAAACTCAAAGCTTCATAGGCCCAGGCGCCTCCCATTAAAATACCTAAACCCAATATGCCAATACTAAAGAAGGTCCAAGGTAAGGCTGGTTTTACCCAGCTTTTAAAATCTTTGGTGAATAAAGCGGCCAAGGCGTAGGCAAAAGGTACTAGGGTAGAAGCAAAGCCTAGAAATAGAGTAGGTGGATGAATGGTCATCCAGTAGTTTTGCAGCAGGGGGTTGAGGCCGCTTCCGTCTTGAAAGGCCGGGAACATCTCCAGGTAATTCGGGAACTCGGTCCACGGAAGTGCCGCATTCTCAGCCATATTGCGCATGAGTACAAATGGGCTACTACCAATTTTAAGGTCAAAGGGGTAGATGCCTAAAATCATGGAGGCTAAGAAGGCTTGCACCAGCGCAAAAACAATCATGGTGGGCGCCTCCCATTTTTTAGCGGTAAGCATCAAAATACAGCCCAGCACCACGTGCCAAAAAAGCCAAAGAATGAAACTTCCCTCTTGGCCTTCCCAAAAAGCCGAAAACACATAACGCAAAGGCAGGTCTAAGGAGGAATGTTTCCAGACGTAGTCGTATTCAAAATAATGGCTAAGCAGAAGGTAAAAGAGGGTGAGCACAATACCAACCACACTGGCTGTGTGCGCTAAAAAAGAGCCCCGTGCTACTTTTTTATAAGCGCTTTCTTCCTTTTTATGAAAAAAGAAATAGGCCAAAGCCGAAATGATGGCCGTACTAAAAGCTAAGCTCACCATAAACCTCCCTACCAAGCCGGGCAAGGTGTGTTCACCAACATATTCAATCATTCAAAAAAATCTTTTAGAATTTTAGGGCCTCAGCGCTAGTTAAAACTTAAAATTTGTGCACGCCATTAATAAGTATCGTAACCGGCCATTTGATTTTGCTCATTGTACTTAGAGGGGCATTTCATGAGAATTTCTTCAGCAATAAAGGCCGTGTCATTCGCATAGCCTTTCATGGTAATTTCCTCACTGCGTTCAAAATCCTGAGGCTTAGGCTGGTTGTAGACTACCTTGCGTTTAAGCCCTTCTTTATCTATGGCCGTAAATTCAAAAATACTGGCCCGGGCGTTATAATTCATAGGAGCCTCTTTGTCTAGGTAGCCAATTACGGTATACTTGGTGCCGGGGTTTTCCTGGGCCCGATCAAATCCAACGTAAGTAGAAGCATCATTTATAGTAACCATAATAGCGCCTATGGCCACTGCAATTACCACAACTATAGCAATATGGGTGCGTTTCATTTTTGATTCTTTTCCATTTTAGAAATCTTACGGTCTAAATTGATGAGATAGATTACTACGCCAATAAAGATGATAACCATTATAAGCACTACCACATAAATTTTACCACTGGCACGCAGTTCATCGGCCATTTCTACTGCTGGCATCTGCGCCAGTATGGTGTCTGCAAAAACTAGGCAAAAAGTGAACAGTGCGGTGAATTTTTTAAGCATTAGCAATTAAATTTTTAACTCTTACACGTAAGTTGGTGATCCACACGCCCATAAGTATCCATCCTACCACGGCACTGTAAAAAACCGGCCGCATGTTGCTATCTAAATCGTACTTATTAAAGCCGGGGTTGCCACCGTTACCGGGATGTAGGCTGTCTGTCATTCGCGGTAAAATGCCAATAAATACAATCATCATTACAAAAGCGAAAATATTGTAAACCCCGGCCAGCCTTCCTTTTTTTTGGGGGTCTTCAACAGAATTGCGGAGAACAAAATAGGCCAGGTAAATAAGCATGGTAACCGCAGTTCCGTTCAGCTTTGGATCATTCACCCAAAATGCGCCCCAGGTAAAGCGCGCCCAAATACTGCCTGTAATTAGGCCCAAGGTGGCCAGCAAGAAACCGGTTTTAGCCGCTTCATTGGCAATCAAATCACTTTTAGGCGAGCCTTGCCTTAGGTGTAGAATGCTAAAAATAAGGCTACCCAGCATGAGTGCCACCATTGAAAACCACATGGGCACGTGGTAATAAAGTACGCGAATGGTTTCGTTTAGAATAGGGAGGGCTTGCACCTCTCCCAAAAGACCAAAAACAATGGAAATAATAATTAGAAAAACGCCTAGAGCCTTCCACCAATGCCTTTTCATGCTCATTTTTTAATCGCGCCAAAGGTACGGAAATAGTAGGAAGCTTAATAAAAAACACACCAAGGCAATCATTGATAAAACCAATAGGAGAGGAGCATTTATTTCCCAGGAAAAACCAGTTAGCGCTCTTTGACTTACACGGCTTAAAGTGATAATTTGAGGGTACAATAAAGGTATGCTTAAAATGGTTGGTAGTGCCGGGTTGTTTCCGGCTTTGGCCGAAATACCCGCCACAAAGGTTAAAATGCTACTGAACCCTAAGGCCGCTAAAACCAGAATAAAAATAAATGCACCTGGGCTGGTCATATTTTGCCCCAAAAAGAAGATAAAAAGTAAGGTTGTAAAGAGCCCCACTAGGGTGAGGTATAAAAAGTTGTAGACAATTTTACCCAAAATGAGCACCTGCGGACTTACCATGCCAAAGTAAAGGAGAAACCGCTGCTCCGCTTCGTGATGAAAACTGCGGTAGGCGGCTTGCACGGCAGCAAAAATGAAAATCACCCAAAAGAATGAGTTCCAGGTTTCTACACTCATGGTACCGTTAAAAACTAGAAATGTGAGGTATACGGTACTTAAAACATAAATCAGAATGGAAAAGTAACTTTGCCTTTGCTGCCATTCTAATTTAATATTTAGTTGGAGTAGTGATGTAATTTTGCCCAGCACGCAGCAAAGATAATTATACCACCGCCAGTTAAACCAAGTGATTTAAAAAAGGTTACACTTTCAAAATTACATCCTATGAAAAAAATAGTTCTTGCTCTCAGTAGCTTATCCCTATTAGTGGCTTGTCAAAATGGTACACCACAAAAACAGCAGACGGCAGAGCTTGATGCAAAAACGGAGCGCTTACCTTTGGAACCCAAAGAAATCCCAGTAGACTTAAGTAATATGAAGACTTTACACGAATTCAGTAGCCAAACCCTAACCGGAGAGACCTTTGACTTCAGTACCCTCAAAGGCAAGCGTGTGTTAATTGTAAATACAGCCAGTGAATGTGGCTATACACCCCAATATGACCAACTTCAAGAACTTTATGATAATTACGGTGGTGAAAGCTTTACCATTGTAGGCTTCCCTAGTAATGACTTTGGCGGACAAGAACCTGGCTCTAATGAGGAGATTGCGGCCTTTTGTAAAAAGAACTTTGGTGTTACCTTTCCCATGATGGCCAAAACGCCCGTGAAAGGTAAAAATCAGCATCCGGTGTATGAGTGGCTCTGTAGTAAAGATCTAAATGGAATGGAAAATGCGGAGGTGAGCTGGAATTTCAATAAATTCTTGGTGAATGAAAAAGGCCAATGGGTAGCGCATTATCCCAGCAACGTAGGTCCCTTAAATGACCGTATCATCGCTTTTGCCGAAGGAAATTAAATAGAGTCTCGCTCATCAAAAATTCCAGCGCTGCCCAGCGGGCACTAGCCCGGTTATTAGACACCCAGTTTAGAGTTCTAGGCACCAAAATTACCTTTGGGCTTGATCCTATCTTGGGTTTAATACCCGGAGCCGGAGATGCCGTTAGTCTATTTTTACAGGCCTATCTTGTTTTTACCTTTTTGCAGAAAGGGGTAAGCGGAGAGGTAGCGGCTCGCATTACCTTCAATATCTTGGTCGATACGGTTGTGGGTAGCGTACCAATTCTGGGTCAAATTTGGGATTTTTGGTTTAAAGCCAATCAGCGTAATTTACGGCTGGTAGAAGCTCATTGGCATCAGGGGGCGTACAGTGGAAGTGGCTGGCCTTACTGGCTCTTAATGATTCTACTCTTTGTGGGAACCCTGTTTTTAGTGGGATATATTGTAGGACTTATTATTCAATTCCTAATATCGCTTTTCAGCGGATAGCAAGAAGTATTAAAACCTTTAATTTTGTTCCATGGAAATGAATGGGAAAAAGGTGGCTTTTCACACCTTAGGCTGCAAGCTTAATTTTTCAGAAACATCTACCATAGCGCGTGATTTTACCAGTCAGGGCTATGAGTCAGTTGATTTTACGCAACCGGCCGATGTGTATGTGATCAATACCTGCTCAGTAACTCAAAATGCAGATAAAGAATGTAAGTACTGGGTTAAAAAAGCCCAAAAGGCTAATGCTGATGCTTTTGTAATCATAGTGGGCTGCTATGCCCAACTGCAACCTGAGGAAATAGCTAAAATTCAAGGTGTAGATTTGGTTTTGGGCGCTACGGAAAAGTTTAAAATCACTGATTACCTGCAAGATCTCACCAAGAACGATCATGGCCAAGTACATAGCTGTGAAATAAATGAGGCGGATTTTTACGTTAGTTCCTATTCAATTGGCGACAGAACACGGGCCTTCCTGAAGGTACAAGACGGCTGTGATTATAAATGCACCTACTGCACTATTCCCTTGGCCCGTGGCATTTCCCGTAGTGATAGTTTAGAAAATGTAGTTGAAAATGCCCGTAAAATTGTTGAAGAAGGGGCCAAAGAAATTGTGCTTACGGGGGTGAACATTGGCGATTATGGTAAGGGTGAGTTTGGTAATAAGCGCCACCAGCACACTTTTTTAGAGATGGTGCGGGCCTTAGATGAAATTGAGGGTATAGACCGCTTTAGAATATCTTCCATAGAGCCCAACCTGCTCAAAGATGAGACCATAGAATTTGTAGCGCAGTCAAAGCGATTTGTTCCTCATTTTCACATCCCACTGCAAAGTGGAAGCAATAAAATGCTGGCGGCAATGAAAAGACGCTACCGCAAAGAGCTTTACGCTGATCGGGTGTCTAAGATTAAAAGCCTAATGCCGCATTGTGCCATTGGCGTAGATGTGATTTGCGGCTTTCCAGGTGAAACGGAAGAAGACTTTTTAGATACCTATAACTTCATCAATAATCTTGATGTTAGCTATCTGCACGTATTTACGTACAGCCAAAGACCCAATACTGAGGCCGATAAAATGACAAATCAAGTACCCTACGCCACGCGCAAAAAGCGGAGCAAAATGTTGAGAGTTTTGAGCGCCAAAAAGCGCAGAGCTTTCTATGAGAGCCAAATAGGCCAAACCCGCGAGGTGCTTTTTGAAGGAAATTTTAAAGAAGGTTACATTACGGGGTACACAAGCAACTATGTAAAGGTGAAAACACTTTGGAACCCAGATTTAATTAATACCAAGGCGAATGTGAACTTATCCGAAATTGATGAGGATGGCATGGTGCTATTTGAAACTTCCCAGATGGTACCTATCTTAGCCTAATTATGTTCGCTACAGTAACACATTACCGCCTGAATCCAATTTTTGAGCAAGACTTCTTGCGTGAATGGAATAAACAGGTACTGCACTTAAAAACGCAAAAGTTTTTATCCTCCAGTGTGCTCCACCGCGAGTCAAAAATTTCTTACGTTTCTTACACGCGCTGGCTTTCAAAGGAGCTTTTTGATCAAAACCTGAATGAGCCTGATGAATTGGTCTACAAAAGCCAGCTAAAAATTGAAAATTGCTGTAACTCTATAAGTATACCTTACCGCCTTTATACCTTAAAAGAGGTTACCATTAATGACTGATACTTACAACCAGTACCTGGTACAACTGGAAATACTCTGTAAGGAAGTAGGCCAGTTTATTAAGGAGCATCAAACTAAAGTTTCTGCAGAAGATATAGAATCTAAAAGCCTTAATAGCCTTGTAAGTTATGTTGATAAAACGGCCGAGGAAAAGCTGGTGAAGGGTTTAAGCAATATTTTACCAGAGGCCGGCTTTATCACCGAAGAGGGTACTACAAATAAGAAAAGTGAATCTTGTAACTGGATCATTGATCCGCTGGACGGCACCACAAATTACCTGCATGGATTACCTATCTATGCCATAAGCGTAGCCTTGCAATGTGAGGGTAAATTGAGGCTGGGTGTGGTTTATGAGTTAGGGCAACAAGAAATGTTTTCGGCTGTAGCCCAGCAAGGAGCCAAATTAAATGGTAGGCCTATAAAGGTAAGTTCAGAGTCAAAAATGCAAAATGCTTTATTTGCCACGGGTTTCCCATACCATGATTTTGGTCGCATGGATTCCTTTAATCAGTTGCTGACGTTTTTCTACCAAAATAGCCGAGGCCTGCGCAGATTGGGTTCAGCCGCTACAGATTTAGCTTACGTGGCTTGTGGCCGTTTTAGCGGATTTTTTGAATACGGACTTAGCCCTTGGGATGTGGCCGCTGGAGCTTTGCTGGTACAGGAAGCAGGGGGTGTGGTAAGCGATTTTAAAGGCGGTGATAACTATTTATTTGGTAATGATATTTGTGCAGCTTCCCAAAACATATACCAGCCCTTTAGTGCGGTTATCAAAGAAAAAATGACCTGACAAAAATTCTAAGCAATGGGGAGCCATTGTTTGTGCCAGCTTTTAAGGAGGGGTACTTCCCACTCACTTTGCAACTGGCCTTTTGTTTCTATCAAATTATTAAACACGGTGGTTTCCTCATAAATTTCGCCACTGCTTATGGCCGCCCTAAAATTCACCATGTGCATGGTGGCCACCAGGTGATTATCATCGCGATAAGCAATTTGGGTGCGGTCCATTAAGGAAACGCCCAACTCTTTCTCTAAATCTTGAACCAAATGGGTAAGCTTATCTATACTGCAGCCGGTAGCCTGATAACTGGCTTCATCAAGGGCTACTATCAAAAAGCGATCGTAGATGATACTAAATGATGCCTTGAGCGGTTTGCCATGCGCTTTCCATGCTTCTAGAAAATTCATGAGCCGGGCACTCAGCCTTTCTACTTTTTCATAGATTAAAAAATCAGTACTTTGAAAAACCCAAACGCGGGCATTAGGAGGCATTTCATCAAAAGCAATGTACATGGGTCTTGAATTTCTAAAGGCAAAAATAGCTTAAAGACTTAAGCTTAAAAAGTTAAGGGTTCAGTTGTTTTTCTAGGCTTCGCACTTCTTCAGGACTCAAGTAAAAGTCTTCAATCTTTTCCAGGTACCATTCCGGAAAGGTACCATCTCTTCTGATAAAGGTTTTTGTAGCGATAATGTGTTTAGCAAAACCCGCCTTTATGGCCTAGAGGTCAGCGGCCTTTTCTACTGCGGCCGTATATTCTTCGAATATAGAATACTTAATGCCTAGCCAAATCATTTCCAGACCCGAGCGCTGGCGGTAATCCATAAGATGGCCCATTTCATGAGCTATCCAGCCTTGCAAAACGGTATCTGGTATTTGGTGAATAAACAAAGTATCAGCACCTGCTACAAAAAGTGGACGTACTTTAATGATATAGCTGCGGTTTTTTTTACTGCGCCAAAGCGTGCTTATTTGTGGCTGGGCTTGCATAAAGGAGCCATCAAAGTTCTCGTCAAACCATATGAGTAGCTCATGTTTGTGCAGCTTGGGATAGGCCGGATAAACTTTGGCAACGGCTCTTTTCAGAGCTTTAGGGTATTGTAAGGAGTCCGTTAAAACCATGCCTTCTTGCGTAGAGCGAGGTGCACTTTGGCAACTCATCAAAAGCAAAAAGGGAAAAACTGCTACTGCTATTTTTGGGACTAGTATTTTTAGAATATCTATAAATCTTCAGCTTGTACAATTAACTCTGCAATATCTAAAACGGGCAATTGGCCTTCTCGTTCACTGCTTTTTACGCCATCGCTCATCATCGTATTGCAAAAGGGACATGCTGCCGCTACGTAGTCAGGTTTGGTTTCTAAAGCCTCTTGGGTACGTTCAATGTTTACGTCCTTATTTCCTTTTTCAGGCTCCTTAAACATTTGTGCGCCTCCGGCCCCGCAGCAAAGTCCATTGCTTTTGCACCTGCGCATTTCTACCAATTCTGCATCTAGCCTTTGAATTACTTCGCGGGGTGCCTCGTATATACCGTTGGCCCTCCCCAGGTAGCAGGGGTCATGGTAGGTAATCCGCTTACCTTTATAGGTGCCGCCTTCCACGGTAAGTTTCCCTTCTTTAAGCAAGTTATTGATGAACTTTGTGTGGTGTACTACTTCGTAATTGCCTCCTAACTCTGGGTATTCATTAGCCAGAGTGTTGAAGCAATGGGGGCAAGTGGTTACAATTTTTTTGATCTCATAACCATTTAGAACCTCAATATTTTGCATGGCCTGCATCATAAAAACAAATTCATTGCCCGCTCTTTTGGCAGGGTCACCGGTACAGGATTCTTCCGTACCTAGCACGGCAAAGCTAATGTTGGCCTTGTTTAATATTTTTACGAAGGCCTTGGTTATTTTTTTGGCTCTATCGTCAAAACTGCCTGCGCAGCCCACCCAAAACAAAACTTCGGGAAACTTACCTTCTGCGTTCATTTCGGCCATGGTAGGCACTTTAATTGGTTCTGCCATTAGTCTATTAATTCAAAAATTTCGTTTTCTATACTTTTAAAACCCACTAAGCCGTTAGCGCTGTTAATGTAAAGGGCTTGCAGGGAAACGCTATCTCGGGGTGTAAAGAAGCAATTTAAAAAAGTACGGTCAATTATTTTCAAAGTATCTGTAAAATTGCAACGCTTACTTTCACACTCTAAGCTATCTATAAAACTAAGATTTAGCTGCAGGGTTTCCACAAATTCTTCTTCAAATTCCAAGCGGTAAGCATCGGTACCCAACCGGGAATTATTAGGCGCATAGGAGGCTTCTAAATTAAAGCTAAACCTGAAATAAGGGGTATCTGAGCCAATGGTCAAATTTTGCCGTTCAAGCAATAAATAGTCGTAATCACTAAAAGAGCCCGCATTTGGAATATTTTCAGTTTGCTTCTCCCAGAAATTGCTTTGGCTGATTCTACGCAGGGTAAGGGTGTCGCCATTATTACTTACAAAGCGCTTACCTTGTTCGTAATTTGGCTTTAGCTCCTGTATTGCTCCTCCCAAAGGAATTCGTAAAAAGGTTTCTTCTGCGCAGGCTATACAGCCAAGCAAGAGACTAAGCATGGCAAAAAAGCGAATGGCCTTTCTCACTTTTTAAATACTTGAATGGTCACTTTTTCGTCTACGAGTTCTGTGAATTTTCCTTTGTAGCGCGTTGCTCTTACCAAATGGTTATCAATCCAATGATAATTGCCACCTCTGGGCTTGCCCATAACCATGCCGTGAAATTTAAAACCCTTTTCATGCAGCCACTGCTCGGTAATGGCACGGTGTTCTTCCAGGCGCGAAGTAAAAAATGTAATGATATGGCCTTGGTCATACCAGCGATTCAAGGTCTCTAAAGCATCGGGGTAATGTTTAGCGGTGGCCATGCGCTCTGGCTCCTCATTGGGAATATCGTCACAAATGGTGCCGTCAATATCTATTAAATAATTTTTGACCTCATCTGGTAGTTGTGGACTAATCGTTTTCCCATCGGCATAAGCCTTATGCAGTAATTTGTCTTGCTTAGGCATAGGCTACTCGTTTATCCAATTGGCTCTATCTGCCTGAGCGTAGGCCCAGGGAGCGGCATTGTTTTCAATGTTAGTCATCATGGTATTTATTTGGCTGCTGGCCGATGATTCTTCCATGACCAAATACCTGCGCATGTCTACAATGATGCCCATGGGGTCAATATTTACCGGACAGGCTTCTGTACAGGCATTGCAGGTGGTACAGGCCCAAAGCTCCTCGCGGGTAATGTAGTCATCCAGTAAAGATTTACCGTCATCCTTAAACTCACCACCATTCGCGTCTATGTTTTGGCCCACTTCCTCGAGACGGTCGCGCGTGTCCATCATGATTTTGCGCGGACTTAACTTTTTACCGGTGATGTTGGCAGGGCAACTGGCGGTGCAACGTCCGCATTCTGTGCAAGAGTAGGCGTTCATTAGTTGCACCCAGTTTAAATCAGTTACATCTTTGGCGCCAAAACGATCGGGTTCTTCAGTTTCCTCTCCTCCGGCATCTGCGGCAAATGGATCTGCATTGGGGTCCATCATCATTTCTACCTCCTTTTTAACCGCTGGGTTATTTGAAAATTGTCCTTTAGGCTCCAATTTTGAATACCAAACATTGGGGAAGGCCATGATGATATGAAAGTGCTTGGAAAATGGCAGGTAGTTTAAGAACAGCAGGATACCAATGATGTGAAACCACCAGGCGGCCCGTTCAATTACATGCAGCGTTTCTTGTGAGAAGCCACTGAAAATAGGTGCCAACAACCCACTAATTACCCAGCCATTGTGATTCATAGAATCCATATTGGCTTCTGCCGCCCCTAGCGTAAGTAGGGCCAGCATGAGAACCAGCTCAATAATTAAAATGTAGTTACCATCTTTTTTGGGCCAGCCTTTTAAGTCTTTAAAGCGGTCTACTACGTTTACGTTTCTGCGCCACAGAAAGACTACACAGGCCACAATTACCAATACGGCTAGAATTTCAAAGAAGTGAATGGCCGCATCGTATACCGGACCCAAGGGTTCTGCAAAAATGCGGTGAGTACCCAAAATACCGTCTATTAAAATTTCGGCTACCTCTATATTTATCAAAATAAAGCCGGCATAAATTAAAACGTGAAAGAAGCCAGCCACGTACCTGCGTTTCACCATTTTGGTTTGCCCCATGGCTACCCGCGCCATGATTCCCCAGCGCTCAGAGGAACGATCATTACGTTGAATATCCTTACCCAGTTTTATGTTGCGCCAAATCTTTTTAAAACTCCTGCTAAAGAAATGAATGGCCACTCCTAGGGCCACCATAAACACGATATTTTGCCAGCCAAAATGTATCTCCATAATCTTGTTTTACCTTATCGGGTTTTACTTTTTTCAGCCTCCATTTTACGTATCTCTTCTTCGGTGTATTCTTTAGAATTACCAAATACCGAAAAATTGAGGTAGCGCTGTGGATTGTATTTTAAGTCTAGTAGCAAAAGGTTGAGTTGTTCTGTAGACCGGGCCAGATTCTCATACACCTCTTTGTCATTTACCAGAGCTCCCATGGTGCCTTCACTATTATTAATTTTTTGCACCACTGCTTGTGTTTCTTGCAAGGTTTGCTCAAGAGTGGTAAAGGTGCGTTTAAGTTCTACTTCAGAAAGAGAATCACTTATAGCACCAAAGTTTTTGATGATTTTATCAAACTCAGCCTCGTTTTCTTTAAAAGTTGAAGTCACAGATGAGAGGTTTTCCAGTGTAGTAATCAGGCCATCTTGACTTTTACTAAGGGTGGTATCAAAAACTTGAACCGAGTGCTCTAAAGTGGCAAAGCTTCTGCGAATACTTTGAAAGGTGCGCGTGAAGTTTTGTTTATTGTCACTGTTTAAAAAGCCACTGGCCAATACCATAACCGTATCAATTGAGCCAATCAGCTTTTCAGCCTTCTCTTTGAGCGGAGCCACCTGCCGGTTCACTTCTTCAGTAATACTCAATTCAATATCACCATACAGGGTGTCACCAGAAACCGCATATTCAACCGAACGGCCTAGGTCTAAACTAATGGCTTTCTCGCCCATGAGGTTTGAGCTGTAAATGCGGGCCTTGGTGTCATGCGGAATGTTAAAATCATTATTAATAGACATTTTTACGTACAAACGACCCGACTGATCTGGCATGAAGGCAATATCGGCCACTTGGCCCACCTTAAAACCATTAATGGTTACCGGGCGTGAAGGTCCCAAACCATCTACCTGGTTGTAGACCGCATAAAAATAGCGGCTGCTATCAAATAGATTACTGCCCTTTAAAAAACTGAACCCCCAGTAGAGGGCGGCTACAGTAAGTACAGCTATGAGACCTACCTTTAACTCCCTAGAAATTTTCAAGAAAAAGCTGTTTTAAATAGCAAAGATTAAAAATATTATCGAAGCATTTTTAGGGCTTGCAATGCACCAATTTTAGTGCGTCCCTTAAAGCCAATCACAAAACTGTCTTTAAAGCCCGCTTGCCTCATTTCACTTTGTAAAACCTTGGCGGCATCAAATGTTTCCACCGGGCCTACATAATATTTAAAAAGTCCTCCTTCTTGAAGTACTTTTACGTTGTTAACGCCTTTGAAATTGGTAGCCTTCAACTCCTTGCGGCTGGCACTGGTTAGAATTTGCACTCCAAAAGAAATAGCATCCTCAGCTGTGGTGGAAGTAGTTTCAGCAGATGGGTTGGTTTTTTCAGCAGTAGATTCTGTGGTCTTAGGTTTTTCTTGAACCGTTCTAGCCGTGGTTTTCTCTTCTGGGGCTGGTTTCGGCTCTAGCGGTTTTGCAGGGTTTATTTTGGGCTTTTCAGCCGATGGCGTTTGGGTTTTTAATACAGCATCTCGCTCTTGCTTGTAATCTCGTATGGCTCTGAAAATGGCCGATGCCATGTACGATTGCCCTTGGTCACTTAAAAGAAAATCTTCTTCGGCTGGGTTGGTTAAGAAGCCCAGCTCTACCAAAACGGCTGGCATGGCAGTGCGGCTGGTTACATACAGCGGTTGCTGCTTTACGCCTCGGTCTCTGCGGCTTACCCGCTCTCTAAACTGGTCTTGAATTTTTTTAGCTAGTAGCACACTTTGATTGAGGTAGGTGTTTTGGTACAGATTAAGAGCAATAAGGCTTTCAGGCTTGCGGGGATCAAAGCCTTCGTATTTTTCCTCGTAGTTTTCTTCTAAAAGAATGGCTGAGTTTTCTTGAATGGCCACCCGGTTTTCATCATCGTGGTTGCGGCCCAATACCAGGCTGGTAGAACCATGTACTGATGATTTGGTAAAGGAGTCACAATGAATGGAAATAAAAAGATCACCTTCGGCTTTATTGGCAATATCGGCTCTTTCTTTAAGCGGAATAAAGACATCTGTGCTGCGGGTGTAAACCACCTTTACTTCAGGCATATGTTCTTTGAGATAGCCACCTAGTTTTAGCGCCACTTTAAGGGCTACATCTTTTTCAGTGGTTTTGTATCTGCGTGTACCCAGGTTCCCGGGATCTTTCCCGCCATGGCCGGCATCAATAATTATGGTGCGTATCCCGCCAGAATTGAGGGGCACTGAGCTGCTTGAGCAAAGGCTCAGAAGCAAAACTGCCAGTAAAGCAAAGTGGGTTAGTTTCCTCAATGGTTCGATTTTTGTTTAGCTTTGGCGCACCTACAAAATAGCCTCTTCATTTTAGCAAATTTATAGTCATATTGCGAGTTTCGGCCTTAAAGTCCATTTTTTTATTAACGTGTTTTGTTGGTTTAATTGCCTCCCTTCAGGCGCAAGTAGAGCCCGCTGATAGTACTAAATTTAATTTAGATAGCATCGGTAATCCATCGGCCACAGCCCAACCTGCTCAAGACACTACTGAGCCCGACACCGCCAAACGCAGCCTTAGCACTGATAGTACGTACACCACCACGGTAAAAAACGAGCGGGGTTTGCTGGATTATCAGGTTGTGTATGATGCGGAAGATAGCATTATTACTTCTTTAAGTGGCAATACCGTAGAGCTTTATAATCAGGCCATTGTGGAGTATGGCGACATTAAAATGGAGGCAGGCTACATACGAATTGAGTTTGATAAAAGTGAACTGAGTGCCCGAGGCATTACCGACACGGCCGGGGAGATTATTCAAAAACCCATTTTTACCGAGAAAGGAAAACAGTACCGGGCCGATGAAATGCGCTATAATTTTGAAAGTCAGAAGGCACGGATTAATAAAGTGATTACCCAAGAGGGAGAGGGCTTTTTGCACGGGGAACACATTAAAAAAACAGACGAAAAAACTTTTTATATTAAAAATGGCTCATTTACCACCTGCTCACATGAAGATCCGCATTTTAGCATTGTAACCCCCAAAGCCAAAGTAATAAGTGGTGAGAAGGTGGTCACCAAATTTGCCTACCTTGAGATTGCCGACATCCCCACCCCCTTAATGGTACCCTTTGGTTTTTTCCCCACTACCGATAAGCGTAAATCAGGTATTATTATCCCGGCCTATGGCAACTCTGAATTTAGGGGCTATTTTCTTCAAAACGGAGGTTTTTACTGGGCCACCAATGATTACATGGACTTAACCTTGCAAGGTGACATTTACACTCAAGGAGGTTTTGGACTGCGGGCCAACAGCAACTACAAGATGCGCTACAAATACTCCGGTAATGTAGATTTGAGCTACAACCTTTTGCGCTTTGGGCGCGAAGAGTTTGCTGAGTTTATTTCCCAATCTTTTAACAACAGTTCTGACTTTGCCATCGGCTGGCGGCACCAGCAAGACCCTAAATCCAACCCCAGTAACCGCTTTTCGGCTAACGTAAATATTGCCACCGCCCAGTATTTTAAGGTAACCAGCATAAACCCAAACCAGGTGCAACAAAACCGCTTAAACTCCAGTGTTACTTACAGTAAAAACTGGGTGGGCCGCCCCTATAGAATGAATGTAACCTTAAATCACAGTCAAAACAACCAAACCCAACAGCTTACTTTAACCTTGCCGCAGGTAAACTTTGCCACTAACCGTTTCTTTCCTTTTAAAAACAGTGAGCGGGTGGGGGGTAAAAAGTGGTATGAAGAAATTGGTATCACCTATACTGTAGATGGCCAAAATCGCATCACAACCCGGCTAGATAAACCGGTGTTCACCGAAAATGTGTTTAGAGACAGCAGCCAAATGGGGATACGGCACAATATTCCCATTGCCGCTAACTATAAAGTGTTTAGAAATATTGTTTTTAACCCCAGCGTGAATTTTACGGAGCGCTGGTATCCTAGTAAACTGGAGTACGGTTATGACACGGCTACGGAACGAGTAGTGGCTGTTGACACTTTGCGCGGCTTTTTTGCCAATAGAGATTTTAACGTAAATGCCAATTTCTCTACTCGGCTTTACGGCTTGTTTCGTTACCGCGGCTACCTGCAAGCTCTCAGGCACCAGTTTACGCCCAATGTAGGTTTTAGTTACAGACCAGATTTTAGTGATGATGCCTGGGGCTATTATCAAAGAGTGCGAAATGAGTCTACCGGTGAAGATGAGGTGGTAAACCCCTACTCACGCGGGGTGTACGGTTCAGCCGGAAGTGGCCAGCAGGGAAATATTAACTTGGGCATGCAGAACACATTGGAGGCCAAGGTGCGGGATGAAAAAGACTCTACGGGGCTCAAAAAAATAAAGATTCTGGAGCGCTTTAGTTTAAACACGGCCTACAACATGGCCGCTGAAGAAAGGCCCTGGTCTGATTTAAATATGGCCGTATCCTCCTCTGCTTTAGAAGGCTTGGTGCGCATGAACTACAATTCACGTTACAGCTTTTATGGTTTTGATAATGGCGAGGGCGGCTTGCAAAACCAGACCGCCTGGGAGGTGAACCGGCAGCTACTGCGCGTTACCAGCCAAACCTTTACCCTGGGCTTAAATCTAAATGCCAATAGATTTAGAGGCAAGGGCAAAAAGGAAAAAGAAGAAGAACCAGGCAAGGGAGATGACAATCCCGCGGCTGTAGATGAACCAGCCCCGCCTGATTTGGGCGTAACCGAGGGAGACGTAGACTACTACTCTTTGCCGGGCTACGTAGATTTTAAAGCACCCTGGTCTTTAAATCTAAACTACAACATGCGTAAAAACTCCGGAGGTGCAGGGGCCCCCACTATTAGCCAGGCCATTACTGCCAATGGCAATATAGACATTACCGAAGGATGGAAAATAGCTTTTAGTACCGGTTATGATATTGAAGCGGAAAGATTTACCATTACCACCTTTGACTTTTACCGCGATCTCCATTGCTGGGAAATTCGCTGCAGTTGGGTGCCCATTGGCTTTCAACAGACCTACGTAATTACCATTAACGTAAAAGCCGATATGCTGCAAGACTTAAAGCTAGAGCGTAGAAGAGGCTTTGGTGATTTGTAGCTTGCTGCGGTTCACCCAGTTTTCGAGAATTAATTTTCCATGCTCGCTCATAATAGACTCAGGGTGAAACTGCACACCCGCCAGGGGTAGGCTAGTATGTTCAAAGGCCATGGTAACGGTAGCATCGCGCCAAGCGGTCACTTTAAATCTTTCTTGAAAGTGAGGCGTATCCTTGATGGCCCAGCTATGGTAAAGCCCCACCTTAAAGGATTCCGGGAGGCCATTTAACAGCCAGCTTTCGCCTTGTCGAGTAATATTTCTGCTAAGGCCATGCGCCACTTCGTTTTGGTTATAGAGTTCGGCGCCAAAAACAGCCCCTAAAGCTTGCGCCCCCAGGCACACGCCTAAAATTGCTTTTTGAGACCAGTAGGTTTTAATAAGATCCAGGGTTAGCCCCGCTTGCTCAGGCAGGCCAGGCCCCGGTGAAATAACCACATGACTAAATTCCTCTACCTCTTCAAGGCTCAACTCGTTATTCCTTTTCACCACTATTTGAGAGCATAACGGCTGTAGATAGTGGTAGAGGTTGTAGGTGAAAGAATCGAAATTATCGAGTAGTAAAAGCTTCATAACTTGCCGCAAAAATGCAGAATAAATGAAGACCATAATTAAAACAGCTAAGGCTCCGGCACCTATAGGTCCTTACAATCAAGCTGTACTTAGCGGTGGTACGCTTTACGTAAGTGGCCAAATTGGGCTCAAGGCCGATGGCGAAACCTTTGTAAACGAAAACATATTGGCAGAAACGGAACAGGTAATGCGTAATTTAGAAGCGGTACTGAATGCCGCTGATATGGACTTTAGCCATGTGCTAAAGTGCTCCATTTTTGTGATGGATATGGCTGATTTCTCGGCCATTAACGAAATGTATGGTGGCTTTTTTAAGGCTGAGACAGCTCCGGCCCGTGAAACAGTGCAGGTTGCGGCCTTACCTAAAAACGCGCGGGTAGAAATATCGGCTATAGCCCGTAAAGAGTAGCCCATAAGGGCTACCAAAATTTACCTTAGATGGCTTACCTTCGCAGCCGCAATTGTAGAACACCCAAATTAATACATATGGATTTTGATTTAATAGTTGTTGGTAGTGGTCCTGGTGGTTACGTTACGGCCATTAGAGCCTCTCAATTAGGACTAAAAACAGCCGTAGTTGAGCGTGAAAGCTTAGGCGGTATTTGCCTAAACTGGGGTTGCATCCCTACCAAAGCGCTACTTAAAAGTGCCAATGTTTTTGATTACATCAATCATGCTGATGATTACGGTATTAAAGTAGAAAAAGCTGATAAGGATTTTAACGCAGTGGTAAAGCGCAGCCGCGATGTTGCCAACGGCATGAGCAATGGCGTAAAATTCTTAATGAAGAAAAACAAAATTGAAACTTTAATGGGCACTGGTAAAGTGCTCAAAGGCAAAAAGGTAGAAGTTACCGGAGAAGATGGTAAGAGTAAAACTTACAGCGCCAAGAATATAATTATTGCCACCGGAGCACGCAGCAGAGAGCTACCTAACCTAAAGCAAGACGGTGAAAAGGTGATTGGCTACCGCAAGGCCATGACCTTAGAAAAGCAGCCTAAGAAAATGATAGTAGTAGGCTCAGGCGCCATAGGCGTTGAGTTTGCCTATTTCTACAATGCCATGGGTACGGAGGTAACCATAGTTGAATACTTGCCCAATATTGTGCCCGTAGAGGATGAAGACGTGTCAAAACAATTGGAGCGTACCTACAAAAAGAACGGAATAAAAATTAAAACCAATACCGAAGTAACCAAAGTAGATACTTCCGGTGAAGGCTGTAAAGTAACCGTAAAAGGTAAAAAAGGCGAAGAAACCCTGGAGTGTGATGTAGTACTTTCAGCGGTGGGTGTGCAAGCCAACCTGGAAAATATTGGCTTAGAAGAGGTGGGCATTAAAACCGATAAAGGCAAAATTGTAGTAGACGATTATTACAAGACCAGCGTAGATGGCTATTACGCCATAGGTGATTGTGTGCCTGGTCCCGCGCTGGCACACGTGGCTTCTGCCGAAGGGATCATTTGCGTGGAGAAAATGGCCGGTCACAATCCTTTACCTCTAGATTACGGCAACTTACCGGGCTGTACCTACTGCTTCCCAGAAATTGCTTCCGTAGGTATGACCGAGAAACAAGCCAAGGAAGCCGGCTACGAATTAAAGGTGGGTAAATTTCCTTTTTCAGCTAGTGGTAAGGCCAGTGCGGCTGGTCATAAAGATGGCTTTGTGAAAGTGATTTTTGACGCTAAATACGGTGAGTTTTTAGGTTGCCACATGATAGGCGCCAACGTTACCGAAATGATTGCTGAGGCTGTAGTGGCGCGCAAGCTTGAAACTACGGGCATGGAAATTATCAAATCAGTGCACCCGCACCCCACTATGAGTGAAGCGGTAATGGAGGCTGCAGCCGATGCCTATGGCGAGGTGATTCACCTATAGAAAAACTTCCCCTTAGTAGATTATTTTTAAAGCCCCGGTCTGGGGCTTTTTTTATGGTTACTCATTTCAAGCAAGGGGAACAGTATTTTTAAAAAGGGAAAAAATATACATGAAAAAAAACAGCGTATTCATTGCTACCAGCCTAGATGGCTTTATTGCCGATAAAAATGGTGGATTGGATTGGCTTCAGGAAGTGCCTAATCCAGAAAATAACGACATGGGCTATGCAGATTTCATGCAAAGAATTGATGCATTGCTTATGGGACGTAAGACCTTTGAAACCATTTGCGGCTTTGACGGGCCCTGGCCTTACCACAAACCTGTTTTTGTGCTAAGTAATCGTTTACCTGAAATCCCAAAAGGTTACAAAGGTAAAGCGTTCTTGGTGAATGGTTCTTTAACTAGTGTGCTTAGCCAAATAAATGCTTTGGGCCATAATAACTTGTACATTGATGGAGGTATAACCGTGCAAAGCTTCCTGAAAGAAGATTTAATTGATGAGTTGATTATAACCACTTTCCCTATTCTACTAGGTGGTGGCACACCTTTATTTTCAGAATTGCCAGAGAGACGCAATTTTGAACTAGCTGGGTTTGCCTCTTTTCTCAATGCGGTTACTCAATCTCAATATCTACGAAAAAGGTAAAACAACTTTACCACCACCAAAATGAAAAAGATACAGCTAAAAAAAGCAACCATTCAAGACAAGCCTGCCTTGGTAAGCTATGCACGTGAGCTAAATCAAGAGGAGTTTACACAGTTGAATAGATAGGCAAAAATTTTAAAAGCCATTGCCGCTGGCGAGTGCTTTCTCATTGTGACTGGCCAGCAAGAAGTAGGCTTTTTGATTTTTGATTACCGCTTTTTTGATCAAGGTTGGTTAGAGCTTATTATTATAGATGAGTTTTGCCTCATTAAAAAAGCAGAGCTCAAACCGAACGAAAGAACTCTGCTTAAATGAAAATTACTTTTTTGGGAGAAGTCTTCCACTAACAGGTTCAAGGTCATACATTACAAATGTATCGATAATGCTGTCCATATCCTCATTTTCTCCGTGATCGTCTTTTCCTTGTTCTGTTTCAAGAAAGTTATAAAGCGTTTCTTTCTTGTCGTAAGTTGACCATACTACTACTGTGTTTCTTTCTTCATCAACACTTACCTGATAAGCTAAAAGACCGTCAGATCTTTTGTCCATCTTCATAGTTGGAGCTTTCGCAATTCTTACCAAGTCCTCAAGTTTACCAGGTTTTGCAGTAGATAATGATACAAATGTGTACGTAGGATTACTCATAATCGTTGTTATTTTGACTTATTACTATGTTTCTGATGCAAATCTAGTATATTATTTCATATGCATGGCTTTTGATGTATATTTGTTCAAATCCGAATTAATTTGATAAAATGGATTACACCTTATTCAAAAAAATAATAGAGCTAGTAGAAGTATATCAAGAAGGACACTCCTCTGAAAAAGTAGAAGACTTTACCATTTGGCTAAACAACACCCTTTTTTCAGCTAATAGCGAAGATGATCATTCAACCCATGCTGAATTGGTCCTAGCTTTCAAGTTGATGTACCTGAACAAAGAATTGAAGAAACAGACTAAAAGTATTTTGTCTAAATCACGTATTTCTTCAATTGATGAATACAGCTTCTTATTGCATTTAGACTATCAAGAAAGCTTCAGAAAAATGGAAATAGTAGAAATGCACAATCTAGAAGCACCAACCGGAATTGAGATTATCAAACGACTTTTGAAGAATGAGTTTACTGAGGAGTTTCCCGACAAGGAAGATAAAAGAGCTAAGAGAATTAAGATTACGAAAAAGGGACTTGCAGAATTGAATACTCTTAAACCAAAAATCGATGAAATTTTCACTAAGTTTTCAGAACCATTAAGCTTGAATGAGAAGATTCAATTTAGTGGTATTTTAGACAAACTAATTGAATGAAATAAAAAACGAGGCACAACAAAACCTCTACGCAATGCCCTTCGGGACACTGCGCATAGCCAGAACGTTGCACCGAAATAAAGGTATAGGAAGTAAAGTCCTTCAGCTTTTAGTTGAGCATTGCAAGGCTGAGAAACTCTTTACATCTACTAATCGGTCTAACCTTGCCATGCAAAAGGCATTGGCACGTTCTAAATTCAGCTATGCAGGAAAGTTAATTGGTTTGGACCAGGGAGACCCCGAACTCTTTTTCTTTAAATCAACTAAAAAAGGTTAAGCCCTATACTTGAAAAGATTCACTAAAACTAACTACTAGGGCCTTCGCTTGTGGAGCAGTAATTTTCCATTTCTGGGTCGGCTCTGGAAAAATGTTTGAGGGCCTTAATATACAGGCCGTAGCTACGCCCATTTTTACCTCTCATTTTAATAAAAAGGGTGCGCATAAAACATCAATTGCTTTAATTTAGTCTTCTCATTTTTCCTGCCATGTCAAAAACATTAAAATTTATCCTAGCGGCTGTGGCCGTCCTAATCGTTTTGCTTTTTGTTGCCTTTAAAGTTATGCAGAGCAACACCAAAAAACACAGTCCTGAAGATACGGTATCGCTTAGTACGCCTCCTTTTGAAATTGAGGTTTTCTACAATCGTCCCTTTAAAAAAGGCCGAACCATTTTTGGCGAATTGGTGCCTTTTGGTGAAGTATGGCGCACAGGAGCCAATGAGGCCACCACCTTTGCTACTCAAACTGATTTGCAAATTGGTCAGGAAAGATTGTCGGCTGGTAAATACACCTTGTGGACCATCCCGGGAGGCAGCGAGTGGCAAATTATCTTTAACGAGCAGATGTATCGCTGGGGGGTAAATCTAAGCGGTGAGGCCAGCCGAGATGGCACCTATGACGTGCTAACAACCTCAGTGCCGGTTGAAAAACTGGGCAGTACGGTTGAGCAGTTTACCATCGCCCTTGAGGCTATTGACGCGCAAAGCGGTAAAATGATCTTAACCTGGGATAAAACTCGGGTAGTAGTTCCTTTTAAAAGTCTTAATTAACAAGGCACGTTTATACTTTAAAAAGCGTTGAGGTAGAACATTTGCCTAATTCAATTAGGTTAGCTTTTTAAATGTTTAGCATGCGCTGCTTACTGCTTTTAGCTTTATTTCCGTTTATGCTTTTCGCCCAAGAGGCTGAAGCCGATAGTGTTGTTTATTTTGAGGCCAATTTTAGTTTAGACTCCTACGCTCTTTCGGCCCAACAAAAAAAACGGGTAGACAGTCTTTTGGAGGTAGTGCCTTTCACCATTTTAAAAGAAGTTTACGTTTACGGGCATACCGATAGCCTGGCCGATGATGAATACAACTTAGCCCTGTCTAAAAGGCGCGTGCAAAGCATACTATCGTACCTGGTGTACAAAGGTTTAGACCCCTTGAAGGTACGTACAGACTATTACGGAGAAAAGCGACCAAAGTATGCCAATAACCCCAAGGAGCGCTACAAGAACAGAAGGGTAGAGCTGCTTCTTTCTATTGATGTATCCTTAATACCCAAGCCCGAGCAGCGATTAGTAGATAACGACTTCAAAAAAGGCGATAAAATTCGTTTACCCAACTTAAATTTCGTGGGTAACCAACCGGTACCGGTTTGGGAGAGTATGGCCGTTTTACAAGAGCTACTGCTGGTAATGCGTACCTACCCCGATTTAAAAATTGAGCTGCAAGGCCACGTTTGTTGTGGCAGTGATCAAGAGCTTTCTACCGAGCGCGCGCGCATGGTCTACTACTTTTTACGAAAGAATGACATTGATGCCAGCCGCCTCTCGTACAAGGGACTCAGCAATACCCAGCCTCTTTACAAAGAAGTAAATGCCCGCGCCAAAGCCTTAAATCGTAGGGTAGAGGTTATGGTAATCAGCAATAGTGGGCATCGGGTTAAACCCCATGAAAAAATTAACTTAGAGGTAGAGGCGCCCGTTTTAGACGTGAAGTTTGCCGAGGGCTCGTCTCGTTTAATCCCCAGCGGTGACTTTATGATTACCCTGGTTGCCGAAATGATGAAAGAGTCTGAAGGCCTTTTATACGAGTTTACCATTTACAACAACATTAACGATCGTGCGCTTACCAAGCAGCGGAGCATGGCCCTAACCAGGGCTTTGCGTAAGAAGGGAGTGCCTTATAAAATTTATACGGTCAATCAGCAAGAAGCTCCAGAATGGATGACCACCATGGCCAATGAAAACAGCATTATGCTTAAAATTAAAGCGCGGTGAAAGTCGCTAGGGCCCATAAAAACCTGCTCAAGGCCAGAGCCTTTTATTTAAACCGGTGCTTATGACGGTGCTTCTACGGTGGTTTTCAGATACGCTCTTTTTTCTGCGCACCTTTTTTCCAGTAAAACTTTTCTTTCTACAGCTCAGGCGCAGTCATCTCCTCATGCTTTTTTGGCTCATTCTCTTTGGCTTTATCACAGGCTTCATTGGCTTTGACTATGGTTTTAGGTATCTATTTGTGAGTCCTGAGTACCAGGAGCAAGTAGGGCCAGTCAGTTACTTGCTGCTGGGTTTTACCATGGGCTTGTTCTTTATGGCTTACCATATTAATAGTTATATCTATTACAGCTACCGCTTTCCGTTTTTGGCGGCCGTTGACCGTCCGCTTTGGAAGTTTGGTGTGAATAATTCCATTATCCCGCTTACATTTTACTTAACCCTGGCTATCAGCATTTTAAAGTTTTCTATAAAAGATGGTTACCCCTTAACCAATATTCTATTAAACCAAGCGGCTTTGTTTTTGGGAGCAACTTTAAGCATTGGCTTTACGGTGGGCTATTTTTTATCTACTATAAAAACGCTGGCCGAGAAAAAGGGAGATTCCCAGTCTGAACCTTCTGGGGTACGTACTTTACGGCACCTCATAAATATTGGCCGTAAACGAACCCAGGTAAGCCAACACCCTCAGGCTGTGAATTATTACCTCAAAAATTTTTACACACTTCGCTTAACGCGAAATACCCAGCACTACAGCAAAGAGGCTTTAAGTAAAACCATTGAACAGCATCATTTAAGTGCCACATTTTACTTCATACTGCTGTTACTAGTACTGCTAGGTTTAGGGTTTATTGGTTCCAACCCCTACTTTAGAATACCGGCCGGGGCTACCGTTTTTTTAATATTCTCTATTTACCTCATGATTATTGGCGCTATTTACGTGCGCTTAAAAACCTGGACGGTTACGGTTGGCGTACTGTTGCTGGTGGGCTTTCATTTTCTAACCGCACAGCAATTTTTTACCCACATTAGCTACGCCTTTGGTATGGATTACCAAAGTGAACCGGCCCAATACAACTATCAAACTTTAGAGGCTTTAACAGCCGATAGCCTGGTGCGGCAAGATAAGCACGAGACCCTTAAACGACTAGAGGCCTGGCGTGCTAAATTCCCGGCTGATTCTTTGCCAAAATTGGTGGTGTACAACGTAAGTGGCGGAGGTTTACGCAGTACCTTATGGACAATGCTGGTTATGCAAAGGATTGACAGCCTTTTAGGTCCGGCATTTTACGATCAGGTGCATTTGATTACTGGCTCTTCGGGTGGAATGCTGGGAGCTGCTTACTACCGTGAATTGCAGTACCAAAAAACGAATCTTAATACCATTATTAGACCTAACAATCCGTATTACAGTGAATTAGCATCTAAAGACCTTTTAAATGCAACTACCTTTTACTTGGCCGTTAATGATTTGCTCTTCCGCTTAAAGCGTGTGAATTTGGCAGGGTGTAGGTACCCTCTTGATCGCGGCTACGCCTTCGACCAGCGTTGGTTAGAAAATACGCAAGGTTTGTTAGATTATCCGTTTACACGAAACCAAAAGGCCGAGAGCGAGGCGCAAATACCCACCCTAATTTTAGCACCCACTATTATTGGTGATGGCCGAAAATTATTGATGAGTACGCAAGGTTTGAGTTACCTTACCTACAATCAACCATTGCGTGGTTTGGGAAAGAGTCGCGAGTTTGATGGAGTAGAATACCAGCGTTTGTTTGCCGGGCAGGGAGCCGATAGCTTACGTTTTGCCACCGCTTTGCGCTTAAGTGCTTCTTTTCCTTACATCACTCCGTTGGTAACCATGCCTTCTGAGCCGCCCATGCAACTGATTGACGCTGGGGTGCGTGATAATGAAGGTTTGGAACTGGCCTTACGCTATTTATATACTTTCAGGGATTGGATAGCGCAAAATACCTCTGGCGTGCATATTATACAGATTAAGGCCAATCGTGTAGATCAAATTCCCATTGAGTCTAAAATTCCCAGTAGACTAGAGAGTTTGGTGAGACCCATTAGTGGAGTGGTAAAGAGTTTTAGTAACCTGCAGATTTACAACAAATCTTTATTAATGGACTGGAGTGGTGATCTACTGGGGTTCCCCCTAAAGCTCAGTCGTTTTTCATTAATGCGAGAGAAAGAAAACCTTTCCTTGAGCTGGCACCTTACCGAGCAGGAAAAGGAAGAAATTCACAAAGCTTTGAGCCGACCTGACAACTTGGAGGCTATGCAAAACTTAAAAGAAGAACTCAAAAAAAAGCCGGCCACCACTGAGCGTGATGCACCGGCTCTTCAACCAACCAAACAAAACTATGATTAATGCTTTCGCACTATTTTCACTGTTAACGAAACAAGCTTGCAATTAGTGTAAAGCTTTTTCCGCTTTAATCTTTTTTTAACATTTTAAGCTTATCCATTAAACATCAAATTTCTTGCCAACAATAAGCTTTCCACTGCCTTTCCTTTTAGACAAATAAATAACCAAAAAGTTGTCCGCTATGCTTTTAAATGCCAAAAACCTCACATACGCCTACGGTGCTAAAAAGGTTTTAAACCGATTAAGTTTTCATCTAGAGGCCGGAGAGCGTATAGGTTTGGCCGGAGTGAGCGGCAGCGGAAAGTCAACACTGTTGAAGGTATTAGCGGGGGAGTTAGCGGTGCAGAAAGGGGAATTACGCTATAAAAACCAAGCTTTTGAAGTCCAGCGCAAGCATCTTGTACCCGGGCATGAGGAGATTAAGTTACTTGGTCAGAACTTTGACTTATCACCTAATCTAACGGTAGATGAGAACATTACTAAAAGGGGGCGTCAACTGAGCACTTCCAGGCTGAAAAAGCATTTGGGTCGTAGCCACCGCATGCTGTCTCTTGGTTCTTTTAAAAACCAAAAGGCCAAGCTACTGTCTGGTGGGCAGAAACAACGGGCGGCTTTGGCCGCCACCTTGGCAGCCCGGCCTAACCTATTGCTTTTGGATGAGCCTTTTAATCAACTTGATTATTATCTAAAGCTTCAGGTGTTAGAATATCTCAATCAAGATTATCCTGAGCTTACCCGCATTATGGTCTCGCATGAGCCTACCGACTTACTGGCCTACAGCAGCCGCATAGTAATTCTTCAAGGCGGAAAAATTGTGCAGGATGCTTCGCCTTTTGAGGCCTATCACTTTCCGGTAAACGAGTATGCAGCGGCTTTAACAGGATTTTACAATGTGCTCAATCCGTTGCAACAGCAACTGCTAAAAACGGAGGAAAAAATCATTCGTCCGCAACACCTAAAAGTACAGACTCAAGGCATCAGCGCCCAAGTGAAAGGAGTTCTGTTCAATGGTTTTACCACCCTTTTAAGTCTAAGCCTCAAGGGCGATGCGCCCGGAGAGCTATTGTATTTAAATGCAGGTAGTACCGACTACAGCGTAGGAGATATTTTGAGTATAGCGCTAAAAAAACCCTCCAAAAAGGAGGGCTTTTAAAAGATTAGAACCGTAGGTTATTTACTTTTTTACTTTATCAACAACAGCCTTGAAGGCATCGGGGTGGTTCATGGCTAAATCGGCTAAAACTTTGCGATTTAGCTCAATTCCTGAACTTTTCACCGCGCCCATGAAGGCCGAGTACGACATCCCGTGAAGGCGTGCTCCTGCATTGATACGTTGAATCCAAAGTGTACGGAAATTGCGCTTTTTGTTTTTACGGTCTCTGTACTGATATTGAAGACCTTTTTCAACGGCATTCTTAGCTACCGTCCAAACGTTTTTTCTACGACCAAAGTACCCTTTGGCCATTTTCATGATTTTTTTTCTGCGAGCTCTTGAAGCTACTGAACTTACTGATCTTGGCATTTTACTTTAATTTTTTATGCAAGGCGTTCTTTTTAAAAGACTCTTTGGGGCGCTTACACAGGGTTAATTAATAACTCGTTACTACTTGTTTAGATGCACAATTGCTTTTTAATATTGGGCTCATCACTCTTGTGCACAAGTGTTGAGTGGGTAAGGTTACGCTTCTGCTTGGTCTCCTTCTTGGTTAGAATGTGACTTTTAAAAGCGTGCTTTCTTTTAATTTTTCCAGAGCCGGTAAGCTTAAAACGCTTCTTGGCACTGGCCTTGGTTTTCATCTTTGGCATTTTCCTCTATTTTGGGGTTCTAATCTCTATTTCTTAGGGGCCATCATCATAATCATGCGCTTACCTTCTAACTTAGGTAGGTTCTCTACCTTGGCTAAGTCTTCAAGATCCTGGGCCAGGCGCAATAATAAAATCTCCCCTTTATCTTTAAACACAATTGAACGACCTTTAAAAAATACGTAGGCTTTTAATTTTGCCCCTTCTTTTAGAAAGTTCTCGGCATGTTTGCGTTTAAACTCGTAATCGTGATCATCGGTATTAGGACCAAACCTAATTTCTTTTACAACCGTTTTTTGAGCCTTTTGGGCAATCTCTTTTTGCTTCTTCTTTTGGTCGTAAAGGAATTTCTTGTAGTCAATAATTTTACAAACCGGAGGGTCTGCTTTCTCTGCGATTAACACCAAGTCTAAACCTTCTTCTTCCGCCATTTTAAGGGCTTCCTTAATGGGGTAGATGCCTTGACCATCAACATGATCGCCCACCACGCGTACTTTTGGGGCGCTTATTTTCTCGTTGATTAAATGCTTATCTTCTTGGGGTTGACGTCTAGGTCCTCTGCGATGATGTGGTCTTCTGGCCAGAATTCTATTTTTTAATTAAACTTTATTTTAGTTAAAAGCAGCTATTTGCTGATCTATTTTTTGTTGTACTTGTTTTGCAAACTCTTCTAAAGGAATACTCCCTTTATCCTCGCCTCCGTGCAAACGCACTGAAACCGAGTTTGTTTCTTGTTCTTTTTCACCAACAATAAGCATGTAGGGCACCTTAGAAACTTCTGCGTCTCTTATTTTACGCCCTGTTTTCTCAGCCCTATTGTCAATAAAGGCGCGAAGGTCGTAATTTTTAAGTAAATCAGAAACTTTATGGGCGTATTGCATATATTTTTCAGAGATGGGCAAAATGGCTATTTGTTTGGGCGTTAACCAGGTAGGGAAGTTACCTGCACAATGCTCCAACAGCACGGCCACAAAACGTTCCATGCTGCCAAAAGGCGCGCGGTGAATCATTACCGGGCGGTGCTTTTCATTATCGGCCCCGGTGTACTCCAATTCAAAGCGTTCGGGTAAGTTGTAATCTACCTGAATGGTACCCAATTGCCACTGGCGCCCTAAGGCGTCTTTGACCATAAAATCCAGTTTGGGCCCGTAGAAAGCGGCTTCGCCATATTCTACCTTGTAGTTTAAGTCCTTTTCAGCTACCGCCTCTTTAATGGCAGACTCCGCTTTTTCCCAATTTTCATCACTGCCAATGTACTTACTGTGATCTTCTTTATCGCGTAAGCTTACCTGTGCCGTGTATTCTTGAAAGTCAAGTGTTTTAAAGATATACAGTACCAGGTCAATTACTTTTTTGAACTCGTCTTTGAGCTGGTCTGGTGTGCAGAACAAATGTGCATCATCTTGTGTAAAACCACGCACCCGCGTTAAACCGTGCAACTCTCCACTTTGCTCATAACGGTACACGGTGCCAAACTCGGCAAAGCGAATGGGTAAGTCACGGTAGGAGCGTGGTTCACTCTTATATAGCTCGCAGTGATGCGGGCAGTTCATGGGTTTTAGCAAGTACTCTTCTCCCTCTTCGGGTGTGTTTATAGGCTGAAAGCTGTCTTTGCCGTATTTGGCATAGTGCCCGCTGGTTTCGTAGAGTTTTTTGTTACCAATATGCGGAGTAATTACCGGCTCATAGCCCGCTGCTTTTTGCGCTTTTTTCAAAAACTGCTCCAGGCGTTCGCGTAGCTCGGCCCCTTTTGGGAGCCACATGGGTAAACCCTGACCTACTTTTTGTGAAAAAGTAAAAAGCCCTAATTCTTTACCTAGTTTACGGTGATCTCTTTGCTTGGCTTGTTCTAAAAGTTCTAAATACTCGGTAAGCATAGAAGCTTTGGGGAAGGAAATCCCGTACAAGCGCGTGAGCTGCGGATTATTCTCATCGCCACGCCAGTAAGCCCCGGCTGCGCTCATAATTTTAACCGCCTTAATCAATCCGGTGTGGGGTAGGTGACCGCCCCGGCATAGGTCGGTAAACTCAGCATGATCGCAAAAGGTGATTTCACCGTCTTGAAGATTTTCTATGAGCTCTGTTTTATAAGGATTGTCTTGGTAAAAATCCAAAGCGGCTTGCTTAGAAACCTCACGCATCTCAAAAGCCGATTTGGCTCGCGCGTTTTCCAGCATTTTTTTCTCAATCTTGGGGAAGTCGCCTTCGCCTAAATTGTGGCCGTTTAAATCAATATCGTAGTAAAAGCCATTTTCAATGGCCGGTCCTATCGTCAATTTGATACCTGGGTAAAGTTGCTCCAGTGTTTGGGCCATTAGGTGAGCCGATGAGTGCCAAAAAGCTTTCTTGCCTTCAGGGCTGTCCCAGGTGTGCAAAGTCAGGGCTCCATCGCCCGGCAGAGGCTCCGTTATTTCAACGGTTTGCTCATTAAAGGTGGCTGATAACACATTGCGCGCCAAACCATGGCTAATGCTTTTAGCCACGTCAAGCGCGGAGGTTCCCTCGTCAAATTCTTTTACAGAGCCGTCAGGCAAAGTGATCTTAAGCATGCTTTGCAGTTGTGAAAATTGGGGCGCAAAGATAGAAAAGGCGCTGAAGTGAGTGGCCCCTCAAGCAGGCGTTTTTGCCAAGGCTTAGTTGTAGGCTGCGTAACGTTTTTTGGTTTCCGCCACCGAAGCCCTGATTAGCTCGCGCAGCACCTCCTCATTAATATCAGCAAGTTTATTTACGTACAAGCAGCCCTTACCGGTTTTGTGCTTGCCTAGGCGCTGGAGAATTTCATCAAATTTTGAAAATCCGGCCATCAGGTAGAGTGAAAACTTGGTTTTACGGGGTGAAAAGCCGCTCAGCATCCAATCGCCTGAGCGACCACTTTCATACACGTACTTATATTTTCCAAAACCAATGATACTGCCGCCCCACATCACGGGAGGTTCGCCCACTTCCTCTTCAAATATTTCCAGCAACCTAAAGCTATCGGCTTCTTTGGCAGGATGGTTTAATGCTTTAATAAAATCTTTTACCGAGGCTGGGTTGGGGCGTGTTTTGGCTTCTGACATGGGTACTGTTTTAACGAAGGCAAAAGTAAAAAACCCCTTGTAGCTCACCATTGGCTTTGAGTTAATACTTTAGCCCCTCAAAGTAGATTGCGAGTATGACCAAAGAAGAAATGCTGGCGGCCTTTAACGCCAATAGTAAAAACACCCTGATGGAAACATTAGGCATCCAGTACATTGATGTAGATGCCGAGCAAGGCTGGCTAAAGGTGAGCATGCCGGTGGGCCCTAAAGTGCATCAGCCTATGGGGCTTTTACACGGTGGGGCTAGCGCTGCGCTTGCCGAAAGTGTGGGCAGTGCCAGTAGTGTTCTTTTTATAGATCCTAAAAAATTTGCCGTACTGGGTATTGAGCTGAGCTGCAATCACATTCGCTCTAAAAAAGAAGGCATGATTTACGGGGTGGCCCGCATTATTCACAAAGGGCGTAGTACCCACCTCTGGGAAATTCGCATTGAAGATGAAGAAGGTAAGCTCATTTCCCACTGTAAGCTTACCAATATGATTGTGCCCTTAAAAAAGGATTAGATAGTTTGCAGAGGCTTAACACCACCATATTTCGAACCACGCACTTTTACCTGGGTTCTATTGGAGTTATGGTAGGTTTCCAACATTTGATTCTCTGAGTAAATCATGCAAAAAGCACATTTAAGAATACGCAGGGCGCGGGCTGGTGCCGTAGAAAACTACCAAGAAAGTGCCGCGGGGCCGGTGGCTTTTACCTGGTCTAGCTTTGCACAAGATCAAAAATATCATTTGGCTTTACAGCCGATGGAGGCTTCTGAAGCCCCGCCCTTTTACTACCAGAATGAGCCGCCTCACAGCCTGCCAAAGGAGCAGTATATGAAAGCACTGGAAAACACCATTGCCACTATTCAAAAGCAAGGCTGGGGTAAGGTGGTGCTCTCCAGGGCTCAGTTTGTGCCGCAGCCTCAAAATCCAAAGCAGCTTTTTAAAAAACTTTGCCAGGCGTACCCGCAGCTTACGGTGTACTTGTTCAGCCACCCCAAAGTAGGAACCTGGTGTGGCGCCACCCCTGAAACCCTGTTGGAAAAAGAAGGCACCAGCCTCAAAACCATGAGCCTGGCCGGCACCCGTAAAGTGGGCAGCACCCAGGATTTTAGCGCCAAGGAGTATCATGAGCAGCGGCTGGTCACCGAATTTATAGAGCAAACCTTACAAGCAAGCCCGGGGATTTCCTCAGTAGAGAAGGGGGGAGTGGAAGAGGTGCAGGCTGCCCAGGTTTTGCACCTGCAAACCAAGCTGCAAGCTCAAATAAACGATTCCTTTGCCATGCAAGATCTGCTTGAAAAGCTGCATCCCACCCCGGCCGTAAGTGGTTTGCCCCGGCAAGAGGCCCTGGAGTACATTCAGCAAACCGAAGGCTATTCCCGTGGTTTCTATGCAGGATATTTCGGCCTAAGCCAGCAACAAGCCGCCCATTATTGGGTTAATTTGCGGTGTATGCAATTATTTAAAAATGGTTTTAGTTTGTATGCGGGGGGAGGCATAACCGCCCAAAGCCATGCCCTTAGTGAGTGGCATGAAACGGAAGCTAAAATGGAAACTTTACTTAGCGTTGTGAACCGCTAAAAGCTATGGAGCAAACCTCGGCAAAATACAATGCCCGCCTTTTGGCGGCTTTATTAAAAAAACACAACTGTACTCAAATTGTAGTGGCACCCGGTAGTAGAAATGCGCCATTAATTTTGGCGCTATCGGCCGATGAGGCCTATGAAACCTACTCCGTTCCCGATGAGCGCGCAGCCGCTTTCACTGCCTTGGGCATGGCCCTGGAAAAACGGCAGCCGGCCGCGGTAATTTGTACTTCTGGTTCGGCTGCGGCCAATTTTTTACCGGCCGTTACCGAGGCCTATTACCAGCAGGTGCCTTTAATTATTATTACGGCTGACAGGCCCGAGGAATGGATAGGGGAGGGGATAGGCCAAACCATTCAGCAAAAGCACATTTTTGGCCACCACATTTTGGCGGAGGCACACCTGCATCGCGAGCCGGGTGATGACTTGGCCAAACACTACAACCAACGACTGGTAAACAAAACTTTACAAGAGGTGGTGGCGGGCCCGGTGCATATTAATGTGCCTTTTTCAGAACCGCTGTACGAAAAGCAAGTAGCTGGAGGCGAGCATTTCCGGTTTATTGAAAAGGTGCAACCACAGCATTTTTTGAGCGCGCAGGATTTAAAAACCACCGAGGAGGCTTGGAATGGCGCTGCCAAAATTTGGGTGCTTACCGGGCAGATGCATCCGCAGGAAGAGCTTTGGCAAACCTTGGCAAAGCTGCAGGAGCACAGCCCGTTTTTGCTCCTCACCGAAACCCTTAGCAACGCGCAGCAGGTGGCCAAAATAAGCTGTATAGATCGGCTGATAAACACTATCTCGGAGCAAGAGAAACAAGATTTGGCGCCCGACTTGCTCATAACCATTGGGGGCGAAGTGGTGAGCAAAATGGTGAAGAAATTCATTCAAGAGCATCCGCCAAAAGCGCATTGGCACGTGGGTGATTTTCATTATCCCAAAGACTCGTACTTGCAATTAAGCCGCATGATTCCGGTACAACCGCAGTTGTTCTTTCAGCAGCTGGCTGAGGTGGCGGCTCCCAAGCCAAAAACCTGGCAGCAGCGCTGGCTGCAAAAAAATGACAACAAAAATGAGCGCCATCAGGCCTACCTGCAAAAAGCAAGTTTTTCAGACTTAAAAGCTTTCAGTCTGGTACTAGAGGGCCTGCCGGCCGATGGGTATCTTCATTGCGCCAACAGTGCCTCCATTAGATATGCCCAATTATTTGAGCATCCGCCCCAGCGTAAACATTTTGCCAACCGCGGCACCAGCGGCATAGATGGCTCTACGGCCACCGCTTTGGGCCACGCTTCACAAACTCAAAAAATGGTTACCCTGGTTACCGGTGATGTAGCATTTTTGTACGACAGTGCAGCTTTCTGGAATGATCGCTTACCGCAAAACCTGCGTATAATTGTGCTTAACAATGAGGGCGGTAATATTTTTAGAATCATAAAAGGGCCTGCCAATATTGACCATTTTGAACGTTTTCAGGAAACCCACCATAACCATGATTTAGCCGGTGTAGCGCAAACCTACGGTATACCCTGGCTTACAGCCGATGATGAGGCCACTTTAAAAGAGCAGCTGAAGGCTCTTTATCAGGGATCAACTTTAAAGATTCTAGAGGTAAAAACATCACGCTTAGAGAGTCCTGCTATTTTGGCCGACTATTTTAGACATTTAAAGACTAAGTCCTAGAGAGTATGGATTCTAAGCTATTGGAAAATTTACAGATTTCGGTAGATGAGCTTCCCGCTCAGGAAAAGGTCGACTATAAGCCTTTGGAGGAGGATTATTTGTACATGCGACTTACATCTCGCGGTTTATTTATGATACTCTTGGCCGGTATTTTAACGCTGGTTTCTTTTTCTACTGAATTGCCATTTATTTACTGGACACCAGTTTGGGCTCTGCTAATTGTGCTTCTTTTTGTTTTGGAAATACTAGGGTTTAAAATCAAAGGCTACGCTATTAGAAGCAAAGATGTTTCCTATAAAAGTGGTTTGTTATTTTTTAACATGACCAGCGTGCCGCTCAATCGTATACAGCACGTAGAGTTTAGTCAAAGCCCTTTGGGCCGTTTGTTTGACTTAGCCTCCGTTAAAGTATTTACCGCAGGGGGAGCTAGCAGTGATATGACCATACACGGGCTCACTAAAGAAAGTGCTCAAAAACTAAGAGACTACATTATAAAACTGAGCGCAGAGTATGAGTAGTCTTAAACTCGAGCAGCCTCAGCGCCAATCTGCGGTGGGCGTTGCGGTTATTTTCTTTAAAAACTTACGCAGAGCCGTTAATTTCTTTTTGGCCGTAATTGTGGTGCAGTTTGGAGGTAACTTTAAAATGCTGGGTTTGTCGCTTTGGCACTGGGCTATAATTGTGGGCGTTATAGCATTAATAGTTAGCTATCTGCAGTACCGTAAATTCTTCTTCTATGTAAAAGGGGATAATTTTGTAATTGAAAAAGGTGTGCTGAAGCATGATCGTATAAACGTGCCTTTTGACCGAATTCAAACGGTAAATACCGCGCAAAACCTGGTGCAGCAGCTATTGGGGGTAGTGGCTTTAAAAATTGATACAGCCGGTAGTCAATCTCAGGAAATAGAAATATCGGCCTTGCAGCGCAATTATGCTGAGCAACTGGAAGATTTTCTGATGACCCGCAAATTTGAAGAGCAAAAACAAAAAGCAGCGCCAGAAGAGCAAGGGCCTTATGAGCAAAAAGAGACCAATAAGCCCAAACAGGAAAACAGCCAGTGGCGCAATCAAGAACCCTTGGTAAGGTTGTCTGTAAAAGACCTATTAAAGGTAGGTTTTACCGAAAACCATTTACGGAGTGGGCTTTTACTTTTTGCTATTTTAAATGGCTATATCTGGCAATTTGAAGAATATTTGCTTACTCCGTTTGAGCCTTATTTAGAAAAAACAGCCAACACTTTTTTAGCGTCCTGGGTATTGCTTTTGCCGGTGGTGGTAGTTCTTTTTCTGCTCATATCGGTAATTTCTTCATTAGTGCGGGTAGTATTAAGGTATTACAACCTCAAATTCTTTTTAAACAGTTCAGGAGTTTTAATGCAAAGTGGTTTGCTTAAACGCAATGAGTATCGCATTCCACACCGTAAAATACAGTACTTCCGCTGGAGCAGTAATCCCCTTCGCAACTTAATTGGCTATAAAACCATTCGCATTAAACAAGCGGGCGGTGAACAAGCTCAGGCTCAAAAGTCAGTGAGTATTCCTGGTCTTAAAAACAGGGCTTTGCTTACCATTATTCAAACTTTTTACCCCCAACGCCATCAGGGAAAGTTTAATTCCTACACGGCTGACTTATTGCTGGCGCAGCAATATTTTTTCTGGGTGGGAGTATTGCCCGCCCTGGCTATAG
>CAJXNI010000015.1 GCA_913057235.1 uncultured Bacteroidota bacterium
TGGCACTGTTTGAACCGAAATCATTGGCACTAATCCTCCGAAATGAGTGGCACTATTTGAACCGTGTTAGCCACCTTGACAACTTTACCGAACCTGCAACACATAAACACGATAAAAATCAATGGGCGGTTGACATCTTATCCAAGATAAAAAAGACAAAAAAGCCTAGAGAGTACAAAATGACCGTAATCATAGGGTGCGAGGTTTTTAAGTACGGCAAGAAAGCATCAATAAAAAGCTCTACAAGCTATCTAGTTACCATACAAGACGGCAAAACTAACCCAGAAACAAATGACGAATATCTTGCATGTGTGGAATTAGTAAACACCGCCATCAGTCACACGAGAATAATGTTTAATACCGAATTATTAGAAACAGAATTTAAAAACGACCTAATGAGATTTGAATCCGTAGTTGAAACTGCTAAAAAGATAATGGCAGGAATTTATCCCTTACATAATTAACTGGACTAAATGGACATAATTCTCCGTCAGAATAAGAAAAAGAAAAAGAAAAACGTGTGCCAACAACACCTAAACGCAATGCTTTAATCCAATTTCGTAAGAAAACCATATCTTAAAATTTAAGTTGACGGTTTTTAACTAAAAGTGTGCTAAGTATCCGCACTGTCGTTTAGCCAGAACCGATCCTAGCCACCCACCCCCTTTTTTTCTGAAGCCCCTGTTATCACTAGGAATGAAAAGCTTTCTTTCAAAAGTATTGTAGTCCAGTGCCTACTACTTTTTGTAGTTCCTGGTACTCTTTGAACCCTGTATAGCCCCGCAAAAACCACGAATAGCCCCGCTGAAAATCACGGAGAGCCCCGCTGAAAATGACGGAGAGCCCCGCAAAAACCACTGAGAGCCCCGCTGAAAACCACGAAGAGCCCCGCAAAAACCACGAAGAGCCCCGCTGAAAATCACAGAGAGCCCCGCTGAAAATCACGGAGAGCCCCGCAAAAACCACCGAGAGCCCCGCTGAAAATCATCTAGGGCCATGTTGCATGGTAATAGGTGTCTCGCTGCATTGCACTGCATGGCATTGCATAGCACTGAATGTTATAGCCCGAAGTAAGTGTTTCGAAACCACGCTACTCACCCTTTCTGAACCCTGCCTTTAAAAACTGTAGAGCGTCTTCGAGAAGTGCTAGGGTGCGCAAAGCTGCTTAATTCTGACCGTTTGAATTTGCAACGATTGTTAGCGATTTCCGTGCATTTGTATGGATTGTTAATGATTTGTGTGGGTGCCCCCTGTAGACCTTGATGACCTTGCAGACTATTAAGCCGTAAGGAAAAATCCATCTCCGTTGAGTCCGCAGTCTGAAGCCATATTAACCCTTATTAAAAACCTGCCTGCCACAGAGCAGCAGGAAGTG
Source organism: uncultured Bacteroidota bacterium (assembly GCA_913057235.1). Taxonomy (GTDB): domain Bacteria; phylum Bacteroidota; class Bacteroidia; order Flavobacteriales; family Schleiferiaceae; genus CAJXNI01. The sequence goes on from CAJXNI010000015.1 coordinate 1,376, forward strand.
CTTTGGGCCTTGAATCAAACCTTGAGTGAAGCTGAAATACCGCAACCAAAAAGTAGTCGAAAGCAGAAGGTGTTTCAATTGGCACAATTGATCAACCAACAATCTTTAGAGAAAGGCTAAAAATCACCTTTCCCTTTAATACTCCAAAGAATAGGCACTACTCCAATCCTGCGGTAAGTCAATGGAAAAATCACGTATGTAAGCCCGTAAAGCCGAAACGGTCTTATGCCGGGTAATCTGCATGGTGCGGTACTCAGCCTCTTCACGGGTCATGGTCTGCTTAAAATGCAAATAGATGTCTCGGATGAAAGTATGCCGTAGTGCATACAAGGTGTGATCTTTCGTAAATCCCGCCTGGTGCACTTCATTCATGTAGTCTTTACATCGCGCAAAGCGTTTTGAAAAATACTGAGAACCGCCAATGGGTTTTAGGCCAGGCTCTTGCTTTGCGCTAAAGAGATAATGCTCTGGTTCAGTGGCCTGACTTAATAGGCGCTCTACCACCGGTTTTAACTTTCCAATCACCGGGATGGTCTCAGTCACCTTGGTTTTGGCCTTGGTGCCCTTTAAATGGATGGCATTGGGGCTCACGTCCTTGACCTGTAAGCGTATGATTTCGCTGGGGCGCAGAAACCCATAGCCTATAAAATAACTGAAGTCCTTCAGGTACGGCTCATTTTCAACCATCCACTCCCCCATTAGTTTAATGTGCTCTGAGGTATAGGATAAATGTCGGTTTACGGTTTCCCGAAGGGTGGCAATACCCTTACACGGATTGCGCACTAGAATTTCTTCCTCAATCATTTTTTCAAATAACCCGTGCAAATCACGTAAGTAGTTATTGCGGGTGCGGGTACTGGCCTTGGCGCCATTAAGCCCCTTGGTTTCCAATACGTGGCGCAAATACTCGGTAATATCCCTACGGCTTATGCTTTCCATTGGGGCCTTTCCCCTCCCCGATTCTTCCAGATACACTTTAAAATCATTGGCAATGCTCCTGAAAGAGCGGAAACCATACTGGCTTAAGTACCGCTTTTTAATGGCAATAATGTGATCTATCGCCTTTGAGCAAGACCATTGAATCTCTTTCTCTTTCGCTGGAGGCGGACTAGCAGTAACTTCCTGTTTCGGCCTGGGCTTTAATTCTTCTTTAGGCAAAGGGGTTTTCGGGGTCCAACCCTTACTGAGCAGAAATTCATAGGCATCCCGCAAGAGCATCATTTGCTTGGTACGTTCACGCCTGTTCTTTACCCGATTAGGCGTTTGACCATCGGGAAACTTGGAACGTTTACAACGCACCAGTTTTTATTGGTCTTCATCCCAGTATTTGAAATAGATATACCACTGTTTGTCTAGGTCGCCACTGTGGTCATTGAGATACGGTTTTTGGTAAGGTTTCATGTTACAATGGTACCACTTTGGAACCACTTTTTCAAAACCACCCCCTTGTAACACAAATAAGGGGTTGACAATCAACCCCTTACACCCTGCGGAGAGAGAGGGATTCGAACCCCCGGACCCGTGAAGGTCAATGGTTTTCAAGACCACCGCATTCGACCACTCTGCCATCTCTCCTTAATTCCGCATATTTCTCCTTGCGGGCCGCAAAAGTAAAAATATTTCACTCTGCGCAAACAACCTTTTTCAATTTTTCACGTCTACCCTTTACCTTTACCCCTTAAATAGATGCTATGCGCGCAATTCTTGTCTTTATATTTTTAAGCCTTAGCTTTTTGGCTCAAGCCAACAAGAAGACTTCGGTGTTTGTGAAGTTTTCGCAATTCATGAATAATCAGCAGGAAACCTACCTGGAACTCTACTTTACCTTAAAAACGGCCTCGCTTGATTTTGATTTATCGCCAAAAGGCCAATATTACGGGGGACTAGAGGCTACCGTAAAAATCTATAGAGACAGCGCTTTTGTTACCGGAGACAAATTCAGGATACTGAGCCCAGGCTATGCAGACACCACGCAATTAGACAAAAATCTGCTCCACCAGCATCGCTTTGTGCTTACCCCTGGAGATTACCACTTGGTACTGGAAATGAGTGATGTGAATGACACCAGTGAGCACTATCAGTTTACCAAAGACATCAGTGTAAACTTAAAACCCAAAGAGGTGCAGAGTTCAGAGCTTTTCTTTTTGGAATCATACACCCCGGCCGCCAAGGACAGCCGCTACGCCCGCTCGGGTTATGATATTTTACCCATTATTACCTCAGGGTCACAGTACTTCCCGGAAACGGAAAACAAATTAGCCTTTTACGTGGAGTTGTACAATTTAAATAAGCGGCTGGGGCCCGATGGGGATTACCTGCTCAAGTACTACCTTGAAGATGCTTCTACCGGCAAGGTGATTAATAAGTTTGCCTCTTTCAGCCGCAAAAAAGCCCAAACCGTAGAGCCGGTGTTAGCCAGTTTCAACATTAATAACTTACCCACCGGCAACTACAATTTAGTGGTGGAAGCGCTCAACAAAAAAGGAGAACCCATCCTGCAAAACCGGGCCTTTTTCTTTAGGAAAAATAATATGGCCGAAGTGGCGGAGGGAAGTTTTGAGACCCTGGACATTTCAGGCACCTTTGCTACTGAAATTGGCAATTTAGACTCGCTGTATCGCTACGTTCAGTACCTCTACCCCATTAGCAGTGAACGCGAACAACACATGCAAACTGGCTTGCTGGAATCTAGAGACGAAACGCTTTTGCGCAGGTATTTCTACGCTTTTTGGAAAGAAAAGCAGCCGCTGGATCCACTGGGCGCTTGGCGCGATTATTACGAAAAAGTAAAGATTGCCAACAAACTGTACACCAGCGGCATGCGCAAAGGCTACCGCACAGACCGAGGCCGTGTGTATTTAACCTACGGTTCCCCCGATCAGGTAGACAAAAGACAAATGGAACCGAATATGCCACCCTATGAAATTTGGCATTACAAAAGAATCAACAGTGCTTTTGCCATACCGCAGACCAATCGCATCTTTATTTTTGGTGAATTTGAGTCGTCTACGCAAGAGTACCAACTTTTTCACTCTACCGCCCTGGGCGAGCTGCAGAGCCGCAATTGGCGCCAAGACCTCTACTACCGAGCTTACGGTGGTCCCGGTTCCATTGATCCGGCAGGTCGTCCAAACTCCTCAGACCGAGAGTTTGGTAGCAGAGCTAATCAAAACATCATTTTACAAAGTACTGGCGCAGAAAGACCAAACCGCTAAATTTGCGGCATGTTGCAATACCGCTTAGGGCTGGCCTTTGGCCGGCTGCTTTCTTATATACCCTTTTGGGCTGTCTACGGCCTCAGTAACTTTGTTGCCTGGGTGCTAGAGCACCTTGCCCACTATCGCCATGAGGTTATTCAAACCAATTTAGCCAAGGCTTTTCCGGAAAAATCGGCTCGGGAACGCAACAACATACAGCACCGCTTTTACCAAAACTTTGCCGATATAATTGTAGAGTCATTCAAAAGTCTGCGCATTTCTAAGCATCAAATGCAGAAACGCCTGAAATTGCGCAACCCAGAAGTTTTTGAAAATTTAAAGAAGCAAAATAAAGGGGTGATTATGGTGATGGGCCACCACACTAATTTTGAGTGGATTGCCATGGGCATTCCTTTGGTATGCCCGCAAGAATGCTTTGCCGTATACCACCCGCTCAAAAATCGGCTTTTCAATAAGAAGATTGTAGAAATACGCGAGCAGTTTGGGCTCCAACTTTTTAAAATGAAGGAAACCTATCCCTTTATGCTTAACAATCCCAGCCCCGCCCCACTCTACGTTTTCATGGCCGACCAAAGTCCGCACAAAGGAAAAATCAAGTACCGCACCCCTTTTTTAAACCAAAATACTCCGGTTCACCTGGGTGTAGAAAACCTGGCCAAAAAATGTGATTTGGCCGTAGTTTTTATTGACATTTTTCGCGTAAAGCGTGGGTTTTATGAAGTTGAAGCCCACCTGCTTTTTGAAGACGTGAAGGAAACCCCGCAATACCAGGTTACCCAAACTCACGTGCAAGCCCTGGAAAAACTAATTCAAAAAGACCCCGCCAATTGGCTGTGGAGTCACAAACGCTGGAAACATGCCTAACCTCAGCCTGGCCGTGGCCGTTCTAAACTGGAACGGGCTTAACTTGCTCAAACGTTTCATGCCTTCAGTGGTAAACTATTCTACTGAGGCCACCATTTACGTTATTGACAATAACTCATCAGATGCAAGTTGCGATTTTTTAGCCCAGCAATTCCCACAGGTGAAAATCATTAAAAACACCCAAAACTTAGGCTATGCCGGGGGCTATAACCAAGGTTTGCAGAGCATAGCCGAAGACTTGGTGGTATTGCTTAACTCAGACGTAGAGGTAACCGAAAACTGGCTTAAACCCTTAGCCGAGCGATTTGAAACCGATGCCCAACTGGCGGCCTTACAACCCAAAATTTTAGATTTAAAAGCACCGGAGAAGTTTGAGTATGCGGGCGCTTCGGGAGGTTTTATAGATAGCCTGGGTTACCCCTTTTGCCGCGGCCGCATTTTTGACGAGCTGGAAATAGATCAAGGGCAGTACAACACCTACCGGCAAGTGTTCTGGGCTACCGGTGCCTGCCTGGTGGTGCGCAAGGCACAATTTCTGGAGGCAGGCGCGCTTAACCCTAAATTATTCGCGCACATGGAAGAAATTGACCTCTGCTGGCGCCTGCAAATTTTAGGATATCGGGTAGCAGTTGAGCCTGCTTCCAGTGTGTATCATCAAGGAGGCGCCACTTTAGAACTCTCCCCTCAAAAAACCTACCTCAATTTTAGAAACAGCCTCATCATACTTTTTCTCAACCTTCCGCAGGGCGAAGCTTTTCTTAAAATTCTAGCCCGTTTGGTTCTGGATGGTGTGGCCGGTCTGAAATTTTTGCTGGAAGGCAAGCCCAAACATCTCCTGGCCATATTGCGGGCACACTTTGCCTTTTATGGCCAGTTTAACAGCCTGTTTGCCAAAAAAATGCGCGGTTCGCAACGGCCCCTCCATAGCTTGGCTGGGGTGTACAAAGGCAGCATTGTTAAAGACTTTTACCTAAAGAAAAAACGTAAATTCAGTGCCCTTCATGAAATTAGGTAAACACAACCTTTGGCTACTGGTACCGGTGCTACTCTTTACCTGGGGGCTTTCGCCCGATGGGAGTGACCAACCGCAGTATACCAAAGCTGAATTAATTGGTGATTTTAACCCTGCCCGCCACCCGGATTTTGATCGGCTCCAAAGCCGATACACCAATCGCGGAGACGCTTACCTGCGCGAAGAGGTATACGATGCTTTTAAGGAGATGCACAAAGCCGCCCGGAAAGACGGAATTGAATTAACGGTGATTTCAGCCACCCGCAATAAAGACTACCAAAGCAACATCTGGAATCGCAAATGGGAGCGCTACTCAGGCAGTGATGAGGAGCGCGCCAAGCGAATTTTAGAGTACAGCTCTATGCCGGGCACCAGTCGCCACCACTGGGGCACTGATTTTGACTTAAATGCCTTGGAGAACAGTTATTTTGAAAGCGGTAAAGGCCTGGCAGTTTACCAATGGTTGCAAGAAAATGCCGGTACCTTCGGTTTCTTTCAACCCTACACCAAGGCCAATAGCTACCGCAACACAGGCTACCGAATGGAAAAATGGCATTGGAGTTACTACCCCACTGCGCAAAAAATGCAGCGTGCTTATCGCTTTTTAATACAACCCCTTGATTTAAATGGATTTAAGGGCAGCTACTTGGCTGCTAAGCTAAATGTGATTGATGAGTATGTACTTGGTATTGAGGTTCCCGAGGAGTTGTGGGAAAAGCCTTAAATTTATCTCAAAGTTCACAATCCACTGCCTTGTCCCCCTTAAGTAGATTATATTTAGTTTTTTTGCGTTATCATCGGTTTAACCCATTGTTCTAAACTCACAACATTTTGAAGAAAAAACAACTGTACATTGCCGGAGGGGTAATACTGGCTTTGCTTTTAGCTTGGGTCTTTTTAGGTGAAGACGATGAACAAAATCGTGATATAACGGCCTCAGCTTTTACAGGACCTTTTCAGGATGTGGTGGTGAGTTCTGGCGAGTTAATGGCCAAAAACTCTGAAGACATTAAAGGGCCTGATAATTTACGGAGGTACGGTTTATACAACATTAAGATTTCTGAATTAGTACCTGAGGGCACCTATGTGCAGGAAGGCGATTTTGTAGCTTCTTTAGATAAGAGTGAATTAAGTAGCAAAATTCAGGATGCCGCCACAGAGCTGGAAAAAGCGCGCAGCCAGTACACGCAAACCCGTTTAGATACCTCCTTAACCCTTCGCGAAAAGCGTAGCCAAATTGAGTCTATAGAATTTGACCTAAAACAAAAAAGGGTTGAATTGGCACAAAGTAAATTCGAGCCACCCGCCACCATCCAACGCATAAAGTTAGAAATTGAAAAAATTGAGCAAAACCTGGAGCAAACGCGAGATAATTATGAAATAAAGAAGCAACAGAGTGAGGCCAAAATGATTGAAGCCGGTGCTTCTCTTGCTCAAGAACAAAAACGCTACAAGGCCCTCATAGATTTAGAAAAAGAGTTTAGAATTACTGCCCCTAAAAAAGGGATGGTCATTTACAAACGTAGTTGGAATGGGCGCAAGCGTCAAACCGGCTCTAGCATTTCGCCCTGGGACCCAGGCGTAGCCCAGCTGCCAGACTTAAGTTTAATGGAAAGCCGCACCTATATTAATGAGGTTGACATCCGTAAAGTTAAAGTGGGGCAAAAAGTAAATATTGGGCTAGACGCTTTTCCTGAAGCCCGTTTAAATGGAACCATAACCAGCGTAGCCAATGTAGGCGAAGAACGCGAAGACTCAGACAGTAAAGTTTTTGAGGTGCTGATTGAAGTGAGTGAAAGCGACAGTACCTACCGCCCAGGCATGACCACCAGCAATGAAATTATCATTCAAACCATACCTGAAGCTTTGCAAATTCCGCTTGAGGCCGTATTTACCCAAAATGATACCCCCTACGTGTATTTGCGCAGTGGCGTAAGCACACAAAAACAACAGGTAGAACTGGGCGCCAGCAATGATGAATTTGTGATTGTAAAGGCAGGTCTCAAAGAAGATGCCCAAGTGTACCTAAATGAGCCCAGTGACGCTAAAGAAAATGAACTTACTGCCTTAGCGCAAGCAAACCCGGCTCCGTAATGTTTTCTCCCCGCCTGTTCATGAATTTAAAAATTGCCTATCAGGCAATTTTGGCTAACACCGTGCGCAGTGTACTTACCGCCTTAGGAATTATTTTTGGTGTTGCGGCTGTTATAACCATGCTGGCCATTGGCAAAGGTGCCCAGCTGGAAATCCTGAGGCAAATAGAACTGGTGGGCGTAAACAACATTGAAATCAAGCCCATAATTGAGCAAAAAGATGAAGCGGTTAAGGAAGAGCCTAGCCTAAAAGAAGAAAAATCTTTTTCAAAAGGCCTGGATTTACAAGATGCCGCCAGTATAGAGCGTGTATTGCCTACGGTGGCTCAAGTGAGCCCCGAAATAATTATTGAAACAGCCGTGATAAGTGGTGGTCGCAGGCGCTCTGCCAAACTCATTGGTATTAACCCCGCCTTTTTTAAGATCTCTAATCTCAAAATGCGTAGCGGCCAAATGTTTGGTGAAAAGCACCTGAAAAATGCGGAAAGCGTTTGCATCATTGGCAACGGCATAAAAAAGAAACTCTTCACCAACCAAGATGCTATTGGTAAAAAAGTAAAAGTAGGGCAACAGTGGCTTACGGTTATCGGGGTAACCCAGGCCATTAATGTTACTGAAAAGGCCAAGTCTAACCTAGGCATACGCGATTATAACATGGATATTTACGCCCCCATCAATACGGTATTAGTGCGCTATAAAAATCGCGCTAAGCTAAATGCAGACCTTTCTCCAGACGATGATGAGGAGGAGGAAGGAAACAAATCAGGCGAGCCGCTAAACATCAACCAAATAGACCGTTTGGTGGTACAGGTTACGGAAAGTTCTTTCTTAGGCTCTACGGCCGAAGTGATTAGTCGCATGCTTAAAAGAAAGCACAACGGAGTGGTTGATTTCGAGATCATCATTCCCCAGCAGCTTTTAGAACAGCAGCAACGCACCAAAGACATTTTCAATTTGGTGCTATCGGCCATAGCCGGAATTTCACTTTTGGTGGGTGGCATAGGTATTATGAATATTATGCTGGCCTCTGTAATGGAGCGTACCCGCGAAATTGGCACGCGGTTGGCCATTGGCGCTAAGAAACAAGACATAATTAATCAATTTCTTTTTGAAGCGCTTTTAATAAGCCTAAGTGGCGGCCTTATAGGTATTGCGCTGGGTCTTTTAGCTTCTTATCTGGTTGAAGAACTGGCGCAAATTGAAACGGTGGTATCTGCTTATTCTATTCTTATTTCTTTTGGGGTGGCCTCTTTTACAGGGCTGGTTTTTGGGCTCTCGCCCGCCCGCAAGGCTGCACTTAAAAATCCGGTTGAATCTTTACGTTATGAATAAACTCTGCACTTTGTTTTTGGCCTTGTTTAGCGCGGGGCTCTGGTCACAACATGAGCCCCAAGCCCTCAGTCTGGCTCAAGCCATTAACCAAGCGCAAGAGCAATCGCCTTCGTACTCACGGGCCATTAATCGTGCTGAAAATCGCTATTGGAACTACCGCCAGTTTCGCGCCAGTTTTCTGCCGCAACTAAACCTGGCCGGTACTTTTCCCAATTATGCCAGTGCCATTGAGGGTATTTTGCAAGATGATGGCACGCTAGATTTTAGAGAGCGTGAACAAACCTTTATAAGCTCGCAACTCTCATTAGACCAAAACATTGGTTTTACCGGGGGGCGCCTCTCTTTAGTTTCTGGCCTGCAAAGAACCCAGGTAGTGAGGCCTACAAAACGCACCAGCTATTTCTCTACTCCCATCAGCGTAAGCTATTTTCAACCCATGCTTTTGTACAACGCCTTTAAGTGGGATCAAAAAATTGAGCCCTTGGTGTATCAAGAAAGTAGACGCCAATATCAAGAAGACCTGGAGCAAATTGCCACCGAAACCACTAACCTGTATTTTGAGGCCTTGATTGCGTCTATCAGTCAAAAAATTGCTGCGGCCAACGTAGATAATAATGATACCATTTATAAAATCTCAAAAGGCCGTTACAACCTGGGTAAAATTGCTGAGAATGATCTTTTGCAAATTGAACTCAACCTGCTAAATGCCGAGAACGCCTTTACCCAAGCCAACCTACAATACGAGGTGGCAACTCAAAATCTCAAGCGATACCTAGGCATTAATACCGCTACACCACTTGAATTAAAAGTACCTAGCCTAATACCAGAGGTGAGTATTACCCTTGCCGATGCCTTGGAGAAGGCGCGTAAAAACCGAGCCGCGGTGCTGGAATTCAGACGCAGAAGGCTTGAAGCCGATGAAGCCGTGGCTAGAGCGCGTGGTAACACCAACTACAACGTAAATATACAGGCCAACTTTGGTTTGTCACGCCAAGGCGATGACCTGGCCAACGTATACCAGCCTCCGCTCTCTAACCAGCAAAATATTGTGGTGGGGGTAAATATTCCCATTGTAGACTGGGGCCAAGCCAAATCGCAAATACGCAAGGCTCAAGCCAACCGAAAACTTGAATTGGTTAATATTGAACAAGACGAAATCAACTTTGAACAGGAGATTTTTCTGCAGGTGATGCAATTTAATGCCCAGTACCAGCAGCTAAAAATTGCCGCTAAAGCCGATACTGTGGCTCAAAAAAGGTATCTGGTAGCTAAGCAACGCTACTTAACTGGTAAAATTGACATTACTAATTTTAATATTGCCCAAGCTGAAAAAGACCAGGCTAAGCGTGGCTACCTTAATGCTTTACGAGTTTTCTGGAATAACTACTATACGGTAAGGAGGCTCACGCTCTATGATTTTGTAGCCCAGAGACCTATTGGCTATGAGGCCGACTTTGAAATGTAAACGCTTCTTTTTGGCGGATACCTTCTAGGGTGCTCCTTTCTTTAAAAGCGGCTTACGACCGTTAAAGCGCATTACCCAAAGATACCACAGAAACAAGACCGCAGCATAAATGACGGCCGTAAAGCCGTACTTATGAAAAAAGTGATAAGCCGTACCTTCAAACTCTACATTTAAGAGACTCAGTAAAAGTAGACGCCCAATGTTGGCCAAGTGAATAAAAAGAATGCCCAACGGTATAAAAATCACCGTATTTATGAGCTTGCCTCCAAAGCCAATGATAAAGGCTAAAAACAGAATCATAATGTTGATGCCGTTACAGCCCTCCTCTACTGAAATGGCATAAACACCATCAAACCAAATACTGTCATAGGTTTGCTCAGGGGGTGTTTCACGATTTAGGTGGTCATTTTCCAGCACAAAAGGCTCATAGCCTAAGAGGTTTCCCGTTTGGGTGCAGTGCTGTGCCACTTCTCGCGTAATAGGGTCTACCTGTGGTTGGGCTTGGGTGTCAAAGGCACCAATGTACAGCCCGTAGAGCCATGAAAGTGCCAGGTAGACTCCAAAAAACTTTGCCAGAAAAAAAATGGTGGGTTTAAACTCCTGCCACATTTATACACAGATTAGAAATCATAGTAGCGATTAAATAGCTCGGTACGTAAACCAGCAAACAGCCATAGGCTTTCGCCCACGTTAAATGGTCTGGTGTTAATATCTGCCGCGTCACTGGCACTAAGACTTCGCCAGCGTAGGCCTGCTTCTATTTTAAGATTGGTGGCCGGGTTCACAATCCAGGCTGCTCTCAGTTGCGTAAAAAGTAAGGTGCCACCTACCCCCTGGCCAATTTCATTGCCCTCATCTTGTACCCTACTGTTGTAAGATCGATATACGTCACTGCCAAAATTAGCACCTCTGGCACTGTCCAGACCTAACACACCGTAGTTCAACTGAAACTCAAACTCCCAGCGGTTTCGCTGATATACCACCTGAGCCAGGTATTCTTGAAAGTTAGCGCCCCAAGGGTGTGCTAAGGGACTACCGTAGTGGCCGTAATTGGTCAAAACTTGTCGGTGCGAATAGGTGTACGGCCGGGCGGCATTGTACTCGAGGCGTGTGAATAAACCTTCCATGCCCAGTGTATTATAGCTTTTAAGCCCCAGTTGCCAGCCAAATTTATTCACCCAACTTCCGTTGGAAGCGGTAATATCATCTAAGCTAAACTCATCTAATAAAAACTGACCGTAGGCCATTATACCATCTGACACTTTGTATGAAGAACCAAAGCCAATAAGCGCATTCCCTCGGCCAGAGCCCACTTGAAACTCTACCGGACGGTAGAAAATAACTGGGTTTAAGAAGCTTGCGTCTAAGCCTCTTTGTTGCAAGGTATCTCCAATGATAATGGCCTCAAAAAAGGAAAAGTTTAAACGAGAGTTTACGTTCAGACTCAAATAATGAGAACTCAAAAACTTTTTGGCGTAAATAGCATCAAAACCAGGAACCCTGGCTTCTGGCCTAATGTCATATAATTGGGCCCATAAGTTCACATACTTAATACGCCAAAAGGTTGTTTCAATTCTAAAGAAAGGAGCGTTATACCCCGCATCAGAAAGCAACATAGAACGGTAGCCCTCGCCAAAAAAGTTGCGCCCCTGACCGGCCGTAAAAGTGAAGAATGAGTTTGGGTTATAGCTGATCTCGGCCGCAGCCAAACCAAAGTCAAAGCCTCCATCGCCAAAGCCTCTAGTGGCAGTGCCCTGCCCAGGTACCACGCCACGGTAGCGTGTGTAGTCATTTACATAAGAAGCAAAGCGCCCCTGGTTCTCCAGGTAACTGCTGTAAAAAGTGAAGTTAGAGCCCAATCTACCTTCAATCATAAACCCACGGGTGTTTATGTAGCGGTAGGCACTTTCTCCCTGCTCATGACCCAACTGAAAATTTACAATGGGATTAAAAGTAAGGGCATAGTTAGGTTTATTTATGGCTACCAAATTCTCATAAAACAGCTTTCGGGTAAACCAGCTTTTTTTTGCTGCCTGGGGATATTGGCGCGTTGCACCTAGTGAATCTAACTCGGTTTTATTTAAGGGCCGTACAGAGCTATGCATATCTACCGCTTTTTGGTAGAACGAGGCTTCTACTTGTAAAGAGTTAAGGTGGTTCAGGTGTTGAAATTGGTATTGGCCATTGAGGCTAACGGCCAAAAGGCCTAGAGTAAGGCTACTCCAAAAAGCTTTTGTCATGTTCTACGCTCTTCAAATCTAGCTCAGAAAACTCTGAGTTATTGCTAATGAATTCAGGTACTATTTCCTTTAAAGCTCTCACAATATCCGTAGTCTGGCATTCACGGTGGCTGGCTTGCAGCCTCTGAAGAGCCGAATTGATCTGTCTGTAATTTAGGTCGGCCGGTGTAGCGATCATTATTTTTGGGTGATGGGTAGGCACCGTGTTTTCCTTATTGGCCAATAGTTCTTCGTAAAGCTTTTCACCCGGTCTTAAGCCAATTTCAACAATTTCAATGTCTTTGTTTAGGGTTAAACCCGATAACTTGATCATCTTTTTAGCCAAGTCATAGATACGCACAGAACGACCCATATCAAAAACAAAAATTTCACCGCCCTTACCCATGGAGCCGGCTTCTAAAACCAAGTTACAAGCTTCAGGGATGGTCATGAAAAATCGGGTGATATTTTTATCGGTAATGGTGATGGGGCCACCTTCTTCTATTTGTTTCCTGAAGATGGGAATAACGGACCCATTAGAACCTAAAACATTACCAAAGCGCGTTGTTATGAACTGGGTTTCACAATCAGGATGCTTACTTAGCATGCGCGTATACACCTCAGCGGTGCGCTTTGTAGCCCCCATAACATTAGTGGGGTTAACTGCCTTATCGGTACTTACCATCACAAACTTTTGCACCTTGTTTGCAAAAGAAAGGTCGGCCATATTTTTGGTACCCAATACATTTACCCCTGTTGCTTCATAGGCATTGGCCTCCATTAAGGGTACGTGCTTATAAGCCGCGGCATGAAAAACCACTTCAGGTTTGTATAAGTCAAATAAGGACGCCAATCTCCTTTTATCGCGCACATCGGCTATTACGCACTCTGCGGTTTCAAAAAGCCTGGGCAGCTTGTTTTTTAACTCAAACTGCAAACCGTACATAGCGGACTCTGCCTGATCTAGTAAAATTACTTTCTTAGGAGAATAATGCAAGACTTGGCGTGCTATTTCGCTTCCAATTGAGCCTGCCGCACCCGTTACCAAAATGGTTTTATTTTTCAACTCACGCTTAACGTTGGCGCTATCCAGTTCAATGGGCGCTCTTTCTAAAAGGTCTTCAATTCTTACAGACTTTATCTGCTTGGTGCTAAGCTCACCATGTATCCATGAATCAACGGGAGGTACAATTTTTACGCTCAGATTATTACGCAAGCACTCATCTACAAAAGCACTGCGCTTTTGGTTACTCATTTCCTTTTGAATGGAAATGATTACCTGAGAAACTTCATTCTTTTGCAGGAAATTTTCATCTAAAGCTTTATGTCTGGAGTACACGGTAATACCTTCAATCTTTTTGCCAATCTTAGACGGATTGTCATCTATAAAACCTTGGATTTCAAAATCGTTACTGGTATCATGCAAGAGAGTGTGCTTAGTGATCATACCTGAAGTACCCGCCCCATAAATTAGCACCTTCTTTTTGCGGGAGCTTGCGGTTCTAAACCTATTGTATATGATTTTGACCATCAACCTTGAACTTACTAATAAGAAAATGGAAAATAGAAAATGGATTACCGCAATAGAGTTAGGCACAAAAAAGAAAGGTTCAAATGCCGGGTAAGTATAGGCCGTTAAATTGGCAAGAAAAACCGTAATTATTCCAATTAGGGTTGCCTTAAAAATCGCATAGGCGTCCGTAAGACTGGTGTGTCTAATCACGCCAATATGAGATCGGCTAAGCAAAAAACCTAGCGCATACCCTGTAACAATCAACGGAAGCTTAAATGAGAATAAACCTCGCGGAATTTGAGAAACTTCCAAATTATAACGCAGTAAAACTGAGGATTGATAGGCAAAGGTGATAACGACTAAGTCAAATAAAAACACGACCCAGCGCGAAAGAAATCTGTTGGAGTTTTTAAGAATAAATTTTCTGAGCATATGATTAGTTGATATGCAGTAGTATTTTTTCTTCCATTCTTCTCTTCATCTCCGATTTCAGGTCCAAAGTTAACATATTCCTGCTCACAAAAGTGAAATAAACCTTTTATATGCAACATGAAGTAGTATTTTTGCCCCTTACAATTTAGGCAAAATGTTAAAAACCACAGCACTAAAAATCACAACGGTTCTAACGTTACTAATGGCCATCTCATCTTGTGTACCCAAGAAAAAACTGGTGTACCTGCAACCTCCAGCCGAAGCTGGGGAAAAAGCCGGACAAATATTTGAGTATGATAGAGCCGATTACCGACTCCAAATTAATGATATTTTAGACGTTCAAGTAAGGTCAATGAATTCAGAGGCTAATGGACTTTTTAACAACTCTGCCGGTAATGCTGGCAACCGACAAATGCAGGTTGGCGTGCAGGGTGGTGGTGATATTTACTACATGACGGGCTACAGCATTAATGACTCAGGTCAAGTAGAACTTCCCGTAATTGGAAAGCTGCTGGTAGAAGGCTTAACCATTTATGAGGCTAAAAAAAAAATTGAGTCGGCTGTAGCACGCTATTTTTCAAAATTCTATTTAAAAGTACAATTGGGTGGTATCAGGTATGCTGCTTTGGGAGAATTTCGAAATCCAGGAAAGTTTGTAGTACTGCAAAATCAATTGACAATTTTTGAAGCTATCTCCAATGCAGGTGATATGACCGATTTGGCCAGTAGAAATGACATCACCATAATACGTCAATATCCCAATGGAACAAGAATTCATAAAATTAATCTTCTGGATCAAAGTATCATTCGCTCTCCTTTTTATTTCATCCAGCCGAATGACGTGATTTATGCCGAGCCACTTAAGCAAAAGACCTACGGATTAGGGGTAAACGGAGCCCAGACCATAACTACCGTTATCTCAGTTATTTCAACCAGTTTAGCCTTATATCTGGCACTTGCAAGAATTTAATCCAAATGGAAAAACAAGAAACACGAAGCAATTTTTCAGCGGGACAATCTGATGAAATAGATATCAAGGCATTAGTTCTTAAAATTCTTTCTTTTTGGCCCTTTATCATTGCTTCTTGCCTGGTTGCGTTGATCATAGCCTTTATTATTAACCGCTATGCTGATAATACGTACAAGCTGTCAGCCACGGTTCACTTAAAGGAGAACGAAAACCCCTTGATGAGTGACAATATTTCTTTAGCCTTTAATTGGGGCGGGGCCAGTGATTTGGTGCAGAGCCATGTTGCCATACTGGAATCCTACACCCATAATCACCGGGTAGCTAAAAAACTTAACTGGGAGGTTAGTTACTATGGTGAAGGAAGAATTAAGGAACAGGAACTATATGAAAAAAGCCCGTTTACTGTAGAGTACGACACCACACATCACCAACTTATTAGCGGACGCTTTCGCATTGACTTCACCAATGAAGGTTTCAGGCTAAGCCTGGATGGGGAACCCGAAGCTTTCCGAGTATATGACTATCAACTTGAAGAAGATGTTACCAATAAGGTGGAAATTAAAAATTTTGAATTCAGGGAGCAATATGCTTTTGACGAATGGATTAAAAACGACTTAGGACGTTTTAAAATCCTACTCAACACTGATGACTTACCCGAGGAAAATATAGGTTATCATTTTGAATTCAATACCATTATGTCTATCACCAAAGAACTGGTGGGCTCCATTGAAGTGTCTCCTCAAGATGATAATTCCTCATTGATTAATCTTAGTGCGGAAGGCCCCATAAAAGCCAAGATTGCCGATTTTCTAAACACAACCATTGAAGAATTAAGGTTTTATGAATTGGAGCAAAAGAACCAAATGGCGATAAACACTATCAATTTCATTGATGCCCAACTGGGAAGTATTATCGACACTTTAAAGGATGCTGAAAATGAATTAAAACAATTCAGATCTACCAACCAAGTAGTAGACTTCGGCTCTGAGGCACAGGAAGTGTACACGCAATACCTTGAATTAGAACAGCAGAAAGCACAGTTGGCATTACAGGGTCAGTATTTTGATTATTTGCAAAAATATGTCCGTAAAAACGATGACTTTTCCACCATCATGGTTCCCTCAGTTGCAGGCATTGATGATCCAGTACTAATTGATTTGATTCAGCAAATCATCGCCAAAAGTGCTGAGCGCTCCAGGGCGAAGTACACCTTGAAGCCAGACAATCCGCTCATTATTGAATTGGAAGATGAATTAAATGAAGTTCAGGCCAAGCTTAAAGAAAGTGTTAGTAATTTGATTGATCGGCATGACCTAAAGGTAAAGCAGGTGAATGATCAATTAGAAAAAATTACAGTCCGTTATGCTAATTTGCCCAAAACGGAGCAAACCCTCATTAACCTGCGCAGAAAATACGAGATGAGTAATCAGCAATACATCTATTTAGTTCAAAAAAGATCAGAGGCAGGCATTAGTAAAGCTGCAAATACGCCTGATACTCGAGTGATAGATCCTGCAATAGATACAGGACAGCCCCCTATTGCTCCATCACCATCCCGCAATTATGCCATAGCACTGGCCTTAGGTTTTATAATACCCGTGGGCTATGTTTTTTTAACCGATATTTTCGATAATAAAATAAGAACGTTTCAAAGCCTGGAGAGGATAACCAGTATCCCCATTTTAGGTGCAGTAGCCCATTCTAATAAAGGCACCAATTTGGTCGCTTATCAAAATCCTAAATCACCAATATCAGAGGGATTTAGAGCCATTAGAACCAATCTTCAATTCCTTTTTAAGGATAGAGATGCTAAAACCAAAACTATTTTAATCACCTCCTCTGTTGGAGGCGAAGGCAAAACATTTTGCTCCATTAATCTGGCCTCTATAATTGCTATGGCTGGTGCTAAAACCGTTCTGGTGGGTGTTGATTTACGAAAGCCAAAAATTTTCAATGATTTTGGATTAACCAATGAAATTGGTTTGACCAGTCTTTTAGCCGGTGCTAAATCCTTCAACCAGATTATTCAGCCCTCAGGCTACGAGAATCTGGACATTATTTCAGCTGGGCCGATTCCTCCAAATCCCTCTGAACTGATTCTTAGCGATCAATTTAAGGACTTAATAGAAAAGCTTAGGGATACCTATGAGTATGTCATTATGGATACACCTCCTGTTGGTCTTGTAGCTGATAGTCTACAGCTTATGAGATATGCTGACGTTAGTTTATACGTGGCTCGCCAGGATTACACAAAACGAGAAGCACTCCAATTCATCAATGACCAGTATGCCAATAAACGCGTACGAAATCTCTCTATTCTATTTAATGATGTACAGGCTAAAAGAGGTTATGGATATGGATATGGATATGGATATGGATATGGATACGGTTATGGATACGGTTATGGGTATGGATACGGTTACTATGAGGATGACAAGGAGAATTCAAAAAAGCCGAAGAAGGCATAATTGCCTGGCAATGTAAAAAATATAAAGGGGAGCCGTGGCTCCCCTTACTAATCATCTAGTAATCAAATTATTGGCTTTAGAATTCTGAGGATAGTTGTTTCTTCTGCTGCCTCAATTTCATTTTAAATAACTCACTCAAAGCCTCAAAGATCCGGTCAAAATTATCATCAGTTAGATTGGATCCACTAGGTAGGCAAAGGCCATTTTCAAACAAGTAGTCAGAAACCCCGCGGCCGTAATACTTAACTCCTTTAAATACCGGCTGTTGGTGCATCGGTTTCCATAAGGGCCTTGCTTCAATTTTATGTTTCAATAAGTGCTTTCTGATGTCTTCCCTAGACAGTCCCATATTATTAGCGGGATCAACAAGAATGGCCGTAAGCCATCTATTTGAATGGCTATCGCTTTTCTCAATCTGGAAGCGTATATTCAAACCAAGGTTATTCCAATTTTCAAAAAACGTCACGTACCGTTGGAAGTTTGCCCTACGCTGCTTTACCCTCAAGTCCAATACGCGCATTTGTCCTCTACCAATGCCCGCCAACACATTGCTCATGCGGTAATTAAAGCCAATTTTGGAGTGTTCATAATGCGGGGCCTCATCACGAGCCTGAGTGGCTAAATGCAATGCCTCTTTTGCTTTTTCAGGCTTAGAGGTTACTAAAGCACCTCCGCCACTGGTAGTGATAATCTTGTTGCCATTGAAAGAATAGATACCATAGTCTCCCCAGCTTCCCGTTTTTTTACCCATAAATGTTGAGCCCAATGATTCAGCGGCATCTTCAACCACTATCATGTTGTACTTACTGGCGATGGCATTGATACGATCCATCTTGGCGGGCATTCCATAAAGGTGTACTGGAATTATCACTTTTGGGGTCAATCCTTCATCACTTGCCAGGGTATCTTCAATAGCCTGTTCTAACAAATCAGGATCCATATTCCATGTATCAGGCTCACTATCAATAAAAACTGCATTAGAACCAGCGTAGAAAATAGGGTTAGCCGAACCACAAAAGGTGAAGCTTTGACAAAAAACTACATCTTTAGGACCAATATCTTCCAGGGTTAGAGCCACGTGAATGGCTGAGGTGCCGGATGATAAGGCTACGGCATGCTTAACCCCATTGTAAGACTCAAGATCACGTTCAAATTCGTTGACATGTGGTCCTAAAGGTGCAATCCAATTGGATTCAAATGCTTGTAAAACAAAATTTTCCTCCTGCTGCCCCATATGGGGTGGACTTAACCAAATTTTTTCTGCTTCCTCCAAGAACGGCAAGTTTATAATGTCAAATATAGTGCGCAATTAGATGTAAACAATGACAAACTACTTTGAATCCGTAAGCGCTAAAATAAAAAGACACTCCTTCAATATTATACAATTACATTCTGAAAAAAACATACCTAAAACAAATAAGGTTTTTGCAAAATCAGTATATCCTGAAAGTTTTTAGTATCTCGCAGACCATCCCACTTCCCTTTAAAATTAAGCTTTACTTCAAATCCGCAACGCTGGCAAACCTTTAAGAGAAAAATCTCTTCAAAAGCTACATTGGCAGCCTTCACCTTACTGGACATTAGGGCATAATTGCCACGGTGGTGAGGAAACTTAAAGAAGGCTTTTTCTACATTATAAGACCTCTCTTTATTTAAAAGAAAAAAGGTGGCATACAAATACCCTCCCGGATTGAGAGTTCTAAAGGCTTCTTTTAGGTAGTTTAAGGTTTCTCCCTCTTGTAAGTGGGTAAAAAGCGAATTGGCTACAGCAAAATCGAAATGATTATCGGGGTAAGGAAAAACAAAGCTTTCCGCATTTGCCCCTGCGGCTGTATAAAGGTCATTAACCAAGGAAACATGGGTGAATTTAAAGTTGCTGTATCTTACGCTTATATGTCGTGTACAAAATTTAACGCCCTTGGCAACTACATCAAAACCTTCATAGCAACCATTTTCAGATAAATAAGCTGTAAGCGGATAAGCAACGCGTCCCATGCCGGAGCCAATATCTAAGACCTTTGAATCCGGACTTATTAATCCTTCTTTCTTAGCGAGACTTAAAACCTCTTTTCCTTCTTTAATAAAATCTCCGCGGCCTGTAAAAATATCACCCTTCCGGGGAAGCATCAATCCATTGAAATACTCCGTCTTTTCCCAAGTAAAAAATCCGGCCAGTTTCCTGGCCGGATATCTTAAATTAATTGGTAAAGAGTAGTATAAACTGCGCAAAAAACCCATTATGCCTGGCCCTTAGGACCTCCAAAATTTAGGGGCATTTGCTTTTGCTCTACATCTCTTATCTCTCCATGCAGCTGTTCAAAACGACTCACGTTGTCTGCTAATGCTCTTAATACACGTTTAGCGTGCTGGGGCGTTAAAACAATTCTAGATTTAACCTTAGCCTTGGGAACGCCCGGCATAACCTTTATGAAATCAAGTACAAATTCACTAGGCGAGTGATTAATGATGGCCAGGTTGGAATAAATGCCTTCCGCAATTTCTTCACTTAGCTCCACATTAATCTGCCCGTCTTGTCCTTGTAGATTGGCACTTTCGTTTTGATTTCCTTTTTGCTCTGCCATAAACTAGCTTTCAACAGTTTCTTGCTCATCTTGAATCTCTACAGATTGAGAACTTTTGAGCTTTTCATATTCGGCCTTTGAGCCCACAATAATATTATCATAGGACTTCATACCGGTACCTGCTGGTATTTTATGCCCCACAATTACATTCTCCTTAAGACCTTCAAGTGTATCGCGCTTGCCGTTTACAGCTGCTTCATTAAGTACCTTGGTAGTTTCCTGGAAGGAAGCTGCCGAAATAAAGGACTTAGTTTGTAATGAAGCTCTGGTAATACCTTGAAGCATTGGCCTAGCTGTGGCGGGCTGTGCATCTCGGGCTTGAACCAAGTTTTTATCTGCTCTGCGTAGTAAAGAGTTTTCATCTCTCAATCTGCGCGCTGTGATAATTTGGCCGGGTTTCAGCTCTTCTGAGTCGCCAGCATCTTCCACTACCTTCTTGTCAAAAATCCAATCGTTCTGTTCAATGAAGTCATTTTTGTGCACCAAATTGCGCTCTAAGAAAGTTGTATCGCCTGGATCCTGAATTTCAACTTTACGCATCATTTGACGTACAATTACTTCAAAGTGCTTGTCGTTGATTTTTACGCCCTGCAAACGATATACCTCCTGTACTTCATTTACCAAATACTCCTGTACGGCATTTGGGCCCTGGATAGAAAGGATATCAGCTGGAGTGATGGCTCCTTCAGAAAGTGGCATACCTGCTCTTACAAAATCGTTCTCTTGAACTAGAATTTGCTTGCTTAAATTGATTAGATATTTCTTCTTCTCACCGGTGCGGCTTTCTACAATTATTTCGCGGTTACCACGCTTAATTTTACCGTATGAAACCACGCCATCAATTTCTGAAACCACCGCAGGGTTAGACGGGTTACGCGCCTCAAAAAGCTCTGTTACCCGTGGTAAACCGCCGGTAATATCGCCCGCTTTAGAAGATTTTCTAGGAATTTTAACCAGCGTTTTACCGGCTTTTATTTCATCACCTTCTTCTACGATAATATGGGCTCCAACTGGCAAGTTGTAGTGCTTGAGTTCTTCACCCTCATCATTTACTATGGAGATGGTTGGAATGAGCTTTTTATTTCTGTTTTCAGAAATAACTTTTTCCATAAAGCCAGTTTGCTCGTCAATCTCTACTC
Organism: uncultured Bacteroidota bacterium; assembly: GCA_913057235.1. GTDB lineage: Bacteria > Bacteroidota > Bacteroidia > Flavobacteriales > Schleiferiaceae > CAJXNI01. The sequence goes on from CAJXNI010000015.1 coordinate 22,683, forward strand.
TAAAGGTAACCCCTTGCTCAATATCCGAGAACTGGATTTTACCAGCAGTTTCTGAAATAATAACTGCGTTGTAAGGATCCCATTCGCAAATTACATCACCCTTCTTAACCTTGTCTCCATCTTTCTTTTTCATGATGGAGCCGTAAGGAATATTGTTGGTAGCCAGGTTAATATTCGTTTTGGTGTCTACTAAGCGCATTTCAGCTGTGCGGCCAATAACCACTTCCACCTGATTGCCTTCAGCATCTTCGCCATCTACGGTGCGTAGTTCATCAAAAACCACTTTACCATCAAATTTGGCCGTTATGCTAGACTCCTCAGAAATGTTACCTGCGGTACCCCCTACGTGGAAAGTACGTAAGGTTAGCTGTGTTCCAGGTTCTCCAATGGATTGTGCCGCAATTACACCCACGGCTTCACCACGCTGTACTTCTTTACCAGTAGCGAGGTTTCGGCCGTAGCATTTGGAGCAAATCCCGCGCTTGCTCTCGCAAGTTAGGGCTGAACGCACCTCAACCATCTGCAAGGCAGATTCTTCAATCTTACGGGCAATAGGCTCTTCAATAAGCTCGCCCGACTCTACGTAGGTTTCTCCAGAAACGGGATCTACAACATCGTGCAAAGATACCCGGCCTAGAATACGATCATACAGTGGTTCTACTACCTCTTCGTTTTTCTTAAGAGCAGTAACTTCTAGGCCTCTTAGCGTGCCGCAATCTTCTTCATTGATGATTACGTCTTGGGCCACATCCACCAATCTACGCGTTAAGTAACCCGCATCAGCCGTTTTAAGAGCCGTATCCGCCAATCCTTTACGAGCACCGTGGGTGGAAATAAAGTACTCTAGAATGGATAAGCCTTCCTTAAAGTTTGAAATAATTGGGTTCTCAATAATTTCACCGCCCCCTGAGCCAGATTTCTGAGGCTTGGCCATCAAGCCCCGCATACCTGAGAGCTGACGAATCTGCTCTTTTGAACCCCGTGCACCGGAATCCAACATCATAAAGATAGGGTTAAATCCTTGGCGATCAGTGGTAAGGTGGTGCATGGCACGCTCCGTAAGACGGGCGTTGGTATTGGTCCACACATCAATTACTTGGTTGTATCGTTCATTGTTGGTAATAAGACCCATATTATAGCTGGAAAGGATGCTTTCAATTTGCTTTTCAGCATCTTCAACCAGGGTTTCTTTCTCCTGAGGAATAATAATATCACCAAGTGAGAAGGATAAACCTCCGCGGAAAGCGGTCATGAACCCTAAAGATTTGATCTCGTCTAAGAAATGTGCTGTGGTAGGAACATCTGTTTTCTTGAGAATATCTGAGATAATCTCTCTTAGGGCTTTTTTGGTAAGCACTTGGTTGATGTAACCTACGTTAGAAGGAACTGCCTTATTGAAAAGAATTCTTCCTAAAGTAGTTTCAATAACTTTAGTTACCAACTGGCCTTCTTCTTCAACCTTAGCACGAACTTTCACCTTGGCGTTAAGCTCAACGCGTTGCTCATTAAAAGCTATTTCTGCTTCCTCGGCTGAGTAGAAGGTTAAGCCCTCACCCTTAACGGTTACCGTTTCATCAGTAACCTTCATTTTGGTCATGTAATACAGACCCAAAACCATGTCTTGAGAAGGTACGGTAATAGGTGAACCGTTGGCCGGATTAAGGATATTATGCGAAGCCAACATGAGAATCTGCGCCTCTAAAATAGCTGCCGATCCTAAAGGTAAATGCACCGCCATTTGGTCCCCGTCAAAATCTGCGTTAAACGCAGTACAAGCCAGTGGGTGTAACTGAATAGCTTTACCCTCAATTAGCTTAGGCTGAAAAGCCTGAATACCTAAACGGTGAAGCGTTGGAGCACGGTTAAGTAAAACCGGATGACTCTTCATCACGTTTTCTAAAATATCCCAAACTACCGGCTCGCGCTTATCAATAATTTTCTTGGCGGATTTTACAGTCTTAACAATACCTCTTTCAATAAGCTTACGCACAATGAAAGGCTTGTAAAGCTCAGCCGCCATATTTTTAGGCAGCCCGCATTCATGCAATTTCATCTCGGGTCCAACCACGATTACGGAACGTGCTGAGTAATCTACCCTTTTACCTAAGAGGTTTTGACGGAAACGACCTTGCTTGCCTTTTAGTGAATCTGAAAGCGATTTCAAGGCGCGGTTGCTATCGGTTTTAACCGCACTAGACTTACGGGTATTGTCAAAGAGAGAATCTACCGCCTCTTGTAACATCCGTTTCTCATTACGCAAAATCACCTCAGGAGCTTTAATCTCCATCAATCGCTTTAAGCGATTATTACGGATAATTACTCTACGGTATAAGTCATTCAAATCTGAAGTAGCAAATCGGCCACCATCTAGAGGCACCAAGGGTCTTAGCTCTGGTGGAATAATGGGCACCACCTTCACAATCATCCACTCTGGACGGTTTTCTATGCGGGTACTGGCATCGCGGAAAGCTTCTACTACCTGCAAGCGCTTTAAAGCTTCTTGCTTACGCTGCTGAGAAGTTTCCGTATTGGCCTTGTGTCTAAGATCATACGAAAGTTGATCCAAGTCTAAGCGTGAAAGCAAGGCGATAAGCGCCTCAGCCCCCATTTTTGCAATAAACTTGTTGGGGTCGCTATCGTCTAAGTATTGGTTTTCAACAGGCAAGCGGTCGTAGATTTCTAAATACTCTTCTTCCGTTAAGTACTCCATGTATTGCAATGGCGTGCCATCGGGCTTGGTGGCTTCTCCTGCTTGAATTACCACGTAACGTTCGTAGTAAATAATCATGTCTAATTTCTTAGACGGAAGGCCCAGCAGATAACCAATCTTATTAGGAAGCGATTTAAAGTACCAAATGTGTGCAACAGGTACCACCAAATTAATGTGGCCCACACGCTCTCTACGTACTTTTTTCTCGGTTACCTCTACTCCACAACGGTCACAAACAATGCCTTTGTAGCGAATACGCTTATACTTACCGCAGGCACACTCATAGTCTTTTACAGGACCAAAGATGCGCTCACAAAACAGACCATCACGTTCTGGTTTATGGGTACGGTAGTTAATTGTTTCAGGTTTTAGCACCTCTCCGTGGGAGCGCTCTAACAAGAACTCTGGTGATGCAAGGCTAATGGTAATGCTGCTAAAATTACTGCTAAAGCCGTTTTTATCGTTTTTCCTTAAAGCCATATTCGGAAATTTATTCTAAAAGTTATTAATCAAGAGTTACTTTCAAACCTAGACCGTTCAATTCATGCAGAAGCACGTTAAACGACTCGGGGATACCGGGTTCTGGCATGGGCTCTCCTTTTACTATGGTTTCGTAAGCCTTAGCCCTACCGTACACATCATCTGATTTTACAGTAAGTATCTCTCTTAAAATGTTAGACGCGCCAAATGCCTCTAGCGCCCATACCTCCATTTCACCAAAACGCTGGCCACCAAACTGAGCTTTACCGCCCAATGGTTGCTGGGTAATGAGTGAGTAAGGTCCAATGGAACGGGCATGCATTTTATCTTCAATCATGTGGCCCAGCTTAATCATGTAAATGACCCCTACCGTGGCTGGTTGGTGAAAACGCTCACCGGTTCCGCCATCGTAAAGATAGGTATGACCAAATCTGGGCACGCCCGCCTCATCAGTGTATTTATTGATCTCGTCAATGCTGGCACCGTCAAAAATAGGGGTGGCAAACTTTTTTCCGGTTTTTAAACCAGCCCAGCCCAATACGGTTTCGTAAATCTGACCAATGTTCATACGAGAAGGCACCCCTAGTGGGTTTAACACGATGTCTACCGGTGTGCCGTCTTCCAAGAAAGGCATGTCTTCCTGACGTACAATCTTGGCAACAATACCCTTGTTGCCGTGGCGTCCCGCCATTTTATCACCCACTTTAAGCTTACGTTTTTTAGCGATATACACTTTGGCCATTTTAACGATGCCAGAGGGTAGTTCATCTCCTACTGTGATGGTGAACTTTTCACGTTTATACACGCCTAAATGATCATTGTACTTGATCTTAAAGTTGTGGAGTAAGTTGGCAATTAACTCATTTTTCTCGGCATCGGTTGTCCAAGTTCCTCCTGTAATACGGGTATAATCGTCAATACTGTTTAAGATTTTCTGCGTGAACTTAGTTCCTTTAGGAATTACGTCCTCGTTCAAATCATTTTTAACACCTTGACTGGTTTTACCAGCTACAATAATATTTAGCTTCTCTAAGAATTTTTGACGAAGGCCTTCTACCTTCATATTGAATTCCTGCTCCAGCTTCTCAAGGTCCTCTTTATCTTGTAAACGGGCCTTTTTATCTTTTACCGCGCGGGCAAAAAGCTTTTTACTAATAACCACTCCATTCAAAGAGGGTGATGCTTTTAATGAGGCATCTTTCACATCTCCCGCTTTATCACCAAAAATGGCTCGTAAAAGCTTCTCTTCAGGTGTAGGGTCTGACTCACCTTTGGGTGTAATCTTACCAATTAAAATGTCACCAGGATTCACTTCTGCGCCAATGCGAATAATTCCGTTCTCATCCAGCTCTTTGGTAGCTTCTTCGCTAACGTTAGGAATATCTGCGGTAAGCTCTTCAACACCAAGTTTAGTGTCGCGTACGTCTAAAGAATACTCATCTATGTGGATAGAAGTGAAAATATCATCTTTAACCACGCGCTCTGAGATTACAATTGCGTCCTCAAAGTTGTAACCCTTCCAAGGCATAAAGGCCACCTTCATGTTTCGGCCTAAAGCCAAATCACCACCTTCTGTAGCGTAACCTTCACAAAGTACTTGTCCTTTTTTAACACGCTCGCCTTTTTGTACAATGGGCTTAATGTTAATGGTAGTACTTTGGTTGGTTTTGCGGAATTTCACCAAGTTGTAGGTTTTGAAATCATCTTCAAAACTTACCAGACGCTCATCGTCTGAGCGATCATATTTAATAATGATTTTGTTGGCATCTACGTAGTCTACTTCGCCATCGCCTTCAGCATTCACTAACACCCGGCTATCACTCGCTACTCTGCGCTCCAAACCAGTACCCACAATAGGTGCCTCAGGGCGAAGAAGTGGTACGGCCTGACGCATCATGTTCGATCCCATGAGGGCCCGGTTTGCATCATCATGCTCTAAGAAAGGTATCAAAGAGGCTGAAATAGAGGCAATCTGGTTAGGAGAAACGTCCATGTAGTCTACGCGGCTGGGCTCTACCAAAGGATAGTCGGCCTCATCACGCACCTTAACACGATCATTTTCAAAATCTCCACCCTCAGTAACAGGGGCGTTAGCCTGAGCAATTACTTTTTGCTCTTCCTCTTCCGCGCTTAAGTAGCGCGGAGGTTCAGCAAAATTCACTTTTCCATCTACCACCTCACGGTAAGGAGTTTCTAAAAAGCCCATTTTGTTCACCTTGGAGTACACGCACATGGAAGAAATAAGACCAATGTTTGGCCCTTCTGGCGTTTCAATGGGGCACATTCTGCCGTAGTGGGTATAGTGCACGTCTCGTACCTCAAAACCTGCCCGTTCACGTGATAGACCTCCTGGCCCTAAGGCGCTTAATCTTCGCTTATGCGTTACTTCCGCTAGTGGATTGGTTTGATCCATAAATTGCGAAAGCTGGTTAGTACCGAAAAAGGAATTAATTACGGATGATAAGGTCTTGGCATTAATCAAGTCAATAGGAGTAAAAACCTCGTTATCGCGCACATTCATACGCTCACGAATAGTTCTGGCCATACGCGCCAAACCGACTCCAAATTGATTAGCCAATTGCTCCCCTACCGTGCGCACTCTACGATTGCTCAAGTGGTCAATATCATCCACTTCAGCTTTAGAGTTGATTAGTTCAATAAGGTACTTTACAATGCTTAAGATATCGTCTTTGGTGAGAACTTGCGTCTCCGCATCAATTTCAAGTCCTAGCTTTTTATTCAATCGGTAACGACCAACTTCTCCTAAGTTATATCGTTGCTCTGAAAAGAAAAGCTTATCAATAATTCCGCGAGCTGTTTCTTCGTCAGGTGGCTCCGCATTTCTAAGTTGACGATAGATGTGCTCAACTGCTTCTTTTTCAGAGTTGGTAGGATCTTTTTGAAGGGTATTATGGATGATGCTGTATTCAGAAGCTTCAATGTCTTCTTTGTGCAGCAGTATGGTAGCTACATCGGCATCTAAGATTTCCTCTATGTGGCCTTTTTCTAAGAGGGTGTCGCGGTCAAGCACCACTTCATTACGCTCAATAGAAACCACCTCACCTGTATCTTCATCTACGAAATCCTCTACCCAGCTTTTAAGCACACGGGCGGCTAGCTTACGGCCTAAAACTTTCTTTAAGCCGGTTTTTGAAACCTTTACCTCTTCGGCCAGGTCAAATATTTCCAAAATGTCTTTGTCCCGCTCGTACCCTATCGCGCGAAGCAAGGTGGTTAGAGGTAATTTTTTCTTGCGGTCAATGTAGGCATACATTACCGCGTTGATATCAGTAGCAAACTCTATCCAGCTACCTTTAAAAGGAATTATACGCGCTGAATACAATTTAGTACCGTTAGCGTGATAACTCTGTCCGAAAAACACGCCCGGAGAACGGTGTAATTGCGACACGATAATACGTTCCGCGCCATTTACAATGAACGTTCCACGCGGGCTCATGTAAGGGATAGTTCCCAAATACACGTCCTGTACAATAGTTTCAAAATCCTCATGTTCCGGATCGGTACAATACAGTTTTAGACGAGCCTTAAGAGGTACGCTAAAGGTGAGTCCTCTTTCTATACACTCTTCTTCACTGTAGCGGGGAGGGTCCACAAAGTAATCAATAAACTCCAGCACAAATTGGTTGCGTGAGTCTGTGATAGGGAAGTTTTCACTAAAAGTTTTATAAAGACCTTCATCAGCCCGGTCAGAGGGCTTGGTATCCAGTTGGAAGAAGTCTTTGAAAGATTTTAACTGAATATCCAAAAAGTCGGGATATTCAAATGCGTTTTTAATAGAGGCAAAGTTGACTCTTTCCATAATTTTTGTTGAAACCGGATTTGTAGACATGCGGAAATCGATAAATTAAACTAAACACAAAAGGGTTTAGGCCAACTCCGAATACTTTCGGAGAAGACCTAAACCATAATTTTAAGCCTATGCGGCTAAGAGGGTGTTACTTGATTTCAACCTCTGCTCCAGCCTCTTCAAGTTGGCTTTTAAGAGCTTCAGCCTCATCTTTGGCCACACCTTCTTTAAGAGCTTTAGGAGCTTCATCTACAAGCGCCTTAGCTTCTTTAAGTCCTTGACCAGTTAATTCTTTAACTAGTTTTACTACAGCAAGTTTAGAACTACCTGCAGCTTTTAAGATAACATCAAATTCAGTTTGCTCATCGCCACCGCCAGCTTCGCCACCAGCAGCAGGACCAGCTACTACAGCGGCAGCCGCAGCAGGCTCAATGTTATATTCTTCTTTAAGGTATTCAGCTAATTCGTTTACCTCTTTTACGGTAAGGTTTACTAACTGATCTCCTAATTCTTTGATCTCTGCCATTTTTAGATACTTTAATTCTTAATAAAAATTACAACACTTAATATATTGGAAGCTGAGTGCGTACTAAGCTTGTTCTGCTCTCTCCTCAAGGGTTTTCATTAAGCCACCCAATGTGTTTTTGCCACTTTGCAGGGCAGAAACCACATTCTTAGCTGGAGATTGCAGTAAGGCGATAACTTCAGCCACCAACTCATCCTTGCTTTTCAAGGAAGCCAGTGCCTCTAAGTTCTCGTCACCCTTATAAATGGCTTCCTCAATGTAGGCGCCTTTAATAAGGGGTTTGGTCATTTTCTTCTTACGAAGATCTTGGATTAACCTTGCTGGAGCGTTACCTGTTTCAGATAACATAATACTGGTATTGCCTTTAAGGGTATCGTATAGATCCTCAAAGTTTTTACCACTTTTCTCCATTGCTTTACGCAGCAAGGTATTTTTTACAACGTTGATTTTAACGTTGTTCTTAAAGCACATTCTTCTAAGGTTACTGGTCTGCTCAGCATTTAAGCCTTCAATATCAGTAATGTAAAGGAAGTCTGCTCCTTTAAGAGACTCGGTTAAAATTTCAATTTGCTCGTTTTTTTCTTCTCTGGTCATCTTGATATGCTTTTAGCTAACAGACTTAGCATCAATAGTTATAGAAGGGCTCATGGTGCTGCTTAAATTGATGCTCCTAATGTAGGCACCTTTAGCAGCGGTAGGCTTTAACTTCATGAGGGTTTTAATTAACTCTTCAGCATTCTCCTGAATTTTTTCTTTTTCAAAAGAAGACTTTCCGATAGCCGCGTGGATAATCCCATAGCGATCTACCTTAAAATCAATTTTACCGCCTTTTACATCGGCTACAGCCTTGGCTACATCCATAGTAACTGTGCCGGTTTTTGGGTTAGGCATTAAACCACGTGGCCCTAAAATTCTACCCAAAGGACCAATCTTACCCATTACACTAGGCATGGTAACTATTACGTCCACGTCAGTCCAGCCACCTTTAATCTTATCGATGTACTCTTCTAAACCTACATAATCAGCACCCGCGTCTTTTGCTTCCTGCTCTTTATCAGCAGTAACTAAAGCCAAAACCTTAACTTCTTTACCGGTACCATGGGGCAGTGTTACTACACCCCGCACCATTTGGTTCGCTTTACGCGGATCTACACCTAAGCGCACGGCTAGGTCAATGGTAGCATCAAACTTAGTAGTAGAAACTTCCTTAACCAAGGCGCTGGCATCGCTAAGCGAGTAGGACTTGTTAGCGTCTATTTTTTCTAAAGCACTTTTTCTTTTCTTACTTACAACAGCCATTGCGTTTGTTTAAAATGTTACTCCGGACGTTTGCCGGTAATGGTTAAACCCATACTACGGGCAGTACCTGCCACCATATTCATAGCTGAATCTAGAGTAAAAGCGTTTAAATCTTGCATTTTATCTTCTGCAATAGCTTTCACATTTTCCCAAGAGACTTTACCCACCTTTTGGATGTTACTCTGAGGAGAACCTTTTTTAATTTTTGCTGCTTCCATTAATTGCACGGCAGCTGGAGGAGTTTTAACTACAAAGTCAAAAGACTTATCTGCATACACGGTAATAACAGCCGGTAATACTTTACCAGCCTTATCTTGAGTACGCGCGTTAAACTGCTTACAAAACTCCATAATGTTCACCCCTTTAGCACCTAATGCAGGACCTACGGGTGGCGAAGGGTTTGCAGCACCGCCTCTTACCTGAAGCTTTATTATTGCACTTACTTCTTTAGCCATTTTTCTTTTTATTCGTTATTTAACTTGCCTAAACCGGGTTGGAAGCGACCCGTAAACCTTTCGGTTTTGTAGAGCTCACAATTTTCTTTACGATTCTTTTTCTACCTGCATGTACGAAAGTTCTAACGGAGTTTTTCGGCCAAAAATCTTCACCATTACCTCCAACTTTCGTTTCTCTTCATTCACCTTCTCTATGGTTCCGTTAAAACCATTAAAAGGTCCATCTATAACTTTGACGGTTTCACCTACTATAAATGGAATGTTGATTTTTTCTTCGGTCTCAGAAAGCTCATCTACCTTTCCTAGCATTCTGTTTACCTCAGACATGCGGAGCGGTACGGGAGCGCCCCCCTTAACTTCACCTAAAAAACCTATTACACCCTGCACTCCTTTAATGGTGTGAATCATTTCACCCACAAGATCAGCTTCTACCATTATATATCCAGGGAAGTAGTTCCGTTCTTTGCTTACTTTTTTACCATTACGGATTTGATACACCTTTTCTTGAGGCACGAGAACCTGACCTAGGTAATCATTCAAACCAGCGTACTCAATTTCATTTTCAATGTAGCCGCTAATTTTATTTTCTTGCCCAGAAATGGCTCTTACTACGTACCACTTTTTACCGTTATCACTCATAAAAAATCCTTACGGTAATTATTAAAATAAGCTGTAAAAAGCACTTAGTACTGCACTAATGGCTTTATCCATGGCAAAAATGATTAAAGCAATAACCACTGAGGCCACGGCCACCAATACTGATGTTTTTTGTAAATCTTTCCACGATGGCCAAGAAGTCTTGTTCACCAACTCATGGTAAGAATCTTGGAAGTAACTTTTTACCTTACTCATTTATCATTCGTTTGCACGGGTGGTAAGAATCGAACTCACGACCTTCGGTTTTGGAGACCGCTGCTCTACCAGCTGAGCTACACCCGTATTTAGGCAGAAAGGCACCCCGAAAAAATCGGGGCACCTTTTACCCAAAATTTATACTGCGCTGAGTAAATTACTCAGTAATTTCAGTTACCTGACCTGCCCCAACAGTTCTACCACCTTCGCGGATAGCGAAACGTAGACCTTTATTGATAGCTACAGGAGCAATTAGTGAAACATTGATCGTCAAGTTATCACCAGGCATTACCATCTCAGTTCCTTCGGGTAGGTGAATTTCACCAGTTACGTCTGTTGTACGTAAGTAAAACTGAGGACGATAGTTGTTGTGGAAAGGGGTGTGACGACCACCTTCTTCTTTCTTAAGGATATAAACCTCAGCCTTAAATTTGGTGTGAGGAGTAATTGAACCTGGCTTGCAGATTACCATACCTCTACGGATATCAGACTTTTCAATACCTCTTAGCAAGATACCTACGTTGTCACCCGCCTCACCGCGATCTAAGATCTTACGGAACATTTCCACACCGGTAATGGTAGATGTTAGTTTCTCATCACCAAAACCAATGATATCTACAGGGTCACCTGTATTAGCCACACCAGTTTCAATACGACCAGTAGCAACAGTACCACGTCCGGTAATAGAGAATACATCCTCAATAGGCATTAAGAAAGGCTTCTCATTATCGCGCTCGGGCTCTTCAATCCACTTGTCACAAGCGTCCATTAATTCCATCACCTTGTCTACCCACTCTTTTTCACCATTAAGGGCGCCAAGAGCAGAACCTTGCACAACAGGAGTTTCATCACCGTCATACTCGTAGAAAGAAAGTAACTCACGGATTTCCATTTCAACAAGCTCTAAAAGCTCCTCATCATCAACAAGGTCAACCTTGTTCATGAATACAACAATTCGAGGAATACCTACCTGACGTCCTAAAAGGATGTGCTCACGAGTTTGAGGCATGGGACCATCAGTTGAAGCTACCACTAAAATGGCACCGTCCATTTGGGCAGCACCCGTAACCATGTTCTTTACGTAATCCGCGTGACCTGGACAGTCTACGTGGGCGTAATGACGGTTAGCAGTTTCATACTCTACGTGTGCAGAGTTAATGGTAATACCACGCTCTTTTTCTTCAGGAGCGTTGTCAATAGTGTCGAAATCACGCTTTTCGCCAAAACCAGCCTCAGCCAAAACAGTGGTAATGGCTGCTGTTAAAGTGGTCTTACCGTGGTCAACGTGTCCGATGGTACCGATGTTTAAGTGCGGTTTGTTACGAACAAAATTTTCTTTTGCCATGGTTAAAAACTTAAATTTTAATTTTCAATTTAAACTAAGCAAGACCACCTTGGTCTTTGACTTAGAGCCAATGAGGGGAATTGAACCCCTGACCTCTTCCTTACCAAGGAAACGCTCTACCCCTGAGCTACATCGGCCAAAAAATACAGGTATAAACTACCCTATTACTTACTGTAAAAGCCTGAACCTAAACTTGCGCTTAAATTCAAATCCTCTATCTTAGAGCGGGAAACGGGATTCGAACCCGCGACCCTCAGCTTGGAAGGCTGATGCTCTAGCCAGCTGAGCTACTCCCGCAATTAACAGCAAAGCATTCACCTTGCTGCGTCTGGCTATTCTCTCAAACTAGGTTTAAGAAAAACAGTGGGGAGAGCAGGATTCGAACCTGCGAAGGTAAAAACCAACAGATTTACAGTCTGTCCTCGTTGGCCGCTTGAGTATCTCCCCAATTTTTTACTTAACAACTTAAAAAGCTGTAAAACACACTATTTTAAAGAGCTTATTTTGGAGCCTGTGGAGGGATTCGAACCCCCGGCCAGCTGATTACAAATCAGCTGCTCTGGCCAACTGAGCTACACAGGCTTTAACTTACTGCAAAAAAAGCAGCCCGTTTTTTAACGGACTGCAAATGTAATAACATTTATAATTGCTGCAAGCAACTATTTTTCTTTTTTTAGGTGGCTGTAATTTTACGTTTCTCTTTTTGTCGCTTTAACCTTCTCCGCATGGCTTCAGCGCATAAATCAGTGGCGGCCTCAAAGGTTCGGGCCACCTTCTTAACCATTAACTCCTGCCCTCTGACGTGAACTAGCATTTCTACTTTTTTATTACCCCGTTCATGGTCGGGTTCTACCTTCAAAAAAACCGAGCCATTGACTATACCATCGTTAAACTGCTCCAATTTATCCAACCTCTTTTGAATGAAGTTTATTAATTTTTGATCAGCTGTAAAATTTACGGACTGGATGGTTGCATTCATAACCTTGAAGTTTAAGAGCTCTTAGGATGAGCCTGGTTATACATTTGTTTTAACTGTTCTATGGAACTGTGGGTGTAAACCTGTGTGGCAGCTAAGGAGGCATGCCCTAACAATTCTTTAATAGCATTAAGGTCCGCTCCGTTGCTGAGCATGTGTGTGGCAAATGTATGCCTGAGCACATGTGGGCTGGTTTGATCAATTCCTGAAACACTTCTAAGGTAGAAATTTATGGTGTTGTATACAAGTTTCGGATAGAGCTTTTTACCCTTGCTGGTCTTAAACAAAATGTCTTCTGTGCTTGCATTCGATGGTCGCTCTTCATCCGTTAAATAAGCTTTAAGTTCCTTACACAATTCATCAGTAAGCGGCACGATACGTTGCTTATTTCTTTTACCCGTTACTGTGATAGTTTGGTTTTGTAAATTCACATCGGCTATAGCCAAATTGATGAGCTCCGCCAACCGTATTCCGGTATTGTAGAAGGTTTTTATGATAAGTTTTTGAGTAAGACCCCAATAGCTATCTTCAAACTCCACTTCATTGAGCAATCTAGCCATAGACTCTGCTGAAACCGCCCGCACTACTTTTTTAGGCGCTTTAGGCACCTCCACCTGTGCGGCCGGGTTTAGCTTAACCGCTCCTTTTCTTTGTAGGAATCTATAAAATGAACGGAGCGCACTTACCTTCCTTTTAATAGTGGTGCGCGCTACCTCATCATCTAACATCTGAATTACCCAAGACCTAACCAGGTGATGATTCACTTCTTCCCAACTAGACACTTCCAATTGGGTTTTCAAAAAAGTACCAAAGCCGTTTAGGTCATTAGCGTAGGATATTAGCGTATGCTCAGAATAATTCTTCTGAAAGCGCAAATAATTCAGAAAAGTGTTAAGGGTTTTTTCCATAAAAAAAGCAAGGCATGTAAAGATACACACCTTGCTTCAATATTGTAAAGTCTTGAAAGACTATTCTTCGTCTACGCGCTTTTGCTGAATGTAAGCGGCTTTGAGCACTTCTTTTCTGCGCTCAACAGAAGGCTTGATGAATTGCTTGCGACCACGAATTTCTTTCATTACACCCGTACGATCGTACTTTCTTTTGTAACGCTTTAGCGCGCGATCAATGGATTCTCCTTCTTTAACTGATATTACAAGCATTTAAATTCTGTTTTTGGGAGTGCAAATATAAAATTTATTTTAGAAGTATAAAGCCTTTTATTTTGAAATCCTTTCCATAATAACGCAATAAGACTTATCCTTTCATCAAGTTTTTAGAAATAACCACTTTCTGTATTTCAGTGGTACCTTCCCCAATAGTACACAACTTTACATCGCGGTAAAACTTCTCAACCGGGAAGTCTTTGGTGAAACCGTAACCACCAAAAATTTGCACTGCTTCATTGCAAATCTCCACAGCAATTTCAGAAGCGTACATTTTTGCCATCGCACCTTCAGTGGTTACTTTTTTCTTCTGATTTTTTAAGCTGGCTGCTTTAAAAGTAAGGAGCTCTGCAGCTTCTAGTTTAGTAATCATGTCGGCAAGTTTAAAGCTTACCCCTTGAAACTTAGAAATGGGGCGGCCAAATTGCTCTCTCTCTTTAGAATATTTTAAAGCGGCCTCGTAAGCCCCGTAACCTGTGCCCAAAGACAAGGCGGCAATTGAAATGCGTCCTCCGTCTAATATTTTCATGGCTTGAATAAAACCATCGCCTTCTTCTCCCAACATATTTTCTGCCGGTACACGACAATTTTCAAAAATAAGCTCAGTAGTTTCAGAAGCACGCATGCCTAATTTGTCTTCTTTGCGGCCTCCTCTAAAACCAGGGGTGCCTTTCTCTATTACAAAAGCACTCATGCCGTGTGAGTCTCCCTTTTCTCCGGTGCGCACTACTACCACCGCAACATCGCCTGAAAGGCCATGCGTGATGAAATTTTTAGAACCGTTTAGCACCCAGTGGTCACCATCTCTTACAGCGGTGGTATTCATGCCGCCAGCGTCACTACCGGTATTCACCTCGGTAAGACCCCAAGCGCCAATCCATTCGGCTGTAGCCAATTTGGGTAACCATTTGGATTTTTGCTCCTCGTTGCCAAATTCTAAAATATGATTAGTACATAATGAGTTGTGAGCGGCCATGCTCAGACCAATAGATGGATCTACTTTACTGAGTTCTACAATAGCGGTGACATATTCAAAATAGCCCAAACCAGAACCCCCATATTCCTCTGGTACCAGAACTCCCATTAAGCCCAGCTCACCCAATTCTTTGAAAATCTGAACCGGAAATTCCTGACTCTCATCCCACTTCATGATATTGGGACGAATTTTTTGCTCGGCAAAATCGCGTACTGATTGCGCAATCATTTGCTGGGTCTCACTTTGGCTGAAATCAAAGCCTTGAATATCTTGTTCTATTGCTACGTCCATTTGTACAATTTTTGGTTTTCCTTCAACATGTTCAATCGTCCTGAGATTGCACCGTTAAATAAGGTGCAATTTTAGGGAATATCTCATCATTAAACAATTCAATGTTTTTCAATTCCTTAACCTCTTTAAAAGGCCTTATGTTTTCTCTAAAATGGACTATCCCTTTTACCATGTCGTAACTAAGGTAAGGATGCCCTACCAAATCTTGAAAGGAGGCCTTGTTGATATTTAATTTTTTCACCTGCCCGTTACAGGTGAGCTGAGGCGCCAGCTGCACATAGCGTGCACTATCAATAGGATACTGACCCCTCAACTGGGTTAAGGAGGAGTAGCCACCCAATTGCTTACGCTTTTCTAAAATTTTGTGCGCAGTAAAGGGTCCAATTCCCTTAACCTCTAATAAAGTAATGGAATCTGCTGTATTAATTTCTACGGGGGTAAAGGAGCTTTTTTCTCGGGTAGGCTCGGGGGCCGATACATTTACAAAAGGTAATATTTTTCTTGCCAGAGCAGAATCTAAGCTATAGACTTTAAATACATCACTATCCTTTTCAAAAGGCCTGTATTTGGTTCTGAAATTTTCAAAATTCCTGGCTTGCCAAGGTTCTAAACCCATGTTTTCCAATTCTGCCACTGAAACCTGGTTGGGATCAAAAGCCGATAAATTCAATTCTCTTTCTTTACCGGTTTGATTGCCTTCCTCACTTTTTGGAGCAGAAATTTGCACATACGGCAATACCTTCTTTACCAATGCGGAATCAATGCCATAAATTTTATAGAGATCTTCAGGCTCTCTAAATACACCACCTTTAGCGCGGTAGCGTAAAATTCTATCGGCCAGGGAGCCTTTAAAACCCAGGGCCAACCATTTTTCTTTAGAACAAATGTTGGGATTAAAAGCAGCCAGTGCCTGGGTACTTGCTTTTTGTTTGGCCCGTCTTTGATCTTTGAGCATTTGTTGTGCAGCTTCAAAACGGGCTAAGTCATGTTTTACTTCAGTGTAAAACCACTGGTCTGCGCTAAGCAGCATAAGAAGCACAAGCACCAGAATTATGAGAAAATAAATACCCCTGCGCTGGTCTTTGGTGTAGTGGGTGAACTCACGAATACCTTTAAGCATGATTAATTTTTTATAGGCACTCTAAATATATGATTTTGTTCGGCATTCTTACAAAGCAGTCGCCCTAGATTATTTCAATTGTTAGGCCTCCTTCATCAAAAGTTTTAAGGTGTGCGCCTTTTTTCCGATTATTGTGGCTCAGAAAAATGGTTTTATGCGGAAATACATTACAATTGGTCTTTTAGCGGTAAGTGTAATGGTCTTTGGGCAGGGGAAGCTCAGGGTGGCTAACTTTGAAATCTCTAATCCCTCGTCTGAAATAAATGATGGCCGAGCCAGCATAGAAGCCGCTGGCGGGAAGGCCCCCTATAAATACAAATGGAGTAACCCCAAAACCGATACACTCTCCAGAACTTGTAACGGCCTTATAGAAGGTATAGAACACTCTGTAACTATTAAAGATGCTAACGGTCAGACCATTACGCAGACCTTTACCATCCCTCAGGAAAGTGTGGCCGAATATTTTAACGGCACCTTTAAACCGGTGGTAGACGCCTTTGCCAGTGTGATATTTTGGGATCCCTTTTACGCAATGGGCCTTTACGATAATCGAGTACGCACAGATGAAGGGGATTTGGCCTTACAGCCTAATGGCGATGTGCGCACCAATAGTATTCCTTTCATAGTAATCTGGCTCATTTTTGGCGCTATATTTTTTACCATACGCATGGGCTTTGTAAACTTTTGGGGCTGGCGCCACTCAATTAGTCTGGTGCGCGGCAAGTTTGATGAAGATGATGCTCCCGGGGAAGTAACCCACTTTCAAGCTTTAGCCACCGCTGTTTCAGCCACGGTAGGTTTAGGAAACATTGCCGGGGTGGCCGTAGCCATTTCTCTTGGCGGACCAGGTGCTACCTTTTGGTTAATAATTGCCGGTTTATTTGGTATGGCCTCTAAATTTACTGAGTGCACGCTGGGCGTAAAATACCGAGATATTGGCGAAGATGGCGTGGTTGAAGGCGGCCCTATGCGTTACCTGCGCAAAGGTCTGGCGCGTAAAAACATGGCCGGCCTGGGTAAAGTGCTAGCGGTAATATTTGCCGTTTTGGCCATTGGCGCCAGCTTTGGCGGAGGCAATATGTTTCAAGCCAACCAAGCTTATCAGCAGCTTAGTGGTCAGTTCACTATGCTTGAGGGATACGGTCCTGTGTTTGGTCTTGTTCTAGCCATTTTAGTGGGAGTAGTTATTTTAGGGGGTATTCAGAGTATAGCCAAGGTTACGGAGAAAATTGTTCCATTTATGGCCGGTACCTATATAGTGGCTGCTCTAGTTATTATCGGTAAAAATATTGGCAACATAGGCGAGGCCTTTGAACTTATTATTGACGGAGCCTTTAGTCCTTCTGCCTTATTAGGTGGTTTTATTGGTGTGATGATTCAAGGCTTTAGAAGAGCAGCTTTCTCAAACGAAGCTGGGGTTGGGTCTGCGGCCATTGCGCACTCTGCCGCCAAAACCAAGCACCCGGTAAGCGAAGGTTTTGTGGGACTTTTGGAACCATTTATTGACACTGTTTTGGTTTGTACACTTACTGCTTTGGTACTCATCTTTACCGGATATTATGACGATGCCGGCATGGGAGGTGCTACGCTTACCTCCAAAGCTTTTGGTAGTGTAATCAGCTGGTTCCCTTATGTGCTAGTAGTTGCCATTTTCCTTTTTGCTTTCTCTACCATGATTAGCTGGAGCTACTATGGCCTAAGAGCCTGGACCTTCTTATTTGGTCGTACCAAACTCACTGAAATTAGCTACAAACTGCTTTTCTTGTTATTCATCATCATTGGTTCTTCCGTAAGCCTGGGGGCGGTGCTGGATTTTTCAGATATGATGATTCTGGCCATGGCTCTCCCCAATATTGTGGGTCTAATCTTGCTTTCAGGTGAGGTTAGGGCCGAACTCAAAGATTACTGGAAACGCTACAAGCGCGGAGAAATTCTAGAAACTAAAAAAGACGCCTAAAGCAACTTTAAAAGCCGGTAGAATTCTAATTTTGCCGGCTTCAAAAAATCTTACATGGCTAAGCAAAGAGAAGGACGACAAAAGCTCAAAAAAGGTTCCTTCAAGAAGGCTTTGCGCCTTTACAAATACATTAAGCCTTACCGGGCCGAGTTTGCACTGGGCTTGCTCTTTCTGATTCTATCCAGTGCCGCCAACCTAGCTTTCCCAAAGTATTTGGGAGATTTGGTAGATGCCGCCAATACCGATGATATTGTAGCCAATATTGAAAACATTGCGCTTATCCTTTTGGTGATTTTGGTGGCCCAGGCTATTGTATCATTTTTTAGAGTAGTACTTTTTGTAAACGTTACGGAAAAAACGCTCGCTTCCTTACGGCAGGCTACCTACCAGCATCTTATCAAGCTGCCCATGCCCTTTTTTAACGCAAAAAGAGTGGGTGAGCTAAACAGTCGCATTTCTGCGGATATCTCCCTTTTGCAAGAAACCTTCACCACTACTCTGGCCGAATTTATCCGTCAGCTCATTATCATTTTTGGAGGCATTGCCATTTTACTGTACACCTCCCCTCAGCTTACCCTATTTATGCTGGCCATTGTTCCGGTAGTAGTGCTTATTGCCGTTTTCTTTGGGAGGTTTATACGCAAGTATTCAAAAGACGTACAAAATGAAGTAGCCCAAAGCAACACCATAGTAGAAGAAACCTTGCAAGGGATTTTTAACGTAAAAGCTTTTGCCAACGAGTTTTTAGAAATTGCCCGCTACCGCACCAAAACCAACAGCGTGGCCAAAATTGCCATGAAAGGGGGCAAGTACCGCGGGGCCTTTAGCTCCTTTATAATTTTAGGATTGTTTGGGGCTATTGTGGCGGTAATCTGGCGGGGAGTTAATCTAATTGCCGCAGGAGATCTGGCCATAGGGGAGCTTTTCAGCTTTGTAATCTACTCTGGTTTTATTGGCGGCAGCATTGGCGGCTTTGCCAATGTGTATGCCAACATTCAAAAGGCCATAGGCGCTACCGAAGAGCTTATGGAAATATTGGAAGAAGAGGAAGAAAACCTCAGTGAAACCGAAAGCCACCAAAATCTGCCTGATTTTAAAGGCGATATACAATTTAAAAACCTCAGCTTCCACTACCCTACCCGGCCTGACCAGAAAGTGATTGACGCCTTAAATCTTGAAATTAAATCGGGAACCCAGGTAGCATTGGTAGGGCCTAGTGGAGCCGGTAAGAGTACCTTGGTTTCTTTACTGCTGCAATTTTACAAACCACAAAGTGGCACTTTGCTCTTTGATGGCAAACCCGCACAAGATTATCCACTCAGTTTATTACGCAACCAAATGGCTGTGGTGCCACAGGATGTCTTTTTGTTTGGCGGAACCATCCGTGAAAACATGGCTTACGGTAAACCGGATGCCACCGATGAGGAGCTAAAAGAAGCCGCTCAAAAGGCCAACGCCTGGGAGTTTATTGAAAAGTTTCCTGAAGGTTTAGACACGCTTGTGGGCGAGCGTGGGGTTCAGCTTTCAGGTGGGCAGCGCCAACGGGTGGCCATAGCCCGGGCCGTGCTGAAAGATCCGGCTATCTTAATTTTAGACGAAGCCACCTCTGCCTTAGATTCTGAAAGTGAGCGTTTGGTACAAGAAGCACTAGACCGCCTAATGGTGGGGCGCACCTCTGTAGTAATAGCCCACCGCTTAGCCACTGTGCGCAATGCCGATGAAATTGTGGTGCTGGAAAACGGAAAGCTAAGAGAGAAAGGTACACATCAAGAGCTCATGGCCGATGAAAACGGCCTGTACCACAGCCTTAGTAGCCTGCAGTTTAACAGCTAACAACTTTTTGTTAGCATTGCCCTCAAGTCATCGGGCGGAGACCCCAAGCATTTTTTACCTTTACTTATATGAAAGAAAAATGGCAGCATTTACAGCAACAACCCTGGTTTAAATGGCTGAGTAACCGCTATGTTTTAGGCGGCCTGGCTTTTTTGTTGTGGATGACCTTTTTAGACGTGAACTCTTTTATAATTCACGCGCAGCTAAACGCTGAAATAGAGGAACTGGAAAGCAGCATTGAGTATTACGAGCAGGAAATATTAAAGGATAAACGTCAGCTCAACGAACTCACCTCGCAGCCGCACAAACTTGAGAAATTTGCCCGCGAAGAGTACCTGCTGCACCGCCCGGGCGAAGAAGTTTATGTGATTGAGGGTTTGGAAGACTAGCCTGCCCACTCTTTTTCCTTTACATTTTACGACCTTTGCGGGTAAGAAGAAAAAGTAATGGAAAACGCCCCCCATTTTGAAGATTTTGCGCCCATTTCCAAAGCTGAATGGCAGGCCAAAATTGAAAAAGATCTCAAAGGCCAGTCGCTGGCATCACTGCAGCGCGTTACCCGTGACGGCATCATTATAAATCCTGTTTACTTTGCGGAAGACTCTAATCCGCAAGAGCAACCTTTAAAGGAACACCCCAAGTGGGATGCGGTGCAGGAAATTTTGGTAGAAGATGTCCGAAAGGCCAATGCTTTAGCGCTGGATCACTTGAATAGAGGCGCTACTTCCCTGCTTTTTTACCTCCAGGGGGACGAAGACCTTCAGGTACTTTTAAAGGATGTTCAAATTCAGTACATCTGCCTCAATTTAGTCACCGCCAAAAACCCGCAAGGTTTGGCCCGTCAGCTTAACAACCTCATTGCTGAGCGCGGCTTAGAGGAAGTAGAGATTGAAGGCAGCCTAAATTTTGACCCGCTGGAAAACCTGGCCCGTACCGGCAATTGGTTCCAAAGTGAAACGGAAGATTTTCAGAATCTAAGAGAAACCGCTGAATTACTGCAGCAAGGCCTTAAAGGGATTTGCGTAAACGCCAACCTTTTTGCCAACGCAGGGGCCACCGAAGCGCAGCAACTGGGCATTGCCCTAGCCATGAGCTATGAATACATACATCATTTAAAGGTGGCCAATACCCGCGGCTTTTGGCTGAACCTGGCCATTGGATCCGATTACTTTACCGAAATTGCCAAACTAAGAGCCCTACGCAGGCTTTGGTCACAGCTGCAAGAAGAGTTGGGCTTCCCCCGCCTGGAACTGAGGCTTTATGCCGAGACGACCCTGCGGAACAAAACCATTTTTGACCGCCACAACAACATGATCAGAACCACCGCTGAGGCTATGGCAGCCGTTATTGGCGGGGCTAACGAGGTTTCCGTAAAAGGTTTTAATCACACCTTTGAAGATCCCACCTTTTTTGGCGAACGCATCGCTAAAAACCAGCAAAGTATTTTGCAGCATGAAAGCCACTTCCACAAGGTACGTGACATGGCCCAGGGAGCTTACTTTTTAGAAGCCCTTACCGAAGAAATGGCTGCCAAAGGCTGGGACTTTTTTAAAGCCATTGAAGCACAAGGCGGATACCTCGCTGCCTTACAAAAAGGCTGGCTACAAAAGCAAATAGAAGATAAAGCCCAGGAAGAGCAAGCGGCATTTGATGCCGGTGAAAAGGTGTTAATTGGTGCCAACAAATACCAAAAGAAGGCAGAGGACCTATCGGCTTTTAGCCAGGCACCGCTTTTTAGCAAGAGCCCTAAAAAACCTACTGAAGTGAAACCCATTGTACCGGTACGACTGAGCGAAAAAATTGAAAAAGAACATTTAAAGGCCTAGTATGCAAGCGAGCCCACGACATAATTTTTCAGAAACCGAATATCAGGCGCAGGCCCCAAGGCCCATTGATGAACGTAACCGCTACGGTTGGAAAAGTGCCGAAGAAATTGAAATCCCTTCTTTATTCAGCGCCCAGGATTTTAAAAAATTACAGCACACCCGCTTTGTGGCGGGCCTACCGCCCTATTTGCGCGGACCCTACTCCACCATGTACGCCAGCCGGCCCTGGACCATTCGTCAGTACGCAGGTTTTTCAACCGCTGAAGAGTCCAATGCCTTTTACCGCAGAAACCTGGCGGCTGGCCAAAAGGGTTTATCGGTAGCTTTTGATTTAGCCACTCACCGCGGCTACGATTCAGACCACCCCCGGGTAGAGGGAGATGTGGGCAAAGCCGGAGTGGCCATAGACTCCGTAGAGGATATGAAAATTCTCTTCGACCAAATACCACTGGATAAAATGTCGGTGTCTATGACCATGAACGGAGCGGTTATTCCGGTAATGGCCTTTTACATTGTGGCGGCTGAGGAGCAAGGTGTAAAACCGGAACAGTTAGCCGGTACCATTCAAAACGACATCCTAAAAGAGTTTATGGTGCGCAACACCTACATCTACCCGCCCTTGCCCAGCATGCGCATTATTGCCGATATTTTTGAGTACACCAGCCAAAACATGCCCCGCTTTAACAGCATTTCCATTAGCGGTTACCACATGCATGAGGCGGGGGCTACAGCCGATATTGAACTGGCCTACACGCTGGCAGACGGTCTGGAATACTTACGCACCGGCATCAAGGCCGGCTTAAAAATTGACGAATTTGCTCCCCGGCTTTCCTTCTTTTGGGGCATCGGTATGAATCATTTTATGGAGGTTGCCAAAATGCGAGCCGCCCGCATGCTCTGGGCTAAAATTGTAAAGCAATTCAACCCCCAGAACCCCAAGTCTATGGCCTTGCGTACGCACAGTCAAACATCGGGCTACAGCCTAACTGAGCAAGACCCTTTTAACAACGTGGCGCGCACCACCATTGAGGCTATGGCGGCCGCTTTTGGCGGAACGCAGTCTCTGCACACCAACTCGCTAGACGAAGCTATTGCCCTGCCTACCGATTTTTCGGCCCGCATTGCTCGCAATACACAGTTGATCTTGCAGGAAGAACTCGGCATCACCAGCACGGTTGATCCCTGGGGCGGCTCCTACTATGTAGAGTACCTTACCGATCAAATTGCCCGTAAGGCGGAAAAGCTGATGGCGGAAATTGAGGAGTTAGGTGGCATGGCTAAAGCCATTGAAACGGGGGTACCCAAAATGCGCATTGAAGAAGCTGCCGCCAAAAAGCAGGCGCGTATTGACTCAGGCAAGGAAATTATTGTGGGCATCAATGCTTACCGCAATGAGAAGGATGAACCCATAGAACTGCTGGAAGTAGACAATGCCGAGGTGCGCAGAAAACAGATCGAACGGCTGGAAAAAATCAAAGCAAGTCGTAATAAAACCAAAGTGGGTGAGACCTTAGCGGCTCTAGAAAAGGCTGCCGAAAATGGGGATGGCAATCTCCTGGCCCTTGCAGTAGCGGCAGCCCGGGAGCGCGCCACTCTGGGCGAAATCAGCCTGGCCATGGAAAAAGCCTTTGGGCGTTACAAAGCTACCATTCGCTCCATTTCAGGCGTGTACAGCAATGAAATGAAACAAGATCAAAAATTTGAAAAAGCCCGCGCTTTGGCGGATGAGTTTGAAAAGGAAAACGGCCGCAGACCGCGCATCATGATTGCAAAAATGGGGCAAGACGGCCATGACCGGGGTGCCAAGGTGGTGGCCACCTCCTTTGCCGATTTAGGCTTTGACGTAGACATTGGCCCCTTGTTTCAAACTCCGCAGGAAGCGGCTAAACAAGCGGTTGAAAATGATGTGCACCTACTAGGCGTTTCTTCACTGGCCGCAGGGCACAAAACTCTGGTGCCCAAGGTTATTGAGGCGCTGAAGGCCGAAGGCCGCGAGGACATTTTAGTGATTGCCGGAGGCGTAATTCCGCAAAATGACTACCAATACCTTTTTGATGCCGGAGTAGTTGGGGTCTTTGGCCCTGGCACGGTCATAGCCGAGGCCGCAGCGCGAATTTTAGAAATCATGCTGGACAAAACTCCCAGCGCTTAAAACTCTACTATGTTTGGTAATTTGAAAGATATGATGGGCAAAATGCACGAAGCCCAGCAGCAAGCCGAAGAAATAAAAAAGAAGCTAGACACCACCTATGTGCGCGAAAGCACCGATGACATTGCCATAACGGTGACTGGGAACAAGGAAATCAAGGACCTGGAAATCAGCGATCGGCTTTTGGAAGATAAAGAAGAGCTGCAGGATTTATTGGTAATTAGTTTGAACCGCGCTTTGGAAAAGGCGCACCAGCTGCACGAAGAAGAAATGAAAGGGGTAGCCAAAGGCCTGCTGCCCGGCATGGATTTATTTAAATAGCCTAACCCTTCTATCCTATTTCAAACTATTTTGGACTCCATTAACCCCCAATTCAGGCGTTTCACCAAAGCTCAGGCTGTACAAGCCGAGAAGCTACTCCCGTTATTGCTGGCAGGAAAAAGAGCGGCCTTGAGCCAGGCTTTAACCCTGGTTGAAAGCAAGCTGAGTGCGCATCGCCAGGAGGCGGAAAAGCTCATTCACCTGGCTATGCCGCACACGGGTAAGGCCCTGCGGATTGGCATTACCGGGGTACCGGGGGTAGGTAAATCTACTTTTATTGAAGCCTTTGGGGAATACCTAACCAACCAGGGGATGAAATTAGCCGTACTGGCCATTGACCCCAGTAGCTCCCGCACCAAAGGCAGCATTTTAGGCGATAAAACCCGCATGGAAAGCCTCTCGCAAAATGAAAAGGCCTTTATTCGTCCTTCCCCTTCGGCCGGCTCCTTAGGGGGCGTAGCCCGTAAAACCCGCGAGTCTATTTTGCTTTGTGAGGCAGCTGGTTATGATATTATTCTGGTGGAAACCGTTGGCGTGGGTCAGAGTGAAACTACCGTTAAAAACATGGTAGACTTTTTTATGCTTCTGATGTTGGCCGGTGCCGGTGATGAACTGCAAGGCATTAAGCGCGGCATTATGGAAATGGCCGACCTACTGGTGATCAACAAAGCCGATGACCCGCAAGACCGCCAAGTGCGCCTGGCCATGGGGGAGTACAAACGGGCCTTGCATCTTTTTCCGCCCAATCCCAATGAGTGGATACCGGAGGTAAAATCGGCCTCTGCCCTGCATAACCAAGGTATTGAAGAGGTTTGGGAATGCATCCGCAAGTTTGAGAATCAGCAAAAGCTAAAAGGCTATTTTGAAACCAACCGAAAGAACCAGGCACTTACCTGGTTTCAAGAAGCTTTGGGGGAAATGCTTTTACAGCGCTTTCATGAAAATGAGCGCTATGAGAAACTTTATGAAAAAACTAAACAAGCCGTACAACAAGGTGAGCTAGAGCCCAATGCTGCCGCGCAACAAATCATTCAGGAAGTGTGGCCTTAAAAATTCTTATGAACCTCATTTTTAAGATAGCGCAGGGCTCGTTTGGTAGGAAAGCTCTCCATCTCCATCACCTTGTTTAAGATAAGCTCGCGCAGTTTGGCGCCCGGTTCATCAGGCTTTAATTCTTGCGCCCAGCTGTTAATCATGCCCACTACGCTAGACTTGGCACTCACAATAAAACTCCAGGCCTCATCACTCACATAAATTTGCTGCGAAAAATTGTGCTCAAACTCAGAACGTATTTGTTGATTGAGTAAAGTCTGGTACTGACTTACCGTTAAATTTTTTGATGAAACCCTTACCAGTAAACGATCTGGATTAATGCGCTCTAAAAATAGGGCCAGGCGCTCGTAGGCTTGCAGCCGAATGGGCAAGGCATTTTTCTGGGTGTCTTTTTTGAGGAAATACATGCGCCTGCGCTCATCATTCTCTGCATAATTTGAGAGCATCATGTAGGTTAAAATGAGCAGAAAAATGGAGGGTAAGGCGTATTTTAAAATCTCCAGAAATACATCCATACTAGTAAAGCGTAGTTTTTAGGGGAGGGCAAATATCGTAAAATTCATAAATGCTCAAGACCGTAAATTTGTAGTTTTGCGGCCTATCAAAAATGCTCCCCATGAATTTACTCTCAAATAGAATTCAGGCGCTATCCGAATCTGCCACCATTGCCATGAGCCGTAAAAGTCGGGAAATGCGCGAGAATGGCGTAGACGTAATTAGCCTATCCTTAGGGGAGCCCGATTTTAATACGCCTGACTTTGTAAAGGAGGCCGCTAAACAGGCCATTGACGAGAACTACTCGAAGTATCCGCCCATTCCAGGCTACAAAGACCTTCGAGAAGCCATCAGCCATAAGTTTAAGCGCGATAACAATCTGGACTACAAAGACACCCAAATAGTAGTATCTACCGGGGCTAAGCAAAGCATTGCCAATGTGGTACTATGCACCATCAACCCGGGTGACGAAGTGCTCCTACCGGCCCCCTACTGGGTAACCTACTCTGAAATTGTGAAATTGGCCGGTGGCAAGCCCATCGTGGTAAACACCTCTATTGACAATGATTTTAAGGTAACCCAAAGGCAGTTAGAGGCGCACACCACCGCTAAAACCAAAATGCTCATCTTTAGCTCACCCTGCAATCCTTCGGGCAGTGTTTTCACCGAAAGCGACCTGGAAGAAATTGCCGCCTACCTACGCCAGCACAAGCAGGTATTGGCTATAGCCGATGAAATTTACGAGCAGATAACTTTTACCGGAAAGCACTTGAGCCTGGCCGGGTTTGAGGGTGTGTACGATCAGGTAATCACTGTTAACGGCCTGAGTAAAGGCTTTGCTATGACGGGCTGGCGTTGTGGCTACATTGGCGCCCCACAATGGTTGGCCGATGCCTGCACCAAAATGCAAGGGCAGTTTACCAGTGCCGCCAGCAGCATAACTCAAAGAGCGGCCTTAGCGGCCTTACAGGCCGACCCCAATGAACTCACCACCATGAAAGAGGCTTTCTTAAAAAGACGCGACTTAGTGGTGAAACTTGTGAAAGAAATACCCGGTTTTAAAACCAATTTACCACAAGGCGCTTTTTATGTCTTTCCTGATATTTCGGCATTATTAGGAAAAAAAGCGGGCGATCAAAATTTGGAAAGCAGTGCCGATTTATGCCACTACTTGTTAGAGGAGGCCCACGTAGCCCTGGTGCCCGGTGAGGCATTTGGCAGCCCTCATTGCGTACGAATTTCCTACGCCAGCTCTGAGGCAGAGTTGAAAGAAGCCTTGCAAAGAATTAAAAATGCCGTTGAAAATCTTATCGCATGAGCGCAGAAGAAATGCTTCAAATTTTTAATCGTAGCATTAACGATTACCACGTAAAAGACCAGGTTGATCAGAACGAAAATAACCCCTATGAAATTGGAAGCTTGGAGTACTTGCTGTACCGCAAAAACTGGATTGACACGGTACAATGGCACTTAGAAGATATTATACGCGAACCGTCTATTGCCCCCGATAAGGCCCTGGAGATCAAACGCAGAATTGACAAAAGCAATCAAAACCGCACCGATTTGGTGGAGGAAGTTGATGAACAAATTTTGGCCAGTTACCGCAATGTAATCCCAAAAGAGGGCGCCCGGGTAAATACCGAAAGTCCGGGCTGGGCCATTGACCGGCTCTCCATTTTAGCCTTGAAAATTTACCACATGGCCATTGAGGCTGAGCGCGACAATATAGAGACCTACCTCCAACAGAAAAACCAGAATAAGCTGGCCATTCTTAATATTCAAAAAGAGGACTTAAGCCTGGCTATTGATCAGCTCATGGAAGACCTGGCCAACGGAGAACGCCTGGTAAAGGTGTACCGCCAAATGAAAATGTATAACGATCCGGAACTCAATCCGGTACTGTACAAAAAGAAATAGTCATGCGCATTTTGGTGTTGCGCTTTTCGGCCATGGGTGATGTAGCCCTGCTGGTTCCCGTGCTGCACCAATTGCAAAAAGCCCACCCTAAGGCAGAAATCACCGTGGTTTCTCAGCCTTTTTTGGCCCCTCTTTTCAAATCTCTGAGACTTGAGTTTTTTGCTGCCGATGTAAAGAAAGAATACAGCGGCTTTGGGGGTTTGGGTCGTCTGGCCCGCCTTTTAAAAAAAAGGGTTAAACCCGATGTGGTAGTAGATGTACATGCCGTGTTACGGACCCACATTCTCAAGGTGCACTTTAGGGCCATGGGCGTAAAAGTAGTACAGCTGCAAAAAGACCGGGCCGGCCGTAAAGCCTTAACTGCCTATCCGAACAAAACACTCAAACCGCTGCGCCATAGTGCGGAAAATTATTGCCAAACATTTGCCAAGGCCGGCTTTACTATTCCCTTTTCCAAAGAAGATCGGCCTCAGCTGCACTATCCGCTGGAAAGCGCCCCAAAAAAATACTGGCTAGAAGAACGCAACTCCCTTAATTTGGGCATTGCGCCCTTTGCCCAGCACCAAGCTAAAAGCTGGCCTTTGGCTAAGATGGAGAAGCTGCTACAAGCCTTAACCTACCCTAATTTAAAACTGTGGTTTTTTGGTGGCCCCCAAGAAGCGGAAGCTTTGCAAGCCTTAGGACAAAGCAGCGGCAAGGCTTTCACGGTGGTGGCAGGCCGCTTTGCCCTGGATCAAGAAATAGCGCTCATGCAAAACTTACAGGCTTTTGTAGCTATGGACTCCGGCAATATGCACCTGGCCAGTTTAGCGGGTGTTCCGGTAGTTTCCATCTGGGGCGGCACCCACCCTTACGCAGGTTTTGCGCCTTTGGGTCAAAAGCCCGAATGGCAGGTACAACTGAGGGAAAAAGAACTGGATTGCCGGCCCTGTTCGGCCTTTGGAGCCAAACCCTGTTTTAGGGGAGATTATGCCTGCCTGCAGCAGTTAGGCCATGAACGCGTATTGGCTACCTTAAGCTCTGTGATAAAAGAATATCTTTAGAGTCTAAAGTACTGCCATGGCCAAAATGCACAAGTTATTGGATGAGTTGGAAGCAGAGATTAAGCGAGGCGACCAAACGGAGGCCCGCGTTTCTAAAAGCGGGGTTTTTTGGCACATTGACCACAGTTTGCGGGTGATTCACGGTATTTGCAAAAGCCTGCAAAAATCAGATCCGGCTGAGTACCGTTATCAGTTTAATAAAAACAGAGCCCTACTCTTTCCAACCGGCAAGTTGCCCCGCGGGGTAGGCCGCGCCCCAAAAGTAGTGGTAGCCGACCATCCTCATTTTGAAGCTGCGGCTTTGTTGGAACATTTAGAAAACTGCCGTAAGGCCTGGCAAGACCTGGAGAATTTGCCGCCCAAGGCCTGGTTTAAGCACCCCGTTTTTAGCAACCTCAACTTGAAGCGCAGCAAACGTTTCCTGTACATCCATACCCTGCACCACCTGAAAATCATCCGCGATATCCGCCAAAATGATTAAGGCACACCAAAAGTGAAGAGGCTGCGTTCTAAGAGCATGCGATTCATTTTTCTTCTCCTCACCAGCCTTTTCATCAGCGCAAGCTACGCTCAGGATCAGGGCTACTTTCTAGCAAAATCGGCTCTACACTTGGTAAACCCTCAGGTTGAATATGACCCCAGCTACTACACCCTTGATTACCCCAATGGGGATGTGCCACCTCACAAAGGGGTTTGCACCGATGTGATCATCCGCGCCTACCGGCTAGAGGGGGTTGACTTGCAGCGGTTGGTGCATGAAGATATGGCCGTCAACTTTAGTGCCTATCCAAGCAACTGGGGCCTCACCCGCCCCGATAGAAATATTGATCACCGCAGGGTACCCAATCTGATGACCTTCTTCACCCGAGCCGGTGCCAAGCAACCCTTCAGTGAAAATCCGTCTGATTATAAACCAGGCGATGTAGTTTGCTGGGAGCTGCCCAGCGGACAATTACACATTGGACTGGTGGTTGCCAAAAAAGGCAGAAGCGTAGAACTGCTGCACAACCTGGGTTACGGTCAGGTGGTAGAAGCCTGTCTTTTTGATTATCCCATAATTGGTCATTACCGGTATTGGCCCTAAAATAGATTGCTATGAAGATTTCCATTCCCCAACCCTGTCATGAAAAATGGGCACAAATGACCCCCGCTGAGCAAGGTCGCTTTTGCCAAAGCTGCCAAAAAACGGTAGTAGATTTTACCGGTAAAACCGATGCCGCCATTCAATCGGCCTTACAAGAAGCCAAGGGGTCGCTTTGTGGCAGGTTTAACAGCCACCAGCTCCATCGCCCTTTAATAAAGCCGGCCCAACCCACGGCTGCTACGGCCGCCTGGCCTTGGTTATTCAGCACCTTTTTAAGTTTACCGCTGGCCGCTCAGGTAGAAATGAACCGAACTGCAACGCCTGTTATTCAGAAAGAATGTGTGAAGGAATCCGAAAAGGACCATATTCAAAAGGCAAAGCAGATGCCCTTGGTGGTTTTACAAGGTGTAATTATTGATTCTGCAACGGGCGCTCCTATACCTTTTGCCAACCTTTACGTGCCCAATGTTCACGCTGGTGGCAGCACTGATTTTGATGGACATTTTAGCATTGAAATTCCCAAAGAAAGGTTCAACGGGCAAGATTTCATTCAAATTAGTACGGTGGGCTATGAGCGTACTGAAGCTAGGCTTATGGATCTTTTTGATGTAGAACCCTTTCGGGAAGAAGCCCCTTTTGTGACTACAGCCATTCGCCTTAAAAACGACACCCTGGCTTTAGCCGAAGATACCATTGCCCTAACGGGCGAAGTAGTGGTTGTAGGTAGGGTAGCTCCGTATGACAGCAATGAGGTGCCTACGCCTCCTCCACCGCCCCCATTACCTCCTGAAGAAGAAAAACCCCAGGGTTTCTGGGCGGCTTTAGCAGCTTGGTTTAAGTTTTGGTGAATTGTAAATTGAGGAAATCTCAGTCGCTGTCGCTGCGATTTTGATGAAAATTGACTTGCTAGGTTAAAGTGCCACTAGCTTTTTATAAAACACAAAGGGCCCGCAGTGCAACCGCGCAAGAGGAAATTGATAACCCGCGCCAGTAGGGAGGGCCTAAGAAAAATTGATAAGGTACTAATACATAATTAAGCTCATGATGAAAGAAATTGCAAAAACAATAATTGTTTGTCTTTCGGTTTTTCAGATTTGCTATGCTCAAAATTTCAGCGGGGCCAATGGCCTCAGTATAAATATTCAAGGAGGCTTTTCTAGTCCTAACACCTTGTTCAAAACTTCATTTATCGTGGATCGCTGGAAGCCTTGGCTGGATATTGCCCAGAATCATAGCATCTCTGTGGGGTATCTTGCAAAAGGGTCAAAAAAGAACCTAAGATTTGGTGGCAAGCTAGGTTATCGTTTCAGTTCTATGGATTATGTCAATTCTGAATTTAGAGATTTAAGTGGGAATGTTAATGACTTTAGGCCAATCACGACTACTGGTCATTATTTAGATATTAATCCCGAATGTCATTTTTATTTTCGGAATAACTTGAATTCTGGATTTTTACTAGGTGCCAATTTAGGAGTTTCTTTACCTCTTAATGTGACCTTAGCGGCCCAGTATTTTGACGGGAGATCTATTGAATTGAGTTCTTTCGACAATGATTTTAGTTTTTTCGTAGTATACTCTGGCGGTTTGTCTGCTTTTTATCTTTATAAAAAATTATCAATAGGTTTATTTGGAAACTACTTATTAAGTAAAGGCGGGCAAGAGCTGCTGACAGGATGGAGTTCAGGGCTCGAGTTTCGCTATTACTTCGTGTTACATTAAGGTAAACAGCTTAAAAAAATTGAATAAAATCTATATTAGTTGAAAAGATGAGAATAAATGGTCCATGTCCCGCTGGCGGGTCTACAACCGAGCTTCCGATCTCAGCGAAGCTAATCTCCCCCGCTGGCGCGGATTTGTAATCCGTGCCCAAGTACTAAATGTTAGCCATACATGCTACAGGGGGACAACGCTCGACCTGCTTTTAATAATACAATCCACACGCGGTACAACCGCGCGCAAGAAGGGGCAACCTGCCTTTAATTGAGGTAAAGCACGCGCGGTGCAATGGCGCGCGAAAAAAAACATTCCCAGAGTTCTGCTCATAAATTTCAAAGTTGTTAAAGACAGTAGCTAAACAGTAAGCCCGATTTTTAAGAAGTAGTTAGTTGCTATTAGCTTATGAGCGGAAACCTAGATTCAATATCTTTGAATCATGACCAAGTTGATAGAAAATAATCTGGACTCCATCCTCGCACTTTTTGACGCCCATCATGTACTTGATGCTTATCTATTTGGCTCAGCGGCCACATCAGACTTCAACGGAAAAAGCGATGTTGATTTTTTAGTAACCTTCAAGGACTCCATTGAATTAATGGATTATGCGGATAATTACTTCAATTTGAAGATGAAACTAGAAGACCTGTTAAATAGACCCATTGACTTGGTCAGCTCCAAATCTTTAAAAAATCCTATTCTGATCGAAATGATCGACCAGTCTAAGGTAAATTTATATGCAGCCTAGCGCCTTAAATACCTGCTGGATATTGAAACGGTGATTTTGGAAATTGAGTCCTTCAAATCTCTAGTTGAAAACAACTTTCAAATCTATATTACCAAACTAGTGGTAAAAAGAGCGGTAGAACGTGACTTGGAAATAATTGGTGAGGCGGTTAAAAAGCTACTAATGCTTGAACCGAAAATTAAGATAGAATCCTCCAGAAAAATCATTGGACTTAGAAATATGATTTCGCATGCTTATGACACCATCGAAGACGAGCTCATCTGGGGAATAATACAAAAAGATATTCCTCGACTGCTCGATGAAATTGAAAAAATCAAAGGGCCTTAACCCCCCTCGCGCGCGGTTACACCGCGTTCGGTTTGTACCTACCCCCTGCCATGTGGCTTCAAAAACCATCAGCTAAAAATAGTTTGCTTTTGTTTATTCTAAAACCTCCCATAGGCCTGGTTGATTAGGCACGGGCCCTCTGCCGCTAATGCTTACCTTTGCCGCCAATTTTAGAAGCAATGAGCAAGGAGGTAAAACCCTACCAAGAGGAAGAAGGCAGCAAGAAACAGCAAGTGGCGCAAATGTTTGATAACATTTCAGCCCGCTATGATTTTTTAAACCACCTTTTGTCTTTAAGCATAGACAAAGGTTGGCGTAAAAAGGTGGTGAAATTGGTAAAAGCTGAAAAACCCCAGCAAGTTTTGGACGTAGCTACTGGCACCGCAGACCTAGCCATTGCCTTAGAAAAAAGCCATCCGCAGCACATCACCGGTATTGACATTTCCAACGGCATGTTGGAAGTGGGCCGTAAAAAAGTGGCGAAGAAAAACCTTACTGAGCTCATTACCCTGGAGCAAGCCGACAGTGAAAATTTACCTTTTGATGACAACCATTTTGATGCCATAACAGTAGCTTTTGGCGTCCGCAATTTTGAAGATCTGGAGAAAGGCTTGCAGGAAATGCAGCGAGTGCTTAAGCCTGGCGGCAAACTCCTGGTGCTGGAATTTTCACAACCGCAAAAATTCCCTTTTAAGCAGGTGTACAATTTTTACTTCAAAAATATTTTACCCGGCTTGGGCAAGCTTATTTCTAAGGACAGCAGCGCCTACACGTATTTACCAGAGTCGGTAGGGGCTTTTCCTTTTGGTGAAAAATTTACCTCCATCATGGAAAAATGTGGCTATACCCAAACCCGGTTTACACCGGTTACCTTTGGCGTGGCCACCATCTATGAGGGTACAAAATAAACCCCTAAAAAGCACGTTCAGGGCGTAGTGAAAAATTTAAGGCACATACTACTCTTCGCACTCCTGGTGGTAGCCTGCTCCGTGCAAGCGCAACGCAGGCTCAAGAATCAGCCCACTTATGATCAGCGTAAGCTGCACTTTGGTTTTTCCATTGGCCTCAATTATTATGATTTTAAGGTAGATGAAATTGCCAACCTTAACGAGCTTACTGGGTACTACAACATCACTACCGAGGTAGAGCCTGGCTACACCATTTTAATAATTTCTAACCTGCGCCTGGGTGATAATTCAGATTTGCGCTTCACGCCTGGTTTTGCCAGCACGGTAAGGCGTATCAACTTTGATATTCTGGACCCGCGTACCGAAGAATTGGTGACGGAAATGCGCCAAATCGAGTCTGCTTTTCTGGAGTTTCCGCTGGAATTTAAGTACAAATCAGACCGGGTAGATAACTACCGTTTGTACGTGTTGGGGGGCGTAAAGTATTCCTTAGACCTTTCCAGTGACGAGGATATTGAAGACGACCGCGTTTTTAAACTGCGCCAAAACGATTATTCTTATGAACTGGGTTTTGGGGTAGACATTTATTTTGAGTACTTCAAATTTTCCCCGCAAATACGGGCCACCTTTGGGGTAAGCAATACCAAGGTAGAAGACGGCACCTTTTTGGTAGAGGGAATTAACACCCTGCAAACCCGCGCCATTCTCATCAATTTCACTTTTGAATAATTTTCCCGTGCGCACTACGCTCCAAATTTCCGGTAATCCGGCCCAGGTAAGCCAAGACGCATGGCTTAAAGAGCAGGTTGCCCATCGGCTTAAAGCCGAAACAACTGAGGTGCACTACCGCATTGTAAAAAAAAGTCTGGACGCCCGCAGCCGAAACATTAAGGTGAACCTGGAGCTGGAGGCTACTGTAAACCAGCCCTTACCTCCGCGTGAGCTCACGCAATTTCACTACCAACATGTAGCATTAAAAACCGCGGTACTCATTGTAGGGTCGGGTCCGGCCGGGCTTTGGGCCGCCTTGCGTTGCTTAGAGCTGGGCTTAAAGCCGATCATTTTAGAGCGCGGCAAGGACGTACGCAGCCGCAGACGAGACCTTAAAGCCATTAACCGCGATAATGTGGTGGACCCCAACAGCAACTACTGCTTTGGCGAGGGTGGTGCAGGTACCTACAGCGATGGCAAGTTGTACACCCGCAGCAAAAAGCGCGGCAGCGTAAAACGCATTTTAGATTCGTTAGTGCAGCACGGGGCGGTAGAAGATATTTTGTTTGAAGCGCATCCGCACATTGGCACAAACAAGCTACCCAAAATTGTACAGGCCTTACGTGAAACGGTGCTGCAACATGGGGGTGAAATTCACTTTAATACCCAGGTTACCGATCTGGAATTGAAAAACGGCCAAATATCCGCCCTGCATGCGGCCAACGGACAATCCTTTAAAGGCGCGGCCACCATTTTGGCTACCGGCCACAGCGCCCGTGATATTTTTGAATTACTCCACGCAAAAAACATCGCCCTGGAGGCGAAACCTTTTGCCATGGGGGTGCGGGTAGAACATCCGCAAAAGCTCATAAACAAAATTCAATACCACGGCCACCAGTATGACGATTACCTGCCAGCCGCCAGTTACAAGCTGGTGCAACAGGTGAATGAGCGCGGGGTTTTTAGTTTTTGCATGTGTCCGGGCGGCTTTATTGTGCCGGCCGCCACTGACCAAAATGAGCTGGTGGTAAACGGCATGAGCCCCAGTAAACGCGATAATAAATTTGCCAACAGCGGCATGGTGGTCTCCGTAGAGCTGGAAGATTTAAAACCCTACGCTGCGCTGGGCCCTCTAGCAGGATTGGCTTACCAAAAGGCGGTAGAAAAAATGGTTTGGGAAGCGGGTGGCAAAACCCAAAAGGCGGCCGCACAGCGTTTAATCGATTTTGTAAAAGGAAAGGTAAGTCCGCCAGATGCCCTAAACGAAACCAGCTACATACCCGGCTTGGTAAGTGTACCTTTGCACCAGGTACTGCCACAGCCCCTGGCCAAACGCTTGCAAAAGGCCTTTGTAGAATTTGGTAAAAAAATGAAGGGCTATTACACCAATGAAGCCAATGTAATTGGCGTAGAGAGCCGCACCAGTTCTCCCGTGCGCATTCCCCGAGACCGCGAAACTTTGCAACACCCACAGATCAAAAACCTCTTCCCTTGCGGGGAAGGAGCTGGTTATGCCGGAGGCATTGTTTCAGCCGCTATGGATGGTGAGGCCTGTGCCGAGGCGGTGGCGCGCTATCTCAAGGCCTGAGCAAGGCAAGGCAAGGTCTCATAAACTGAGAACAAACACCTGCAATTTGTCTTATGGATTAAGTGACCAATAATCAACAGAAAGAAACCGAAGCCATTGTAGACGAGCAAATTGATTTGGGTGCCCGCATATTCCGCATGCCGCCTAAGAAGCTGTTCATCTCGTCATTTGTAGCAGGTTTAGAAATTGGTTTCAGCCTGCTGCTGATGGGGCTTCTGTACAGCACTTTTAGTGAACAGCTCAGTCCGGCCAGCATGACCGCCATTTTGAGTTTGGGCTATCCCATTGGTTTTATCTTTGTGATTTTAAGGCGCTCTGAGCTGTTTACCGAGCAAACCGCGCTGGCTATGATCCCCGTGCTGAATCGTGATCAAAACCTGGAAAGCCTGTTTGGGGTGTGACTCATTGTTTTAATTGGCAATCTCATTGGTGGCTTTCTCTTCTCATTATTCATTAGCTGGTTTGGCCCGGCCAAGGGTTTTATATCGGCTGAAGCCTTTACCCACATTGCCGAAGAGTTTATTAATTACCCCTTCAGCATTATTTTCTTCAGTGCCCTTTTAGCTGGCTGGATGATGGATGGGCCTTTTGGGCTGGCTGCTTAGTTCTGTGCAGGAGAGCATTGCCCGCATTCTTTTAGTGGTGTTAGTCACCATTATTATTGGCTTTGCCCACTTGCATCACTGCGTGGTGGGTTCGGTAGAAGTGTTGAGCGCACTGTGGGTGAACCCCGAGATTGGCTGGGCTGATTATTTTGCCTTTTTAGGTCCCTCCGTGTTGGGGAATATTTTAGGAGGCGCCTTTTTTGTGGCCATCTTAAAATTTGCCATTGCCCGCCAGGAAGGCAAGGTATAGCTTAAAGCCGATGGAAGCCTCAACAGAATTGGTTCTTTACAATTTAAACAGCCAGCTGGTTGCGGAGCTGGAACCGCCTGCACCAGACGGACGCATCACCCTTCCTGCAAAAGTGAAAAACGGTTTGTACCTGCTACGGGTTTACACCGCTGAGGGCCTAAACACCCTTAAACTACAGGTGCTAAACCGGTAGGCCTATTGCTTAAATTTCTTCAACTTTGGGGTTTAGCACAATCTCATGGCCCGATTTTTTAAAAAGCGCACCGAAAACCTGGGCATGCCCCCGGGTAGCCTCATTTTTATTGGCACTAAAAAAGTAGCAACGCCTTACATCCGTTACCGGGATTTTAACGAGCAGGAGCTTACCGTAGAAAAAGTGGTGAACACCGATGAGCTACCCCAACCCAAAGCGGGAAAAACGCAATGGTATAATGTTATTGGCCTGCATGATGCGGATTTTATGCAGGAAGTACGCGCCAAACTAAACATTCACCCGCTGGCCATGGAGGATGTGATGAATACCGGACAAAGGGCCAAATTTGAGGAGTTTAGTGAGCACCTCTTTGTAACACTCAAAATGCTGCAGTTTGATGAGCAGGAACTAAAAGTGACCAGTGAGCAAATCAGCTTTATTTTTAACCGCGAGTATTTGGTAACCTTTCAGGAAGTGCTGGGCGATACCTTTGACCCCATTCGCAAACGGCTGGAAAATCCCCAGGGGCTCATCCGCAACAGCGGCCCCGATTACTTAACCTATGCACTGCTAGACTCTATTGTAGACAGTTACATCTACCTGATTGAAAGCATGGGCGAAAAAATTGACGACCTGGAACTGAAGGTTTTGGAAAGTACCGACAAGACCCTACTACGCCAGATTAATGCCTACAAGCGGGAGTTGCACTTCATTTTAAAAGTAACCAAACCAGTACGGGAGTTGCTCAATAACCTCATTCGCTCACACAGTTCCTTTATTCAGGAAGAAAAGGTACTGCCCTATTTTAAGGATCTAGAAGGTTTAGTTACCCACGCCATTGAATCGGTAGAAACCTACCGTACCCTGCTCACCGACTATTTAAATCTGTACCACTCTAATATGAGCACCAAAATGAATGACATCATGAAAGTGCTTACCATCTTTTCGGCCATTTTTATCCCCCTCAGTTTTTTTGCGGGAGTGTATGGTACCAACTTTACGCATTTCCCCAGTTTAGAGCATGAAAATGGCATTTACATTTTTTGGGGTGCTATGCTCACCATTGCCCTGGGCATGCTGGGTTATTTTAAAAAGAAAGATTGGTTTTGAGTATGAGATTTTCAGATGTGAGATATCAGATTTTAGACGTCAGACGATATAAAAATACGCTAACTTAAGTAGCGTTAACTAGCTTGTATATTGACAGCAATCTTTAAACCTATTTAAAGGATTTCAAAAATGAACGTAATTAGCACATTGCGGATGAAATTATTCTTAACGCTCTTACTGGGGCTCTTAGTTTTTGGGCAGGCTTCTGCTAGGTGCGGGGATCCTGGTTTGTCCGTTTTCCCTAAAAACGGGGTTATTAAACCAAATTCTTGGATTCTAATTTCCTCAGGGGGCTCAGGCCGAGATGTAGTAAATTCCTTAAATCAAGATTTCCCTGTTTACCTACTCCAAGGTAACGGAGATACTTTGGCACTTAAGGTGATACAGATTGAAACTGGACAGCATGACAGTCCTATTCAGGCTATGCTGAAACCAGTAGAAAATTTAATAGTTGGCCAGTCTTATTCTTTGCAAATTGATGGATTAGACAAGTACCAAGAAAAAATTCTTTTTAAAAGTTACACAAGCATTGATAAAGCAGCTAAAATAAGCTGGACGGTTAGAGGTGAGCCCGATTCCCTAAAACCCCTAAGCCTAGCCGAGCCAACGTTTATTGATAAATCGGCTTTTTATTGGAGTTGTGGAAGTTCGGCTTGGGCTAATTTTAAAATTAGCGCCCAAGACCAATCTAGCCTATTGGTAGAAACTGAATTGCTAGAAGTAGCTACGGGTAAATCTCACACTTTTCATTTAGGCCTGGGCGCTGATGGCATAGTAGGCGTAGGTCACAGCATGTGTGGGGGCGTTTTTGATTTTACGGTAACGGGGCTTTATAAAGTTAGGTTTAGGTTAATGGATATTTGCGGTAACAAAAACGCCAGCTGGTCGGGTTGGACAGAGTTTAAGAGTCCGTTTGAAGAGGTTGGTGAAAGACCTCATTAATATGTCATGAAAGAAAAAAGGTCTTTTGCCATCATGGCTTTAGTTCTGTTTTTTAGCACGCTTGCTTCGGCTCAAAAACAGTCTGATTTGTTAGACAGTCTATTAATACGTAGCATGAAATCGGAAGGTTTTTGGCTGAATCTTCAATGAACAACCTAAATAGCGCTAGAAACAAATTTTCCATAGAGCGTCTCTATTTAAATTCAGATACCACAGTTGATTTTGCCATTGCCTACAAAGATGCTTGCGGTGGCACTGGAAATTGTTTTTGGAGTCTTTACACTACCAATAAGAATTCTACAGCCTCACTAACTTACGTTGGCATGATTCCGGCTAGCGCTTTTGAGTTATCTGAGGTTACAGACCAAGGCTTTAAAAGAATTAAAGGTATTTGGAAAAATTCAGGCGCAAACAATGGATCTTGCTCTGTTTATGCTTTTAAGCAAGGAAAGTATAAACAAATAAAATCAGGTACCTATTCAGCAAAAGACAGTTCTAACTGTGATTCTCTTGATGAATAAAAAGGCTAAATTAAGCCACCTATCTCGCCATTGCTGGCCTGAGTAGTACGAGGTCCTAGCGGTGTAACGAATGCGGATTACGAGCACCAATTTCTTCGGCTTCGATATACCCCCGAATGCTTTCGGGGCACTCAGCCTGACAGTTAAGCTACTTGAAAAATGTAAATTGAAACATTAAGCCGCTCATCTCTAAAATGTCAGCCAGAGTACCGCGAGGAACGAGCGGTGTATCGAAGGCGGATTACGAGCACCAATTTCTTCAGCTTCGATATACCTCGAATGCTTTCGGGGCACTCAGCCTGACAGCAATAAAGCACCTCTAAGCAGTGTACACCAAATTAAAACTGAGCACCCAGCCCTTTCCATTAAATTGCTGGACTTTTAAAAATCCATGCCGTGAAAATTATTGTTCCATTAATCCTATTGGCTTGCCTTAAATTGAACCTTACAGCGCGAGCTCAAGAGCGAACTAAAATGAATGGCACTCAATATCGGCAAGGTTTATTTAAGTTAGAAGGCATTAACGTTAGCAATACTTCAATTCCTTGGCAAGATCTTCAAATTTATACCGAAGATCATAAATTACTGCATAAAAAAGCACCTAAACTCAATGAATTGAGTTTATCGGAAAGTGAATTCCTAATTGGCCAAAAAGGCAAAATTCAAGTTGTGAACTTTTGGTTTGTCGGATGCGCACCTTGCCATATTGAAATACCCCATCTAAACCAACTTTACGAAGATTATCAAAAAGACACTCTTGTAGAAATTATTTCAATGTGCCGAGACGGTGCTGAAAGAATAATCAAATACTATTCTCTAGAA
Organism: uncultured Bacteroidota bacterium; assembly: GCA_913057235.1. Lineage (GTDB taxonomy): Bacteria > Bacteroidota > Bacteroidia > Flavobacteriales > Schleiferiaceae > CAJXNI01. Next base: position 62,800 of record CAJXNI010000015.1, read on the forward strand.
TCCTTAAAGGATAGTGTCATTTTTGAATTAGCAAATGAGCAAAAAATTCAATACCCGGTAATACCAAGGGCGGTAACTGAAGCCATGCGCTACAAGGTATGGAGCTACCCCACTACTTTTATCATAGACACTAATGGCATTATACAATTTGTAGCGCAAGGCTTTACAATAAATGCTAATCCCGAATTTTTCTACAAAAGGTTTAAAAAAGCCATTGAAGAAATTCGCTTGGGTAATGCTATAGCTCTGGCCGCAAAAAACGCAGAGGAAGACTAGATCTCCCCGCTTTACCTACCCAACTTCATTTGAACTTCAGCGCCTAGGAATAAAATGCCCTGCTGTATGAATGCTTTTGGTGGTTTAAACTGACTCTAGTTAAGCTAGTAGGGCACACTACCTATTTTACTATAATTTGCTGGGCATGATGGTTATTTACTTTTACCAGGTAGAGGCCCGGTGGGCTTTGGGGCAGGTGTATTTCTACTTTAGGCAGCCGTTCAGTAAATTCCTTTTGCCAAACCAATTGACCTTGAGTGTTATAAATCGCTACTACCTTTATGCTTTCACTGGCGGTAGCTTCCAGCGTAAAGCTGCCTTGGCTAGGGTTAGGGTATAGGGAAAAACCATCCGCTGGTTTTGGCTCTGCTTCTTCCCTACCCAGCCCGGGCGTGCTGCAATTCGCATCCGGACCGTTAACATAGTCGCCATCGTAATATAGCAATTGCGGTAAGGTATCACCATCAATAACTGGGTTAAAATTAAAATAGGCTAATAAAGTATCCTGGTGAAAACCTACTGACTTAGGATTGGGGTACCAAGCTTGAGGCGTTCCACACCATTTATCACCATCCCAAGCAGCTAAATATGGTATGGTAGCATCCCCAAAACGTGATCTTCCGGCAATAGCAAATAGTAAGGAATCATAAACCAAAAAGGATTCAATAATACGCTCTACTCCCCTACCCACATCTTCCCATTGCTGGGTAGCTTCATTCCAACGGGCAAAGCTCTCACCGGGGTCATTGGGGTATATGTTGTTAAAATTACCCCCTATGTATAAATCATCCTGGTAAAAGGCAAAATCCCAAACTTTGGAGTTAAAGCCGGGTACGCCTTGGCCTAAACTGTGCCATTGCTGCCCATCGTAACGGGCTATGCCTTTGAAAGGGGAACCTAGGCTATCAATATTATTGGTAACATATATAGAGCCTTTATGAAGCCCAATTTTTATATTGATGCCAAAGTAACGGGGATCAAGCGTAGGATGCATAGGCGAAAATGGGTAACGCCAAGTGGCCCCTTTGTCAGGCGATAAAACAAGCGCTTCTATAGTATCTATGGGATTTTGATAATAACAAGTTGAAAACAGAGAATCTCCGCTGACTAGAATCTCCTTTGGTGAAAAGTAATAATTAACCGTATCTGCCCAAACACTGTCATTGTGCATTTTAATCCAGGTGCTTGTTTTATTAAATAAACTGCTGTCGCCTTTTAGTGTGTGTAAGCGAAAACTTCCCGCAAGGATAACAGTGTCGCCATACTGAGCCATTGAAAGGCCGTAACTGTTTCTATCAAAAGTAGCAGGAAAGGGGTGCCATTTTTCATTTTCCCAGTAAGCAGCACAACGGTAAAGCGAGTCTTCATCTAAATACGACCCCACATACCACGTTTTGCCCAGAGGGCCATGGGTGATAATGCGCGGAGGTAAATTAGTAGGCCGGGTTAGCTCATTTATCCCCTGCATAGCCGGTTTCCAATTATGGCTTTGCGCCATAATTGGATTAACCGAGCTTGCTAAGCAAAGGCTTAAGATTAGATTTTTTATTAAAAGTGCTTTACAACGCATAGTGCTTGATTTGAAAAACAGGTAAAGCGAATGCAACTCCTTAAAATTGCGCTGCCAAACCTACATTTAGAGTTACAGCGCTAAAAGCTACTTCTAAAGGCTCCAGTGCGGTAGGCACAGCACCTTCTTTATACTCAACCTCTGTGAAACGAAAATTGGCTCCTTGATAGTCTAAATTAAAGAGTAAAAAAGTGGAAGGCCCAAGGGCCGTCCTGAAACCTAAACCCAGTAAATAACCTATTGCAGATTCAGTGGCCTCAGTTCTAATGTATGTAGTTCTTTCTGAGCCATTAACTACTGTTAATCTGTAGGCCGGTAATTGAGCCCCCATCAGTCCCATATGAGCTTTCAAATTAAATGAGGTTTGAGCACTCAAAGGTAAATCTGCAAATAATCCCAACATTAACCCGCCCATCTGCCAAGCCTCACTTTGCACTTTCCAATCATTTCCTGCATACACAGCAGCCCCTGAAGCTGCCATGGCTTCAGATTGGGTTGTGAATCGCTGACCGCGCACCAAAAACTGCCAGCCCAAATAGCTATCTTTAAAATGATGGTTGTAGGCCAGGCTCATAGCCAGTCCGGTCTGGGCAAAGCCAGCTTTATTATTCGCCAAGTTTGCGCTACCAAAATCATTTAAGGGAATGCTAGCTCCCACGCTAAGGCTCAATCCATTTTGCAAATTACTCTGAGAAAACGAAGGATAGCCGAAAGCCAATAAGTAAAGTAGATAAACAGTTTTTTTCATGTTTCAAGTAGATTTAGGATGCAGCAAAGTATTAAATTTTAAAAGTCTGCGTGCTTCTAAAAGGCAAAATAGCATTTTACCGTTAAGATAGGGCTTTGGGAAAGCCTACCTTTGCCCGCCAAAACACCGCGTACTGAAAGTCAATAAAGCCATTGGTTACATGCTAATTTCGGTGGTGGGCTTTGCCCTCATGAACCTCACCGTAAAATTTCTGGGGCGGCTCCCCGCTACTGAATTAGTTCTTTTTCGTTCCATAGTTTCTTTGGCCATTAGCGCCTGGTTTATCCGCAGGCGCAACATTCCTTTTTTTGGGAACAACAAAAAGTATTTAATTCTACGCGGGTTGTGCGGGGTTACCGCGCTGAGCATGTTTTTCTACACCCTGCAAAAACTACCCCTCGGTTCGGCCATTACCTTGCAGTACCTCTCTCCTATTTTTACGGCTCTTTTTGGTATGCTCATTTTAAAGGAGAAAGTGCGCCCGGTGCAATGGCTCTTTTTTGTGGTTTCCTTTGCCGGCATTGCTCTCATTAAAGGTTTTGACGCGCGCATTACGCCCTTACTTTTTGTCTTTGGTTTGGGTTCGGCTGTTTTTGCCGGGCTGGCCTACGTTTTCATCCGCAGGGTCAAAGACACCGATCATCCCCTCACCGTAGTGCTGTACTTCCCTCTGGTGGCCACTCCGGTAATGGCGGTGGTCACCCTTTTTAATTGGGTCAAGCCCGAAGGCTGGGAATGGGCCCTGCTGCTTTTGATGGGCATCCTAACCCAAATAGCCCAAATTTACATGACCAAGGCCCTGCAAGCAGCCGAAGTCAATGAAATTACCAGTCTGAAATACCTGGGGGTAATCTTCGCGCTAAGCTTTGATTTTATCATTTTTAACGTAAGCTACCAGCCTTTGGCCCTGGCGGGTATGGCCCTGGTTGTGGGTGGGGTGGTGCTCAACATTTTGCTGAAGGCGTATTGGCGTAAAAAGGCTCCTAATTAAGTCGCTGCAAATCGACAGACATATTTCTGGTAATATTTTCCTTTTACAAAAAAAACGGAGTGTCCTAATTCAAAAAAAACAGAATAGCATGCATTCAAGTTCTTGTTCATTTTTGCCTTGATGCAAAAAGAACCAAAAAAATCAAGGCTGCTAAGAAAAAAACAACCTGCTTTTTGCACTAACCAAGTTCGAGCGGGTGATCTCCTCGCCAACTCGGAGCTTCCCGTTCTCACTAGGCTTCCGCTTCAATCAGAATGTTTTTTCCTTAAAGGCCATTCACTGCTTTGTAATAAAAAGTGAGGTATATATAAAGTGACCAATTGCCGAGGTTAGTATTCCCTTTGGTAAACTAGTGGATTGGTGGTGAAAATTTTGCTAAAAGCCTATTTGCGGAAAAAAAGCCCAAACTAGCTCACAAGATGGTGCATAAAAATACTGCCGGCTACCCCTACGTTTAAGCTGTCAATAGCTGATTGCCCTTTCTTAGGCAAGGTGAGTGCCTGGGTTTTTTCGTCCCAAAAGCTAGACGGACCGTGTGACTCACTGCCTAAAACCAAAGCCCAGGGTTGCTGGGGAGGTCTGAATTCAGTGAGAGGGGTACCGGCCATATCGGCCTTGAGCCAAAGGTGGCTTGCTTTCCACTTTTCAAATAGTTCTTGGGGTTCTTGATACAAAACGGCTACCCGCCCTAAACTACCCATGGTGCTTTGCACGGTTTTGGCGTTAAACACATCGGCCGTACCGGGTAGGGCCACCACCTGTTTGAGTCCAAACCAGTCGGCCGTGCGGATTAAAGTACCCAAATTACCGGGGTCATTAATGCCATCAAGCACTAAAAAGGGAAGCTCTGGCTGAAAGGTCATTTTTGGAAAGTTAAAAATGGCCAGCACCTCATTACTGGTACTTAATTGGGTTAGGGCCTGCAACTCGGCTTCGCTCACCGCCTGGGCTTGGGGGTATTGGGTAGGTTGGGTGGCCAAAATCACATCGGCCTTGAGCCCGGCCTGTAGTAAATCTTGCACTACCTTTGGACCCTCTGCCACAAACTGCTGCCACTGCCACCTGAATTTCTTTTGTTTGAGTTTTCGTAGGCGTTTTTTAAGGGCGACATTTGGCATCTTGTAAATTTACTTTTTAGCTAGCGCAAATTTGCCAAAAAACAGCTACATACTTTTAGGCCTAATGGCCCTAATCTTGCTCCATGGCTGCTCGTATACCAAGTACGTGCCTGAAGGGAGTTACCTGCTTTGGAAAAGTGAAATTAAAATTAAAGACGGGGGCAGAGTAGAATCAGAAGCCAGTAATATTTTAAAGCAGCAGCCCAACCGCAAAATATTGGGAATAAGACCCAGCCTGGCCCTTTACAGCTGGGGCGATGGCACCGACAGCTCTTTCTTTGGCAATTTTGGCAACCCCCCGGTTATTTTAGATACCTCCAAGATTGAGCGCGGGGCCCGGCAGCTGCAGAATTACTATTTTAACAAAGGCTATTTTAAAGTACAAGGGAGCTACAACATTACCCGAAAAGCCAACAGCCAAAAAGCACTAGCCACTTATACCGTACAACCGGGACCCCGCTACCGCATAGATTCTATAAGCTATCAAATAGAAACAAAGAAAATGGCCGGCCTGGTGGAGCATTTCTCTAAAGAAAGTGAACTAAAAACCGGTATGTTCTATGACAGTGAAAAGCTGGATAAAGAACGGGAGCGACTTAAGCAAATTTTCAGAAACCACGGCTATTACAATTTTTCGGCCAGTTACATCACCTACTTGGCCGATACCTTAAATACCCAAAAACCCCATACCGTAAATATTCAATTAAGGGTGGCTAACCGCAGCAGGCGCCAAGGCGACAGTTCTTATACCGTACCGCATGAGCAACACCAGATCAATAAAGTAACGGTGTACCCCGATTACAATTTCACCGGAAGGTACAGCGCCTCAGATTCACTGCAATTTTTAAGTTATCAAATTGCCTTTGACAGCCTGGAATACAAGCCCCGCTACCTCACCGATGCCATTCACTTTAAGCCGGGTAAAACTTACCGCCAAGAAGACGTGCAGCAAACCTACAGCCACCTTAGCAGCTACAATGCTTTTAGGCTCAATGAAATCACGTTTAAAGAACTTAAAAGTAGTGCTGATAGCACCCAGCCGCTGCTAAACGCACAGGTACGTTTGGCTCCGCGTCCCACGTTTTCCATTGACCCGCAAATTGAAGCGACCAACACCTCCAACAATTTTGGTATTAGCGGCAGCGTGGGGCTGGTCAATAGAAATTTGTTTAATGCCGGTGAAGAGCTGCGCTTTGACTTAAGCAGTGGTTTAGAATACCAACCTACGGTAGGTAATGCCAATAACCTTTCCCGTACTTTTGAGCTAGGGGCCGAGTTAAGCTTACGTTTTCCGCGCTTTGCCCTGCCCTTTAATACCATAGGTTTGGTACCCAAGCGCATGCAGCCCACCAGCGTTTTTAGCGTGTATGCCAACAGAACCAGCCGTATAGAATTTGAACGAGAAACCTTTGGGGGCCGCCTCAGTTACGCTTGGCGCGAAAATGATTTTAAAAGGCATCAAATCTCTGTTTTAAATCTTAGTTACTCCAATCTCTTCCAGGTAGGAAATCGGTTTTTAAATCAATTAAATCCCATCCAACAGTTGGCTTTTAGAAGTGAATTTATTTCCAGCAGCCAGTATACCTTTACCTACAACGGGCAGCAAGACAAAAAACAAAAAACCTATAACTTCTTTAAAAGTGATGTAGAGGTGAGTGGTACGCTGTTATCTCAATTTACAGATGAGGCCAACACCATTTCCAACAGCACTGAGGGCAATGTACCCGTTTACCAGTTTGCCCGTTTAGAAACCGACTATCGATTTTATTGGAACATAAGCTCAGAGAGAACCTGGATTCAGCGCCTTTTATTGGGTTACGTACTGCCCTACGGCATAAGTGAATTTGAGTCAGAAGAAGGTAGGCTGCGGGTTCCACCTTTTTCGCGCTTTTTCTTTTTAGGCGGCAGTAACGATTTAAGAGCCTGGCCCGCCTACCGTGCAGGGGGCGGTGAAGAAGAAATTACCAGCTACCGCGGCACTCCGGCCGATTCAAACGGGTTTTCCATTGGTACTTTCAAACTTTTAGCTTCCAGTGAATACCGCTTTCCCATTTATTCCAGTCTTAAAGGCGCCATTTTTGTAGACGCTGGCAACATTTGGCTTACGGGTGGCTTGGAGCGTGATAATCCCCAAACGGCCTTTGAACTTAGTGATTTAGCCCGCGACCTGTACATTGGCACCGGTTTTGGCTTGCGCCTGGATTTGGATTTTTTTGTGCTGCGTTTTGATACCGGCATTAAAGTGCGAGACCCCGGTTTAGTGCGTGAAAACAAAGAATGGGTAATTGTCACCAAGCCAGTTATTCCAAATATTACCTACAACATTGCCCTTGGTTATCCATTTTAGAAATTTGGCCTAGAAAAAATTATAAATTTGCCGCTCACCTGTTTGTACTGAAATCAATTAAATCCTATGAATATCAACCAAATTACCGAAGTTTTAGGAGCCGATGCCGATCAACTTCTAAACCACCAGTCTAAGACTATTAGCAAGGATCAGTTGCACCTACCTGGCCCTGACTTTGTAGATCGTGTTTTTGGGGTAAGCAACCGCACACCGCAGGTATTAAAAAGTTTACAGGCCCTTTATGGAAATGGCCGCTTAGCCGATACGGGGTATCTTTCTATTCTTCCGGTAGACCAAGGCATTGAGCATTCAGCAGGAGCTTCATTTGCCAAAAACCCCATCTATTTTGACGGGGAAAATATTGTAAAATTAGCCATTGAAGGGGGCTGCAATGCCGTAGCTTCTACCTATGGTGTATTGGCCAGTGTTTCCAGAAAATATGCCCATCATATTCCGTTCATTGTAAAAATCAACCATAATGAACTACTAACCCACCCCAATACCTTTGACCAAATCATGTTTGGCAGCATTAAAGATGCCTGGAACATGGGCGCAGTGGCCGTGGGTGCAACTATCTATTTTGGCTCGCCAGAGAGTAACCGCCAAATTGTAGAAGTAGCCAAAGCTTTTGAATATGCGCACGAATTAGGTATGGCTACCATCTTGTGGTGCTACATGCGCAACTCAGCCTTTAAGCAAGACAAAGATTACCACGTAGCAGCAGACCTTACGGCCCAGGCAAACCACCTCGGGGTAACCATACAAGCAGACATAATTAAGCAAAAATTACCTGAAAATAACGGTGGCTACAAGGCGCTAAACTCAGGTGAAAGCAGCTATGGAAAGCTAGATGAGCGTATTTACAGCGAGTTAACTTCAGACAATCCTATTGACCTTTGCCGGTACCAGGTAGCCAATTGCTACATGGGCCGCCAAGGTTTAATTAACAGTGGGGGGGCCTCTAAGGGCGATGCCAATTCAGATTTAGCCGATGCCCTGCGCACAGCCGTAATCAACAAAAGGGCAGGCGGCCAGGGGCTGATATCAGGACGCAAGGCATTCCAAAAACCCATGAAAGAAGGCGTTGAGCTGCTTAACGCGATACAGGATGTTTATCTGGAAAAGGAGATTACCATCGCTTAATTTGCGATTATCCTGAAAAAAAAGCACTTTTGAAATAAGAGTCTGCACTAGACCTAAGGGTTCTATGCAGACTTTTTTAATCTTAAAAAAATATTGAATGGGTTGGTTTACAAGAAATAAGGAGGGCATTACCACCAGCACAAAAGATAAAAAAGAGACCCCTGAAGGGCTTTGGTATAAATGCAAGAAATGTAAAGTAATTGTTAGTGTAGAAGACCACGGCAAAAATGTATGGGTTTGCCATAACTGTGGTCATCATGAGCGCATAAATGCGCGCGAGTACTTTCAGCTCTTATTTGATGAGGGAAAGCATACCGAATTAAACGCTAAGCTGAGCAGCGGTGACCCTCTTAAGTTTGAAGACACCAAAAAATACACAGATCGTTATCAGGCCTCGGTAAAGAAAACCGGATTAAATGAAGCAGTAAGCACAGCCTACGGCAAGCTTAACAATCAAGATGTGGTGATTGGCTGCATGAACTTTAATTTTATTGGAGGCTCTATGGGTTCAGTGGTAGGTGAAAAGATTGCCCGTGCGATTGACCACTCCTTAAAATACCATAAGCCCTTTATCATGATTTCTAAAAGTGGCGGTGCCCGCATGATGGAAGCCGCTTTCTCTTTGATGCAAATGGCTAAAACCAGTTCAAAATTGGCGCAATTGGGCCAAAAAGGTATTCCCTATGTATCGGTTCTAACCGATCCCACAACCGGAGGTGTTACCGCCAGTTTTGCCATGCTGGGTGATATTAACATTGCAGAACCTGGAGCGCTTATTGGCTTTGCCGGCCCCCGGGTAGTAAAAGAAACTATTGGTAAAGATCTGCCGGAAGGCTTTCAAACCTCAGAGTTTTTACTGGAGCATGGCTTTCTGGATTTTATCTCCCACCGCAAAGATTTGAAAGCAAAAATTGGCCTCTTCCTGACAATGACCCACTCCCAGCCTGCAACAGAAAAATCTACTAAAAAGAAATAATTTAGTACTTTTGCCTGCTTAAAATCAATACATAACATTCATCTAAAAGATCTTGAAATGTATCTAAGTCCGGAAAAAAAGGCTGAAATCTTTAAAAAACACGGTAAATCTGAAACAGATACCGGCTCTCCTGAAGGTCAAATTGCACTCTTCACGTATCGTATCAACCACTTATCGCAGCATCTGCGGAGCAATCGTAAAGACTTTGCTACTGAGCGTGCCTTGGTAAACCTGGTAGGTAAACGCAGAAGAATCCTCAACTACCTTAAGGCTAAAGACATTAGTCGTTATCGTGCTATTATTGCCGAATTAGGCATTAGAAAGTAAACCTGAAAAGAAGGCAATTCAAAAATTGCCTTCTTTTTTCTATTAGAAGAATTAATTTATCACAAACATATTTATGATTCCAACCGCAATTACGCAAGAGATTGCATTAGAAGACGGAAGAACTATTACGCTGGAAACCGGTAAACTGGCCAAACAGGCAGACGGTTCCGTAGTGGTTCGTATGGGCGGTACCATGTTATTAGCCACCGTAGTTTCCAGCAAAGAAGCTAAAGAAGGGGTAGATTTTTTACCTCTAACCGTAGATTACCGAGAAAAATTTGCCGCTGGTGGTAGAGTACCTGGAGGATTTATGAAGCGCGAGGGTCGCCCTTCTGATGAAGAGATTTTGGTAATGCGCTTGGTTGACCGGGTTTTAAGACCCCTCTTTCCTAAAGATTACCATGCCGAAGTGCAGGTAATGATCAGCCTTATTTCGTATGATGAAAATGTAGCCGCTGATTGCCTGGCAGGTTTAGCTGCTTCTGCAGCAATTGCCGTGTCTGATCTACCTTTTAACGGCCCCATGAGCGAAGCGCGCGTAGGCCGCATTAACGGAAAGTGGATTATTAATCCTTCTCCTGCCGATATGGACCAGAGTGACGTGGATATGATGGTAGGCGCTACTGCTGAGTCTGTAGTGATGGTAGAAGGAGAAATGGACGAGATTTCTGAAAAAGAAATGCTGGAAGCGATCCAATTCGCCCATGAAGCTATCAAAGACCAAATTAAAGCTCAGGTGGCTTTAGCTTCCTCCATTGAAAAAGCACAGACTAAGCGTGAGTATGATCATGAAGACCATGATGAGGAGTTGGCTAAAAAAATCATGGACGATCTTTACGATAAGGTCTACCAAATTGCTAAAAGCGGGCTGAGTAAGGAAGAGCGTAGCGATAACTTTAAAGAGCTACGGGATACTTACATGGAAGAAAATTTTAGCGAAGAAGAGCTGGAGGAAAAAGAAGCCTTGATTAAACGCTACTACCATGACGTGGAATACCACGCCATGCGCAATATGATTTTGAAAGATCGCCAGCGTTTAGATGGCAGAGAAACCAATGAAGTACGTCCTATTTGGACTGAAATTGATTACCTACCCGGTGCGCACGGTTCGGCTGTTTTCACCCGCGGTGAAACCCAGTCTTTAACCACGGTAACCCTTGGTACCAAGTTAGATGAAAACCGCATTGACGGAGTGACTTTTAGCGGCTCTGAGCGTTTTTACTTGCATTACAATTTCCCTCCATTTTCTACCGGTGAGGCGCGTCCCATCCGCGGTACCAGCCGCAGAGAAGTGGGGCACGGTAATCTGGCCCAGCGTGCACTCAAGGGCATGATTCCCGCAGATAATTACTACACCATCCGAGTGGTTTCTGATATACTAGAGTCTAACGGCTCTTCATCAATGGCTACCGTTTGCGCGGGTACCTTGGCTCTAATGGACGCAGGCATCAAAATTACGCGTCCGGTGAGTGGCATTGCCATGGGATTAATCACAGACCCCGAAACCAATGAGTTTGCTGTTTTATCAGACATTTTAGGCGATGAAGATCACCTGGGTGATATGGACTTTAAAGTAACGGGTACTGAAAAAGGTATTACCGCCTGTCAGATGGATATCAAAATCAGCGGTCTTTCCTATGAAGTATTAGAGCAAGCCTTGAACCAGGCGAAAGAAGGGCGTAGTCACATTTTAGGTGAGATGCTTAAAACTATTTCTGAGCCTCGCGCAGAGCTGAAGCCCAATGCTCCTAAAATTGAGGTAATTAAAGTGCCTAAAGAATTTATAGGCCCCATCATTGGCCCGGGCGGTAAAAATATTCAGCAATTGCAAGAAGATACTGATACCACCATTACCATTGAAGAAGTTGATAATGAGGGTGTAATTGAGATATCGGGGGTTGCCCCTGATGGCATGCGCAAAGCCATTGAGCGAATTAAGCAAATTGCCTTTGTACCTGAGGTAGGTGATCAATACAATGGCTTGGTAAAATCCATTCAACCTTACGGTGCTTTTGTAGAAATTGCCCCGGGAGTAGACGGGCTGCTACACATCTCTGAAATTGAGCACCGCAGACTTAAAACGGTAGAAGAGGTACTTAAAGAAGGAGAGCGCGTTGAGGTTAAACTCATAGGTAAGGATGATAGAGGCAAACTAAAGCTTTCTAGAAAGGTTTTACTAGAAAAACCAGAGTAAATCTGGCACCCCTAGGGGTATAATTTTTGATGTGTTTTTAGCGTTTAATTTTACTACACTTAGCCCAATATGAGACAGCTCAAGATAACAAAGCAGGTTACCAATCGGGAAACCGCATCTTTAGATAAGTATTTACAAGAAATAGGCAAGGTTGAACTAATTACTGCCGAAGAAGAGGTAGAATTAGCTCAGCGCATAAAAGCCGGAGACCAAATAGCACTTGAAAAACTTACTAAAGCCAACCTTCGCTTTGTGGTTTCAGTGGCCAAACAATACCAAAATCAGGGTTTAACCCTACCCGACCTAATTAATGAAGGAAACCTGGGGCTGATTAAAGCCGCGCAACGCTTTGACGAAACCCGTGGTTTTAAGTTTATCTCGTACGCGGTTTGGTGGATCAGACAAAGTATTCTACAGGCTTTGGCCGAACAAAGTAGAATTGTGCGTTTGCCTTTGAATAAGATTGGTTCCATTAATAAGATTAACAAGTCTTATGCCGCTCTGGAACAGGAGCATGAGCGTGCGCCTTCAGCTATTGAAATTGCTGACAACCTGGAGATGGGCGAAAATGACGTGAAAGAAAGCATGCGTAACAGCGGTCGCCACATTTCTATGGATGCACCATTAGTTGAGGGTGAGGACAGCAATTTATACGATGTTTTAAATACCGGTGAGAGTCCCAACCCAGATGATGATTTGGTTCAAGACTCATTGCGTACCGAAATAGAACGTTCACTAGCTACTTTAACCCCTCGTGAGGGTGACGTTGTACGCCTGTACTTTGGCTTGGGTGGTCAACACCCCATGACATTAGAAGAGATTGGTGAAAAGTTTGATTTGACCCGCGAGCGCGTGCGTCAGATAAAAGAGAAGGCCATCCGCAGGTTAAAGCATACCTCAAGAAGTAAAATCTTGAAAACCTATTTGGGCTAGATTTTTCAATGAATTTATAAAGGCCGGCTCCTGTAAGCCGGCCTTTTTTTTGGTTTCATAGAAGTCAAAGCACCCTGGTCTTATCCTTTTGATTTCTCTTATTTTTGCCCCCTAAACACGTAAAACTTATGGCTCTAATTGCCCCTTCGCTCCTGGCCTCTGATTTTTTAAACCTGGGTAAAGCCAGCACCCTGCTTAATGAAAGCCAGGCTGATTGGTTTCACCTGGACGTGATGGATGGGGTTTTTGTGCCCAACATTTCCTTTGGGCTTCCTGTGGTTGAGGCTTTCCGTAAAGCCACTGATAAACCTTTAGATGTACACCTGATGATCACTCAACCTGAGCGCTACATTAAAGATTTTAAGGCGGCTGGTGCCGATATTTTAACAGTACACTACGAGGCTTCTACCCATTTGCACCGCAGCCTGCAGGCTATTAAAGATGAAGGTATGCAAGCGGGTGTCGCACTAAATCCGCACACTCCGGTATCGCTATTGCGCGATGTTATTAATGATGTAGACTTGGTGTGCATGATGAGTGTAAACCCTGGTTTTGGTGGCCAAAAGTTTATAGAGCATACCTACCAAAAAGTGAAAGAGCTAAAAGCCCTCATCACATCCGCGCAAGCTAACACCAAAATTGAAATAGATGGCGGGGTAAATGCCACCAACGCCCCTAAGCTTATTGCCGCTGGGGCCGATGTATTAGTGGCTGGCAGCTTTGTGTTTCGCTCAAAAGACCCTATTGAAACTATTGCTCAGCTCAAGAATGCGTAGCTTTAGCTGCTGCTTTTAGGGGGTACAAACAAGGGGCCTTTAAATTCTTTGCACGCTTCGTAGGTGTCCATATAGCGGTTTTTACGGGCAGGATCAATATCTTCAAAACGCACTAGAATACCGGTTTCCTCTACTTCCCCAAACTCGTAATTGGGGGCTGTTCCAAATGTTTTCATAGTGGGCGAAAGGCCCATGTAACTGTTAATTAAGGGAGGAATGGCCTCACCCCGGTCTTTCAATTCACGCACTAATAATTTATGGGCTTCTTTATATTCCAATCCCTCAAAGCGTTGAGCATATTGGCGCAACTCTTCTGCACTTACTAAAGGCTCACGCGGCACCACCAAATTATTGGGATCTGGAAAGCGACTGTTCAAAAATGCCAGTAGAATATTGCGCGCTTCCCGCTGATACTCAGGATACATGGTTACTTTGCCAAAAAAATATTTCATAACAGGATTGAGCAGCATGATGGTGGCCAGGCCATCCCACAAATTATCCAAGGCAAAAAGTCCCTTGCGGGCCGCTCCTCGTTGATATTTTGGCTGTACAAATGATCGGCCCAGCTCTAAAGTATATGGCAGGTAGTCATTTAAAAACTCGTCTGAGAGATGAAACAGATGCGCGGTGGCGGATAGCAGTTGACCGTTTTCATCACGCTCTGCATCCTCACATTTTATGAGCCGGTAACCAGCAGTAATTTCCTGATCTTCAGGGTCCCAAACTACTAATTGATCATAGGGTGACCTTTCCGAGAGGTCATAATCATCAAGATCAATGCTTTTACCAGTGCCGCCTCCTGCGGTGCGAAAGGCTACTTCGCGCAAGCGCCCAATTTCACGTACTACATTGGGTGCGTTTAAATGATTAACCACGTAGAGTTGGTTGCCCCCTTTACTGGTGTTTCTAAGAAATGTATTCTCGGTAAGCTCCTTAAGTATTTCCTTCCGGCTTACCGGAGCAATAATATCTTCCATACAATTATTTTTTAGGTAATTGATAGACCCTATCTCTTACCTCTGCTGCCCATTCTTTCAATGTTTTGCTTTTATCAAAAGTGCTGTAAGCAATAGGCTTACCAAATTTAATTTTAAGGGTTCGGTTTTGTTGCTTAAACATTTCATCTGCCAAATACAGCATTTCTATGTTTGCCTTTATCCCTAACTTACGCCTTAAGTTAGAAAGGTTGTAAAAGAAATTAGAATTGCGCCCACCAATGTGCACTGGCACCACATCTTTTTTATATTTCTTAGCGCGAGCAATAAAACTCTTCTGCCATTCCAAATCGGCAATACCCTCGGGTAACTTGCGGCTTACCAGCCCGGCCGGAAAAACCAAAACTGCCACATCCTTTGCGTAAGTATCTTCAATAATCTGCAAGGCCTTGCGGGGATTTACCCCTACTTTGTTGACAGGTATAAAAAGCTCTTGCAGATTCTTAATGTTCAGTAAAATGTCATTTACTAAAAACTGAATATCGGGTCTAACTTTTCCTACCGCATACATTAAGGCAATACCATCAAGTCCCCCTAACGGATGATTTGAAGCAATGATTACCCCTTTTTCTTTGGGAATGTTTTCAAGCCCTTCAATTTGAACCGTGGTATTTAATTCTTTGAGGCCCTGCTCTATAAAATCTAAACCGGTTTTATCACCAATTTTAGACATGATGTCATTGACCTCATCCTGATGAATGATGCGTTTGAAATAATTGACCGCAAATCCTGGCAGCCATTTAGCTAACCCCGGATTTTTATCGGCAATTACCTTCTTAACATCAATGTATTTTTCCTGCTGTGCGCTGGGTGTTTTTTCCACTGGCCTCTTTTCTTAAAAGCGGGTAAAGGTAACTATTGTGGGCTAGCTAACGTAATCCTGCAAATAGCTAAAAGCCTCAGTTAGGCTACCATCTTTAGTAGTTTCTGAAGCTCTCTGTAGCATACCCCCTTCGTCATTATTAAAAAACTGCGGTAGCACATTTTTAATTAACTCATTACCAAAGTCTACCGATGCGTCACGCGGCAATTCGCAAGGTAAATTGTCCACCGCACTCACGCCAATGCTTCCGGGTGTTCCAAAGGGCACTTCCCGTTCTTTAGCAGGATGGTATCCGTAAAAAGGGGCTTCTATGGTAGAAGGTCTTAGGGTACTGGCTACCGGGCCGTCAATATCAGCGCTAATATCAGAAATAAGGGAAATATTAAAATCAGGGTGGCGGGCGTCTTCACGGGTGAAAATAAAGGGTGACGTCTCACTCCAAAAGTGACAGGCCAGGTACATATCCATATGCTTAGCGTAGGGCATAAAATTAGAAGCATAGCCAGTTTGATCCTGAAAAAACTCATGCCGGGTAAAGCTTTTGCCATCTTTGCGTTTAAAATAGTGCCGCACGTCTAGCTGGGTATAGACAGGCTCATTTTTAAAATCTTCATTGAGAAACTCTTTTGGAAAGACGTGGGTGATCTTTAGTGCAGAAAGCATTTCCATGGCCCCGGCCGCCACTTTTCCTGCTCCGGTTAAGCCAATCCGGAAGTTCTCTGGCAGCTCTACCTTGATGAGCTCAGCTTCAAGTTCAATGCGGTCTTTGCAGGCATGCGCTGGTTTTAGCTGATAGCGTTTACTAAGCTCACCATAAGCTCTAAAAGCATTGTAGGCGCCTACAATACCGGCATATCGGCCAAAGCCTAGCACCCGTTTACCGGATGGTTCTTTAAGCATTTCATAGTCTATTAGCCTAATCTTCTTTGCCAAAATGGCTTGCAGCAAGGCTTTATTGTAAGGCTGTTTTTTATAGGTATGCGAAAAGAATAAATAGGTCTTATGGGGTATTAGCTGATCTACAGGTACTTCTTTGACCCCCAAAAGAACATCACAATCGCTCAGGTCTTCTTGCAGGGCAATGCCTTCTGCACTGTACTCATCATCGGCAAAAGCCCGGATAGGACTAGGCTGCACAGCCAGGTTTAACTCTGGGTAGGTTTTTAGCAAAAAAGCACATTGAGAAGGAGTCAGTGGAACTCTTTTGTCAATAGGCTGTTTTCCCTCTTTAATAATTCCAATTTTCATATTGGCATTTGTTTTGCGTAAATATAGGTAGCTTTGCAAGTTCAAAGAAAAAGTTCTTTTACAATTTGGGGCTGAACGGTTTCGACAGCAAGATGAAATGGAATGTAAGCATGCCGGGCTATGAGGATGTCGCCCGTTATCTAAGATGCTTCAAACTATAATTGGCGAAAATAACTTCGCACTTGCCGCGTAAGCACTCGGTTAGAGGCTTACCGCTAATCCACGCGTAAGACGCGGGAGCAAGTCATCACTCAAACCCTAAGTTTGGCTGGGTTTGATCAAGTGGTGTCATTAAAGCCGAACTAGTTAGTAAGGAACTGTGCCTTACTTCCGAAACCTTAAACCGCAGTTAAGCTTAAGATGGGGTGTTTGTTCCCAGCCTTAAGTCGAAAAGCCAATAACAAACTAAGCATGTAGAAAGCCTTTGATTTCCTTGTTTGCACCGGGGTTCGAATCCCCGCAGCTCCACAATAAAAAACCTCAACTATTTAGTTTTAAACTAGTTGAGGTTTTTTTATTTCTATTCTAGTCAACATTTAGTCAACGACTAATAAAAATGTGTCATGTGAAGCCTCATTTTCCTCTTAAAGAGTTTTCCAACTTCTCACTCATAACTGTAAATATTAAGATAGTACCATACGGCAATTGCAATAAGAATAAAAATAATCTGAAACCATTGAATTTTTGGCTTTTTAGGAACATAATAATCTCGTATCAACTGCCTCAAGTTACCATTAGCTAGAGTCTCTTTACCCTTGGTGGTTATTTTGAACAATCTATCTTCGAACCTAATCAAGCCAAGTTCATTTAAAAACTTTTGTACCTCGATATCCTGATCAAGGAAATTATCAAGCTCCGCTTCCTTTGAGCTTAAAGAGGCATAAACTAGTGTTTTATGACATCTTTTATAAAATTCTTTATGTTTCATTGAGCAACTTACAGGTTATGAGCTAGTCTGAGTTCAATTAGTTGATGTCTTAGTAGGTGGATTCCAATTCTTTATCCATCTTTTGAATTTCTTCACCCGTTAGGGCTGCCACACCAGTACTTTCCAGCTCCAATGAAATTCCGGTAAAAATTGGGCGTTCTTCATTTCTATCATTTTGGCTGGAGGGTTTGGGCTTGGGCACAACGTATGGTAAAAGTTTCATGAGTACTTCCACACGATCCTTATCATTCATATTTGATAGTCTATCGGGCAAATTCTCTAGCTCGTTGCTAACAAGGTCGCTAACAAGTTCTCTTAACTCTTTTGTTAGCTTGTTCGGCTTTCCCTTTGGCCGGCCGTTGGGGTTGTTGGTGGTTCCTTTTGGTAAACCCATTTTTTTGAAAATTCTTGTTCTTTTCAAATT
>CAJXNI010000016.1 GCA_913057235.1 uncultured Bacteroidota bacterium
CCTACGGCCCAAGAACTAGAAACTGAGAAGCAGGATTCTGGAATGAGTCAGGAGGAAATACGCGCCTACGTAGAGGCCATGGAAGATACCCTAGCAATGGCCTATAACCAGCAGAGCGTAGAACTTTTTGAGAAATTTTATGGCGAGGGAGCCGTAACTTACGGTGAGGGCCGTGAACAGTTGTTTGGAAAAACGGCCATTGTGAACCACTTTCGCAAGAATGTGGCTCAAAATGAAGACTACTCCTACACTTTTGAATACCACACCATTGATGTATTTGCCGAAAATGACCACGCCCTGGAAACCGGTAAATGGGTTGAAAAAGACAGCACTGGTAAAGAGCTCAGCCATGGCTTTTACATGGTGCTTTTTCAAAAGCAGGACGGCCGTTACGTGAGTATCCGGGACATTTGGAATTCCGCTACCGCTGAAGAGCCGAACGAAATGAAAAAAGAACTGGAGGCCGATGGCCTTGTGGTAGAATAAAGAAATTGCTTAATGCCGACTGACTGCCAAAAAAATCCGCCTTCCTTAATGGAGGCGGATTTTTTGTTCCTCATAAATTTAGCGCTCAACTAGACCAACTTTCACTTTTCAACTCATAGGTAGCGCGCATGATGTCACTTTGGCTGAGTAGCCCCAGCAATTTACCGTTCTCAACAATGGGGAACCTTCCTTTTTTACGCGCCAAAAATAATTGAGCCGCTTCCAATAAGGGAGTATCAGGCGGTAAATTAATTACTTCAGCAGTCATGTAATCTTTAACCAAGCCCGTTTTATTTGGGCTGTCTAGGTATTTCCCCTTAACTACCTCTTGAGGCAATCACTCTCAGATAGTATTCCCACTAATTGTCCCTTTTCATCGGTTAAGGAGCTCTCTAAATCCAGAGCCACCAATATATTTTGTATCCTGGTTTACCCAAAGTTTTGCATAGATTTAAAAAATAGTTCTTTTAAGGTTAGACTAAAAGGAGAAGCTACACTCCCCATTGGCATGCATCGTTTTACCGGTTTTAGGCCAAATTCACTGGTTAACAGATTGAAAGAAAGAGTATGAGGCTCCTTAAAAGATGGTCCGCAGCCTGCTTGTGAAAGTGTACAAAACCAGTGTGGACGCTTAACCTAGGCTTAAGATAAAATTAATAGTATCCCATGGTTAGAGCAGCATTTATTAAGCCTACCTTTGGGGCTTAGAATTTATATTTTTATTACCATGAATGGAACAGTAAAGTTCTTTAATGAAACCAAAGGTTTCGGTTTTATTACAGAAGAAGGATCAGACAAAGAATACTTTGTACACGCCACCGGATTAGTAGATCAAGTGGATCAAGGCGACAACGTAGAGTTTGACCTTACCGAAGGAAGAAAAGGAATGAATGCCATAAATGTTAAGGTTATCTAATTTCAACTGCATTTTATTTATTTTCGAAAGCCCCGCAATTGCGGGGTTTTTTCTTTCTATACCATTAACCAAAAATTAGCTGCACCTTTGCACTCAATTTTAATTACCATTTTTTTTGAATTCTTTTTCTGATTTAGGGCTCTCTACTCCCATCCTTAAAGCCCTGCAAGACCTTGGTTTTGAAAAACCAAGTGAAATACAAGACCAGGCCATTCCTCAACTATTAGATAAAGCGCAAGATTTTATTGGTTTAGCCCAAACTGGCACCGGTAAAACAGCCGCTTTTGGACTACCGCTTTTGCAGCGCATAGATTCACAAAATAAAAGTACGCAGGCCCTTATTTTGGCGCCCACCCGTGAGCTAGGCCAGCAAATAGCCGAGCAGTTAGCACTGTACAGCAGGTATCTTGATAAAATAAACGTACTGCCCGTGTATGGAGGGGCCGCCATAAGCAATCAAATAAAAGACTTGAAGAAACCGCAGCAGGTAGTAATTGCTACCCCAGGCCGTTTGATTGATTTGTTAAACCGCAAAGCCATTAAGCTCAATGATTTGCGCCTTTTAGTTTTAGATGAGGCGGATGAAATGCTGAACATGGGTTTTAAAGATGAGCTCAACGAAATTTTAAGCCATACCCCTGAAGAAAAAATGACCTGGCTTTTTTCGGCTACCATGCCTAAAGAAATTCAACGCATTGTAAATAGCTACATGCATGAACCGGCCGAGGTAAAAATCAACCCTAAAAATCAGGTGAATACCAGTATTGATCACCAATTCTGCCAAACCCGCCAAGGCGATAAAAATGCTGCACTCATGCGGTTTTTAGACTTGGAACCTGAGCTTAGGGGCGTGGTATTTTGCCGTACCAAGCGCGATACGCAAAACCTGGCCGAAGAACTTTTAAAAGAAGGCTACCAAGCCGATGCCTTGCATGGCGATCTTTCACAACCGCAGCGCGACCGCGTAATGAAACGGTTTAAAAACAAAGAATTACAGGTTTTAATTGCTACCGATGTGGCGGCCCGTGGTATTGATGTGAATGATCTTACCCATGTTTTTCACATGGCTTTACCAGATGATGATGCTTACTATACGCACCGCAGCGGACGAACTGCCCGTGCCGGTAAAAAAGGTATTTCTATGGTGTTTACCAATAATCGGGAGCAAGGTCATTTGAAACGCTTAATGCGAGCCCTGGGCATTGAGTTTACCAAAGTTGAAGTGCCCGGTTTTGAAGCCATTGCTCAAAAGCGATTAGAAAACTGGTGCCATACTGTGGCAAAAACCGACATAAAATCGGGAATAGACAATGACCTTTACGCTATAGCAAAAGAGGCTTTTGCCGAGCTCACCAAAGAGCAGCTCATGGCTAAATTATTAACGCTAGAGTTACGAAACCTCACAGCGCAACAGGGCCGAGACTTAAATGACCATAGCAAGGCGCAGTTTAAAAAAGGCGGTCGTTCGGGAGGCGGCAGAGGCCGCGGTGGTTACAAGGGAAAAAAAGGCGGCAGAGGAAACTCAAAAGGGAATTTTAAACGCAGATTTGAAAAACGCTAGTCTTCTCTGAATCAATTTTGCAAACCCGGTTCTGCTTGCAGAGGCCGGGTTTTATTTTAGTTGAATACCTTTTCCGTTCTTAATTTCAATGAGCTTCTGCTTGTACAAGGTGCCCACTGCCTTTTTAAAAGTCTTTTTACTCATGCCCAGAGCGGCACTTATTGCTTCGGGCTCACTCTTGTCGTGCAGGGGTAAAAAGCCTTGAGGCGATGCTTTTAAAGCTTCCAAAATTTTTGCGGCATTGGGTTCAATGTTGGCCACCCCCGGTTTTTGTAAACGCAAATCCAATTTACCGTCTGCGCGGATGTTACTGATGTAGGCCATACGCTGTTGACCGATATTTAAAGGCTCAAAAAGCTCATTGTGGTACAAAAGACCGGCAAAGCTATTTTCTACCACCGCTTGCACGCCTAGTTCACTTTTATTCCAAACTAAAATGCTCACTTCTTGGTGCTTCTCTAAATCTTCTGTATTGGTTTTGAAAAATCGCTTTAAGCGTGAAGAGGCCACCACCCGGTTGGTTTTAGCGTCTAAATACAGAGCCATCGGATAGCTGCGGCCTGCTTCCATGGGCACCTCCATCTCGGAAAAGGGCACCAAAAGATCTTTCTCTAAACCCCATTCTAAAAACGCCCCGAAACTGGTTACTTGCCTCACCTTTAAATGCGCAAAATCGCCCACGGTGGCCAATGGCTTTTGGGTAGTAGCAATGGGCCGTTCTTCAGAATCCAGATACACAAACACCTTCAGTTTGGCGCCTTCGCTAATTTGGGGGGGTGCCCACTTATTGGGAAGCAACACCTCCTCCCCTTCATCATCCTTGAGAAACCATCCTACGGAAGTAGCTCTTTCTACCCTTAAATAATTATAGGCGCCAATGTCCATTTTGCAATTTTACCAAATGAACGGCAAAGGTAGTGCTTTGGGTCAGCCCATTGGTGGGGGGCAATTTGTAAATTAGCTGCAAACGCTTCGCATGGCAATCACCAATTTAATTCACAAACTACCCTGGAACCCAAACCGCAAGTGGAATACCCGGGCGGTAGACCGCATTTCAAAAATTATTGTGCACCAAACGCTCAGTGAAGCCAGTCTGGAAAATGTGAACAATTAGCATATTAATCCCAAGCATATTTCAGACCGAGGCTGCCCGCATATTTGTTACCACTATGGCATTCGGAAAAATGGTGAAGTTGCCCAAATGAATGCCCATAACCATTTAACCTGGCATTGCCGGGGGCAAAACACTGTCTCTATTGGTGTGGTGCTTTGTGGCAACTTTAATGGAACGGGCTTTAACTTAGGTACTAGTGAGCCTACCAACGCACAGCTTAAGAGTCTCAAAGCACTTTTCAACCATTTGTGTCAAAAACTAGATTTACAGCCTGGTGATGTTTATGGGCATTATCATTTCGGTAAACCCGCTTGCCCGGGTCATACTGTGCAAAACCTCATTGAAGGGTTTCGCGGTGAAGTTCCCACACAAAAGGAAGTAGCTAAAACCACACGCGAAATTCAAAAAAGGTTAGCCGCACAAGGCTTTGACCCGGGTCCGGTTGACGGAATACACGGCATTAAAACCGCTGCCGCCATACGCAGATTTCAAAAAAGCAGCGGCTTAACCGTTGATGGCATTGTAGGCCCCAACACCTGGGCTGCCCTGCTTAAGGTGAGCTAGCACTTGCCTACCCCACTAGGTAATTCTAAATCTTTGTTGTAATTTTGATGTTTAAACATTGAAACATGAACCGGAAGTCATTCATCAAAAAAAGTGTTTTGGGTTTGTTCGGCCTTTCGGCTGCTCAAATTTCTAGCCCCCATGAATTAGCAACTGAATCCACGCAGGCACTGGCGCCCGTAGGATTCAATCATCTTCCTCCTAAAAAAACATACCCCATGAAAACCGTTTTCCATCCGGCCAATAGCCGAGGCCATGCCAATCATGGCTGGCTCAATTCTCACCACAGCTTTAGTTTTGCCAATTACTACAATCCAGAGCGTATGCACTTTGGCGTTTTACGGGTGCTCAATGATGATGAGGTAGCGCCCGGTCAGGGTTTTGGCACCCATCCCCATGAAAATATGGAAATTATTTCCATCCCCCTGGAGGGGAACTTAGAACACAAAGACAGTATGGGCAGCAAGGCTCTTATTAAGCAAGGTGATGTACAAGTAATGAGTGCCGGCACGGGAGTGTACCACAGTGAGTACAATGCCAGCAAGCAAGAGCCGGTGAAATTCTTGCAAATTTGGGTTTTCCCAAAAACCCAGGGCGTGGAGCCACGCTATGATCAGATTACGCTAGACCCAGACAAAATGCGGAATCAATTGCACCAGGTACTCTCGCCAGACCCTGATGATGAGGGCGTTTGGATTCACCAAGACGCCTGGTTTTACCTCGGTAATTTTGAGGCTGGTCAGCAAGCAACACAGGCACTAAAGCAAAAAGGCAATGGTTTTTACCTTTTCTTGCTGGAAGGAGCCATTCAAGTGGGCGACCAGAAGCTGAATAGCCGTGATGCCTTGGGCATTTGGGAAACCGATAAGCTAGAGTTCTCGGCTTTAAGCGCCAGTAGAGTTTTGCTTATGGAAGTACCTATGGAACTACCGCGTGCTTAGGCTTCCACGTTTGAAACCGCAAACTGCCGCTTGCCTTGGGGCTTAAAACCACTATAAATAATCAGCAAAAATAGCCCGTAAAAAAAGGTAACAGCCCAAGCCAGTTTATGCTGGCTTGGGTTTAGCACTATTTGGGCCATTTCATAAAATAAACTGAGTGGGCTGCTCAGAATATCCCAGCTATTGAAGCGTAAATAACGCCCCAGGTAAATTCCAAAGCCACTTAAAAAGCAAATGCCGAGGCTAAATAACCGAACCCCGAAAGGTTTTAAGTACAGTTTTAAAAAGCGCTCAATATTCTGCAAGCTGTAAAAATAGAAGAGTAAGCCGGTCCAGGCGAAACTGCCAATGAGCAAGGTATCTAACCAAAGCAGGTTGGTAAAGCCTGCCTTCAGGTGAAATAAATCGGTAACTATGTAAGGAGCATTGGGCAAGAATAACAGGCACAGTGCCAACTTAGCCCCATTTAAAACAGCGGGCCGGTGGGCTTTAAGCCGAAAGCTGAATACAAAGGGTAATGCGGCCAGGAATAGGTTCCAACTTAAAAACGTGAAGACCATACTTTGAGTGTGAAAAAGACGGTACATCAGTACCCCGGTGGCAAAAAAAGTAGCTAAAATGAGGGGTTTGTACAGCTTGTAAAATTGAAGCAGTCTTGGATTTTTGCGCATGTAAATTTCTTTTGTGAGCAATAACGCGAAGGGCCTGTAAGATTACGCTTGTTCAATCGATTTAAGAAACTCTTAACACAGCGCAAATACCCCCTACTCTGCCCCGCTTCTATCAAAACTGGGCAAGGTCCACTCAAAGCGCACGGCCAGCAAGCGAAGGGCTACAATTAGCAGAATACCCAATAAGGCAGACACATCCCGGTCAACGGACGTGTAACTGAGCACCACAAAAAGCAAAGCACCCGATAAACAAGGGCTGGCATAAATTTCTTTTCGAAAAAGTACCGGTGTCCGATTAGTAAGCGTATCGCGGATTACGCCTCCCATGATTGCTGAAAACATCCCCATAATAATGGCAATAAAGGGCGATACTCCAAGGGTGAGGGCTTTTTCGGTGCCCAGCACCGTAAAGAGGCCAATGCCTATGGTGTCAAAAAGCACCAAGGTTTTGCTCAATTTTTCCAGAGTTGGGTAAAAAGCAAAGGTGAGCACCAAGCCCACCAAAACGGCCCAAAGAATATTGCCGTCATTAATCCAGGCCAAGGGGTAGGCATTCAGCAATACATCACGTAAAGTACCTCCGCCAATAGCGGTAACAAAACCCGTAAAGGCCGCCCCTAACCAATCTACATTCATCTTTCTAACCGCCAGCGCGCCCGAAATGGCAAAAACCGTGGTTCCTAAAAGCTCTACCCAATACAGAAACTTTAAGTCAGTTTGGTTTTTACTTTTTGCCAATCTTTAATTTGCCAGTGGGCTGTGCCCGTGGCCAAATGATTATTTTCTACATCGTAGATTTTAACCTCACAGGGCAAACTTAGCTTTTCATGCGTTTTAAGCGGACTAAAAACATTATGGTTCAAAAACTCTTCGGTTAAATTAAAGCGAGCCACGGCTGCCATTTTTCCCTGATAATGGTAATCCATTTCCAGGCGCTCTAAAATCAAGCGGTACTTTTTGGGGTTTAAATTGAGAATCAGCAAAAAGCCAGAGCTCACCTCGGCCAAAGTGGCCAAGGCACAGGCATGTAGACCTTTCACGTGATTCCAGTTTCGTTTCTTGTAGGGCAGTTCAACGGTAAGTTCGTGCAAAGAAATGGCCGTAATTTTAAATCCATGGGGTTTGTTAAAAGGCACCACCCTATTCAGCTGAAAGCTAAGCAACCAGCGGTAAAAAGAATGATGTTGGGCTTTTTGGGCCAGTGTTTTCAAGTTCATAATATCCAATAAAACCTCTAATTTAGGCGCTTTCTGTAGAACACCTTACCCTACTCATGAAACGATTTTTGAATTTTAAATGGCTGTCAATTTCGGCATTGTTCCTTGGCACTTTAGGCGTGGCAGCTGCTTTGGCTGCTGACTGGTGGGTAGTTCAAAAAGCCCAAGACCGCCTTTATGATCAAGTGGAGCAAGTTCCCGCTCGCAAAGTGGGTTTGGTTTTGGGCACCTCAAAATATGTAACCACCGGGCGCGAAAACCTTTACTACCGCTATCGCATTGAAGCGGCCATTAAACTTTACAAAGCCGGTAAAGTGCAATATTTACTTTTAAGTGGTGATAACGGCCAGGTAAGCTACAATGAGCCCAACACCATGAAAGCCGATTTGATGAAAGCCGGCATTCCAGAAGAAAAAATTTACCTGGACTACGCAGGTTTTAGAACGCTGGATTCTATGGTGCGCTGCCGCGAAGTGTTCCAGGAAGATGAAATTATTACCATCTCGCAAAAGTTTCATAATGAGCGGGCCGTTTGCATTGGTCTGAAAAAAGGCGTGGACGCCATAGGTTACAATGCACATGACGTTAGTAATGCTTATGGTTTTAAAACACGCGTACGCGAGAAATTAGCCCGGGCTAAAATGGTGGTAGACCTTTGGCTGAACGTGCAACCAAAATTTGGCGGTCCTAAAATTACTATTGGCCAAGACCTAAGCTAGTCTTCCTGGTGCTGTAAGGGTCTTTGCAAGGCTCCCTCTAAAAATTCTTTTAGCTGCTGGGTTTGGGCTTCCGCCTGATGCCTGCCAAAGTGGGAGGCAAAGAGCAAAATAATCACCAAAACTGCTCCAGCGGGAATAAGCGCAAAAAGCCAAACTTCATGGCCTAAAATGTATTGAGAGTAGCCCAATATTAAACCCGCAATAATTAATAAGCCCGCCACGGAATACCCAAACATGAAAAAGGTCCAAATAGCCGGAGCGGGGCCAAACAATACCCGCACACGGGTCTGCTTATCCCCTTCTTCGTGAAAATTCAAGTCTATGGTAGGGCTCCAAAAATGACGGTGCGCTTTGGGAAATGAAATTACAAAATGGTTGGCCACAGCCCGGTGCTCTAAGGCATAGGGATTGGCGGTCTTACTGCTACTGGCCATTTTAATAAGCGCCCATAATTCCAGCGGTTTTTCGGACGCCATAAAGCGATATCTGGAACGGAGTGCCGTTTGAGCCATCATTTGGTAATTGATGCACGGAAATTAGCTTTTTTCTCCAAATCTGTGGGGTGGGGTTCCAGCAAAATATCTAAGCTCCATCACGCTCCTACTCTTTTTTAAACGCTACCTTTGCCGGCTCAAAATTTGGCGCATGTTACAGGTAAATAATCTATCCCTTCAGTTTGGCAAACGCATTCTTTTTGAAGATGTTAACCTCAAATTTTTTGGTGATAGCTGCTACGGGCTCATCGGTGCAAACGGGGCCGGAAAATCTACTTTTCTGAAAATTTTAAGCGGTGAAGTGAACCCTACCGGGGGCAATGTTTCTATGGAACCTGGCAAACGCATGGCCGTTTTACAGCAAGATCACGCTAAGTACAATGATTTTCAGGTGTTGGATACCGTAATGATGGGCCACCGTAAGCTGTATGATATAATGAAGGAAAAAGATGCCCTTTACGCCAAACCCGACTTTAGCGAGGAAGATGGTATGAAGGCATCTGAACTGGAGGAACAATTTGCCGAAATGGACGGCTGGAATGCTGAAAGCGATGCCGCGGCTCTTTTGAGCGGTTTAGGCATTGACGAAGCTTTTCATTACCGCCAGGTAAGTGATTTAGATGGTTCGCAAAAAGTGCGGGTGCTTTTGGCGCAAGCCCTTTTTGGTAACCCGGATGTACTTATTTTGGATGAGCCTACTAACGATTTGGATCTAAAGACCATCACCTGGTTAGAAGATTTTCTTTTAAACTTTAAAAATACGGTGATTGTAGTGTCGCATGACCGTCACTTTTTAGATACGGTTTGTACGCACACGGCCGACATAGATTTTAGAAAAATTAGGCTCTACAGCGGCAACTACAGTTTTTGGTACCACAGCTCTCAGCTGGCCCAGCGGCAACGGGCAGCGGCCAACAAAAAAGCTGAGGAAAAACGAAAAGAACTGCAAGAATTTATTCAACGTTTTAGCGCCAACGCCTCTAAAAGCAAGCAGGCCACCAGCCGTAAAAAACTGTTGGATAAAATCAACCTGGAAGACATGCCCAACAGCAGCCGTAAATACCCGGCTATTATTTTTGAACAGGGCCGTGAAGCTGGTGATCAAATTTTGGAGGTAGAAGGTTTAACCGCTAAAAATGATGAGGGCGAATACCTCTTTAAAGATTTAAGCTTTAAAATAAACCGTGGTGACAAAGTAGCTTTCTTAAGCGATAACAGCTTGGCCATTAGCGCTTTGTTTGAAATTATTAATGGCAATCGCCAGGCCGAAAGCGGTAGCTTCAACTACGGGCAAACCATCACCACCGCCTATTTACCCAGTGCCCACCAACATTTTTTTGACACCAAAGACAATCTAATTGATTGGTTAAGACAGTATTCTGAAAACAAGGACGAAGTGTACGTACGCGGCTTTTTAGGTAAAATGCTTTTCACTGGTGAAGAAGTTCTGAAATCAGCCAGCGTTTTATCAGGTGGGGAAAAAATGCGTTGCATGCTTTCGCGGATGATGCTGCAGGAGGCCAACTTCTTAACGCTGGATGAACCCACCAATCACCTGGACTTGGAATCCATTCAGGCTTTGAACAACTCCTTGCGTGATTTTAAGGGTACCGTGCTCTTCACCTCCCATGACCACACCTTTACCCAAACCATAGCCAATCGCATTATTGAGTTTTCACCCAGCGGCCATTTGGATAAATTGATGGAATACGATGACTATATCCAAGATGCGAAAATTCAGCAGCAGCGTGAAAGTTTGCAGGCTGTATCGGTTTAACCGATAAATTACACGGGTTTGCGCCAGCGGTAGAAAGCCGCTAAAAAAAAATAGAGGCCATAGCACATGGCACCCAAGGCTATGAAGCTTAAAAGGGCTTTGCCAAAAGGCTGAATAATCAAAAAATAGAAAAGACTGTCATGCTCCTGCGCAAAGCGGGCATCGCCAAGGAGCAAAGAAAGCGTGAATAAGCCTCCTAAAATCAAGGGGGCTAAACCATAGCCAGTGTACCCCCAAAAGCCCGCCAGACTGGCCAGCTTAGGGTTTTCTTCAAAAAACTCCTTGACACTCATGAGTAGCTTGTATTTCACGCTAAAAGCGAGATAAAACAAGGTGCCTGCATTTATAAGCAGCGCCAAGGCTATGAATATGGTACTGTAAAAACCAAAGGAAGATTCAGTAAAACCAATGAGGGTGGCTCCCTCGCTGCCTACAACTTCAAAATCTTTAAAATACCAATTGTAAAGCTGTACAAATTGGAGTAGTGCCATCTAACATTTCAATCACCTTTTGGTACGTGTTTTCCTGGTCAATAATTTGCACGATAAAATTGGCCACATTAGCACGACTAATCATGGGTTTATCCCAGTCTGTTAGTTCTTCTGAGGCTTGCAGCGCACCACTCCCGTTTTCATCGGTAAGCTGGCCTGGACGCAAAATGGTATAGTCTAAATTACTCTACACCAAATATTGATCGGCTTCGCTTTTAGCTTGCATGTAGTACTCTAAACCCTCCGGTGCCTGCTCTGCTTTGTTGGCTCCCAAGGCCGATACCATAATAAAGCGTTCTACACCCTGCGATTTGGCTTCATCAATGGCCTTCTGGGCACCTTTAAGATCTATTTTTTGGGTTTTATCGTTGCCAGTATGGCCGCCACTGCCAGCCGTAAAAACCACTACATCAGGTTTAGATTCAAAAGCTTTGGAGATATCTCCTTCTAAATCCGCTAGCACCGGTGTTCCACCTAAAGCTTGTAGTTCTACTTTCTGCTCTTCTTTACGAATCATGGCTAAAGGCTCATGATTGGCATCGGCCAAAGCCTTTACCAAGAGTTTGCCAATTTTACCGTTTGAACCTATTACTAATACTTTCATTGAATTACATCTTTTTAAAGGCAAAAGCTTAGCGGGTGCTCTGTTCAAAAAGAGACTAAAACTGTTTAAGATATTCTATGTTCTTACAACATGTTTGAAAATTTTATGCAGGCGGCCGTGGAGGTAGCCCAAGAAGCTCGCACGCCATTTGGGGCAACCTTGGTTAATGCCGATGGGCAAGTGTTGACCGCTGCCAATGATGTAGGAAAAAGTGCCAATGCTTTGCGCCATGCGGAAATGAATGTGCTGCATTTAGCTTTCCAATCACCTGAATTTAAGATGAAAGGACTGTCACTCTACAGCACTGGTGAACCTTGCCCCATGTGCGCGGGAGCAGCGGCATGGGCGGGTGTAGAAAAGGTGTACTGGGGCCTTTCTATTGCTGAAATTAGTCAGTATTTTAAACAACTTACTGTTACCAGCAGTACTATATTTGAATCGGCTTGGCGCCCTATGAAAAGCCAGGGCGGAATTTTACGGGAACCCTGCCTAAAATTATTTGAAGACTTTACGCATGACTGAGACTAAATATGACGCCTTAATTGTGGGAGCGGGTGTAGCCGGCCTCACCGCTGCTTTACATCTAGAAGAATACAACTTAAACACCTTAGTGATTGATGCCCAAGATCGCGCGGGCGGCAGGGTGCGCACTTCTGAGCACGATGGCTTTAAGTTAGATCATGGCTTTCAGATACTATTAAGCAGCTACCCCATGGCTCAAAAATACTTGAACCTGGAGGCATTGAATACGGCCGCTTTTAAGGCTGGTGCGCTTTGCTTTAATGGTGAGCAAAGATTTAAGGTTTTAGATACCACCCGAAATAAATCGGCCTTACTGCCCATGGCTTTTAGCCCGGTGGGCAGCTTTATGGATAAAATTAGAGTGGGTAATTTGGCCGCCCGGCTTAAAAAGAAATCTTTGGAAGATATTTTTAACGGTCCTAATATTTCAACACAGCAGTATCTAGAAGACCTGGGCTTTAGCTCAAAGATTATTACCCGCTTTTTTAGGCCTTTTTATACAGGTATTTTTTTGGAACCCGATTTAAAAACCAGCGCCCGCATTTTTGAATTTACCTTTAAAATGTTTGCAGAAGGTCAGGCGCTCATTCCTAAAGGGGGCATTGAGGAAATACCCAAACAGATGAAATCGCGCTTAAAGCGCACCCAATTTAAATTTAATGCTAAAGTAGCGGCAGTAAAGCCAGGCGAGGTGCATTTGCAAGATGGTGAGATTTTAAAGGCGCAGCAAATAATTGTAGCCTGCCCACTGGAGCAGGTAAGTGACCAAGTGCAAGATGAGCAAGTTTGGAATAGCACTGAGCAATTCTATTTTGCGGCTCCTCATAAACCCTTTAAGGACAATTTAATTGCCATCAATTCTAGTGAGCACGCCAAAGTGAATAACCTGGCGGTGCTTAGTAATTTGAGTCCCGACTTTAAATCAAATCAAAAAGAATTAATACAAGTGAGCGTGCAGCCCGGCCTAAAATTTAGCAGCCAAAAGGAGGCAATACGCAATATTAAAGATGAGCTGGCTACCAGCTTTGGGGTGGCCGTGCAAGACTGGGAATTTTTACAGTCGTATAAAATTCATAAAGCCTTGCCGCAGGTATTAGATCCGGCTAACGAACAGCCTTTTGAGCAAAGCCTGGTGAAAGAAGGAATATACAATGCAGGCGATCAGTTACTAAATCCCAGTTTAAATGGTGCTATGTTGAGTGGTGAAATGGCGGCCAAAGCACTAGTATTAAATCATGTAAATCATCAGGCATGAGACAAGTAGGAACCATTCCTCACAAAGATTTTAAAATTATTGTGTACGGTGCTGAGCAGTACTTTTATGTAGAGATTGAAGCCGGTCCCATGAAACAATGCTACAAGTTTAAAAAGGAACTGGTACCTAATCTCACGGAACTGGAAAAAGTGTTTACACCAGAGTTTAAGGCGCAAATTCACAGCGTTTTTAATACCATGTTTGTGAATTACAAAGAAGCGCTGCCCCTTCCCTAGCCTAGTGATTAAATGCCTAGAAGCTCATCGGCTATAGCCAAACCGCGATTGCGTGCGTACCAAATTTGCAAGGCCTTGTTTATTTCGGCTTTGTCTTCGCCATCTTGCTTCATTTGGAGCATTAAATTCTGAGCTTCTGCAGGCCTTGGGCCAAAAGTACCCAGCACCTCCCATTGCGTATTTATGCGAATGAGCTTAGGGATGCTTCGGCCACCGTTGGTTAAAAATTGGTCCATCAGTTCTAAATTTTCATCGCGCAGTACCAAACCAAGTTCCACCATCTCGGCTGCATTAGCCAGTTTAGCTAAAATGGGAATCACGTGCGCAGCATCGCCACACCAGGCTTCGGTTAAAACTAACCAGCGTTCCGGCTGAGAAATACGGGTTAAAGCCTCTTGGTGGGCCGGGCTTAGGCTAAAATGTTTATCCCATTTATTCATGCGCCCAATGTTTAAATCAGTGTAGCGCAAAAAGTCATCACTCTGGTTAGGGCCCGTAGTTTTATCTTGACTGCGTAATTCGGTAATCAAGTTGCGATAGGCGGCATAACTCATGCCTTGTTGCCAGGCTTTTTCTAAAATTGTTGGTAGCTCCATACTAAAAAAGCCATCCGGAGGATTTCCGGATGGCACTGCAATAATTTAAAATTTAACTTCAGGCAAACTGTCCTGATACAGGTGCATTTTTAGGGCCTTCTGCGTAATCGTAAAACCCTTCACCTGATTTCACCCCTAGTTTACCTGCGGTCACCATGTTTACCAGTAAAGGACAGGGCGCGTATTTATCGTCTCCCAGACCTTCATAAAGCACGTTCAGGATTGATAAGCAAACGTCCAGGCCAATAAAGTCTGCTAGCTGCAGGGGCCCCATAGGATGTGCCATGCCTAATTTCATGATGGTGTCAATTTCTTTAACCCCGGCCACCCCTTCAAAAAGGCTAATAATGGCCTCATTAATCATGGGCATTAAAATGCGGTTGGCTACAAAGCCCGGGTAGTCATTGCAGGCCACGGGTACTTTACCCAGGTTTTCCGATAGTTTAACGGTAGCATCCAGTGTTTCATCAGAGGTTGCGTAACCTTTAATAATCTCCACCAGTTTCATTACCGGTACTGGATTCATGAAATGCATGCCAATCACCTTGTCAGGGCGTTGGGTGGCCGCAGCAATTTTAGTGATGGAGATTGAAGAAGTATTGGTGGCTAAAATCGCCTCAGGCTTGGTAAAGCTGTCAATATCCTTAAAAATACTCAGCTTAATATTTACATTTTCAGAGGCCGCCTCCACCACTAAATCGGCATTTTGCACCCCCGTTTTCAAGTCGGTATGGGTACTGATGTTATTAAGCGTAGACTCTTTGGTGTCTTGGTCAATCACCTCTTTCTTTACCTGGCGGTCTAAGTTTTTCTCAATGGTAGCCATCCCTTTATTCAGGCTTTCGCTGGAAATATCTACCAAACTAACTTTATAACCGTTCTGAGCAAAAACGTGAGCAATACCGTTGCCCATGGTTCCGGCTCCTATTACACTAATGTTCTTCATAAGAGACAATTCTAATTTTTAGCGTTTATTAATTTTTCAATGAAAAGTGTGTTGATTTCTACAAAGCTTTCATACACGGGAGTACCCGGTCCAGAAAAACCCGTATGAATTTTTTGCACCTGATGATTGGCGTCTAGATAAATGGTGGTTGGGTAGCTCATAATGTGGTTGAGCATGGGTAGGGCTTCTGCTGCTTTATCTTCGCGCGTGTAACCGGCCATTAATACCGGGTAGGGTATTTCTAAATCGGTTATCATTTTTTGGGCGCGCTTTTCAGCGGATGATTGATCGCGAGCCCTCTCAAAAGTAAGGCCTACAACCTCCAAACCCTGTGATTTGTACTGACGGTACACTTCAGTGAGGTAGCGGGTTTCGTCCATACAATTGGGGCACCAACTGCCCATAATTTGAATGATTACCGGTTTGTTGTTAAAGCGCTCATCGTCTAGGCTAAGCGTATCTCCTTTTAAGGTAGGAAAGGCAAAAGCCATTTCTGAATAACCGGCTTTTAAATAGGTCAGCGTATCAGGGTCTGCCAACTCAAAATCGTCATCGCGAAAGGCTTGCCAAGTGGTGTGGTACGAACGGCCGCTGTAAAAATGCCCTTCCATTTGCTGGCTGCTTTGCACCTGGGCTGAAAAGAAAAAAAGATGCGCTCCGTCAAAAGCACTCAATTGCAATTGGTTGCCACTAAAGGACCCTTCCAGGTAACGGTAATCGCCCGTTTCCGTTAAAAAGGTGCC
This sequence comes from uncultured Bacteroidota bacterium, assembly GCA_913057235.1. Classification (GTDB taxonomy): domain Bacteria; phylum Bacteroidota; class Bacteroidia; order Flavobacteriales; family Schleiferiaceae; genus CAJXNI01. Next base: position 15,854 of record CAJXNI010000016.1, read on the forward strand.
AGTCACCTTCTCACCCGTTTGTTCAAAGTAGGCAATGGCCGGGTCTTCGCCTTCTGTATTGGGCGAAAGCCGCACCCGCCACTTTTCATTAATGGAGCAGCAGGCCGGTGAGTCTAGCGGGTAGCGGGCAGCCTCTGTAAAACTTGCTGTGAAGGGTAGTTGGTAATTCTCGGCATCAGGGTTGTGATAGTGACCTTGCAAAGTTTCGCCATCCCAGTAAGCCAAAAGGTAGTTGGCAAAAACCGGTAAGGTAATCTTCACGCTGTCGGTACTAATGAAACGAGCCTCTGCCGCCACGCGCTCTGCCGCATTTTTAATAACAAAGGGCTGAGCCCCATCTTTTAAGGAGTCAACCGTAAAGGTAAAGGCCAAGGGTGTACTGTCATTGAGCATGATGGTAGCCCGGCCGCTTTTCAGCGGAAGCTGCGACTTCACTGCAGAGCCCTCGGAGTCCTCAACACTGGATTTACAGGCTGTTAAAACAGCTAAAAAACTGATAAAGAATAATTTAACCCAGGTTAAGTGCTTTAGTAATTTCATCAATTTTAGCGTTGAGTTTCTGCTTAACCTGAATAAACTGGTCTTTGTTGTCAAGGGCGGCATTTACACTAATGTAAAATTTGATTTTGGGCTCGGTGCCGCTTGGGCGAGCGGTAATTTTAGTACCCCTTTCCGTAACCATTTGCACTACGTTACTGGCCGGCAGGTCAATGGCATCGGTTTCACCGTTCAGCAAATTTTTTCGGGCGCCTTGTTGGTAATCATACACATAAGTCACTGGCTCACCGGCAATTTGGGCTGGGGTATTAGAACGAAAATCTTCCATCATTTGGGCGATCTCCTCTGCCCCTTTTTTGCCTTCGCGCTTTAGCGAAATAAGTTTTTCTTGATAAAAACCAAATTTGTGGTAGACCTCAATGAGCTTCTTGTAAAAAGAAGATCCCTCACTTTTAGCGTGGGCGGCCGCCTCAGCCAGCATTACTGCGCTGGTAACCGCATCTTTATCGCGCACAAAATGTGAAACCATATAGCCATAGCTTTCTTCACCACCTCCAATAAATTTCTCCTTGCCTTCTAGTTTACGAATCATATCGGCAATCCATTTAAAGCCGGTAAGGCATTCATAACAAGGCACTTTGTAGCCTTCGGCAATTTTGGCCAGCAGATCTGTAGTAACAATAGTCTTACCTATAAACTCTTTACCGGTAAGTAAGCCTTTTTCACGCCATTGCTCCAGTAAGTAGTAAATTAGGACCGAGGCGGCCTGATTCCCGTTGAGCAACTCCAGTTGGTTATCCAGGTTGCGCACGGCAATTCCTACGCGGTCTGCATCCGGATCGGTGCCTATCACCATGTCGGCTTGTTTTTCATCGGCTAAAGCCAGCGCCATGCTTAGGGCTTCTCCTTCTTCAGGATTGGGAGACTCTACGGTGGGGAAGTCGCCATTAGGCTCACTTTGCTCTTCTACCAGGTGCACCTGGGTAAAGCCTGCATTTTTCATGGCAGGCGGTACTAAAGTGATACTGGTGCCGTGAATGCTGGTAAAAACAACCGAGAGGTCTTCTTTGCCAAGGTTTGAGAAACTTTGCCTCTGTACTTCGGCCAGGTAGGCTTCATCCAGCTCCTTCCCCACTGATTCTATCAAAGGTGACTCGCTGGCAAAGCGTACGTCTTTAGGTTGTACTTTACGTACTTCTTCAATTACCTTCTTATCGTGAGGAGGCACCAACTGACCGCCATCATTCCAATACACCTTGTAGCCATTGTACTCCGGTGGATTGTGCGAGGCGGTAATTACAATGCCGCTTTGGCAATTTAAATGACGTATGGCAAAGGAGAGGGCCGGTGTAGGACGCAACTCCTCGTACAAAAACACCTTTACCTCATTGGCCGCAAATACCTGCGCTACCTGATGGGCAAAGGCTTTGGAGTTGTGTCTTGAGTCATGGGCAATGGCCACTTTCAACTCTTCATTGGGAAAGGTTTGGTGCAAATAATTGCACAGGCCCTGCGTAGCAGCCCCCAGCGTGTACTTATTCACCCGATTGGTGCCCGGGCCCATTTTACCGCGCATACCTCCGGTGCCAAAATCCAAATCTTTGTAAAAAGCATCGGTAAGGTTATCGCCACCTGCGTCAATCAGGGCTTGAGTTTCCTGGCGAGTATGCTGGTCGTAAGGTTCTTGCAGCCACTTTTTAGCGCGCTCTAAAATAGTTTGGTCCATGAGTAAAGTTTTAGCTGGATTGTCTAGTCTATGTTTTCTATGCTGGAAGCGCCTGAAATAGCCGATTTTTCAAGCTTTGGCTGGCCTTTGTATTCCAATTCACTGGCTCCTGAAAGCTCAACCTTCAATGATTTGGTGACAAAAACCTCTGCGTCACACGCTCCGCTGGCTTCCAGGCTTAGCTCCTCAATCTCAAATTCAAACCACTCCAATTCACTGGCTCCTGAAGCCTGAATATCTACTTCTTTGGCCATCCCCTTTAAGGTAATTTGGCTGGCGCCCGATAAGGAGCTTCGTAAATCTTCTACCTCCAGTTCCAGATCCAACTCAGAGGCTCCGCTGCATTCTAGTTTTAATTTATTGGCCTTTAAAGTACCTACGCTTTTCACCTCTGTAGCGCCCGAAAGGTCAATGTCTTCCAAATCACCTACACTTAGGTAAACTTCCTTAGCCCTTGCATTCCGAATGTTGCGGGTGGTGTTTAAATGCAGCGTACCATTACGCACGTACACCTCTATGTATTCATGCAGGTTTTCATCGGCTTTGACCATGGCTTTATAGTTGCCATCTTGCCGGATGATAATATCCAATGCTCCGCTAGCCTTAATGGCGTTAAATTCTTCTACTGGCCAGGCTTTTTCTTTAACCTTACCGTTACCGCTGATGCCAATGTCGCAGCCATGTAAAAGCATTACAGCACTAAAGAGAACTAAAAACTTTTTCACGTTGAATTTTTAAGAGGGCCTAAATTAGAAAATATGTAACAGGCTATTGGCGCAAAAGGGCATAAAAAAAGGGAGGCTGGAGCCTCCCTTTTTTGTTTACAAACGATTAAACTGATTTTCTACAAAATTGGTGAGGGCCTCTCCATGGAGAAGATTTTGGGAAAGCAGGGCCAGGTTTTTAGCCTCGGTTACCATTTGCTTCTGTTTTTCCCCATCCTTCTCATCTAAAATTTTGGAAACCAGCGGGTGGTTGGTATTCACCACTAAATTGTACATATCAGGCATGTCTCCCATACCCATCATTCCACCACCACCGGTCATACTCATTTCTTTCATTCTGCGCATGAACTCTGGTACCGTTACCGTAAAAGGACTTTCAGAAGAATCTAAACTCTCCATTTGCACAGTAAACTTCTCCTTTTCAATGTTTTCCTCAATAATGGGCTTTAGCTTTTCTTTCTGCTCATCGCTTAGCTTGGAAACTACCTCGTCATCTTTCTTGATTAGTTTGTCAATAGAATCGGAATCTACCCGGGCAAATTTCACCTTGTCATGCTCACCTTCTAACTTCTGCATGAGGTGACTTACAATGGGGCTATCTAACAGCAGCACGTCATAGCCTTTATTTTCAGCCTTTTTAATGAAGCTGTGCTGGCCGTCTTTATTGGCTGCGTAAAGCACAATCAGGTTACCGTCTTTATCGGTTTGCTGGTCTTTAATCTTGTCTTTGTATTCATCAAAAGTGAAATGCTGTTCTTGTACGTTTTGGTACAAAGCAAACTTCTGCGCTTTTTCAAAGAATTTATCATCGCTCAGCATTCCGTACTCAATAATCACCTTAATGTCATTCCATTTGGCTTCAAAATCTTCCCGATCTTTCTTGAAGATGGAGTTCAGCTTATCGGCTACTTTTTTGGTGATGTGGTTGCTGATTTTCTTAACGGCACCATCAGCCTGTAGGTAAGAACGTGACACGTTCAGCGGGATATCCTTAGAGTCAATCACCCCGTGCAGCAAGGTTAAGAAATCAGGCACAATACCTTCCAAATTGTCGGTAACAAAAACCTGGTTTTGGTACAACTGAATTTTGTTTTTCTGCAGCTCCATATTGGGCTTAATGCGTGGGAAAAACAGAATGCCATTGAGGTTAAAAGGGTAATCTACATTCAGGTGAATGTGAAATAAGGGGTCCTCAAAAGTATAGGGATATAGCTGCTTGTAGAACTCTTTGTAATCCTCATCTTTTAAATCTGCAGGAGCTTTGGTCCAGGCCGGATTAGTTACGTTTACAATATCCGGCACCTTCTTTTTGGTTTCCTTTTTATCGCCTCCTTCGCCTTGGGTCTCGGTTATTTCTTTTTCACCAAACTGAATAGGCACGGGTAAAAAGCGGCAGTATTTTTTTAACAGCTCAGAAATGCGTGCCTCTTCTAAAAATTCATCCGCGTCTTTATTTAGGTGCAGTACAATGTCGGTTCCCCGGTCTTTCTTTTTGGTAGTTTCTTCCAAAGTAAACTCAGGGTCGCCCTCACAGCTCCAATAGGCGGCCTTAGAACCACTTACGTGCGATAGTGAGAAAATCTCTACTTTTTTGGCCACCATAAATGAAGAGTAAAAGCCCAAACCAAAGTGCCCAATAATGTCAGCACCCTCGGCTTTGTCTTCGTATTTCTTTACAAATTCTTCAGCACCCGAAAAAGCCAGTTGATTGATGTATTTATCTACTTCATCAGTAGTCATGCCCACCCCGCGGTCTCTGATGGTGAGCGTTTTTTTCTTTTTATCCACCTTCACTTGAATGGTGGTGTCACCCAAGGTGGCATCGCTCTCTCCAATACGGGTAAGGGTTTTTAGTTTCTGGGTGGCGTCTACTGCGTTTGAAACCAGCTCTCTTAAAAAGATTTCATGATCGCTGTAGAGAAATTTCTTGATGATGGGGAAAATGTTATCGGCCGTAACATTAATTTTTCCTGTGCTCATATTTTTTTGAATTTTATCTCAGTTTGCGCCTGTAAAGCAAGGGCTGTGCCTGTTTAAGCTTTGTGACAATGTGGCGGCTAAGTAAATGCCTGCCCTGCCACAAGGGCCATTCCGTCATTTAAAACGGCAGCGTCCACTATGGGGTGGGGACACAAAATTATCGGCTTTAAGCCTTGGTGTTTTCTTAATGATTTCTAAACTTAAAAATGATAAGAATCATAATGGTGAACTAAAGGGCTCCTTAGATTTGCCGCTTAAATAAGAAAGCATGAAGTACTGCTCTGCTCAAGAAGCCGTTCAAAATATAAGCAATAACAACCGGGTGTTTATTCACTCTGTTTCCATGGCACCGCAACAACTTATTAAGGCGCTTACCGCGCGAGCACCTGAACTGAAGAATGTAGAAATCTGCCATTTGCACACCGAGGGAGAAGCCCCTTACGCCAACCCTGAGCTGGCCGACTCCTTTCATGTAAACTCCCTTTTTATTGGAGCCAACGTGCGCCACACCCTAAAAGCCGGCAATGGCTCCTACACCCCCGTATTTCTAAGCGAAATTCCTTACCTCTTCCGTAAGGGTATTATTGAGCTAGACGTGGCACTCATGCAAGTATCTCCGCCCGATGGCCATGGCTTTTGCTCTTTAGGCACTTCTGTGGATGCCAGTTTGGCCGCAGCGCAAAGCGCCAAGCACGTCATTGCGCAAGTAAATCCCAATGTGCCCCGCAGCCATGGCGATGGACTTATTCACATGAACAAGTTTGATAGCCTGGTGGAAGTGAACGAAGTCATTCCCACGCACGAACCCTCTACCCCTACCGATACCGAAATGGAAATTGGGAAGCACGTAGCCGGATTAATTGAGGATGGCAGTTGTTTACAAATGGGCATCGGGGCCATTCCTAATGCTGCCTTAAGCCAAATGACCAATCACCAAAACCTGGGCATTCACACCGAGATGTTTTCAGATGGCGTATTGGACCTTATTGAAAAAGGTGTAATTAATGGCAGTAACAAAAAAGTACATCCTGGAAAAATTATTTCAGGCTTTGCCATGGGTAGCCAAAAGCTTTACGACTTTATTGATGATAACCCGCTGGTGAACTTGCTAGACATTGCCTACGTGAATGACACCGCAGTAATCCGTAAAAATGAAAAAGCCGTGAGCATAAATTCAGCGGTTGAGATTGACCTTACCGGACAGGTTTGTGCCGATAGTATTGGCGCACGCATGTACAGCGGAGTGGGCGGACAAATGGACTTTATGCGTGGTGCCATGCTCTCAAAAGGTGGCAAACCCATAATTGCCCTACCTAGTACTACCCGCAGAGGAGAAACCCGTATTGTGCCCTTCTTGAAAAGAGGGGCGGGTGTAGTTACTACCCGCTCGCATGTACATTATGTGGTTACCGAGTATGGCGTGGCAGACCTCTACGGCAAAACTCTTAAACAAAGAGCCCAGGCACTTACAGATATTGCCCACCCCAGTCATCGCGAAAGCATAGCGCAAGAATACTACGATGCTTTAAAATAAACTAATCTGTTATTCAGCTATTTACCTCACAACTGGGATTACTCAGTAACTATGCCTTATTTTTGGCTTAGAAAATTGAACTATGCATACCACTAAAATTGCCGGTGTTGGGCATTACGTGCCTGAAAACATTGTTAAAAATGCTGATCTGGAAATGATCATGGAAACCTCTGATGCCTGGATTCAGGAGCGCACAGGTATTAAGGAAAGAAGATGGGTGCCGCAAGACAGTGATGACACTCCTTCCGTAATGGGTACCAAGGCGGCCCGTAAGGCTATTGCCGATGCCGGTCTGGAAGTTACCGATATTGACTTTATTGTTTTTGCCACCCTTTCACCAGACTATTACTTTCCCGGTCCGGGGGTAATGGTGCAGGAGCAATTGGGTTTACCTGAAATTGGCGCTCTGGATGTCCGCAACCAGTGCTCTGGTTTCATATACGGGCTCTCCGTAGCTGATCAGTTTATAAAAACGGGTATGTATAAAAACATCCTTCTGATTGGTTCTGAGTTACACAGCGGAGGTTTGGATAAAACCACACGCGGCCGGGGCGTTTCGGTAATATTTGGCGATGGTGCCGGTGCAGTGGTACTAAGCCGGGCCCAAGAAGGTGAAGGAAAAATACACACCACCAAACTGCATTCAGAAGGCAAACACGCCAAAGAATTGGCCTTACTGGGGCCCAGCACTACCAATTGGGTAGATGCCATGATTGAAGCTCAAGACCCTGAAGATTTAAGTTACTACCCCTACATGAACGGTAACTTTGTTTTTAAGCATGCCGTTACCCGCTTTCAAGAGGTAATTCATGAGGCGCTGGCCGAATTGGACAAGAAACCCGAAGACATTGACTTGCTTATTCCTCATCAGGCCAACCTACGGATCAGTCAGTTTATTCAGCAGAAAATGGGCTTACGTAACGATCAGGTTTTTAATAATATTCAAAAATACGGCAATACCACCGCTGCGTCTATTCCCATCGCGTTAAGCGAGGCTAAAGCCGAAGGGCGCATTAAGCCCGGCCAACTTCTTTGTTTGGCCGCTTTTGGAAGTGGATTTACCTGGGGCAGTTCGCTTATTCAGTTTTAAGTTAATACTCTTCTATTATTTTTAAAAAGCTGCCACAGAGCGGCTTTTTTTATGGCATTTAAGGTTCATAAAAAAGCCCCGCTACTCTTGCGAATATCGGGGCTTTCAGCTATAAGGCAAAGTGCGTATTACTTCACGCGTAAGCGGTACACTTCTTCTTTTCCTTCACTTTTCACTTTTACCAGGTAAATACCTTGAGCCACATTAGGCAAGTTTAAAGTGTGGGAGTGATTGGGTTGTAAATCTTCTTTTCTAAAGATGGTCTTTCCAGCCAAATCTGTAATGCGTACCGTAAACAAATCACCGGCCTGAGGCAGGTCTATGTTTACCACGCCATTACTTGGGTTGGGATACAAGGCTACCTGACCATTCCAGGCATTTTCCTCAATTGAGATACCTTCCACAACTACTGCAATGGTAGTGTAATCAGTAGCTACACAACGGTCGGTTACCGTAAGTTCTACATTGTAGGTTCCGTTGCTGTTAAAGGTTTCGCTAGGGTTAGCACCGGTTCCGGTATTGCCGTTATCAAAATCCCAGCTATAGCTTACCGCATTGGTAGAAGCCGTAGCATCAAAGTTAATAAGGGCGCTGGTAGCGGTTACCGAACTTTCCGTGCTGGTAAAGCTGCCTAAAAGCGGTCCTACAGAATCTGTAGAAACAGTAATAGGTCCGGCAAAAGCACTGGTATCACCAGTACACGTATCTGCTACCCAGATGTCGTAATCAGTGTTGAGCGCCAGACCGGTTAAATCATAGGGAGCGGTAACCACGCCAGTAAAGGTTCCCTGGCCAGGTGTGAAACCTGTAGGTCCGTATTGAATGATAGAACCGCCTGAGTTACTGGTCCAGTTGAGGCTCAGTGTATCGCAATTAGCCCCTGTACTGGCTAAGGCAGTGGGTTGGGTACAGCTTGGAGCACCTATAGCCTCGTACTTGAAGTTATCAATGTATACCTCGTAAATATCCGTACCGTGCACAAAAGCTATGTTCTGAGCTGCGCCTACCAGGGCAGGATCATCAAAATCATAGGTATAGGTTTGATACACATCTACCGTGGAGGTAGTGATGGTATCAATAATGCGCAAGGTAGATGCGTCATTTGGATCATCCAACAAGCCAATAAACAACTGCTCCACGGTATTTTCAAAAGCCGCTTCAAACTCAATTCGGTTTAAGCCTGAATTAAGATCACTAAAAGTAGGCGACACCAAAATGGCCGTATCACCTGTGCTAAAGTTTCCATCGTTCAACTCAACGGAATTGGGCGCACTGGGTGCTGGGTCTACACCCGGGTCTGGGCTGTCATTCAGCTCAATGTCGTTGGCTCCTGGGCCGATGACATTCCAGCAGGCAATGCCCGCAAAAGGATCTACCGCTGGGGCAGCATCAAAATTTTGGGTGTAGGGTGCTGTAAAAGGCACACATTGCGTGGTAAAGCACTCTGGGCCTATGGTGTCTGAAAAGCCATTGGCACACTGCTCAATTACGTAGAAGCAATAAGTTGTTGAGGCATTTAAACCGGTTAAAGCCAAAGAATCAATAGCCGTTGGGGTTAAGGATTGTCCGGCCGAGGCTGGCTGCCCACCGCTGGTCAACAATACTTCCCAACCTAAGGCCGCTGTATCACCAGGCGTCCATCGCGCTACAGCGCTGGAAGTAGTGATATTAGAAGCTGCTAAGTTGCTTGGGTTGGTGCAAGCTCTGGGCGTACGCACCTCAAAATTATCTACGTACCAATCATTATCCTCAGGATCATCAATGGTAGAACCCGCATAGATACCAAAGCGCACGTACCCGCTGTAACCCGCTAAAGAAACCACAAAGTGCTCTCCAGAAGCATCAATAGTATCTCCGCTGGTTCTAGACCAAAGAATATTAGCGATATCCCAGGTTTGACCATTATCGGTAGAAATTACAATGGCCAGAGAGTCATCTGAACCAAAGAATCCTTGATTGGTGTTGGCAAAATCAGTGATAGCCGCATCAAATTCTACCTGAAGATTGGTGATGGCCGGATCCAGAAAAATAGAAAGGGAAATTAACCACTCATACTGGTTGCCCAGCCACATGTTTACCCCTGCGGCAGATGTGTTGGCGGTATTGTTGCCAAAATCATCAAAGCCCCAGGAAGAGAAGGTGCTGGTGAAAACCGTGTTAGAGGTAAGTTGACCATCGGCTTCAAACCATCCACTATTGGTGAACGCATTATTATCAAACTCTTCTAAAAAGTTGGTGGTATACGCAGTGTTAAAGCTGTAAGGGCCTACCCATACACTTACATCACCCGGGCCACAGCTATCACGCACATAAACGTCATAAGTAGTACTAGGGCTTAAACCGCTAAGACTTAAGGTATCATTAGCGCTGTTTACCAAGGTACCGTTACCTTGGCTAAAGCCTTTTACCCCATATTCAACGTTAAAGTTATTTGCTCCACCTGTTGTCCAGTAAACTTCTGCCGTGGTAAGCTGCTCATCAAAAGAGCCAATGGCGGAAGGTGCAGGACAGCTGGGTGGGGTGCAGAATGACTGAGGGCCAACCCAGGCGCTGGTGTCACCTGGAGCGCAAATGGTGCGCACTAAGAATTCATAACAGGTCAAGTCCCGTAAGGTGTCTACGCGCAAGCTATCGGCTGTAGCCAATACCTGTACGCCACCAGTGGTTTGTGTGCCTTGGTAAAAGCCCTGAGGGCCAAACCACACCTGAGTACTCTGGCTGCTAGTGGCATTGGTAGTCCACTGTAAGGTAGCCGCGGTGTCTATCACATTGGTGGCGGCTAAATTTAGCGGATCTGCGCAGGATGGAGCCTCAATAATACTCACATCATCAATGGCCATATCTCCCGAGCAGCAGCCCTCACTAATGGCTAAAAAGCGTACTTGCAAGAGCGGGCCGTAGGCTGAAATATTAATTCCCCTTTCCACAAAGGCATCGCTGCTGCCCGTTTGCTCTGGCCCGGTAAAACTGGCTAAAGTAACCCAGCCATTACCGTCATTTACCTGTACTTCAAAATCAGGAATATCTGATCCATAACGGTGGTAATAGAAACTTAAAAAAGGCGTGGTTAAACTTGAAACATCCACTAATGGACTGGTAAACAGAGCGGTATCACCCGAAGAACCGTTAGAGGCTTCGGTGTAGATGAAATTGCCCGTTCCGCTATTGTCCGTATCGGGTCCGGTAGAACCTGATCCGGTGGAGGTGTTTCGAACATTCCAGGCATAGTCACCAGGTGCAGGATTTCTTGACCAACAAGACCCAATGGTATCTCCAGTATTTCCAAAGCCGGTGCCACTAATCCAGTCACTTCCATCAAAGGTTTGAGTGTAAGGCGCGGTAGCCGGCAAACAAAGCGTGCGAACTGTAAGCGGCCCTGCGGGGGTGCTATTGTTTGATGTACAGGAGTCAATCACATAAAAATCATAAGCAGTGTTGGGCAATAGATTGTTAGCGGTAAAGAAGGTATCTACCGTACTCGCCAGGGTACCGGTACCGGGAGTAAATCCGGATGTACCGTATTCTATCCCAAAGTTACTGCCAGAACCAGGCTGCCAATTGAAAGAAACACTATCAGTGGCAATGGTGGTGGCTGCCAAATTAGTACTGCTGTTGCAAAGCACCTCTGCCACACTAAAATTATCTATGGCCCAGTACCAGGCCCAGTTGGCATTGTAATAGTGAAAGCGCACTTGGAAATTAGCATTGGCGTACTGGGTTACGTCTATAGACTGCTGGTCAGGAGCGCCCCAATCGCCAATGTCAGCGGTTTGGGCCAACACGGTTACCCAATTGGTACGATCGTAAACTTCAACGTCTGCATTGTCACCAAGCGCGTTGTAATACTGGTCAAACTCAAGAATAAGCGAACCGGCTAAACCACTGGCGTCAATCACCGGAGAAACTAAATACTCATTCATATCCACTCCGGAGCCTGCACCATCGCTATCTGCAAAAGCAAAGCCTGGGTTTCCATCCAGAGTTTGAGTCCCTGAAAAGTTACTGTAGTCTTGCACTTGGTTCCAAGTGTCATTGGTAGAACCACTGTCTATGACTGAAAAACAGCCTAAATTGGCGCTAAAATCTTCTTGATAGGGCAGGCTTTGAGCTACACACTGCGTTCTTACCACAATGGGCCCCAACCACGGGCTAAATGAACCGTTGCAATCTCTGCGCAAATACACATCGTAAAAGGTGCCTGCGGCCAAACCTGTAATTTGATTAAAGCCGTTATCGGAAGTATCAAATTGAGCTGCGGTAGATGTTCCTTGGTTGAAACCTGCTGGCCCCCAGTTAATGAGAACAGTATCGCTGCCGGTATTACTCCAGTACAGGTCTACACTGCTAGAAGTTATGTTAACTACAGAATCTAAATTTGGAGCCGGACAAGCCGGAAGGGTGAAGGTGAATACCTGATCGGTTACCACGGTATCAATACTGGCGTCTTCGGTTTGGTTTGAAACCGATGGTGCACCAGAACCTAAGCCGGTTACCGATAAAAAGCTGCTAGCACCGGAAAGACCAATGGAGGCATCAGGACCAGTTATACAGGAATCGCATTCCCAACGGTAAGTGAACTCCACCACGTTGGAAGTTTCATACAATTTAGCCTGAAATGAAACTACAGAATCCGTAGCATTCCAGCTCCATTCCCAATCGCGCCACTCAAAAGTAAACACCCGGTTGGGAGCGGTTCCGGTTACCTCATAGGCGGCCTGTGAACTGGACGCACGGCCATCATGGTCGTCCCATAAGGGAGCCACTAAAGGCCTGCGAGCCGCTGAACCGTTATCCAAATCATTTCCGGCCGTAGAGGTGCCCCCTTTAACAAAGGACAAGAAGCCATCTGAAGTTGCGCTTACGGTGTCATAGGTTACTCCTTCAAATTCAAAATTAAAGCCAATTGGCACATCTTCTTCTCCTCCATCGGCCGCTAAGGCACTTACCACGGTAGCTCCACTACCCAGAGGGGTGTAGCCAGCGTTAGATGAAGAAAAGGAATAATTACCGGCCTGCTGTGCTCACAGACCGCTGGATAACGCCAATATTATAGCGCTCCAGAAAGATCGATAAATATTCATCATTTCTAGAAATTGGGTAGTAAATGCCAAAGAAAGTATAATCTTACACAGAATCAATAAAATTAACAGATACTTCTTACATTTTTTTAACAAGCAGAATGTTAGGAGGGAGTAAATTCTACTGAGGCTGGGTGAATTTTCGGAAGACAAGACCTGTATTTATGACCTTGATGCTAGGCCATTTCCCCTTGTGCGTGGCCGTGCAGACCCTGAATTCGTCTGTTCATTAGTGCAAACCATAAAGGAGGCACAAAGGCCAAGATAATCATACCCGGGTAACCGGTGGGAAGCTGCGGGCTGTGCAAATAGCTTTGGAGGGTTTGGTATTTTTTGTGGGGATTTGCGTGGTGGTCGCTATGCCGGCTCAACTCAAACAATACCAAGCGACCAATTAGATGATTGGAGTTCCAACTGTGTACCGGGGTAGTATTTTCATAGCGCTTAGCCGATACTTTTTTTCGTGCTAAACCATAATGCTCAATGTAATTTACGCTTTCTAAAAGCACTATTCCTATTAAGGCCGCTATAAGGTATCCCGCCAAGGCAAAGCTCCCAAAAGTTACTACTAATGCCAATAGTAAAAATAGGTGGCCCACATGAAACAGGAGCATGTGATTTTTGAGGCTAAAGAAGCGTACTTTTTTGCCGAGAAGCATTTTACGCTGAATCTGCCAGGCATGGCGGTAGGAGTTCACGATAGAACGCCACCAAAAAGCATAAAGCGTCTCATTGTAACGGGCCGTGGCCGGATCTTCAGGCGTGGCCACATTGCGGTGGTGGCCATAGTTGTGCTCAATAAAAAAATGGGTGTACAAAGAGCTGGTCAGTAAAATTTTGGCCAAGCGCTGCTCCCAGCCAGTGGTACGGTGGCCCAATTCATGCCCTACGTTTATTCCAATTACCCCACAAAGCAAACCCAAACCCAAGGTGCGCCCCCAAAAAGTAGAATCTGTGAAAGCCAGCGACTGAACCGCCTGGCCGTACCAGAAAATGAAGATGAACATGAGGGGCGCCATGAGATAAAGCAGCCAATCGTAGAGACGGTCTTCTTTAGCGAGAGCTTTTTGGGCAGGGCTTAACTGACTAAGCTGAGGGCCAACCGCCAGCTCTAGAAGGGGGATAAAGCCAAAGCTATACAGGAGAGGTAAAAAACTAAGCCAGCCCTCACTTGTAAGTGAAATGGCTACCGTTAGAGGTAGCAGGTAGGCAGTTAAATATTTTAAGGCTTGCCAGTTCATAGGTTAAAATTACGGAGTACTTCGCTCTATGTCAAGCGCGCGCATTTTATCAAGCAATTCTAATTCTGTGCCGGTTATCTTAAAAAGCTTCATTAAAGCCTGGTTGCGCGGCACGTCTTTCCAAAATTTCTGGCGGGCGTGTACAAACTTCAGCAGTCTAAAGCCGTCCCACCAAAACCAAAAATTAGCCAGCCATTGTTTCTGATTTTTAGAGCGTTGCAATAGTTTATTAAAGCTTTGGTTTAACTTAGGGTGCGCCTGCAGGAAGTTTTTCCAAAAATCAGGAGCTACGCTGCTGCTTCTAAAAGCATGATGCTGCACCCACTGGTGAAAGCTGTAAAGCTCTTGAAAAATCTCGGGAGCGTACAAATAGGTAAAATCTTTTTGCCCCCGCTCCTGCTCTAGCATGGCACGTCCAGTGCCAAAGGGCACTCGTACCGAAACACGAGGTGAAGGGTAAACACAAACTTGATTCAGCTGACCAAAATGGCCGTGCGGCATTACTTTGTGTAAAAAGTAGAAATCTTCACCCGCTTTACGCTGATTCATGCCGCCCACCTTGGCATAAACACTGGCTCGTACGGCCATACTACTGCCCACCGTTGCATAATAATGGCGGTAACCACTCCATTGCAAGGCCAAATGGTAATAACGCAACCAAATTTCATAATTCACTATTCGCCTTAGGTTTTGGGGGTCTAAGCCCGATGTGGGATGGGCATACCGCAAACTCAGTCCGTTCCATTTTGCTGCCTCGGCCTTAAGAAGCTCGGTCAAGTAATTTTTTGAAACTGTGCAATCGGCATCCAGACAAACAATTAAACCATCTCTACCAACCAGGGCCAAGCGCGCCAAGGCCTTATCCATGCCTATTTTGCGAGCCAAGCCTACTCCGGACGTTTTGACCGGCATTTCCAATGCACCTAGTACCCTAACTACTACCTTGTTTTCAAGGCTCCTACCCTGCCAGTAGGCAATCTGCTCTTCATGCTTTAAGCGCCATTCTTCCGTTTCAACCGACTGATTGACCACTAAAATAATTTCCACCGCCTCTGGCTCATGGATGCTACAATTGCCTAAGCTTTGGAAGGTGGTTCGTAAATTTTCCTGGTGAGCTGGAATAACCACGCACAGGCGCAAACTGTGGTGAGGCGCACGCAGTACAAAGGAAGAACTGAAGTCTTGGAAACGTTGGGTGTATTGCTGGCTTAGCGCGCTGATTGATTTCATGGCCGCCCAAAATAGCTACTTTTGCGCAAAATTTTTTGGAGAATGACGGTAGATATGCTTCGCTTGAAAGTTGCCAGTAGTCAAGAATGGGTGCAAACGGTACTCAATGATTTTGACACTTTTTTAAAAGACCATGCCGATTGTGAGCGAAAGGCCAGCAGTATGGCCATGAGTTTTGTGGCCAAATACCCAGACCGTACCGAAATTATCCCAGAGCTTATTCACACCGGCATTGAGGAATTGGAGCACTTTAGACTGGTGTATAAAATTATGGAGAAACGCGGTCTCACCTTAAACCACAGCATTGGCGAAGATTTGTACGTAAAACAACTGCTTAAAAATTGCCACTCCGATCGTGAAAAGCGTTTCCGCGACCGCCTGATAGTTGCCTCATTGGTTGAAAACCGTGGTTTTGAGCGCTTTAAGCTCATCAGTGAAAACGTGACAGACCCAGAACTGTCCAAATTCTATTACATGATTTACGAAAGCGAGGCCAAACACGGCAATAGCTTTGTAAAAATGGCTTGTTTGTACTTTGATGAAATTGAAGTGTTTGACAGATGGGAAGAACTAGCAGAAAAAGAAGCCGATATTTTGAAAGGTCTAGAGTTGAAGGCAGCCTTGCATTAAGCTTTTAAATTAATTTAAAGAAGTAATCGGCACCCGCTCCTCCAAACGACCTTGCAAAAAGGCACGCTGTAAAATGGTTTCTATAAGCTTGTCTTCTTCATCTTCCTCCGGTTTGTAAGGGGTTTTTAAACTTATTTTATTAAAGTTGGCCACCACATTCCACCAGAAGGCATTCCAGCCACTGCGGTATTCATCAATTAATTCATAAGTAGTTAAACCGGTTTCCCGGTACACCAGCTTGCTCAAAAGTTGCCCCTCACTGTGGGTTAATTTTACAATTTCGGCTTCAAAGCGGTTTTCCAAATACTCTTGAAAATCTTTCACCAGGCGCTTTCGCGCGAAGAATCCGCTGGTTTGCTCTAATAAAAGGTTTAGGCTATCTAGCTTATTACCTGCAATAACTGCGTAGGGATAAACCTTAATGACCTTGCGTTTCAATTGATAATAACGCTTGCGGGCCTGACGGCTGCCAAAGGTAGGCTTGTCTACCAGCAGAACCTCATCCATTACCACCAAAGGAATGGTATCTCCATCTACCACTATAGCATCCATGATGTTATCTCGGTATTGGCTGGCGTAATCTACCAGTGAGTCTTTCAGGCTTCGGGAGGTATCGGCCTGGGCGAAGCCCTGAGCCATAAATGCCAGAGCCAAAACTAGAAATCCTGCTTTTTTCATTGGCGGTTATACTTCCAGGCACTGCGTTTTGAACCATGACTTTCTGCGGCAGATACCTCACTTTGTTTACGTTTCTCTAGCAAATAGGCTGCCATAAGCGCGGCAACCTCCTCACTGTTGCCAGCGGTTTGTCTGTCTAACAAGTCTGGAGAAAAATGCTTTTGCACAAAATGCGTGTCAAAATCACCTGAGATAAAGGCCGGGTGTTGCATCACAAATTTGCCGAAGTCAAGCGTAGTAGTGAGCCCCACAATTTGGTAGTCTTCACAGGCCCTAATCATACGCATGCGGGCCTCTTCCCTATTCTTGCCGTAGGTCACCAACTTAGAAATCATAGGGTCATAGTGAATGGGAATGTCCATGCCTTGCTCAAAGCCATCATCTACCCTTACACCTGGACCATGGGGCCTTTTGTAAACGCGCAGTTTGCCAATGTCAGGCATGAAATTTTCCCTAGCATTTTCGGCATACACGCGCACCTCAAAGGCATGCCCCTCAATTTTAAGGTCATTCTGGCTAAAGCTTAGTTTCTCACCACGGGCTACTTTAATTTGTTCTTTCACCAAATCAATACCGGTAATCATTTCCGTTACCGGATGTTCCACCTGCAGACGGGTATTCATTTCCATGAAGTAAAAGTTGTGGTCTTCGTCCATAATAAACTCAACGGTACCTGCCCCTTCATAATCACAACTGCGCGCTACATCCACAGCCTTTTGACCCATTTGCGCGCGCAACTCCCCACTTAAAATGGCCGAAGGTGCTTCTTCTACTACCTTTTGATGTCTGCGCTGTACCGAACAATCACGCTCAAAAAGGTGCACGCGATTGCCATGCTTATCACAGAGTACCTGCACCTCAATATGACGCGGTGAGGCCACATATTTTTCAATAAATACCGCTCCGTTTCCAAAAGCCGATTTAGCCTCTGAGATGGCGCTGTGTATTTGTTCTTCTAATTCTTCTTCTTTCTCTACTATGCGCATGCCTTTACCCCCGCCCCCTGCAGAAGCTTTAATTAAAACCGGAAAACCAATTTCCTGACAGATGGCCTTGGCTTTTTCCGGGTCTTCTATGGCGCCCTCTGTGCCTGGAACCAAGGGAATATCAAAAGCCTTAGCCGCTTCTTTAGCAGAGAGCTTATCGCCCATAATTTGCATGCTTTTAGCTTTAGGGCCAATAAAAGTGATGCCTGCCTTTTCTACTGCCTCAGCAAAGTCTCCGTTTTCGCTTAAAAAGCCATAGCCCGGGTGAATGCCATCTACCCCTAAATCCTGGCACACCTTAATAATTTTATCGCCCAAGAGGTAGCTTTGGTTAGAAGGGGGCGGCCCCAGACACACGGCTTCATCGGCATATTTTACATGGGGAGAGTTCCGATCTGCATCAGAATAAACAGCCACGGTTTTAATATTCATTTCACGGGCCGACTTCATGATTCTCAAGGCAATTTCGCCACGGTTGGCAACTAAAATTTTTTTCATACCAGGGGATTAATGGGGCGAATATAAAAATAAGCCGGCTCGGAATAAGACCGAATGGATTCAAAAAAAAAAGCCCCCTTGCTTTCAGGAGGCTTTAAAATAGAGGGCTATCTTGATTTTACCGCAAGATGATGGTGCGGCTTCTATTTCCTGCACTTACGGTAGCCTGATTATCGCAGACGCCTGAGCCATAATCAAGGGTACGAAGGGGTAATTGCCCTACCTGTAAATCAATAACCCCTTCAGTAATCCAATTGCAGGCATTTTTAAGCAACAGGGGCTGGGTAATAGTAGCCGACCAATTAAAGCCTGCTGTGCTTAAAGCCGAAGCTGTACCCGTTATGGACCATTCGTTGTCATTTAAGGTAGGGGTAAAAGCACCTTGGGTAAATTCTCGGTTGCGCTGACTGTTCCAAAAAATGGTATCGCCCGTGCTTGGGTGCCTGTAGTTTAGATTACTGTTAATGTCCCAGCTCAGGTTGTTATTGGCGTTAACGCCTTGGTTGGTCGTAACCCGCTGTCCGCTAACCGCAAAATCATTTACGTGGTAGTTGATGGGTGTAACGGTAATTACGGTGCCTGCATTTTGATAGAGACCCGTGAAAGAAATTCGCAGTCTACCTCTGCGAAAGCGGCCATCAGGACCCTGACAATTGGTGGGGCCAAAGTTGACCAGACAAAAGGGTGGAATAGCAGTGGTATCTAAGCTTACCGTGGCGCAATTTAAAAGACCAGCCGATTGCTTAAAGTTCACCTGCGCATCGGTTAGGGCGTCAATGGTAATGAGGTCTAAATCAGCCAGAATAAACTCAGTTTCGGCATTAGCTTGAGCCGCGCGGGTTTCCTCTAGCGGTAAGGTATCTGTACCGGAGTTGTTGCCGTTTGAGGAATCTTCGTCATCTTGGTCACAGGCGCCCAAAAAGCCAAGCATAGCTAAAGCACTTAAAAGGAAAATTTTGCTTTTCATAATTTTTAAAGTTTAATCCTTTGATGCATGAGCACCCTAAGAGTTTAAAAGTATTGATTATTTTTATGAGGCCAGGGTAAAAATAGCCTTGTAATTTTGCCCTATGCAGTTAGAAGATACCATTTGCGCTTTATCCACCCCGCAGGGCATGGGAGCCATAGCCGTAATCAGACTTTCAGGCCCTGAGGCTTTTTCAATTCTAGAGAAGACCTTTGATCCGTTCAGTGAGCGGCATGCTTTACCATCGGCTGCAGCCTACCAAAATGTGTACGGCCGCTTAAAAGAAGGGGCGCAGGTTTTAGATGAGGTGATGATAGCGGTGTATAAAAACCCACACTCTTACACTGGTGAAGATTTGGCCGAAATAAGCTGCCACGGCAGTGTGTACATTCAGGAGCAAATTTTAAAGCTTTTGTACAAGTTAGGCGCGCGCCCGGCTGACCCGGGTGAATTTACCCTCCGGGCCTTTTTCAACGGTAAAATGGACTTATCGCAAGCCGAAGCCGTGGCCGATCTCATAGCCTCTGAAAACAAGGCCGCGCACCACATGGCAATGCAGCAAATGCGGGGGGGCTTTTCAGCCGAAATACGAGCACTGCGCGAAGAGCTCATCAATTTTGCTTCCATGATTGAGTTGGAGCTGGATTTTTCAGAAGAAGACGTTGAATTTGCTAATCGTGAGGAACTTTACGATTTGCTTAATCGCGTAAAGCGGGTGCTCACAAAACTTTTGGAGAGCTTTGACACAGGAAACGTACTAAAAAACGGACTGCCCGTGGCCATAGTAGGGGCGCCCAACGCGGGTAAGTCTACCCTTTTAAATGCCTTATTGAATGAGGAGCGGGCCATTGTCACTGAAGTGGCCGGTACCACCCGGGATGCCATTGAAGACGAACTAAATCTGGAAGGCGTAAAATTTCGGTTTATTGATACGGCCGGTATCCAGGAAACCGATGACCTGGTAGAAAGTATTGGGATTAAAAAGACCTTTGAGAAAATTGCCGAGAGCAAGGTGGTTTTATACCTTTTTAATGCCCAGCTCTATGCTGAAAACCCCGCACTGATAAAAGCGGAAATTCAGGCTCTTCAAGAAAAAGCCGAGGATAAAACCTTGCTTGTTTTGGCTAATAAAATAGACCTGTTGGCCGAAAAAGAAATTTTCAAAGACCTGGAGTCTGAAGATTTTCTCCTGCTTTCAGCTTTGCAAAAAACGGGTTTAGAAGAGCTAAAGAAAAGGCTTTTAGCCCAGGTGAATTTAGGCGCTCTTTACCAAAATAACGTAATTGTGAGTAACGCTCGGCACGCACATGCATTGCAAGAGAGTTTGCAAGACATTCAGCGGGTAGAAGAAGGATTGAACTCAGAAGTGAGTGGAGATTTCTTAGCCATGGACATCCGCGAGGCCTTTAAGCATTTGGGCAGCATTATTGGTGAAGTAGATACTGATAAAGATATTCTTGGGAATATTTTTGGGAAGTTTTGTATCGGGAAGTGACTAAAACTAAAGGGCCTTTACTTTGGATATGGCCTTGCAGGAGATCGTATACTTGGCTACAGGAAATATTGGAAAAATGGACTTTACCATTGCAAAAATGGTGTTTGACCCTTAAGCAATTAGCCATTAAATTTAAGTACTGATTGCCAGTTGAATATAAATCCCCGCCCTACTCAGGGGCTAGCCCCTGAGTAGGGCTGCCATCTAAATGTACAAAGTTTAATTTACAC
This sequence comes from uncultured Bacteroidota bacterium, assembly GCA_913057235.1. Lineage (GTDB taxonomy): Bacteria > Bacteroidota > Bacteroidia > Flavobacteriales > Schleiferiaceae > CAJXNI01. The sequence continues at coordinate 36,440 of CAJXNI010000016.1, forward strand.
TTATTGGAAGAAGCCAACCAACTGGAAAATCGAATTGACTTGAAAACACTCCAAAAGTATACGGGTACCCAAAGTAGCTCAATGTAACTCAGCTTACTTTCGGCCCATTTCTAAGCCTGTACCTTTGCTAAAATTTTAAAATTATGGCAACTGTACAACTCACCGCTGAAAAATTTAAAGCGGAAGTGTTTGATTATACGCAAGGAAAAGATTGGAATTTTAAAGGCGACAAACCGGCTATCATTGACTTTTATGCCGATTGGTGCGGCCCCTGTAAAATGGTAGCTCCTATTTTTGAAGAGCTAAGCGAAGAGTACAAAAAAGATATTACCATCTACAAGGTAGACACTGAGGTAGAACAGGAATTAGCCGCTATGTTTGGCATCCAAAGCATCCCTTCTATTCTTTTCATTCCAATGGATAAAACGCCCATGATGCAACGTGGCGCTCTACCCAAAAACAATCTTAAGCAAGTGATTGATAAGGAATTGCTCCAAAACTAAAAGGAACTTAGCTTTAGTGATAAAGGGTGAGTCTTTGACTCACCCTTTTTTATATAGCCGTACCCGGTAAATAACTCCCTGGCCAAACAAACATAGACCGGCATTAAAAAGCACCAAACTGGCAGTTCCCCACCAAAACCAAGATCTATCGTCTAGTGGATCCATCTTAATAGCGGCCGCTTCACCAAAAACACTTAAGCCCGCCCCCGTGAGCAATAAACCAGTGACACTAAACAGCAGCCACTTTAACTTTAAACTCATTTCGTGTGTAATTTATAGTTATCGGCAAAAGCCTTAAAAGAATCAATTAACGGCAAGGCCTGTTGGCCGTTAATAGTTAGTTTGTAGTCAATTCGGGGAGGCACTTCGCCATAATTAATACGCTCTACTAAAAAGTTATCGGTTAGCGTTTTGAGCTCCTGAATTAGCATTTTCTCACTAATATCTGGTATGCGTCTTTTAATCTCTGAGGGCCGCAATGGACCATCTTTTAACTGGAATAAGATAAGTAAACGCCACTTTCCGCCTAACAATTCTAAGGTGGTACGTATGGGGCACCTTGCGGTGATATTAGAATTATAACTCATACTTACTAAAAGGTTAGTACTGTGTTTTTATTAAGTAAGGCAAATCTAGTGCACTTTTGTCAAAAAATTAAAAGATATGAAAGCGATTGCACTATTTGGCACAACAGGCGCCACCGGAATTATTTTTCTTGAAAAGGCTCTGGCCGCAAGCTACGCGGTAAAAGCCCTGGTTAGAATCCCGGGTGAAATTCAATGAAACACCCCCAGCTCACCATTCAAAAAAGTGATGTTCTGTGTGAAGAAGACGTACAAGCTACCCTTAAGGGTACAGAAGCGGTGGTGAGTCTTTTTGGCCATGTAAAAGGTTCCCCAGAGTGGCTCCAAACCAATGGGCCCCAGAATATTGTGAAGGCCATGAAAAACTAGGAATCAAAAGGCTAATTTCACTTTCGGGCGGTGGCCTGCCCTTTCCTGAAAAAAGACCAACCCAAGTTTGCTGTTAAAATGATTAGAACCATTATGAAAATTGTGCTACCCAAAGTGCTTAATGACGCCATAAAACACAACTAGGTGCTTCAAGAAAGTGACCTAAACTGTACTATTGTGCGCGGGCCACGTCTTACTAATGATCCTGAAAAAGGCGCTTACCGCGAAGGTTGGGTAGGTGTAAGCGCCAGCACAAAAATTGGCCGTGCCGATTTGGCGCACTTTATTTTAAAAGTTCTTCAATACAATTCAAACCAGCAGCAAATACCTTCTGTTAACTACTGAGTCACGCATTTTTATGATTTTGAGCAAAGTCTTTAAAGCTAATGGGCGCCCTATTTAAGATCTTACCCAGCGTGTCATCTACTTGGTACGGGGTAGAAAAGCACGGCACCACTTATCTGGAGCGGCCTAACCAAGAAAAGTACCGTACAGTCTCTTAAAGCCTCATTAAAAGTACCTGGATCTAAAAAGTCAAAATTTCTGGAAACCACACCCGTTTTCATGGGAGGTTCTTTACCCTCTCTTAAGTCGGCTACCAAACAACCAGCCATGCCAGCAGTTTGGGCCGCAGCTAAAAGGGCGGTACCTATGTTGCCGCCCGCTCCGCTCAAAAATACTTTAATATTTTGATGGTTAGACATTTTTAAATATCACCTGTTGTAATTGAGTCCAAAATTAATAAAGGTGCCGCCACTTAAACCAGGCAGCGCAGCCCCAAAAACATTGCTCAGGCCCGTGTACATTTCAAAGTATCCTACCCGCAAGGCATATTGTGCGTCTAACGCTAGCTCATTAAAACCACCGTAGGCCATAGCCGCCCTAAATTGATTGTTTGTATTTTCATACACGGTAGTACCTAGTTGTGTACGTGGGAAATAACCGGGTAGGTTATGGTAATCAATCTTAGCAAAGGCGCTGCTTAACCAATTAGAGTGATTAAACGTGTAAGTATATCCAAAACTAGCTCTGAAAGGCGCGAGGCGCCAATAGTTATCCTGATCAGGGTTGTATAACTCTCCCGTTATCCGATCGGCCTCTGCACTAAAAAGGCTGTCTGACAGGGTAAAGACGTCATTGAGCACTACGCCATCAAAGCGGTAAGGTGTAGATCGAGAAACCTGTTCGCCCTGTGTAAAAAATAGGGTTCCAAAATCCTGAAGGGCCACGCTAATTTTACCTTTAGATAATTTAAAGCTTTGCTGAAAATCAAATGCCAGACCTATTCCGGCAACAGCCAAGTTGGCATTGCCACTGGCCTGCTCTATTTGATAACCACCGTTTATTTCAACGTAGGATCCATCGGCTGCGGTGAAAAGCTGTGTATTCTCAAATTTATAACGTGCATGACTGTGAGCAGCTAAAAAACTAGCCGCCATGTAGGCTCTGTTTTTAAGAAATGGGAACGAGAAAGAGTATTTAAATCCTGAATAATGCCAATCTTCAAAGGTACTCCCTGAAAGATCTACACTTTCACCAGCATAAGGGCTATTTCCAAACAAGGCGAGGCCCAGCGCATTTTGATTAAAATTTACGGCTGAGTACACTCTGGAAAAAACACTAAAACCTTGTGAATAATCGGGAGCATAAAACGCCAAAGGCGTGTGCAGGCGTTCAAAATACCCAAGCTCTAAACTTTGCCGATATCCCAGTACCAGTAGATTATTTACCTGTGAGAGTAAACCTGTTTTATCCTGATCATTTAGGAATTTTTGCGTCCCAATAGTAAATAAATCTTGCGTACTAAGTTGTTGACTTGCAGCACCAAGCTCGGCCTGTATTTTAAATTGATGCCTGGGGTAATAAATTGATACCTCTGCAGATGCGAAGTCAGTGCCCAGGTTATTGGTATCCTTTTGGCCAATGAGGCCAGACGATATAACCTGGCTGAATAGAAGAGCTAGTTGTAAAGAACGAGCGCCAAAACCTTTTGAGTAGATCATTTAGTATTGATTGAAAGGTGTCCCACCAATTGAATATCCAAGTAATTATCAGAATAAAATTTAACCGCTTGAGCCTGAGGCGGTGTATTAAAGCTTACTCTAAAAACTAAATCAGTGGTGATTTTAAGACGGACAATCTTAGCTTGGTCTAATGGAAATTCCAATTCACTTTCAGTAGCTTCATAAGCCCTCCCATTCTCGTCTACCTTTGCCGCCTGCAAAGTTTCCATAGACTGCAAAGTGTCCAGCACCTGGCCCTGTTCATTGAGCAATAAAATGTCAATTTCAGCCGCAAAAGGATAGAAGTTTTCAGCCAAAATTTTGAAGCTACCTCCTTCGAGCCTGGCTTTAGGGTCAAAATCAATGTACCTGAAATCCTGAGTGTCTGAAATGCTCACATTCTCCAAGGACAAATTCAACGGAATTTCCGCATTTAAAAAAGCGTCTATCCCGTATTCAGTATATAAAAACTGCGTAAGATCAGGTGCGGTAACGCCATTATTCATGTAAGCCTCCAAGTCTACCTTAAAGGTTTCAGGCCCAAGGGAAAGGAGTTCATTTACGTTGCTATTATTTTGGTTAAGATTAAAAACGGTGCGCTGGGGCTGAGGCCGGGTACCCGGTGTATTTTCCGTAGCGCGGCCAAGGGTTAAAACCTCGCCCAAGTCATCCCAAACCAGCTGTTCCTTTGTATTTTCACTTTGGGCTTCAGCCGATAGAAGCCTTAGATCCATATTAGCTCCAATATAATTATCAATCTCTAGCTGCAGACTAGCGGCTTCTAAACTTAGCGTGCCTCCTTGCAAATTAGAGAATTCATTAATGGCCGTGGTTTCAGTAGTTTTAATAGAGTCATACCCCAAAAAACCATAACCGCGATTGGCTATCAGCTCATCAATGCCGGTTTCAATGTATACACTATCTGTTAAAGACAAATTTATGAGCCGTCCACTGCTGTCTACGCGGGTTACAAACACCGTGTAGAACTCATTAAAAACATTGGTGCTTCCCGGTACACCGGTAAGATCAATATCATAATTTAAAACGGGGACTTCTATCCTTCTTTGAGAACTACCCCCGAGTGGGGCGGCTGGAATCACTTCGGTGAAAGCCAAGGGCACCCCATTTTTAATGGCACCCGGTATTTTATATTGTAGGTTAATAGCGTCATCAATAGTACTGGTAGCATCCATAAAAATTTGTCCTTCTTGTACATGCACCTTGGTCAGTAAGGCCGAGGGTGGTTCAATAGAGGCCGTAGCAGTATCTTCTACCAGATTTTGGGCGGGAAAAACGGCCGTTGCAGATACAGGATCTAGTTTATCAATAGTAAAAAGTAAGTCAATTGCATCGGTGGTGTCTATAAGTACAGGGTTGCCATTGCTACCCGGGGAGTCTAAAGATATTAGGGTGGCCACCAATTGGCCCGTAATGGTAACGTTATTTTGTAAGCGCACCGAATCATAGTGCACGCCATTGGGACTAAGGCTTAAAATGGTGTTTTGCAAAATAGGCGTGCTGCCAGAGTTGCCAATTTCATATTGCACGTTTTGCAATTCTATAGGCAAGCCATTTTCCATGCGCAAGACCATCCAGCCATCGCGGAGTGTCATACTTTGAAAAAACTGGGTGGCGTCTACGTTAAAAGAATTAGGTCCCAGGCCAGTGAGCGGTGGGATGATTTGATTATTACCGTGGTTGGATAAAATCAGTTGCCCCAAAATTCCAGCATTAGCCGCCATTTGAGCCAGGGTAACCTGTTCACTAATAGTACGGCTACCTAAATCAATGGATTTAATATTGGCAGTATTTTTAAAAACCTCGTTAAACGGAGGGGCTATTTCACCGGGTTTTAAGCTGGCTATTTTATTTCTAAAAACCACGCTCACCAGACCCTCTGGGTCTACCTTAACGGTAGAGTCTGCTACCAAATCATTTATATTAATGCGCGCCTTAGCTATGGGCACCAAAGTGTCTACATTCCAAGTGGCCACATCCACATCGGGCCGGCAGGCCACCAAAAAGAGGAATCCAAATAGCAACAGGTTATTACAGAGTTTCCGACACATAAGATGAATTTGCAGGCAAGGTACTAAAGTTAGGGCAGGTATTTAGATGGTTGCCTTAGCTCCATTAAAAAAGCCGCCCTATCAGGAGCGGCTTTTAAAATAACTTAATTGGTTGATTTAGAAATCTTGAGTAAGAATGTTAATCAAGTCTACTACAGCCCATACACCGCAACCTCCTAAAGTGAGAATGTAAAGAATGTTCCAACCCACAGGTTTTTTTGCATACCAGCGGTGAAACGCCAATGGAAGAACAAAAAATCCAAGGGCCCACAATCCTACTAAAATCCAGTCTTTCTCGCCTAGTTTCTCTGCTTTTTCTTCGACATCAGGAGTTGAATCAGAAGTATTTACTGAAGTAGTCTCAGTAATTTGAGCCTCTGATTTTAGGTTGGTTGATTCAACCTTTTGGGTTTGTGCTTCTTTTTGAACTGGGAAAGAAGCATTTAAGCTACCTAAAGCAATCACTAAGCAGGCGCTTACTGTTAATAGAATTTTTTTCATTTTTAAATAATTAAGATTAAGATCCAAATGTAAAAAATAAGACCTTTGATTTAATGAAGCGAAATATTTTTTTGAGTCTTATTGGACTCTTGTTTTTTTACAACGGCTCTTCCCAGGCAGACACCTTTGAGTTAATAGGAACACTGGAGATAGAAAACCTAAACACCATAACCTTAAAATTAAGTTTTACCGCTGATAAAAATGGTAAAGTTAAAGGCATCTCCATCACTGACTTTTACGGAGAAGACCGCACCCTTTCCAAAATTAAAGGCACACTTGATTACCAAAATCAACTTTTGAGCTTTAAGGAGATTGCAAATATATCTACCAAGTCAACCGCACCCGATAGCACCTTTTGCTTTATTGAAGTTAAAGACCTACCACTCTCAATCAAAGATGAACGGAATGTGGCCAGAGGCAACTTTACGGGGAGATATAAAAGCGGAGAAAAATGCGCAACCGGAACTCTAAGTCTGGTGGGCGCCAATTTTTTAGAAGGGCTTATTGCCGAGGTTTCTACTGAAAGTGATGGAGAATCGCAAGAAGAGAGAACCCAAGTAATTCCCGCCAGCTTTGCCCAGAACATCATTACTCAATTAAACCCAAATACAAAATTAGAAGACGGTACTTTGGTACAGCTCAACCATTGGATGAGTGATACGGTAAAAATTGAATTGTGGGATAGTTATGAAGAAGATAATGATCAGGTGAATATTTACATTAACGGAGCCCTTACCTACCCTCTAGTAGTAGCTAAAGAACGTAAGCAATACTTTAAATTTGCTTTGGAAGGTTCTACTACACTTTTAAAAATTGAAGCCCTTAATGAGGGTACCAACCCACCCAACACGGTTAATGCGCACTTAATAGATAACGGACACGTAATTCCCCTGGTAACTAAATTACTTAAGGGCCAAGCCGTTATGGTAGAAATAAATCGTAATGTTCACTAAGCTATTCCTTAAAATACCACCTAAAATACGCGCTTGGTCTGCACTGGCATTGATGATTTTTGCGGCCGCCTTACTCTTGTATTTACCCGCTGACCATTTTGACGAAGGCCAAAGCATTTGCCTTTCGGTTCTCTTGCTTGATACGGAATGTTATGCCTGCGGAATGACCCGCGGTATACAGCACCTCATTCATTTTGAGTTTGCAGAAGCCTGGCTTTTCAATAAGCTTTCATTTGTGGTGCTACCGCTACTTATATATCTAATAAGCTCCAGCATTATAAAGGATTTTAGGGCCAGTAATTCTTCAAAAACAAAACTTTAAGAAAGTTTTACTCTTTTCGGCTTACTCCGATTATTATGTACCTTGCCACTTATGGTACAAAAAACCACAAGTGACTTGCAGCTCGTTTACTTAATTAGCCTCTTCACGGGCTTTCTACTCACCTCATGGACCACTTTTGCCCAACCTTTAGAAGATGATTTTGAGGGCAATGGCTCAATAAACAGCTGGTTTGGAGATGATTGCCAAATTAGTCATCCCTACGCGAACCCCTTTCCACAAGGAAATAATACTTCTGCCCAAGTTTTAAAGTATGAAGATGTGGGCGGTACTTTTGCCAATTTACGATTTGATGCAGGCCAAAATTTAAACCTTGCCCAATATTCGGCTTTTCGGTTTAAAATTTACGTGCCCTCTTCCAGTCTTACCGGCAATCAAAACAATCAGGTATCCTTAAAACTACAAGATAGTAGGCTTGGTGCACCCTGGTCTACCCAGTGTGAAGTAATCAAAAATATAGTTTTAGACCAGTGGCAAACCATAACTATTGATTTTGCCTCTGACCCCTACAATAACTTGGATCCGAGCTCGCTGCCTCCCACTCAGCGCAATGATTTTAATCGCGTTCTCATTCAGGTAAACGGTGAAAACAACAATGACCATGTTACAGCCTACCTAGATGATTTTTACTACCATGATACAGTGCAGGTAGCGCTAAGCTATAATCAATTGGTTTGGGCTGATGAGTTTAACGCAAATGGCGCACTTGACACCAGCAAATGGTTTCATCAAACGCAATTGCCCTTGGGCAACAGTTGGTATAACGGAGAAATACAGCATTACACAGATCGTACGGTAAACGCCTCCCAGAGTAATGGCAGCCTCCACTTGGTGGCTAAGAAAGAAACCTTCACAGACCAGGGTCATACCAAGCAGTATACCTCTGCCCGCTTAAACTCAAAATTTGCCTTTACCTATGGCCGTATTGAGGTACGCGCAAAACTTCCTACAGGTGTAGGCACTTGGCCAGCCATCTGGACTCTGGGTAAAAACATTATTGAACCAGGCGCCTATTTTACCCTGCAGGGCGAAGGAAAAGTTAGTTGGCCAGCCTGCGGTGAGATGGATATTATGGAGCATTGGGGCAATAACCAAAACTATGTTTCCAGTGCTACCCACACCCCTTCAAGCTTTGGCGGAACCATCAATCATGGAGGCCAAACCATTAGCACAGTTTCTCAGCAATTTCATGTGTATGCCCTGGAGTGGACTCCTGAAAATCTAACCTTTAGTGTAGATAGTGTAGTTCATTTTGTATACCAGCCTACCACAAAAGATGCCAATACCTGGCCTTTTGACGCAGACCATTATATTTTACTCAACATTGCCATAGAGCCTAGTATAGACCCCAACTTTACACAAGATACCCTGGAAATTGATTACGTGCGGGTATATCAAGCTGATAACGTAGGGAGCCAATTATCAAATGATTTTAACCTTGAAAAGCTAAAGCCCTATCCTAATCCCGTACGAAATCACTTTTCTTTACCTTTTTCAGGCGATGGCTTAATTAGCGGCCAAAACTTACAGGGAGAAATATTCAACAGCAGAGGCCAAAAGGTAGCGCAAACGCTGCTTAAAGCGAAAGGTAATGAACTAAAGGTTAACGATTTGCAAAGCCTACCCTCAGGAATTTATTACTTACAATTTAGCGTTAAGCCTAAGAACTATCAGGTAAAATTCAGTAAAATTTAGTGGCAGTGGCTTTCGGCCAAAGATCCAGCGCTACAAGTGTTTTTGCAAATTTTGCGCTAGTAATTCATGGGGCTGTATGCGGCTGTGCTCTAGTTTGTGTAAGCGTAGCCAATTTAAAAAGCTCTCTAAATTGGTTAATTCCATTTTACCCCAACTATCAGCGTCCCCAAGAGCCGGAAGAGAACGTTCTAAAGCTTCTTGTAAGTCCAGATCTTTATCGGCCTGCGGCAGCTGAGCCCTTAAAATATCTAAAGCTTCCTGGGGATGATCAAGAGCGTGCCTAAAACCTTTTTTGGTGGCTTGCAAAAAAGCCCTGTAGCTGGCCTCTTTTTTTTGCGCACGTTCTTGCTCACAAGCCAGCACCGGAGAATAGGAATAGGGTATGCCGTAGTCATGCATTTTAAAGAGGCGTAATTCCACATTTTTTTGTTGAGCCTCTACCCCTTCCCAATTTTCAAAAATCCAGGTAGAATGTGTCTCACCTCTTAGAATGGTGTTCCAAATTCCCAATTTTTGGGGGTAGGTAATTTTCAAATCTCCCTGGCCACCATCATTTTTTATCATTTGCTTCACAATGCCATCTTCATACCGTGCCTGATAGGAAGCATAGCCCTTTCCATCTAAATCAGCCGGGCGCATAATGGTACTTTCAGCCGCTACAGCAATGGCACTGAGGTCTTTTTGAAAAATTGTGGCTGCAGCTTGCAGTTTACAAGGCTGCGTTTTAGTGCGGTAGCTAATTACGCTTTCCAGCGGACAGAGGGCAAAATCAGCTACGCCATTTTCTACCTTTTTAGCAGGCGTTAATGCATAATGATCGTTTCCGGGATGCGTAATGCGTACCTCCAAACCAACCTCAGCATAAAAATTTAACTGTTTGGCCACCAAAAAGCCATAATGGTTAATGTTGGGAGTCCAGTCTAAAGCCAGCGTTAATTGCTTCATTTTCAATGTTTAAAAGAGTCCAGAGATTTCTCCTTTCTCATTGATATCAATCTTTTCTGCAGCAGGTTGTTTGGGCAAGCCGGGCATGCGCATAATGGCGCCAGCAATTGGCACACAAAAACCCGCTCCTGCTGCTAGCTCTACTTCCCTAATTGACAGTGTAAATTCTTGCGGTCTACCTGTCTTTTTAGGGTCATCTGAAAAAGAATATTGGGTTTTGGCTATGCAAACCGGTATTTCACCCAGGCCCAACTCTTCTATGCGCTTAAGGTCTTTTTGGGCTTTAGCCGATAGTTCAATATTGCGTGCGCCATAAATTTCGGTTGCTACGGCTTTAATTTTAGTTTCCAAAGAATCGGTTAGACTGTAGGTAAATGCAAAATCATTTTGATCTTCTTCTATGCATTCCAACACTGCCTGGGCGAGGCGGGCCGCTCCCTTACCCCCTTGGGCCCAATGATTGGCCACGGCAAACCGCACACCCCGGGCTTGGCAGAATTCTTTAATTACCTGAATTTCATCATCAGAATCACTGGCAAACTGGTTGACCGTTACCACTGCGGGAAGGCCAAACTTAGCTACATTATCAAGGTGTTTTTCCAGATTGGGCAGGCCTTTCTTAAGTGCCTTGGGGTCAGATTTTTGCAATTGTGAAATAGGGGCACCGCCATGGTATTTTAGCGCCCTAACGGTGGCTACCATCACCACCAATTCGGGCGCTAGACCCGCTTCTCTGCATTTAATATTCATGAATTTTTCACCCCCCAAATCAAAACCAAAACCCGCTTCAGTAACCACATAATCAGCCAGGTTCAGGCCTAAGTTGGTAGCTAAAACAGTGTTGGTGCCCTGTGCAATATTGGCAAAGGGCCCACCGTGTATTAAAACCGGGTTGCCTTCCAAGGTTTGCACCAAATTTGGTTTTAAGGCATCTTTTAATAAGGCGGCCATAGCGCCATGCACCTTAAAATCACGAGCGTAAAGCGGCTTTTTATCATAAGAGTAGCCTACAAAAATGCCACCCAGGCGCTTTTTTAAATCCCTAATATCGCTGGCCAGGCACAAAATGGCCATTACCTCAGAGGCAGCAGTAATATCAAAACCGGCCTCCCGTGGCACGCCCATACCAGCTCCGCCCAGGCCAGTAACCATAGCGCGCAGGCTACGGTCATTCATGTCCATCACACGTTTCCATACCACAGTTTTGGGGTTTAAGTTGGTGGCCGGGTTTTTAAAATGGAGGTGGTTTTCAATAACAGCCGACAATAAATTATGCGCCTTTTCAATGGCTGCAAAATCACCCGTAAAATGGAGATTGATATCCTCCATAGGCACTACCTGGGCGTAGCCGCCTCCGGTGGCTCCTCCTTTCATTCCAAACACGGGGCCAAGTGACGGCTCTCTAAGTACCGTCATGGCTTTTTTACCCAAGTGATTTAGCCCATCGGTTAAACCAATGGAGGTGGTAGTTTTACCCTCACCAGGCGGAGTAGGCGTTATAGCCGATACCAAAATGAGTTTTCCTTTCTTTTTATTTTTCTGGAGCTCAGGTGAAAGTTTTGCTTTATAATGGCCAAAAGGTTCTAGCTCATCTGGCTTTAAAGACAGCCGCTCAGCTACCTCTGCAATAGGTTTAATTTCTTGTGTTTGCGCTATTTCCAAATCAGTCATAAAGGAATATTTAGCTAATACTATTGGTAAATCCTCAAAATTGGCAACATTTTTTGAATTAGCAGTAGCCTCACTGGCAGGGATAAGGGCATTTCATATATTGGCCCTTACTAATAGGTTTCTTAGTCATGCTCGTCTCTATTCTAAATGGATTGCTAGCGGTGGTTCTAATCTACCTCTCTATCAATAGCTTTTACAATTTTATTTTTGGTTTGACATCGGCTTTAAAGCCAAAACAAGCCACAAAAATTACTGAGGGCAAGAAACATAAAATTGCAGTTATAATACCAGGCTAAAAAGAAGATGGGGTGATTGTGCCTGTGGTAGAAAAGACACTGGAACAAGATTATAATTCAAACTTTTATGAGGTAATTGTCATTGCAGATTCTTTTCAAGGTGAAACTTTAAAACTTTACGCGAACCGCCCATTTCAACGTTGATTGTTGAATTTGAAAAAAGTACTAAGAGCAAGGCTCTCCGGGCCGGTATGAAACATATAGGTATTGGGATGTGGCCGTGGTGTTAGACGTTGACAATGTTATGGCCACTGATTTTTCAAGTAAAATAAATGAAGCTTTTAAGCGGGGCTACCAAGTGGTGCAAGGCCACCGCGTTGCTAAAAACCTAAATGGAGCGTTTGCTTTATTAGATGCGGCCAGTGAGGAAATAAATAACTCCATTTTCAGAAAAGGTCATCGTGCCTTGGGTTTGTCCTCAGCTTTGATTGGTTCAGGAATGGCCTTTAATTATAAACTATTTAAAGATTTTATGGCGGGTGTAAATGCAATTGGAGGTTTTGACAAGGAGCTAGAACTCAAGCTAAACCGTGAAAAAATTACCATTGAATACTTGAGTGACGCCCTGGTGTATGACGAAAAAGTTCAGGATAAACAAGTCTTTGAAAATCAGCGCAGGCGCTGGCTTAGTGCCCAGTTCATTTATTTTGGTCGCTTTATTTTTCCAGCGCTGTGGCATTTAATTACGCGTTTTAACGTAGGTTTTTTTGACAAAGCCTTTCAGCTGGCTTTGCTCCCACGCGTGCTGAACTTAGGACTTAACATCATTTTCTGGGCCTTCAGCTTAGTCTATTTTTTGCTGGACTTTGGGCAACCTCCGCTCTATTTTGCGTCATTTACGCTTTGGAGTATCAATTTGGTGGCTGTACTTTTAGCTTTGAGTTTTAGCTTACCCAAGAAAATGTACAATGCCCAAATGTTAAATGCTGTATTAAGCCTCCCTCAAGCGGTGATTACCATGTTTACATTACTGTTCAAGTTAAAAGGGGCCAATAAAAAATTTATTCACACCCAGCATAAACACATAGAAGAAGATCTTCCCCAATGATGGCTTCCCCTCAAATATGGCTGGTTTTTATAGCCTATGCAGCGTCTTCATTAGGCCTATGGGCTCAAAATGTTTCGGCAGAGGAACAGTTTTTAACTCAGCTTCATGAGGGTGCACTTTTGGTGCGATTGCAGGACCGGACCCAAAGCATTCAAAAATTAGAAGAGCGCGGCTACCCCGATAGGGCAGCTGAACTTCGAGAGCAGCAATACTTAGAAAATAAAGAAACCATTTTGTCTTTCAAAAACACCTTCACCTTTGCACCGGTTTTCTTTTTTTATGCCAAAGACTCAGAGAAAGTACGGAATCAGCAATTAGAGGGAGTATTGTTTAAGGCCGATCAAACCCCGGTTCTCAGCCAGGAGATTCCAAAGACTTTTTACACTGCTGAGTTTTCAGAAACTTCTCAACTAGGTATAACAGGTTTAATTATAATGGACCACAAACTTATTCCGCTTAAAGCGCCTCTACCCCATTTTGAGCGTAAATTTATTTTGTTAGGCCTTATATCCCGGTCTAAAGCCGAAATGGCCAAAGCCTATAATCAGGAGCTTTGGGAAAAATACCGTTTTCACTTTCCAGATCGTTAGACCTCAGAATCAGGGTGGTAATCTTCAGGAGATTTACCAAAAGTCCAGGCCACCGCTTCCTTTATCGTTTTTATGTCAGGAGGTACGCATAAAAAATAATTGCGATGAGTAGTAGGGCATATCACTTTGGCAAATTGCAAATGGTCTTTAGCAAGCTCATCGAAATGTGCAGTTCTATACAAAGCCTGCCTGTTGCCTTGGCGGTCAGTCTCAGCATCAACCAACTGTAATTCAAAAAGAGCGGCAAAACGCTCAGCACCCAAAATTTCCTGGTAACACCTGCGCACCTCTGCGTTGCGTTCTTGCATCACCTCATGCCGGGTTATGCCCTCGGGGTTAAGTATCAAATCTTCAGGCACTTCTACCCCATGCCAGTGATATATTTTCAGGCCTTCCCAGGCTAAAGCTGGCCGACCTTCGTGGTGCAGTTGCCCCAGTTCGTCTAGATGCAAATGGCTAGGCAAAGGACACCAAATCACTGCATTTTGATAACACTGCGCCAGCATGAGCCCTCCCTGTAAGAGGTGAAGTAAATGTTGATACCCCTCATTTGTATGTACGCTTTGGTAATGAAAGTTGGCCCACTGTTGATCAAAATAGTGCGGGTGGTGCGCCTCTAAACCTGTCTTTAAACCAGGATGATTTTTCTTTACATGTCTTTGTAAAGCCTGATGGATTACCAACTGCCTACTTTGGGCCTTTTTCATGAACGGCAAAATAGCCTCTGACGCTACAGCAGCCTCACTTAAATGCTTGGCTACCTTTTCATTTATATGCGTCCATACGCGATAATTTAAAGAAGGCCCCAAGTCAAGGGTAGCTGAATGGGCTGAGTTTAACTTTACCGTTTCCCAAGCTTCAAAATGCTGATAAAAAACTACCGGATTTTGGACACAAATTACCTTGGGTGCAGGTAATTGCAAGGCTTCGTAAAAAAAGGAAAAGGCCTCATTCATCAAAGTATTTTGAGGCTTAGTAAAAGTCAACTGGAGAGGCAGCTCCATAGCCTGTTTTTAGTCTCTGATTATTTCAATGGCCCGTGCATAAGGATTGAATTCCCTTTGCCGAATCACCTTGTACTTTCCAGGTTTTAAAAGCACATCTCCATGTTCTTGGGTGGGCGCTTTGGTCTCGGTGTTCAAATGTTTTAGAGTAGACTCACTTTCAATATCTAAAAAGTGCGAGATAGTATTCTCTGGCCCAAATTGTGGGTTTTCATAAATGGCCACATCACCCTCTATGAAGTGACCATGGTAGCGACCCTCTCCCCTCACCAACAGGGTCTCATGGCTAGGTTTGGCTTCTTTTTCAATTTCTATTACACGTTCAATTAAAACGTCCCCTTGTCTGTACTGCATTTTTTCTTACTTCATTTTTGCCTTTAACCGCTGTGGCGGAAAGAGGTTTATTTCCAAATTTAAAAAACAAAGCACAACTAGCGGCATAGGCCACTATATCCCATAAATCTCTGTGATGACGTAAGTCGTAACTTGGATAAATGAATTCAAAAAACAGGCTGTACCAAAGCCCAAAAAAAATGATGTATGAAACAGGAAAGGTATAGCCAGGGCTGCTTAAGAGCTTTTGAAAAAAAGCCAGGGCGGCACCCAATACTATTGGACCGCAAAGCAAGTCATCTAAATAGGCGTGGACAAAGGTAAGAGTGACGTATTGCTCAAGCACCTGATTGGCCGCGAACAAAAACAGTGAAATCCAAAACAAAAGACTGAAGCTCTTCCACATTTTAATGTACTGTTGAACTGGCCATTGCGCCAATCATGCTGATAAGCGTGGTAAAAATCAATTGCAAAAAACGTAAGGTGTGCTTAAAACCCTTTACTATAAAAGGATCATCGGGTTTAAGCTCAATAAATGGCAAACCTTTTAAAGGTTCTTTTTCCAGTTGCTCCTGCTCGGTTAAATCTCTATTATTTAAACGCTGTGCGCAGTAATGGCAATTAGCATCTTCGCCATTGGTCCAAAATCCGCAATGCTCACATTTTACCTCTTTCACTTTTCTTTAACTAGACATGCAACAATAAGAACCGTTGAGAGTTGTTAGGGTTTATCTATTTTTGAGCTAATTCTAGAAATATGCAAAAACCCATCAAAGGCTTTTCAAAGCTAACTAAACAGGGCAAAATTGAGTGGCTAACTCATCAATTTTTTAACAGCCCTGAAGAGGCACAAACACTGCTGAAAAGCTATTGGCACCAAGAGCCTAAAACCCAAAAACTGCACGATGAGTTTATTGAGAATACGCTCAGTAACTTCTTTACACCTTTTGGCGTAGCTCCTAATTTTAAAATAGATAATAAGGTTTACGCCCTACCCATGGCCATTGAAGAGAGTTCTGTTGTGGCTGCCGCTGCCAAAAGTGCTTCTTTTTGGTTTGCCCGTGGCGGATTCAAAACCACCATTGTTTCTACTACCAAAATTGGGCACGTACACTTTATGTACACGGGAAACTTTGATAAACTCAACCAACTTTTTGAAGCTGAGAAAGCACGCTTTCTTGCAGATACAGAATCAATTACCGCCAATATGCGCGCTCGGGGTGGCGGTATTTTAAATCTTGAGCTCAAAGACAAAACCTCCGAGTTAGCCAACTATTATCAGCTGGAAGCCAAGTTTGAAACCTGTGATTCCATGGGAGCCAATTTTATCAATTCATGCCTGGAACAATTTGCACAAACCTTGGAAGAGCTAGTGGCAGAATCTGAAATGCTTAGTGAAGAGGAAAAAGATCTACAGGTGGTTATGCGCATTCTTTCCAACTATACTCCTGAATGTCTGGTGCGTAGTGAGGTTACATGTAAGGTAGAAGAGCTAACAGAAGGTACGGAGATTAGTCCGGCTGAATTTGCCCACAAATTTGAACAAGCGGTAAAAATAGCTGAAATAGAGCCTTACCGGGCTACCACCCACAACAAAGGCATTATGAATGGTATTGATGCCGTGGTAATTGCTACCGGCAATGATTTTAGAGCGGTAGAAGCTGCTTGCCATACCTACGCCAGTAGATCTGGGCAATACCGCAGTTTAACCCACTGTGAAGTAACAGACGGGATTTTCAGATTTTGGATAGAAGTGCCCTTGGCTTTAGGTACAGTGGGTGGCCTTACCAGTCTGCACCCCATGGTACGCTTTGCCCTGGATATGCTGCAGAAACCTTCGGCTGAAGAACTCATGTCTATTATTGCCAGCAGTGGTTTAGCACAAAACTTTGCCGCCTTACGTGCTTTAGTAACCACCGGCATACAAAAGGGTCACATGAAAATGCACTTACTTAATATTCTAAACCAATTGGAAGCTACCGAGGCAGAAAAGAAAATTATAATAGAGCATTTTAAAGATAATGTGGTTTCGCACAGTGCGGCCGTTCAAAAATTCTGCGAGGTACGCGGTATTGAAAATACGCAGCAAATTTTGAAAAACCGCTAAACTTTGAAGCGATTCTTTGCGCCTGGAAAATTACTCTTAACCGGAGAGTACGCTGTTTTACGTGGAGCGCAAGCGCTAAGTGTACCCACTTTGTTAGGACAAAGTTTGGGGATTGAAGAGCCCACGACCAATAGCTTTTTACATTGGCAGGCTTTTACAGAAAAAGGGGAGCTATGGCTAGAGGTGCATTTTAACAAAGCGCTAGAAATTATCCAATGCGCACAGCCTGAAAAAGCCCAAGACCTGCAAAAACTCCTCAGGCAAGCCCAGGCACTGGGGGGTAGAATACAAGGTCCCCTGTTAGTACAAACGCACTTGCAGTTTAATCGTAATTGGGGTTTGGGTAGTAGCAGTTCGCTTTGTGCTTTAGTGGCAGAATGGCTTCAAGTACCGGCACTTCCACTTTTTTTTAATGCCTTGGCAGGCAGCGGTTATGATGTAGCCACGGCCACCGCCCGCAATCCCATTTTATACCAGCTTGAATCGGCCAAAAAAGGAGTTTTTGAGCCAGTTAGCCTCCCGCCTATCTTACAGAAAAGTGCTTTTTTGTATTTAGGTCAAAAGCAAAACAGTGCCCAGGAAGTGGGGAAGTTTAAAAGTCGTAAAGCCCATACAAAAGACACAGCCGCCATATCGGCTTTAAGCCGAAGACTTTTACAATGTACGAGCAAGGCCGAGCTTATAAACCTTTTAAAGCAGCATGAAGAGATTACCGCACGAACTGTGGGAAAAGTGCCGGTTCAAGGCACACATTTTGCGGACTTTGAAGGTGTCGTTAAATCATTAGGAGCTTGGGGAGGCGATTTTGTTTGGATAGTTGAATCCAAACCGCAACCGCACTACTTTGAGGATTTGGGCTATGATGAGCCCATTTCTTTTAACAAGATGATTGCAGGTTCTTATTTTAGCAACTAAATCGACAAGGGCTGGGCGCCAGCTATTTTGTAATTTAGGACAAATTCTGAAAGTGAAAAAGTTTGCCGGCATAGTTTGCTTATTACTGGGAGTTATCATTAGCACCCAGGCCGCTCACTTAGTAGGGGGCGAAATAAGTTACCAGTGCCTGGGCAACCAGAATTACCGCATAAAATTGGTGGTGTACAGAGACTGCGCCTCTCTGGGAGCCGCCTTTGATAATCCTGCTGCCATCACAATTTTTAATGGCACTAGTCAGTATCTCAATCTAGATGTAAATCTTGCCGGGCGCGGCAGCTTACCAGTATCAGCACCCAATAGTTGTACAACCCTCCCCCCTTTTGTTTGCACCGAAAAAGGCGTTTACATTGATACGGTGCAGTTGCCTGCTAGCGCCTTGGGCTACACAATAAGCTACCAACGCTGTTGCCGCAATTCCAGTATATCCAATATTCCCAACCCGGGTAACCAAGGGAACACCTTTACCATAGATGTGCCTCCTAACGATTTTAGCTGCAACAGCAGTCCTGATTTTACCACAGACCCACCGGTAGCCCTTTGCTTGAACGTATACAGCTCCATTGATATGAGCACCAGTGAAATTGACGGAGACAGTGTGGTGTACAGTTTATGCCGTTTATACAACGGAGGAGGCCCAAATACAACCAATGTGGCTCCAGGGGCTTTAAACAGCCCAGCACCTGATCCGGCCGCTCCACCTCCCTACTCGTTCATTCCTTTTGCCAATGGCTTTTCTCCCAACAACCCTATTAGCAGTGCTCCCGCTTTTAGCATTGACCCGCAAACAGGTATCCTTACCGGTACTCCCTCTCAGGTGGGGCAGTATGTTTTTGCTATATGTGCCACGGAATATCGCAATGGTGTGCTTTTAAGCACGGTAAGGCGCGATTTTCAATTCAACGTTACCTCCGCCTGCCGCAGAATAAGATCCATTATTTCGGGGCAAGCCGTAGACAGTAGCACGCTCTGTACCGGGCGCACTGTTACCTTTAGCCAAAATAGTCAAAATGCCACCACCTATTTTTGGGATTTTGGAGATCCTTTGCTAAACAATGATACTAGCAACCTAGCCAACCCTACCTATACCTACCGAGATACCGGAGTGTACCAGGTTATGTTGATTGCAGACCCGGGTCAGAGTTGCTCAGATACCTCTTACAGCCTTTACCGCATTTACAATCCCATTGATGCTAACTTCACCTTTAATGAAGAAGTTTGCTTTGAAGATCACATGTTTGATTTTAGGGTAAATGGTACTTACAGTGATAGCGCCCGTTTTTATTGGAGTTTTGGAGGTTCTACCAATTTAGGAGACAGTTCGCGAGTAGAAGAGCCCTTAAATGTGCAGTATTTTCAGCCAGGTACATACGTGGTTTCCCTTTTTGTAGATGATTATAAATGCTTTGCCCGCCATCAAGATACTATAAGACTTTTTCCCAGAATTGACTTGGGGCAAACCCTATCAGAAACAACTGGCTGCGCGCCACTTACAGTTACCTTTACAGATGACAGCGATTTCTTAGGAACGGCACGGCATTACTGGGATTTTGGGGATGGTACCTTTAGCACAGATCGCTCTACGCAGCATACCTACAATGAGCCTGGGATCTACAGTATAACCCATCGTATTATCACTTCGGAGGGGTGTATTGATACCGCGGAAATAATCATGCAAAACCAAGTTGAGGTCTACCCGGTGCCACAGGCCAACTTTTCCGTAAATCCACAGGTCACCGATATTTACCATCCGCGGGTTACTTTACAAGACAGCTCCATCGGCTCTAGCCAAAGTCAAACCTTTTTACCCGGTGGTGCTGTTTTAGAAAACCTTGAAAATGACTCCTACACTTTTACAGATACCGGAAATTTTGAAATAAAACACATTGTGTATAATCAGTATGGCTGTAGCGACACGGCCTTCTTAACCGTTCGGATAGAGCAACCCGTGAATTTCTTTATTCCCAGTGCTTTTACGCCTAATGGTGACGGTATAAATGATGTGTTTCGCTTTGTAGCCACGGGCGTAAGTCAATTGGAAATCCAAATTTTCAATCGCTGGGGCGAACGGGTATTTATTAGCAATAGTAGCCAAGCCGTTTGGGATGGAAATGACGCTGAAACCGGAGAACCTTTGCCCGGTGGCGTGTACACCTATATTTTGATAGGCCGGGTAACCGAATCAGGAGTGGATGAAAAACGAAGCGGTACTATAAAGCTTCTGCGCTAAGATTTTTGGCAATAAATGCAATCAAAAGAAAACTCAAAACCACGCTAATGCCTAGGTTTAGAGCTACACCTACGTATTGGGCATTTTTGAAGAGCAACCAATTTTCAAGGCTAAAGGTGGAAAAAGTACTAAAACCGCCACAAAACCCAACTACCCAAAAATAATGGCCTTGCCCTAACACTTTATCTGAAAAACGATAAAGCAATAAACCCAGCAGAACTGAAGCCAATAAATTAGCCAATACGGTGGCTAAGGGAAAAAAGTGTTCATATTTCAGCGAAAGCACCAAACGAGACACGGCAAAACGGGCTACTGAACCTAATCCCCCGCCAATAAAAACCCAAAGCCACATCATTTTAAGAGCGAAGTTTAGGTGTGAAATAACTAAAAAGTATGCGGTAAAAAAAGGTGCCACAAAAAGCTCCGTACAAAGCCCCAGCCAGTATATCTGCAGGATAATGCACACCTAAATAAATACGGCTGTAGCTCACTAGAGAAGCCCAAGCCACCATGATGTAAATTACCCATTTGAATTTATGCCGCATGGTGAGCCCGAAGAAAAGAGCTAAGCCAAAGGTATTACTGGCATGGGATGATATGAAGCCATACTTACCTCCACAGCCCTTCTTTACCAATCGCATTTGGTCCTGGAGTTGCTCTACGTGGCAGGGCCGTAAGCGCATAAATTGTTCTTTAAAAAGCTGCACGGAGCCCTGGTCTGTAGCTACCACGTTTAAAACAATGAATAACACCAATAGAAAAAAACCCTTCCACTGAAAATAGCGCCCCAATATAAAAAGCAGTAAAGCGTAAAAAGGAAACCAAATCTGCACCCCTGATATGGCCCGCCAAAAGCTATCCCATTGCGGCTGGCCTAAATTGTTGAGCACCAAAAAGAGCTGGGTATCTAAATCTATGAGAGTGTCAAGCATGGCTTACTTTTTTATGTGTTTCCAAAGCTCATCTTTAAGGGGCTCTAAATTGTAACCCGTTACACCTGAAACAAACATAAAATGAATGTTCTCACCCTGCAGATCGCGGTTTAGTTCCTCGCGTAACTCCTGCATCAGTTCCTCATCCAAGAGGTCAGCCTTGGATATTACCAAAAAGCGATCTTTATCCAGCAGCTCAGGGTTGAACTTCCGAAGTTCTTCCAAGAGAATTCGGTATTGTTGGGCCGGGTCATCAGCATCGGCAGGGACCATAAACAGTAAAGCGGCATTGCGCTCTATGTGCTTTAGAAAACGGTGGCCCAATCCTTTACCTTCACTGGCACCTTCAATAATTCCAGGAATATCGGCCACCACAAAACTTTTAAAATCACGGTAAGGTACAATACCTAATTTGGGCACTAAGGTGGTGAAGGGATAATCTGCAATTTTGGGTTTAGCTGCTGTTATGGCCGAAATAAGGGTAGATTTACCGGCATTGGGGAAGCCCACCAGACCAATATCGGCTAATACTTTGAGTTCCAAAATGGCCCAGCCTTCCTCTCCCGGTTCTCCGGGTTGGGCAAAGCGTGGCGTCTGAAAAGTGGAAGATTTGAAGTGTACATTTCCCAAACCGCCTCGGCCCCCTTTTCGTAAAACCTTGGTTTCACCATTTTGGGTAATTTCAAAAAGGAATTCACCGGTTTCAGCCTCTTTAGCTACCGTGCCCAGAGGAACCTCCAGCACACGGTCTTGGCCTTTAGCACCAAAACGTTGATTGCTTCCGCCATTTTCACCGGCCGAAGCCTTAATGTGCTTTTGGTATTTAAGATGCAGTAAGGTCCAATACTGATCATTACCGCGTAAAACTACACTTCCGCCTTCTCCCCCATCTCCCCCATCCGGACCGCCTTTGGCCGTTAAACGGTCTCGGTGTAAGTGCGATGAACCTGCGCCTCCTTTGCCAGATTTGCAGTAAATTTTTACGTAATCAACAAAGTTTTCTTGCATTAGGCCAGCTGATCAATCACCTGAAAAAGCCTTTGCGTAATAGCATCAATGCTACCTTCTCCATTTACTTCCTTAAGTTTGTTTTGCCCCGCGTAAAAGTCTTTTACCGGAGCGGTTTCCTTTTGGTACACATCAATTCTATTTTGTATCACCTTGGGGTCAGCATCATCTTTTCGGCCGCTGGTTTGCGCCCTCTTGGTTAAACGATCTCGCAGCTCTTCTTCCGAAACTTCCAGCGCCAACATGGCCGATATTTGGGTGTTCTTTGCTTTCAGTAAATCGTCCAAGGCATCGGCCTGAGCCACCGTGCGTGGGAAACCATCAAATATAAAACCTGTGGCTTCCGGCCTTTTTTTGAGCTCTTGGTCTAACATTTTTATGGTTACCTCATCTGGTACCAGGTTACCCTGATCCATGTAGCTTTTGGCCAATTTGCCAAGTTCTGTTTCGCCTTTAATGTTGGCTCTAAAAATATCTCCGGTTGACAGATGAGCTAAGTTATACTTTGCTACCAGACGCTCAGACTGGGTGCCCTTTCCTGCACCAGGAGGACCAAATAATACGATATTTAACATAAAGAAATCAATGAAGTGGGGCTTTACAAAGCGCCTTAACTAGACATTAAGTTTACAAAACTATAAATTAAATGATTGCCAGCTAGGTCCTGTAACGACCTTTGAAATTGTATTTTCGCAATCGCTAAATCAAATCTTATGGCAAATACATATTGCGTAATTATGGCAGGCGGCATTGGTAGCCGCTTTTGGCCCATGAGTACCGCTACTTTTCCCAAACAATTTCATGATATTTTAGGTACTGGAGAAACCCTCATACAGCAAACTTTTAAGCGGTTATCTCAGGTAACCACAGCCGATAAGATTTTGGTGGTAACTCACAAAAAATACAAAAATCTGGTAGCTGAACAGCTACCCCAAATGCCCGCAGAAAATATAATACTGGAACCGGCCCGCAGAAATACAGCGCCTTGTATTACGTACGCGGCTTACCGCATCCAAAGCCAAGATCCCACGGCCAATATTTTAATAGCGCCCAGTGATCACTTAATTACAGATGGCAAGGAGTTTAACCGTATTTGTAAACTGGCCCTGCAAACTGCTGAAGACAACAGATTCTTACTCACCTTGGGCATTAAGCCTCACCGCCCTGACACTGGCTATGGTTATATACAGTTTGTAGAACAGGAAGAAACCGATTTGGATCATGAGGTGAAAATTGTAAAAACCTTTACTGAAAAGCCCAATGCTGAATTAGCGCAACAATTTCTTGAGAGTGGCGACTTTCTCTGGAATTCGGGAATTTTCATCTGGAATTTACAGTCTTTCAAAAAAGAATTGGAAGAATATCAGCCTGAGCTTTTTGAAACTTTTGAGCAAGGAGCAAATAAGTTTGGAACGGACGCAGAGGCCGCCTTCGTAGACGAAATTTACCCCAGTTGCAATAACGAGTCTATAGATTACGGGCTTATGGAAAAGTCAGCCAACGTGTATGTGATTCCATCAGAATTTGGCTGGAGTGATTTAGGAACTTGGGGCAGCCTCTATGAACATACCGCTAAAGACAAGGAGCAAAACGCGATAATTGGAAAAAAGGTGATTACTTACAGCAGCCAAGAAAATATAGTGCGGGTGCCCAACCATAAAATAGCCGTTTTAGAAGGCCTGCAAGATTACATTATCATTGATACGGAAGAGGCGCTTTTAGTTTGCAAGAAAAAGAATGAGCAAATGATCAAGAGCTTTGTAAGTGATGTTAAGCTTCAGTTTGGTGACGAATCTGGCATTTAAGACAACGCGGCCTTAAAACGACTGAGTGCTCTTTCACGAGCGGGCTTATGCTCTACAATGGGCTTAGGGTACTGAGAAGTGCCATATTCCTTAACCCATTGTTTTACGTATTTCAAATCAGGGTCAAACTTTTTGAGCTGTAGTTCCGGATTAAAAATTCTGAAGTATGGGGCAGCATCCACACCACTGCCAGCTGCCCATTGCCAACCACCCACGTTTGAGGCAGCTTCATAATCCAGCAGCTTTTGGGCAAAGTAGGATTCTCCCCAACGCCAGTCAATTAACAAATGCTTGGTTAAAAAACTACTTACCAGCATGCGAACCCGGTTATGCATAAAACCACTCTCATTGAGTTCGCGCATTCCTGCATCCACCAGCGGATAGCCGGTTTTTCCTTCACACCAGGCTTTAAAGTGCTCTTCATTGTTTTCCCACTCTATGTTATCATATGGCGGCTTAAAAGCCTGTTCTAAGGATTTGGGGAAATGATAAAGAATGGCTTGGTAAAAGTCTCGCCAAATGAGTTCATTAAAAAATTTAGGGTTCACCTCTTTGGCCACTTTAGCCACACTGCGCACACTAATGGTGCCAAAGCGGAGGTGCAAGCTTAGTCTACTCGTTCCTTTTATAGATGGAATATCTCTGGTCTTGTGGTAATTTTCAATAATATCACGATTAACCTCTCTACTGGGATACTCAAAATCAAAAGACTGAAATCCCATTTCTTGGAGAGGAATGCTGGGGAGCGGTTTAGTTTGCCAAAAATTCTGGGCTTTTTCTTCCACGGGATAAGCCTCCAAATCTTGCTTGCCGAGTGCGCTTTTGTAACGTTTCATAAAAGGCGTATAAACTACATAAGGATCACCATCATCTTTTACAATCTCATTTTTTTCAAAGATGACCTGATCTTTAAAACCTTTAAAATCTATGTCTTTTTCCTTGAACCAATGGTATAGCGCTCGGTCGCGCTCACGGCCGTAAGGCTCGTAATCTCGGTTGCAATACACGGTTTTCACCGGATAGTCTTCCAAAATCTCTGCCCAAACATTAGCCGGTTTGCCATACTTCACCAGCATAGAACTGCCATGCTTCTTTTCTAGCCTTTGCTTAATGGATTCTATTTCTTGATGTATGAATTGTACCCTGGCATCTTTACTGTCTGGTAGTTCGTTAAGAATATTCCAATCAAAAATAAATAAGGGTAAAACGGGCTCTTCGGCCGATAGAGCCTGGTACAAACCGTGATTGTCTTCCAACCTTAGATCTCTTCTAAACCAAAAAACCGAAAGGGCTTGTGAACTCATTGTTTACGCTTTAATTCCTGATTTGGCCGAGGATATTCCCACTGGCTAATTTGCTCTGCACTGTAGTAGGTGTCTAAAGCATTTACACTAACCGTTTTTGCTGCCGCATGATCTACTAAGCCGTCTTCTAGCACCAGGCCTGAAGCCACAAAAACCTCTTCAATAGCTGCCACCATAAAAATGGTTTTATTTACCTCAATCTTCTTCTCCTCCACCGGAGAGCACCAAAACTTAACCTGACTTTCTTTAACAAAAGGAACCTCAATGTTGGGTTTATACTCTGCCGTAAGGCCCACTTTTTCAAATTCGTTTTCCTCAGATTGATAGTTAGCAGCAGCCTGATGGGCTTTATGATGCCAAGCTTCAGCTACCGCATTTACTGTAAAGCTTTGGGTTTCTCTAATGTTTTCTAGAGTGTGCCGGGGAACAGAGTGCGGCCTAAAAAGGAGGCCTAATAGAGGAGGATTGGCACCCACATGAATAACGGAAAAGAAAAGTCCTAGGTTTTCAATGCCCTGGGAGCTTTTGCTACCAATAAGATTACAACTTTTATACCCCCCAAGGCTATTGAAAAAGGAAGCGCGGTAAAAGCGCTCCCATTTTTTAAAATCGGTTTTAGTGTAGTGTGAATATGACATTTACAAGGGTCTTACACTGCCCATGCCTCCATCTACACCCATAATCTGTCCGGTAATCCAGGTACCCTTGTCGCCTAACAAATAGGCCGCCATTTCAGCGATATCTTCGGGCGTACCAATTTTTTTAAGAGGGTTGCGGTCTGCGTTACTTTCGCGCTTTTTATCGTTAGAAAGTAGATTGGCCGCCAAAGGCGTATCGGTAAGCGAAGGGGCTATAGCGTTGAAGCGTACCTCTGGCGAGTATTCTGCCGCAAGGCTTCTAACTAAACCCTCAATAGCTCCTTTACTGGCACTAACTGAGGAGTGAAAGGGCAAACCCATTTGCACGGCAACAGTGCTAAAAAACACGGCACTGCCATTTTTGGATTTTTTGAGCTTGTCAATTACCTGCAAAAGCACTTTTACCGCACCTAGGTAATTAAGCTCCAAACTCTCTCTGAGTTTTTCTACTTTAAAAGATTTAAAAGGCTTTAAATTAATGGACCCTGGACAGTAAGCCAAGCCATGCAATTCATCGGGCAAATCCTCAATGGGATCATCCGATAAAACATCAAAAGTAATTTTCTTGACTCCAGAGGGTAAGTCTGCTTCATTTATACTGCGGCTGGCGGCATATACATTGTCTCCATTTTGCACTAAAATATCTACCAATGCTCGGCCTATGCCTGAGCCTCCTCCTACCACTAAGTAATTACGCGCCATAAATCTTTATTTTTTAGAATTTAAATGATTAAATAATTCTGATTTATGCTCTTCATTTTGAAATTTCCCACTGTAATGGGCAGTAACAGTAGAAGAGCTGCAATCTTCAATACCCCTAGTGCTTACGCACATGTGGTCTGCGTCAATAATAACTGCTACGTCTTCTGTTTCTAATACTTTTTTGAGCTCAAAAGCAATTTGCTCGGTAAGCCTCTCTTGCACCTGTGGTCTTTTAGCAAAGTACCGCACCACGCGATTAATTTTACTCAGGCCAATTACTTTACCTGAGGAAATGTAAGCCACGTGAGCCACTCCTGTGATGGGCACAAAATGATGCTCGCAGTAGCTTTGCACCGTTATATTGCGTTCTACCAGCATTTGGTTGTACCGGTATTTGTTTTCAAAAAGCTTAGCACTGGGCTTATTGGCAGGGTTTAGGCCCTGAAATACCTCCTGCACATACATTTTGGCCACACGTTGAGGAGTTCCTTTTAGACTGTCGTCTTTTAAATCCATACCTAAAATGTGCATGATATCCGCAAACTTTTCTGAAATAAGCTCGATCTTTTCAGCGTCCGTGATTTCAAAGGCACCGGATCTTAGAGGGGTTTCAAGCTTCGACCAAGCATGGTCATTGCCCACGGCTTCATACTCTGTCAATACCTCATCAGCGTTTGTTTCAATACCGTTTACCTTCTTCTTTCCATTAACCTGCGTATTCAACAAAGTTTCTTGCAGTTTCATAAAGCGTTATTTTAAGTTCCAAATCTTCTTTTAACTCTGGTTTTAAAAGATTATAAATAACCACTGCAATATTTTCAGCCGTGGGATTCAAATCTTTAAACTCCTCAGTTTGAGTATTTAAATTTTTGTGATCAAATCTGTCTTCAATTTTGGCGGCAATTAAATCTTTAAGCCACTTCATGTCTATTACATAACCAGTTCTTTTATCAATCTCTCCGGTTACAGAAACTATAAGATCATAATTATGGCCGTGAAACTCAGCATTGTTGCATTTGCCAAAAACCGTATCATTTTTTTCTGCGTTCCATTTAGGGTTATGCAAACGATGCGCAGCATTAAAATGTGCTTTTCTACTTACAGTTACTTTATTCACATCTTTGTTTTTAGGGCTTGTAAAAACTGTTGATAAATTATTTTAAACCAGGCGGTATATTTTTCAGGGTGCACTTGTATGTCTTTTTCAAGAACAGCCACATTTACCCAGCGCCAATCCATGGCCTCATCGGGGTTTAACTTAGGCTCACCATTAAACTGACCAATAAAAAGGTGGTCGTATTCATGCTCGGTCATGCCTTTATCTAATTCAGCTTTGTATGTAAATTCCAAGGTTTTGGATATCGGACAATCAAAACCCATCTCTTCCTGCATTCTTCGGTGGGCAGCTTCTTCAGGTGTTTCACCCTTACGGGGATGACTGCAACAGGTGTTGGTCCACAAGCCTCCCGAGTGATATTTCGAAAGGGCTCTGCGTTGAATCATGAGCTCACCCTTATCATTCAAGACAAACACAGAAAAAGCCCGGTGCAGCAGACCTTTCTTGTGCGCTTCCATTTTCTCCATCAGCCCGAGCTCTTGATCTTGCTCGTTGACCAGGATAACATTTTCAATCATGAACTATCTATAAAATATTAAAGCTATGCCTTAGGTAAGAGCTTACCAAAAGACCATATTTATTCCGGTTAGGTATGCGTATTCTTTGATTTAAAATAACGGAACTAGGGGTTGACTTAATTTTTCGGAAAAGTGCATAATAATAAACGTAAGCAACATATACACCAAAGCGTGCCTTTTTAGGTAGTTGCACAATTCCTTCAAAGCCTGCTTTAAAATCTTTTTCAATGTCTTCCTCTATTTCAGCCTTAGTAAGGTCATTAAATTTTGTAAGGTTTACCCCTGGAAAATAAGTGCGCCCCAATTCTTTATAATCAGCTTTTAAATCTCTTAGAAAATTAATTTTTTGAAAAGCTGAGCCCAGTTTCATAGCGTTATATTTTAATGCATCATACTGGCTTTGATCGCCATAACAAAACACTTTTAGACACATAAGTCCTACCACCTCAGCAGAACCTAATATGTAATTTTCATAGGTCTGCTGATCATATTCACGATCAGGATTTAAATCCATCTCCATGCTTTGAAGAAAAGTTTCAATTAACTCCCGATCAATTGAAAATTTATTTACCGTTTCTTGAAAGGAGTTTAGAATGGGATTAAGGCTTATTCCTTGATCAATAGCCTCATAGGTTTGTCTTTTAAAATCCTCTAACAAATAAGCCTTGTCGTAATCGTGAAACGTATCTACAATTTCATCTGCAAACCGCACAAAGCCATACACTGCGTAAATATGCTTGTGTAACGCCCTATCTAAAAACAGAATTCCCAAAGAGAAAGAAGTACTGTAAGATCGAGTGACCATGCTGCTGGTCTTGTCCGATATTTGATCAAATAATGCTTTCATGAGGCTAGAACTTTTTTAAGATCCTTCTCAATTTCCCCTGCAACTACTTCGCCAGATATCAGGGATGGAGGTACTCCAGGACCAGGAGTAGTTAATTGCCCTGTGTAATATAAATTCTTTACTTTTTTGCTTTTTAATCTAGGCTTTAAGATAGCCGTTTGTTTAAGAGTATTTGCCAACCCGTAGGCATTTCCTTTAAAGGCGTTGTAATCCTCAATGAAATTTGCATGGGCGTAGCCTCTCTTGTACACCACATGTGGTCGAAGATCTTCACCTAAATGAGCCTGTAACCTATCCATCATAAGATGGTAGTATTTTTCCCGCTGCTCTTCAGTATCCTTTAAATCTGGCGCCACCGGCATCAACAAGAAAAGGTTTTCGTGACCTTCCGGAGCGGCTTCACTGTCAGTTTTAGATGTTGCTGAAACATAAAACAGGGGTTTAGAAGGCCACTGTGGTTTCTCATAAATCTCTTCAGCATGCCTGTCAAAGTCTTCATCAAAGAACAAGGTGTGGTGCAACAAACCTTTTACTTTTTTTGAAATACCTAAGTAAAACAATAAGCTAGAAGGCGCCATAGCTCTGGAGTCCCAATACTTTTCACTATACTGTTGATATTTCGGTTCAAGCAATTTTGATTCTACGTGAGCGTAATCTGCACCTGCTACTACCACATCCGTCTTATAATAGCCTTTTGAAGTATGCAAGCCTTTGTATTGCCCTTGCTCCACCTCAACTTTCTCCACATCATGGCCTAAGTGAAACTGAACACCAAGCTCTTTGGCCAAGCTTACCATACCCTCTACGATTCTATGCATCCCACCTTTAGGATACCAAGTCCCCAGAGCCATATCCGCATAATTCATAAGAGAATATAAGGCAGGCGTATTATTGGGGGTACCTCCCAAAAACAAGATGGGGAACTCTACAATTTGACGTAGCTTAGGATTCTTGAAATGCGCATAAACATAAGAGCGCATAGATTTTAAAAGATCAAGCTGTATCAAACCTTTGGCAATGCGGAAATCTGCAAACTCAAGAAGGGAACGCCCGGGCTTAAAAACCAAATCTTTTATGCCCACATCGTATTTGTAAGCAGATTCACTTAGAAATTTTCGAAGTTTTTCACCTGCACCTGGTTCTTCCTGTTCAAACAATTTAATGCAGTTATCTAGGCCAGCGGGTAGATCCAAAAAATCATCTTTACCAAAATATACCCGGTAAGAAGGATCTATACGTTCTAATTCGTAGTAATCGGCCGTGCTTTTCCCGAAACTTTTAAAGTAGCGATCAAAAACATCGGGCATCCAATACCAGCTTGGCCCCATATCAAATTTGTAGCCTTGTTCTTCAAAGAATCTTGCTCGACCGCCCAGACTATCATTTTTTTCAAAAACCTTGACCTCAAAACCTTTTTTGGCCAGGAAACTAGCGGCAGATAAACCCGCAAAGCCAGAACCAATAACCGCTACTTTTACACTCATAATGTTAGAACTAACGGTAACTTTTTAGCTTATCCATCATCTTTCTGCGCGCCAAAAAGATTCTACTTTTTACAGTACCTAAAGGAATTCCCAATATTTCAGAAATCTCCTCATACTTGTAACCATTGTAATACATCATAAAGGTTTCCACGTAAGTCTTTTCAATGGAATTGATCTGCTTCATGATATATTCATGATCTACTGAAGAATCAGTTTTGGCATCCTTTTCAGCTTCGTTTAGGTTAAGAAAGTATTTGTTATCTGTTTCGTCAACAAAGGTGTTTTGATTCTTCTTCTTGCGATAGGCATTTATAAAGGTATTTTTCATGATAGTATACAACCAGCCTTTAATGTTAGTCCCTTCTTGAAACTTGTCTTTATTCTTTATTGCCTTAAAAAAAGTTTCTTGTAATAAATCATTGGAATCCTCTACACTCTTGGTCAACTTCATCGCTAGGTTGTGCAAGAAACTTTTATGCGATAAAATCATGATACCAAATTCTGACTTAGACATATCTGAATTTTTGTGTTTAACAATTACATTTTCAAAGTTAAACAAAATAATAGGATAAGCAAGGAAAACTGTTTAACTTTTATGAACCACAGATTAAACAGATGGGTAAGATTCTCAATTACTGGTGTTTAAACATTAACATTGAGAAAAAAATTTAACGAATAAAGCTTTCTTTCAGCGCTTCAATGTTAGGCGCAACCTCTACTTGCTTAGGCTTATTGCCTTGGGCGTACTGAGATAGCTGGATACCTGTTAGGAAAAAGCGGTAGTTCTCCTGGTCAAACATCTCTCCAATTCTTTCAAAATAGAGATCAATCTCCTCAAAGTGAGGCTTGGTGGTAAAGACCGAAATGAACTGATCTACTTTGGTTTTTTCAGACACTTCTTTCAAATACTCAATAGGTACGCTTTGGCCTAGGTATAAAACTCGATGACCACTTTTTTTAAGGTAATAGTGCAAATAAAGCAACCCTAACTCATGTAGCTCATCGGCTGGCAAGTAAAGGACATAGCTTTTCCTGTCTGCGGTATTCTGCGGAATAATGGTCTGATCAATGATTGAATGAAGCTTTTGCTTTACCAAACTACTTATAAAATGCTCATTAGCCACGGTGATAGCTCCAGCCTGCCAGAGCAAACCAATTTCTTGGATGAACTTTCCTAAAATTTTAGACAGGGTTTCTTCTGTTCCAAATTGAATGAGACATTTATTAAAGATGCTGTCGAACAAATATTCGTCAAAGTCCAGCATTGCAATTTTGAAGGCATTGATCTGACTCTCATAATTCCCTTGATAACGCCCAGCGTCAATAACAGCAGCTTTTATTTCCTGCTGGGTCATGTTGGCTACCTTACTAATACGCATGCCGCTTTTCACTAAAACGGCTACATTCAAGATTTGCTTTAAATGCTCATCTACATAATATCTTATATTGGTATCTGTTCGTAAAGGCTCAATCAGATTGTAACGTTGCTCCCACGCACGCAAGGTGTGTGCTTTTATTCCCGAAAGCTGCTCTAAATCTTTTATTGAATATTTTGACTCCATAATTAACTACTTCAACGTTGAAACACCCTTTGAGCATATTTGTTGAAGAAAACCAATTAAATTTTAAACAAAATTAACAATTTCTTAAAAACCTTTGAAGTGTTACTTTTGCCGGCCTTATGAGCAAAGTAAAAGAAGAGATTGCGCGCAGGCGCACTTTTGGTATTGTTTCGCACCCTGATGCCGGTAAAACAACCCTCACAGAAAAACTACTCCTTTTTGGAGGTGCCATTCAAGAAGCGGGGGCCGTTAAGAGTAATAAAGTCAAAAAAGGAGCTACCTCAGATTTTATGGAAATTGAGCGGCAGAGAGGTATATCGGTGGCAACCTCTGTGATGGGCTTTGAATATAAAGGTCAGAAAATAAACATCTTAGATACCCCTGGTCACCAAGATTTTGCCGAGGACACCTACCGGACATTAACGGCCGTTGACAGCGTAATAGTGGTAATTGATGTGGCTAAAGGCGTGGAGCCCCAAACGGAAAAATTGGTAGAGGTATGCCGTATGCGAGATACCCCTATCATTGTTTTCATCAACAAATTAGACCGGGAAGGTAAAGATGCCTATGACTTACTGGATGAAATTGAGGAAAAACTGGGGTTGTCGGTGTGTCCACTTTCATGGCCCATTGGCATGGGTGCAGAGTTCAAAGGTGTTTACAACATTTGGGAAAGTAATCTTAAGCTTTTTACAGAGGCTAAGAAGCAAAAGATTGGGGAGGCCCTTCAAATTGACAGTCTTGAAGACTCCGCTATGGATGATTTAGTTGGAAAGGAACATGCCCTAAATTTACGAGAAGAACTGGCCCTCATAACTGGGGTTTACCCCGATTTTGAAAAGGATGCTTACTTATCAGGAGCCATCTCGCCGGTATTCTTTGGGAGTGCTCTTAATAATTTTGGTGTAGAGGAATTGCTCAACTGCTTTGTAGACATTGCTCCACCTCCCCTACCTAAACACACTCTGCAAAGAGAAGTTATTCCATCAGAGAACATGTTTTCAGGCTTTGTTTTTAAGATTCATGCCAACATGGATCCTAAGCATCGCGATAGGTTGGCCTTCCTAAAAATTGTTTCAGGCACTTTTAAAAGAAACACCAATTATACCCATACCCGCCTGGGGAAATCCTTGAAATTCAGCAACCCAACCGCCTTTATGGCCTCTAAAAAAAGCGTGGTAGATATTGCCTATCCTGGCGACATTGTGGGCTTGCACGATACTGGTAACTTTAGAATTGGCGATACTTTAACGGGTGGCGAGGCCCTGGAATTTAAAGGTATTCCCTCCTTTTCCCCAGAGCATTTTAGGTTTGTAAATAATGCTGATCCGCTTAAAGCGAAACAACTAAATAAGGGCATTGATCAGTTGATGGATGAGGGCGTGGCCCAGCTGTTTACGCTTATTAGCAACAACCGCAAAATAATTGGAACGGTAGGCGCCTTGCAGTACGAGGTGATTCAGTACCGTTTAGAGCATGAATACGGGGCTAAATGCACCTATGAAAACTATTCAGCCTACAAGGCCTGCTGGATAGAAAGTGAAGACCAGCAACAACTGGAAGAATTCATGCGCTTGAAAAACAGGTATTTGGCTGAAGACAAGTACGGACAACTGGTCTTTTTGGCAGACTCTTCCTTCAGCTTAAACATGGCTAAAGAAAAATTTGACCGCCTTACCTTCCATTTTAAGAGTGAATTTTGATAGACTTAAGCAGAGACTTGTTAAAAAGCGTTTTGTGAAGAAGTTTTAAAATGAGATTGTTTTTGCATGCTGCCTGATGCAGGTCATTCTCCTCTTCTGTTGAGCTTACCATTAAAAGAAGGAAGCTGTCTCATAACCGGGGCAGCTTTTTTTTTGGTTTTGATGTGGTTTTCAGGATAGAATATTGTATATTAACAACTGAATATCAGGTTTTTAGCATGAACTTTCAAGAGTACAACCAACAACAAAACTGGCTTTTCCCACCGAGTATCGAGGAGCTCATCCCCGCAGATCATCCGGTAAAAGTGGTAAACGGAGTAATCGAGCAGCTCAATTTAGATTTATTGATCTCGGAGTATAACAAAGAAGGCAAGCCCAGCTACCATCCAAAGATGATGCTTAAGGTAATGGTGTACGCCTACATGGACAATACTTATTCAAGCCGCAAGATAGAAAAGGCCATGCGTGAGAACATTAATTACATGTGGCTCTCGGCTCGTCAGGTGGCTGATCACAATACCATAGCCCGCTTTAGAAGTAAACGGCTGAAAACGATTTTCAAAGACATTTTTAAACAGGTGGTTTTGCTTTTGGCGGATGAAGGCCTGGTTACATTAAAGGAAGTGTTCACCGATGGTACCAAGATCGAGTCGTTGGCCGGGCGTTATACCTTTGTTTGGGGCAATGCTATAAAAACCCGAAAGCAAAAGATGGCCAGCCAACTGGAAGAAATGTGGCAGTACGCCCAAAGCATTGCCGAGGAAGAAGACAAAGACCCCACCCCACCTGACTTCAAGAAAATAGACAAGCAGAAAGTGGAGCAAACTGCCCGGAAGATCAATAAGATACTGAAGGATAACCCCAGGGCCTCCACCCAGAAGAAGGCCAAGCTGCGCTACATAGAGCAAAACTTCGCCAAAAATCTAGAGAAGTACCAGCAGCAGGAAGAGATACTTGCTGGGCGCAACAGTTACAGCAAGACCGATCCCGATGCTACTTTCATGCGGATGAAGGAAGACCATATGCTTAATGGCCAGCTCAAACCCGGTTACAACGTACAAATTAGTTCACAGTCCCAGTTTGTCATCCACTACACCCTTCATCAGCAAACCAATGACATCCATACCCTAAAACCTCACCTTGAGTCTTTTGAATATCTCTATGAACTTTTCCCTGAACAGCTTACGGCCGATGCAGGCTATGGCAGTGAAGAAAACTACGAATACTTAGAGCAGAATGAGATTACCGCTTATGTGAAGTACAACACTTTTGACAAGGATGAACAAACTTACAAGAGCAAGAAAAAGAAAAAAACCAGTGCAGACTTCCAGCGGGATAACCTACACTACAATGAGCAGGGCGATTTTTACGTGTGCCCTATGGGCCAAAGAATGGAAAAAGTGTTTGAACGTAGACAAACAACTAAATCCGGCTACAGTCAGATAAGTTCGGTATACCGTGCTCAAAACTGCCGGGGCTGCCCACTGCGGGGTGTCTGCCATAAATCTAAGAGTGAGCGTACGGTACAACGCAATCATACCCTGGAGCGCTATAAGGACATGATCCGTAAAAGGCTTACCAGTGCCGAAGGGGAGAAAAAACGAAAGAAAAGAACCGCAGACGTGGAGCCGGTCTTTGGTCACATTAAATCCAACCGAAACTTTAAACGATTTACGCATAAAGGCATCAAAAAAGCCGAATTAGAGTTCGGGTTACATGCTTTGGCGCATAATCTTCGTAAGAAGGTGGCTTAGCAAGGCCTATCCTTTTTTAACCAAAAGCAAAATCTTCAGAAATCAATCTTAGATAGGTCAAAAAATAAAAAACCGCCTCATTATCGTAATGAGACGGCTTCTTCTTAGTTGTAATATGAATTGATCACATTAGTGCCTCAGGTATAATGGGACTTTCACCTTCATCATCTTTACCTTCATCAGGGTCATCATCATCTTGCTGAGCAAATGCCTCATTTTGCTTAGCTATATACTCGAGGGCTTCCTTTTTGAACTTTTTAAG
>CAJXNI010000017.1 GCA_913057235.1 uncultured Bacteroidota bacterium
TTTAACCAAGGCATGCTGAACTACTTTGAGTATTGGAAATTCAAACACCCGGCCCCGCATGATTTTATCACCGTAATGGAAAAAACCAGCGGCCTGCAATTAGATTGGTATTTAAACTTTTGGATGAATACCACCAAAACCATAGACTACGGCTTTAAAAAGGTAACCAGCCAAAAAGGCGGCACCCTGATTACACTTGAAAAACTGGGCGAAATGCCCATGCCGGTTCGTTTGACGGTAACCTTAAAAAGTGGCTTGGAGCAAGAGTTTTACATTCCGGTGGTAAGTACGTTTGGTGCTCCAAAGCTATCGGTGCAAACCCAAGCGCCCTGGCCCTGGACCCACCCCGAGCACCAATTTATGGTGCCTTACGCCTTTAAAGATATTGCCAAAATGGAAATAGACCCTTTGGGCTTT
Organism: uncultured Bacteroidota bacterium; assembly: GCA_913057235.1. Taxonomy (GTDB): domain Bacteria; phylum Bacteroidota; class Bacteroidia; order Flavobacteriales; family Schleiferiaceae; genus CAJXNI01. The sequence goes on from CAJXNI010000017.1 coordinate 418, forward strand.
ACAGCCGATGTAAACCGCGCCAACAATAGCTACCCTAAGCAGGAGGGGCAGTAAAACATAGATTAGTGATGCAAATAAAAATGCCGGGCAATTATGAATAGGCCAAAAACGATGAGGCCAAAGCCCATGAGCTTTTCAATTACTTGCATTTTACGCCCGGCCAGCTGCTGTTTAAACTTATGGGCAAAGTAGATTTTAAAAAGGTCTATCAGCAGGTAAACTCCCAAAGTGGCAGCATAAAAACTAATCATTTTGGGGGCTTGGTGATCTAGCATACTGCCCACGGCCACGGTGCTGGTGATCCAAAAAAGCAGCACGCCAATGTTTAAAAAATTGAGCAAAAAACCTTTGAGAAAAAAGAAACGCTTGCGCTCTACGGGTAGGGGTTGCGAAAGCTGCCCGCTGCGCTTACTCTTTTTCAAATAGTAAATCCCAAATACAGAAACGGCTAAACCACTTACAATGGCCAGCCAATAGTTGTTTTTTAAATAGGCTAAAAAGGCCTGGCTGCTGTAAAAGGCAATGGCTATAAAAATTAAATCTGCCGTAACAGCGCCTAGGTCCAGGCTTAAGGCTTTGCTGCGCCCTTGGTTTATGCTGGTTTCAATAATTACAAAAAAGATGGGGCCGGCTGCAAAGCTCAGCGTAATTCCAAGAGGAATGGCGTACCATAATTCTTCATCCACTATTCAGATATTTTTGGGAAGAATAGACTTCACAGCTTAGGCGGGGCTTTTGTTTACCGGACTTAAATTAGCTTCCACCGGCCAGGGTGTGGTTTCCCGGTGTGTAATTAAGCGCACCACTTCATCGGGCTTACCCTTATTAATAAAGGCACACAAAGCCGTGCAGGTTTCCAAAGGCTTGGTTATTAGCTTTTCATAGCTCAAAAGTAAAAAGGAGTATTTAGAACCATACTTTTTATAGGCCTGGATCATTTTTTGGTTATAAATGGCAGGGCGTTCCAGCACTTTTTCCAACTCCTTTTTTTGCTGATTGCGCTTTTCACTTTGGGCTACCGCTAAAGGGTCTCGAATAATGAGTACTACTTTGGGTTTATCCAGTAGGGGTAGCATCGTTTTAAAGTGCAGGAAAATGGCGGGATACTTGGCCACCCAATTTGGGTGCTCAGCATTATTTTGCTCAAAAAGCGTTTTAAGCCTTTTGCGGGAAGGTTTTTTAACTTGGTGCAGCTCTCTTTGCAGGCGCAAGTCTTCATAGTTCTTGCCAAATGACCCTGGCAGGCTATAACCCGCAGCTACTATTAAACGGGTTACTACCGAAGTACCCCTCTAAAATTGCCTCCCACCAAGACAACTTGGTTTTTCATGGTGCAGGTGGTTTAAGACTTCTCCTCTTTTTCTTGAGCTTTAAGTTTGGATTCTAACTCCTGAATACGCCCCTCACTTTTCTCCAGTAAGCCTTCCTTTTCTTTAAGGCTCTGTTGCAGTTCCTGTTGTTTTTGCTGCAATTCTTTTAGTTGACTATCCCGCTCCGCAATCGTTTTGTCCTTGCGTTGAATTTCTTCTTTTAGCCCTTCTATGTGGTTGTTTAAACCGCGTATTTCTTTTTGCAGGCTACTGGTGTTCATAATGCTGTAAACGATGTATACCAAAAACCCCAGGGGAAAAATGAAATTTGCGATACCGGGAGCACCACTATCTGATAACATAAAAAACAGGCCAACGCCAATTACGATCACTCCGGCTGCTAAAACAATGGTCTCCAGTTGTTTTCTTTTCATAATACTGCTTGCTAAAGAGGGTTAAAAATAGCTGTTTTTTACACAGGTAAAAAATCCAATTGTTTCTTTTCCAGATTTGCGTTTTTCACTTTAATCGCCAGATTGTCGCCCAGCTGAAATACCTTACCATTGCGTTCTCCCACAATGCAAAAGTTGCGCTCATCAAAAAGGTAGTAGTCGTCTTTAAAGTCCCGGATGCGGATCATGCCTTCGCAGAGGTTGTCGCGCAGTTCTACAAAAACGCCCCACTCGGTAACCCCGGTAATAGTACCCATAAACTCCTGGCCTACCTTGTCTTCCATAAACTTTACCTGCATGTATTTTATAGAGCTTCGCTCTGCATCGGTGGCCATTTTTTCACGGTCGCTGCTGTGTTCGCAAAGCTCTTCGTAGGTATTGCGGTTTACGGGTGCGCCACCATCCAGGTAGTGCTGTAAAAGGCGGTGCACCATCATATCGGGGTAACGCCTAATAGGCGAGGTAAAATGCGTGTAGTAGTCAAAGGCAAGACCATAGTGGCCAATATTTTTGGTGCTGTACACGGCTTTGGCCATAGAGCGGATGGTGAGGGTACTCACCATGTTTTCCTCAGCCTTGCCTTTTACATCACTTAGCATTTTGTTAAGGCTTTTAGAAACCGATTGCCGGTTTTGCACCTGTACCTTGTAGCCAAATTGCCGCACAAAATTGCCCAGCTCCATCAGCTTATCGGGGTCTGGGCTGTCGTGAATACGATAGACAAAAGTATTTTTAGAGGCCTTGCCATCTTTAGCCCGGCCAATAAAGGCGGCAACACTGCGGTTGGCCAAAAGCATAAACTCTTCAATCAGGTGGTTGGCGGCTTTACTTTCTTTAAAATACACTTTCGTGGGATGGCCCTGGTCATCCAAAACAAACTTGGTCTCCGCCCGGTCAAAGGCCAGCGCACCATTTTGCATGCGCGCCTGTCTGAGCTTTACCGCTAAATCATTCAGCAGGTTTACTTCGCGCGAAAGCGGCCCGTTTTTAGTTTCTATCACCTCTTGTGCATCTTCATAGGCAAAGCGGTGATCACTGTAAATAACGGTACGGCCAAACCATTCCTTTTTTACTTGCGCCTGTGGCGTAATTTCAAACACCGCTGAGAAAGTAAGCTTTTCCTCGTGCGGGCGCAGGGAGCAAACCTTGTTGCTCAGCTTTTCAGGCAACATGGGCACCACGCGATCTACCAAATACACAGAGGTAGCACGCTCGCGACCCTCGCGTTCCAGCTCGGTACCTTCTTGTACGTAGTGGGTTACATCAGCAATGTGCACGCCCACTTCAAAATTACCGTTATCCAGTTCTTTGAAAGAGAGAGCATCGTCAAAGTCCTTGGCATCAGCGGGGTCAATGGTAAAGGTGAGGGTGTCTCTGAAGTCCCGTCTTTTGGCAATTTCAGCCTGGGGAATTTCTTCTTGTACTTTTTCCGCTTCGCGTTCTACCTCAGGGGGAAAAGCACGCGGTAAACCAAACTCGGCTAAAATGGCGTGCATTTCAACATCCGTATTGCCAGGAGCACCTAAAACCTCCAACACTTCCCCAAAAGGACTGCTGGCTTTTTCAGGCCAACTGGTAATGGTGGCAATAGCTTTTTCTCCGTGCTTGGCGCCTTTCAGGTGTTCTTGCGGAATGTAAATATCTACCAGCATATTGCGACTATCAGGCACTAAAAAGCCATAGTTTTTACTCAGCTCAATGGTGCCCACAAACTCGGTGCGGGCGCGTTCCAGAATTTCTACAATTTCGCCCTCAGGCTTCTTGTTTTTGCGCTGGGCGTACATCAGCACTTTTACAATATCGCCTTGCAAGGCATGCCCCACGTTGCGGGGAGTAATGTATACGTCTTGGTCTAGTTCATCAGATATCACGTAGGCGCTGCCTTTGGCGGTAAGGTCAACTTTGCCCACCACAAAATGGTCGGTATGCTTGTAGCGATACTTACCACGGCCCACTTCTTCAATGGAATCGTTTTGCTTGAGGGCGGCCAGGCTTTTCAGCACCAGGTCGCGTTCATTGTGATCGTTAATATTGAGTTTGGCAGAGAGTTGTTTGTAGTTGTACTGCTTTAGGCGGTCTTCGCGGAAAACGCGCAATAAAGCTTTTTCTAATTTGGCTAGGCGCTTGAGGCGCTTGTGCGTCTTATTTTGTTTCTTCATAAAGTGTAAAGGTAAAGCAATGCGCAGGCTTGTTGTTTACAATTCAGAATAATTAACAAAGGGGTAAAGCAAGAGCCCCACAGGAATTTACCTGACTAAGCAACTTTACCTCCTAAAAAGGGAAGGTTGCTTTTTAGAGCGTATTGTTGCAAATGCAGATTGATTAGTAAACGCTTAAAGTCAATGCTACTAGTCTCATAGCCCCTTTAGAGATTCAAGGGGCTTTTTTGGTTAATTTAACCGAGTAAAAATTTTTTTTACCCTCAGGCAACCCTAACAAATCATTGGGGTGTCATCTATTTGTACACCAAACAAAAATGGGAAAACTGTTTCAACTACCTACACAAGAAGAGAAGCTGGTAAAGCAGTGCCGCAAAGGCAAGGCTTCGGCTCAGCGTGAGGTTTTTGAAAAATACAGCACCCAAATGTTGGCCGTGTGCAGGCGCTACACCAAGTGTGTGCAAGATGCCGAGGAAGTTCTTTCCAATGGTTTTATTAAGGTATTCCAGAAAATAGATCAATATTCTGGAGAAGGCGCTCTAGGCGGATGGATACGGACCATTATGGTGCGAGAGTCTTTGAACTACATCCGCTACCAAAAGAACCTCTTTGTAGAAGTAGAGGAGGAGCGCCAGGAGGAGTTTGGGCACCAAAAAGAAGTAGAAGCTTTAAACACCCAACACCTGATGAAGCTCATTGACGAACTGCCCTTAGGCTACAAAACGGTTTTTAACCTCTATGCCATAGAGGGGTACAACCACCGGGAAATTGGCGAAATGCTGGAGATTTCAGAGAACACCTCAAAATCACAACTCAGCAAAGCCCGCAAGCAATTGCAAAAGCACCTGAATGAACAAGAAGTACTGTATAAAGAAAAATAAGATGTCAGATCAAAACCCCATAGACCAGCTTTTTAAGGAACGCCTTGAAAAGCACCAGCTGAGCCCCAGTGAGGGGGTTTGGGAAAAAGTGCAGGCGGCCCAACCGAAAACCACGGCCAAGGCGGGTGGTTGGTTTGTGCTGCGGGCCGCCACAGTGGCCCTGCTCATAGGCCTTAATGCTATGTTTTATTTCACTAATCACGAAGTAACGCTAAGTTCGGTTGAGCCTTTGGCCGGCCCCGCTATTGAGCAGACCGAGGCCAATAACAACCCTACGGAGACTCCATCGGCCACCGAGCCTAAAAAAGGGACGAGCACCAAAAAGGCACAACCAGCGCAAAAAGAGCCTGCTGCCCCAAAAAGTAAAAAGGAGCCCGCTAAGGTGATTCCCGCCCTTAGTCAGCCCAGTAAGGCCACCCAAATTTTTGTAGATAATGCCTTGCCGGTAGCTAAAGAGGCCGCCCTGACCCATGAGCAGGAGGAGCCTTTACTGGCTTCAGTGGCGCTAAACAAAGACTTGGATTTACCCTACACCATTACCATACGCGACTTACCCGAAACCCGCGGTTACTACGGTAAAGACACCGCCCAGGTGCCGGAAACCAACTTTAGCGACAAGCTTTGGGCTTATGCCAGCACCCAAGTGAACCGGTTGTTAGCGGGCGAAAAGCCGCAGCTACCCAAAACCAATAAAACTCCGCAGTTGGCCATAGCCCTGCCTAAGTTTTTATACCCAACCGATCAGCCCTAAAATTGAAACAAAACCCTTAAAAACAACGAAAATGAGAAAACTAGTAAGCTTAGCGCTTTTAATTGTACTAGGATTTACAGCAGGCGCGCAGGCAGACAGTACCCAAAAACGGAAAGAGGTAGAAATTAAGGTAGGTGAGGACGTAATGGCTTTTGAGGCCAATGTGAACAAAGAAACAGATATGGCCTCTATGGTTTTTAAAGTAACCGCCCAAATGATGAAAATTCAAAAGCAGAATCAGGCGGCTATGAATCGCATCAATGAATTGGAGCGCAGCGGTGAGCTTTCGCCCGAAGAGGCAGAAACCCGTAGAGAGCTGGTAGAAGAGCGCACAGAAGAAAGCCTGGAGGCCTTAGAAGATATTATGGAAACATGGGGTGAGGCCTATGAGGCACGCATGGAAGCCTGGGGCGAAGCCTATGCGGCCAAGATGGAAGCCTGGGAAGAAGAGGCCGAAAAAGCAGAGGAAAACGGGGAGCCTATACCTCCTATGCCGCCTATTCCTCCGGTACCCATGTCGCCCCAGGGCAAAAAAGAAGTGCGCAATAAAATTGTGATTACTGAGGAGGGGGTACGCGTAGAAGCGGATAGCACTGATGAAGGGGACGACTCTGTAGCCTTTGAACTGAAAGAAAAAGAAGAAAGTTTTGACAAAGGCCTGAGGAAATCCAAGCGGGTAGACCGCACTGAGGGCTACTTTGACATTCATTTAGGTACCAACCAGCAACTGGAAGAAGGCCAGTTTTTGATTCAAGATCAACCTGGTGAGCTGGAGTTTTGGAACACCTCTTTTAACTTAGGGGTGGGCGCTAAAACGAGGATAGGGAGCCCCTACAGCCACTTCTACATTAAATACGGAACTGATTTTAGCTGGCATAATTTTAATTTAGTAGATGATAATGTGCTAGACCGCGGGGCAGACGGGGCCGTTTACAACCCGGTGGATTCTATAAACTTTGATGAAAACAAATACCACATTGCCTATTGGAACTTCCCGCTTATGTTACAGCTTGATTTTAGTGACGTAGGTGAAATGGACGAGAGTTGGACCTTTGGCCTGGGAGGGCAAATAGGGTTTCGTATCAACTCCAAAAGAGAATTGGAGTACGGCAGTGATCGCTTTGATGTGGTAGAAGAAACAGCCCGCGATGATTTTTACACCAGCGCTGTCCGCTACGGTTTATTGGCTCAGGTAGGCTACGGCTCCCTCAAGCTTACCGCCAGCTATGATTTAAATCCCTTCTTTCGCGCGGGCAAAGGGCCATCTATTGGCGGCTTTGATTACAACATGGTAAACGTAACCGTGGGCTTTACCTTTTAAAACCGCGTGAAGGGGCATAAAACATCATTAACAAGTGAGTTGTTCGCTTTTTTCGATCACTTGAAGAGAGACAGGCCTTCAAGAAAAAAACTGTTCTGATTGAAGTGGAAACCTAGTAAGATCGGGAAGCTCCGAGATTTCGAGGAGATCACCCGTTCGCACTTGGTTTTTACGAAAAGCAGGTTGTTTTTTTCTTGGGAGCCTTGATCTTTTTGGTTCTTTTTGCATCAAGGCAAAAACGAACTAAGGTTCATTTTTTAAGGTATTAAAATGTACAGTATTGCTCTAATTACCTGTAGAGCTTTTAAAGTATTTTTAAAAATCGGCTTTGGCTCAAGGCCGATTTTTTTTCGGCTTGAGATAAGCTATTTGGCTAAATTGCGGGCTATGATTAAAAAGCTAGCGCAGTTCTTACAAGACAAAAGTGGCATAACGGAGAACCGGCAGCGCATGGCCAAGTTAGAGCAGGAGGTACAGCGGCAAAACCTCTTTAACCTCAGCTTCCTGCAACTGCTCACCGCAGACGTGCTGCCCATAAACCCCAGTGTTTCCAACGCAGCGGTGAAACGCTTGCAAGCCCAATATGGGCTAAAGCCTTTTCCTCTGGCCATTCATAAAAATGACGTAATGCTGGCCTACCATCTCTACTCCAATGCTCCCAACATTTTAGAAGCCTATGAAAGCTATTTTAGAGTGGGCATTAGGGCGGTAAAGGCCTTAGCAGACTTAGCGCAGGCCCAAGGTTGGCAGCCCCAAAAAATCATGGATTTTGGCAGTGGCTACGGCCGCATGAGCCGCTTTTTACCCCAGTTTTTTCAAGCCGAAATCATTCCCACAGAGGTAAAGCAACAAGCCATGCTCTTTCAAGAAGAGCACCTTGGTTTTAAGGGGGTAGCGCATGGGTCGCAGCCCGATGATTTTAAGGCACCCAAGGTAGATTTGATTATTGCCCTTTCAGTTTTTAGTCATTTGCCTCAAGCCCTTACCGAGGCTTGGTTGAAAACCCTGGTTTCTAACTTGCAAGAAAAGGGTAGGCTGGTGTTTACCTACCACCCGTTAGAAGGTTATCCCCACTTAGCTAGAGACCATGGGCACTACGCATTTTTGACTAAAAATGAAGACTTGCTTTTCCCCACCTCAGACGATCACCTGCACGATGCCCAAACCTACGGAGTAAGCTTTTTTACCCAGGCATTTTTTGAACGCTTTTTCAAAGAACAAGGTTGGTCTTACCAGTTTTTAGAAAACCAGTTGGCCACTACGCAAAAAGCCTTTGCGGTATGGAAAGACTAACTTGGGTCTTTAAGAACTTATCGGCTTTAAAGCCAGAGGAGTTGCACGCCCTTTATCAGTTGCGCACGGCCATTTTTGTGGTAGAGCAGGCTTGCGCTTACCAAGAGGTAGATGAACACGACCTGCAAAGTCTGCACCTTTTGGCCTGGCAAGGCGCAGAGTTGGTGGCTTGCGCCCGAATTTGCCCGCCTCATACGGTGTACCAACAAGCCAGCATTGGCCGGGTGGCCGTGGCTGAGAACCACCGTGGCCAGGGCTTAGGCCGCCAGGTTTTCCAGCGCGCTTTAAACCTTAGTCTAGAGCGATACCCCGGGCAAGAGCTGAAAATTCAAGGGCAATGTTACCTGGAAAAGTTTTACCATAGTTTTGGTTTTAAAACCGTGTCTGAGCCCTACCCCGATTGGGGCATTATGCACGTAGATATGATTTGGCCAAGCAATAAAGATAAATCATTACGCCATGTATAAAATTTTAAAGTTTCTAAAGTGGCTGCTTCCCCATGGTTTGGTGCTAGCTCTTAGGCAAAGGCGTGAACGTCAAAAGGAGCAAGAGGCCAAAGCAGCAAGCGATAAGGTGAAACTACCTCCGGTAAAAACGCATACACTTTCCCTCACCCGCAGCCCAGGCCTCAATGCCTTTAGCCAGGGCGGGGAGGATTTATTGCTGCGCGCTTTCTCTGATCTTGATCAAAAAGCGAAAGGTTTTTACGTAGACATTGGCGCCTTCCATCCGGTGGCAGGCTCCAACACCAAGCATTTTTACGATTTGGGTTGGCAGGGCATTAACATTGACCCCAACCCCGACACCTACGCTCTTTTTCAAGAGAAACGTCCGCGTGATATCAACCTCAACATTGGCGTTTCGGACCACAACGGCACCTTAGACTACTACTACTTTGGCCCCAATAAAAGCATCAACACCTTTGATGCGGAGCTGGCCCAGAAGTTTGCCCGGAGTTTTCGGCTGCCATCCGCTGAAAAGCGAGCGGTACCCGTACGGGCCATAAGCGAGGTTTTGGCTGAGCATGTGCCTAAAAACACGCCTATTGATTTTTTGAGCCTGGATGTTGAAGGGATGGAAAAACCCATATTGCACAACTGGGATTTTGAAAATTTTGCCCCCCGTTACCTTTTGGTTGAAGACCTAACACTTGAAAGCCAAAACCTAAGACAAGTTGATTGGAACCGCTTGCAGACTTCCGAGCAGCACCAGTTTTTGACCAGCCGTGGTTACGTTTTCAAGGGCAAGACCGTACTTACTTTGCTGTATGCCCTGGAAAAAACGAGTAGACTAAAGCTCTAGGCGAGTATCAGCGCCACAAATTGAAAGATAAAACCCAAGGTAAAAATCAGGGCGGCAATAATTAAAGCCGTTTTTCTTGACGCATGATTGTGCGTGAGCTTTTGCACCAGAGGAATGGCTAAATGCAACTTTAACCACTTTTAGGTGCGCTTGGCAAAAACCGTAAAATACAGCACCAGAAAAATGGAAATAAAAAGAATGCCACCCATGGTAAGTTAGATGTGCGAAGCTTCACCTTTGGCGGCATTTAAGCCCGTGCGAATGCCGTACAAAGACATACCAAAGCCGGCTCCTGTAGCCACTAAGGCGATGAGTAACGTGGGCACTTTGGCCAAAATAGAAATCAAGCCTTTTTCAAAGCGGGCCAGCGTTTGTGGCCCCAACAATTCCGGGGCGGCAAACCAAAAAGCGAAAAACTGCAAGCTTAAGCCGAGTAAGTTGAGCCACTTCATGGGGTTAAAGCTAGCACTTTAGCAGCAGCTTACTGGCGGAGCAAAACCCTTCAACCGTTACTCATCAAAACTAACCACCACCTTTTCACTGGTAGGGTGGCTTTGGCAGGTTAAAATGTAGCCGTCTTCCACCTCATCGTCTTCCAGGGCGTAGTTCATTTCCATTTCTACTGAGCCTTCCAGCACTTTGGCGCGGCAGGTACAGCAAACCGCCCCTTTGCAGGCGTAAGGCACATCGGCCCCGGCATCCAGGGCGGCATCTAAAATTACGTCCCCGTCACTGGCCAAATCAAAGTGGGTTTCATCACCGTCTAGCACAACCGTAAGAGCGCTCTTGAGCTTTTCACTGCTTTCTTTAGGCGCTTTCACCTTGGTTTTACCGGCAATACTTTGGGCAGGGGAGGTAAACAACTCGTAGTGAATTTTTTCCTTGGCAACCTCCAGGCCTTTGAGCGTTTCACTCACATTATTGATCATCGCCTCAGGGCCGCACAAGAAATAGGCATCAATGTCTTGTGGATTAAAGAACTTCTGCGCGAAAGAAATGCATTTTTGCTCGTCAATCCTACCTTTCAAATAATCACTCCCCTGGTCTTCACGGCTTAAAATATGGTGCACTTCCAGGCGGTTCATATACTTGTTTTTTAAGCCGTCCAGCTTATCGCGAAAGATTACAGATTGGGTGGTTTTGTTGCCGTAGAATAAGGTGAAGTTACTGTTAGGCTCCATTTCCAGCACTGATTTAATAATGCTGTAGATAGGCGTAATTCCCGAGCCTGCCGCAAAGCCCACGTAATTTTTGGCCTTAGACTCCTCAATGTGAACCAGAAAATTCCCGTCTGGAGTCATCACGCGCATTTCGGTGCCTACTTGAAGGCTTTCGTTCGCATAGGTAGAAAAACGGCCTCCTTCCACTTTTTTTATGGCTACCCGCAACTCCCCATCAACCGGACTGCTGCAAAGTGAGTAAGACCTGCGTACAGCCTCACCATCAATAGAGGCTTCAAGAGTAAGGTACTGGCCAGGCACAAACTGATAGCTTTCGGCTAATTCTTCAGGCACTTCAAAGGCTACCGAAACGCAGTCATCAGTTTCACGGGTGATATCCTGCACCTTTAAAGTGTGAAACTTAGGACGGCCAGAAGATTTAGTAGGTGTGAAAAGCGACTTCTTAGCCGCGGATTTATTTTTAAAGAATCCCAACATTGGTGTCTGTATTGTATTTTGTACAAAAGTATTTAGGAAAAGGAAAGGAACAATCCCCACTGGCTATAAGTTTCATTATTGATAATTATCTTTGTAAAATTCACAAAAAACGTAAGTAGGCCATGACGAAAGAAATGAACTTAGAAGAACGATTTCAGAACTACGTTGACCAGGAAAATAAAATTGAGCCCAAAGACTGGATGCCCGAGAAGTATCGCAAGACTTTGGTGCGTCAAATTAGTCAACATGCACACTCTGAAGTGGTAGGAATGTTGCCAGAGGCCAACTGGATTACCCGCGCCCCCAGCTTGCGCAGAAAAGTAGCGCTGCTGGCCAAGGTGCAAGATGAGGCCGGCCATGGTTTATACCTCTACTCAGCGGCAGAAACCCTGGGTGCAGACCGAGCAGATATGGTGCAAGACCTGCTGGATGGAAAAGCAAAATATTCATCCATCTTTAATTACCCCACCCCCACCTGGGCCGATATGGGCGCCATTGGTTGGTTGGTAGATGGGGCCGCTATCGCCAATCAGGTGATGCTATGCCGCACCTCCTACGGTCCTTACAGCCGGGCTATGGTGCGCATTTGTAAAGAAGAAAGCTTTCACCAACGCCAGGGTTATGAAATTATGATGACTTTGGCTAAGGGTACTGCAGTGCAAAAGAAAATGGCGCAAGATGCCTTAAATCGCTGGTGGTGGCCCGCCCTAATGATGTTTGGCCCTACTGATGATGAGTCGCCTAACTCCGCGCAAAGCATGAAGTGGAAAATTAAACGTAAAAGCAATGATGAGCTGCGTCAGGAGTTTATTGACAAAACAGTGCCTCAGGCAGAGTACTTGGGTTTAACCATTCCAGATGAGCACTTAAAGTGGAACGAAGAAACCGGTCACTACGATTTTGGTCCCATTGACTGGGAAGAGTTTTACAACGTAATTAAAGGCAATGGCCCGTGCAATAAGCAACGCTTAGGAGCCCGCCAGAAAGCCCATAAAGAGGGCGAGTGGGTACGCGAAGCGGCCAATGCCTATGCCAATAAGCAAGCCGAAAGAGCCCGCAAAGAAAAAGGCGCGGCTTAATTCTAGACAAAACAGGATATGACCCAGAAAGACAATTGGAAAATTTGGGAGGTATTTATTCGCTCCAAAAATGGCTTGAGCCACAAGCACGCGGGGAGTTTGCACGCGCCAGATGCGGAAATGGCTATTAAAAACGCCCGCGATGTGTACACCCGCAGAAATGAAGGTATCAGCATTTGGGTGGTAGAGTCAGAAGCAATCACCGCCTCAAGCCCCGATGATAACGACCCATTATTTGCTCCGGCCGATGATAAGGTGTACCGCCATCCCACCTTTTACGAGATTCCAGACGAGGTAGGCCATATGTAAAATGCTCCCGGTGCGCAGCGCATCGGGGTAACCCAAAACCAAAAAAGTTTTGAAAAAAGAACTATTGGAATACACCTTACGCTTAGGCGATAATGCCCTGATTCTGGGTCAACGCCTGGCGGAGTGGTGCGGCCACGGACCCATTTTAGAACAAGATATTGCTCTTTCAAACATCGCCTTAGATCATTTGGGTCAAGCCCGAATGCTGATGAATTATGCGGCCAAACAGAAAGAAGACGGCTCTACGGAAGATGACATAGCCTTTAAGCGTGATATTTTTGATTACCACAACCTTTTGCTAGTGGAGCGGGAAAATGGCGATTGGGGTAAAACCGTGATGCGCCAGTTTTTATTTGATACCTACAACTACTTTTTTTATACCCAGCTTTTAAAAAGCAAAGACGCCAAGCTAAGAGACATCGCCCATAAGGCCATAAAAGAAATCACCTACCACGCCCAGTGGAGCGCTGAGTGGGTTATACGCTTAGGCGATGGCACCGAAGAGAGTCACCAGCGTGTGCAAGACTCCTTAAATGATTTGTGGGAGTACACAGGCGAAATGTTTACCATGGATGCCGTAGACGAGAAAATGGTTGCGGAAGGAATTGGAGTAGACCTGAATCCAATTAAAGATTTGTGGTATGAAAAAGTGGCCGAAATTTTAGATATGGCTACGCTGCAACAGCCTGAGGATGGCTGGATGCAAAGCGGAGGCAAGCAGGGAGAACACAGTGAGTACTTAGGCTATGTGCTGGCTGAAATGCAGCATTTACCCCGGATGTACCCTGAGGCGAGTTGGTAGGTTTTGGTTTAAAGTCAACAGACCACAGACTACAGACCACAGAATTGACCCAAAGTATCTAAACAGTTAAAACCATTAAACGAGAACCACTGACAACAGAAAAGCAAATATGGACTTGGCTAGAGGAGGTTTCAGACCCTGAGATACCCGTGCTGACGGTGGCTGATTTAGGGATTGTACGTGAGGTGAAGTTTGACGGTGACCAACCCACAGTGGTGATTACGCCCACTTACAGCGGTTGCCCGGCTATGAATGAGATTGAGCAGAATATCTTGCAAAAGCTTAAAGCTGAGGGCGTAGAAAACGCCAAAGTTAAAACGGTACTGCATCCCGCCTGGACAACCGATTGGATGACCGAAGAGGGCAAGCGTAAACTGAAAGAATACGGTATTGCGCCCCCCGAGGGCTCATCGGCCGATAAGTCGGTTTTGTTTGGCAAACCCAAGCAAGTACAGTGCCCGCACTGTGGTTCTAAAAACACCCAAATGGTGAGTCAGTTTGGTTCTACGGCCTGTAAGGCGCTACACAAGTGCCTAGACTGCCAAGAGCCCTTTGATTATTTTAAGTGTATTTAAAACATCTATAGCGGCCCTTTACCCACGTAAGAGGGCTTGAAGTGAAAGACTATACCTGCGGAAATAAACAGAAAATTATAGTCCAGACTTTGATCGCTTAGTAAAATGGAGCTTCCCACCTGGGTTTGAACCTTTAAAAAGCGATAACCAAACCTAAAGGTGAGGGCCGGCTCTAAAAAAAAGTAATTTTCTGGTTCAACCGGGGCCGAGTACGACCGAAGATAGCTGTCGTTTGCAGCCTCAGGATTTAACGAGGAGAAAGCAAAATTTACATTATTAAAGTTTACCAGACTGGTTTTTAAAGAGCCGGCAATGTCAACCAAATCATTGCTGAAGCCCAGTTCAGGTTGTAAGAAGTAGCGGTTGTAGCCAAACTCAGCCGGGCCTAATTCTAAACTGTTGGTGTTGCCAAAAAAGTAACCATATCCTCCATAAAAGCCAGCGGCAAAACCATCATTTCCTAAGGGGCTGTACCACCCTACCGAACCTTCTATAAGATTTCCATTTAGGCCATAGTTGCCATCACTGCTTACAAGGGTGTCTCGCAAATTGGTAAAACGAGCCCCGTTAAGCTTAAATGCCAGGTGATCGGTTGCGCTATAAGCACCTTGAAAATTAATAATACGGGTACTATTGCTGAGGCCGGCACCGGCACTAAACTGCACCTCGTTTTTTTCGGTGAAAACCGGCACATTGGGAGCGTTGGCACTGTAGTAGGTGGCTGAGCAAGCGCTGAGTAAAGCGCCAAGGCCCACCCCAAGGAGCAAGGGTAAAAAACGTAAGGCACACAGCCGGCTATGCATGGATTTTTATTTTATAACAGCGTGAGAAGAGCTAACCAAGAGCGCTTCAGTTTCTTTTTACGGTGAAAATACAAAAGAGGTTTGGAATTAAAACCAGAGTGTTTGCCCCTAGTATCTAGCGACCCGTTTGTAGTGATACCCGCACCCCAAATTCAAAGCCAGTGCCTTTGTAGCTCCCCAGGTTAAAAACGGCTAAGCTATTCGCCCAAGAGTAGTTTAAAACCGCAATATCTGTTACGCCTTGGGTGAGGTTCAAATACAGCCCTCCCCAGAAGTTTTTGCCTAATTTTTTCTGGTACTCCACGCCCACACGCAGCAATACAAAGCTGCTGTTAGGATCCACAAAAAAAGGTCCGCTTTTAAAGGGGTATTCCTCTGGGCCGGTGGTTAGGTGTATTTCGGTGCCGGCACTCAAATTGAAAAGATTACCATGTTTTTGTTTGAAGTTGTAAATCAACTGAGGCGTAAGAAAAAAGCTGGCAAAGCTAAACTCACCGTTTTATTTTCCGCTAAACCTGGCTTGAGTAGGCTCATCCCGCACATTCATTAAAAAATTTTGGTAGCCAAAATCCAATCCATAGCCCAGGCCATCTGTTTTTATAAAATGGCTGTGCAAGGCAAAGCGGTAGGTTTCAAAGCCAAGTATTGCACTATTGGTGAGAAACAAATTGCTGGGATTATCAACAGCATAGGCCACTTGGTGTGGGGTGCCAGCCGAAAATCCCAAACTGAAAAAGCGGCTTGAGTCTTGCTCAAAGCTCTTTTGGCCCAGCAAGGCCACACTGAAAAGAACCCCGAAAAGGGTGGTGAGTAAAAGCAATAAGGGCCTAGGCATGCGGGTTAATCTTTTTACTTTTGAAGCAAAACGTAAAAATGGCTTCATATATATTTTCAGAATTACAAAACTCAGTTTTAAAGCTTACCCTAAACCGCCCCCAAAAGTTCAACAGCTTTGTAAGAGAAATGGCTCTTGAGCTGCAAAAGCAGTTAACCGAGGCCGCGGCCAATGAGCAAGTGCGCGCCATTTACCTCACAGGTAAAGGTAAGGCCTTTTGCGCAGGGCAAGACCTGGGTGAAGCTACCGACCCCAACGGACCGGAGCTTACCAAAATTGTAACTGAGCATTACAACCCCATTATTTTACAAATCCGCAGTATTGCCAAGCCCGTGGTTTGTGCCGTTAATGGGGTAGCTGCCGGGGCAGGTGCCAACATTGCCTTGGCAGGCGATGTGTGCGTAGCCGCTGAGTCAGCCAGCTTTATTCAGGCATTTTCAAAAATTGGCTTGATCCCCGATAGTGGGGGTACTTACACCTTACCCCGTTTGATTGGTCAGCAAAAAGCTTCGGCACTTATGATGCTGGGCGATAAAATCTCCGCCACCCAAGCCGAAAAGATGAACATGATTTACCAGGTTTTCCCCGATGCAGAGTTTGAAGAGCAGTCTTTAAAAATCGCGGAAACGCTAAGCCAAATGCCCACGCTGGCTCTGGCCCGCACCAAAGAACTTTTAAACCGCAGCTTTGAGAACAGTTTAGAAGACCAGCTGAATTTAGAAGACCGCTACCAAACTGAGTGCGGCCACAGCTATGATTATGCCGAGGGTACCAAGGCGTTTTTGGAAAAGAGAAAGCCGGAGTTTAAGGGGCGTTAATTGGCATGTAATAATTTAAGGAGGGCGCTTCGACTGCCGCTCAGCGTGACATGCAGACAGATAACCCAAACGCCAGTCACCCTGAGCGCTAGTCGAAGGGCTCCATCAAAACCCAAAAGAATTTATGGAATCAACTAATATGAAAATAGGTATCATAGGAGCCGGAGCCATGGGTTCAGGCATAGCACAAATAGCCGCCACCCAAGAACACACGGTAGTAATAACAGATACACACCGCAGTGCGCTGGACAAATCGCAAAAAGGTCATGCAAAAATTTTGGCTCGGCTGGTTGAAAAAGGCCGGCTGGAGCAGGGCCAAGACCACGAAATACTAAGACGCATCAGCTACAGCACCAACCTAAACGACTTGGCCGAATGCGACTTGATTATTGAAGCGGTGGTGGAGAACCTGGCGGTTAAAAAAGAAATTTTCAAGAATCTGAGTGATCTGGCTAAGCCAGATGCTATCCTGGCCAGTAACACCTCCTCACTCAGCATTGCCAGTATTGGTGCTGCGGTAGAAGACGCCTCCCGGGTCATTGGCATTCACTTCTTTAATCCCGCCCCGCTCATGCCGCTGGTAGAGATTATTCCGGCCATCTCTACCGCTCCTGAAGTGACCAAAAAGGCCAAGGAAATGATTGACGCATGGGGCAAAACCACCGTACTGGCCAAAGACACTCCTGGTTTTATAGTGAACCGCCTAGCCCGCCCCTTTTACGGAGAGGCAGTACGCATTTACGAGGAGGGTCTTGCAGACCCAGCTACCATTGACTGGGCCATAACTGAACTGGGCGGCTTTCGCATGGGGCCCTTTACCCTTATGGACTTTATTGGCCATGATGTTAACTACGCAGTAACCGAAACCGTATTTAAGGCCTTTTACTTTGATCCGCGTTATCGCCCCAACTTTACGCAAAAGCGCTTAGTAGAGGCGGGCTGGTTAGGGCGTAAGACGGGTCGCGGGTTCTACAACTATGCCGAAGAAACCGATAATCCGCAACCCCAAAAAGACGAGGAGTTGGGTCAGCACATCCTTTGGCGCATTTTGGTGATGCTCATCAATGAAGCCGCAGATGCCCTCTACCTAAACATTGCTTCCGCAGAGGATATTGATTTGGCCATGACCAAAGGCGTGAACTACCCTAAAGGCCTTTTAGCCTGGGCCAATGAAAAAGGAATTGCCCATTGTGTAGAAACCCTGGATCGCTTGCAGTCTGAGTATGGAGAAGACCGTTATCGCTGTTCACCATTACTGCGAAAAATGGCACGAGAAAATACTACCTTCAAACTCTGATGTGTTAGAATCATGTTCAAGTTTAGAAGAAGCAAGCAGCGCCATTCAGACGCTGACATTATTGGCAAGTGGGGCCGCACTCCAGACCCATTTTATACGCAAGTTTTTAATGAGTCTTTAGCCCTTGAAGGCCTGCCTGAAGGTGGCCGGGCCATCCGCTTTTGGCAGTTCATACAGCTATTTAAAGCTACCCAGCACTTGCCGGGAGAAATTGCAGAAGCGGGCTGTCTTTACGGACTCTCAGCGCTGCTTATGAGCGCTTATGAAAAACAGCGGGACCCTAACTGGCAAGGAGAGACCCTGCATCTTTTTGACTCCTTTAGGGGATTTGACAAATACCACCCCCATGATTTAGGCGCCAATGGCTCTAAGAACAAGTATATAAAAGATTTAAGCACAGAGGAGGCCTTTCAAGACGCCCCTTCTTTTTTACATCAAACGCAAAAAAATCTGGCCAAGTACCCCAAGATTAACTTTTGGGAAGGCTGGATTCCAGAGGTTTTTGAAAACCAACCCAAGCGCCAGTACCGCTTTGTACATCTTGATTTAGACCTCTATGAGCCTACATACGCGTCTTTATCTTATTTTTATCCTTTGCTGGCGGTGGGCGGTTACATTGTTCTGGATGATTTTGGTTTTGTTGATTGGCCCGGTGTAAGTAAGGCCACCACAGATTTTTGCAGCCAGCACAATTGTAGCGTTGTACCCCTTTTTACCGGAAACGCTTACATTCATAAAATAGCCTAAGGTTAAATACAAAGTTTAAAGCCCATGTTTGCCACATTGCTTCAACAGCACGTAAAAAAAACCTTACGCAGTAAATATTTTACCCAAGGCTGGGGAATCAAAATTCTCATCGGCTTTTTGGTGCTTTATTTTGGTGCCTCCTTTTTGTTTTTGGGTATATTTTTACCCGAAATACTAGAAGATAGCCATCCTAAGGCTCAATCTATTACAGCGGTATTCAACAGCTATATTTTATATTATCTGCTGGTAGATTTAGCCATGCGTTTTTTCCTGCAAGATTTAAACCTACTGAGTGTACAACACTACTTACTGCAAAGGGTCAAGAAATCAACCGTTATCAACTACTTGCTCAGCACCAGCCTCTTCAACTTTTTCAATTTGCTCCCCCTACTCTTTATAGTGCCTTTTGCCATAAGAGGGGTTTCCCCCGAAAGGGGCAGTACAGAAGCTACTCTATGGCTTCTCAGCATGCTTTTGGTGGTGCTCTTTAGCCACTTTGTAGTGATTTTGGTAAAGCGGGCCTCAGCCGTAAAGCAATGGGTGTTTTTCGCTTTTGCCGGATTGGTAGCCGTCCTTTTCACGGCCAATAGCCTGGATTACATTTCGCTGCAAGATAGCTCAGCCTTGATTTTTGGCGCATTGGGTAAGCTCTTGCCACTAGGCATTCTGGCCTTTTTGGTGGCCTTGGTGTACCTGGCCAACTTCAAATTTCTGCATCAACAGAGCTACATAGATCAATGGAAAAAACAATCTAAAGAGGCCACCACGCAAGACTTTGGCTTTTTAGAGTCTAAAGGAGCCTTAGGCACCATGCTGGCCAATGAGCTTAAATTAATTCTAAGGAACAAGCGCACCAAAAGCGTTTTGGTGATGACCCTGCTTTTTTGTCTGTACGGGCTTTTGTTTTACGGAGGAGATGACGTGCTGGACGGAGTTTACGCAGGCTTTGGCTGGAAAATTTTTGCCGGCATTTTCATGACGGGCATTTTCATGATCAACTATGGTCAGTTTCTCATTGGTTGGGAAGGGGCGTATTTTGACGGTATTTTAACCCGGGCCTACCCCATAGAAACCTTCTTTAGAGCCAAGTTTTGGCTACTGGCTTTAAGCGCGGTAATAACCTATATACTCACCTTAGGCTACGTATACTTCACTATAGATGCCCTTTGGATTAACACCGCCTGCTTTCTTTACAACCTGGGCGTCAACAGCTTTGTGCTGCTTTTTGCCAGCACCTATCAAAAAAAGAAAATAGACCTTAGTAAAGGTTCTGCTTTTAATTACCAAGGCACTAGTGCCACCCAGTTTATTATTGTGCTGCCTTTAATGGTACTACCCATTTTAATTTTTGCGGGCTTTAACGTTTTCGGCAAGCCCTACTACGGTCTAGCGGCCTTGGGCGCAGCCGGTTTGCTAAGCTTGGCTTTTAGCCGATATTGGTTTCAGGAAATCATCAAAAACTTTAAGGAGAAAAAATATAAAAATGCGGCTGGCTTCCGCGAAAACTAGAACACCATGAGCATAATTTCAGTAAAAAACTTGAGCAAAAGCTATAATGGCGAAACGGTATTAAATATACCTCAGTTAGAAATTGAGGCCGGTAAATCCTTTGGCCTGGTAGGCAACAACGGAGCAGGTAAAACTACCTTATACCGCTGCTTGCTAGACCTCATTCAGCCAGACCAAGGCGAAGTGCTCTTGAACGGAGTGCCCGTTGCCAAAGATGAAAGCTGGAAAAACTTTACCGGTAGTTTTATTGACGAGGGCTTTTTAATTGATTACCTCACGGCTGATGAATACTTTAAGTTTATAGCCAAACTGCACGATATTTCGCAAGAAGACTTGGCTCAGGGATTGAAAAAGTATGAAGAGTTCTTTAAAGGAGAGATATTGGGCCGCAAAAAATACATTAGAGATCTGAGCAAGGGCAATCAAAAAAAGGTAGGAATAGTGGGCGCCTTAATTGGCAATCCAAGCATTTTAATTTTAGATGAACCCTTTGCTAACTTAGACCCTTCTACCCAATTTCAATTACGCGATCAGTTAAAGACCTTGGATGAGCAAACAGATATTACCATGCTCATTTCATCGCATGACCTGGGGCATGTTACTGAGTTTTGCCAGCGCATCGTAATTTTAGATCATGGTCAGCTGGTGAAAGATATTCACACCACCAGTGAAACCTTAAAAGAGCTGGAAGACTTCTTTGTAAATAAGGTGCGTGATGCAGCCCCTTCATCAGAAGCTTCAGCAACAGTAACACCCACCGAAAAGTAGCGAGTGCCCACGGTAAAATTTAAAGGCCAAACGCTAGAAGTAAAACAAGGCCAAAACCTAAGGCAGGCTTTGCTAAAAGCTGAGCTGAGCCCGTATAACGGCAATGCACGCTGGCTAAATTGCCATGGCTTAGGCACCTGTGGTACTTGCGCGCTAGAGGTAAAGGGAGCCGTTTCTGAAAAAACAGCGGTAGAAAAATGGCGGCTCAACTTTCCGCCCCATCAGGAAAAAAATGGCCTGCGCCTCAGTTGCCAATGCACCGTACAAGGTGATTTAGAACTGGTGAAGCAACCGGGGTTCTGGGGTGAGAAAGTTGGTTAGGCAAGTGCCTTCTTCTCTTAAATATTATTCTTTGGCCTTTTGCAAACAAACCCGTTCACTCAATAAACTTGCTGACCCCATCAATTATCTAACCAGTCCACCCAATCCTCTTACCTTTGCCCTATGAGTAATTTTAAAAGAGATCACATAGCGGCTTCCATAGCCGATTATGAAGCCATGAAGGATAGCGAAAGGGGGCAGCTTTTGGGCCAAATATTGGAGGACCAACCTATGCTAATGGGGTTTTTAACCAACCTGGCCGATGACTTCAGCGACAGCGAGCATGAAACTTTGGTTGACTCCGCGGTAATTCTCATCAACGCATTTATTGCCGCTGGCATTCCGGTGAAAACCGTGCCCGATGGCTTAATTAAAGAAGTAATTGAAGAGAAGGTAACCCGCTTTGAAGAGCTAAGCCCCGAAAACGAGGCAGAGGAAGAAAAATGGAACGAGCTCTCTGATAGTCCGGTAGTGCTGCAAGACCTAAGGGCCCGCGCACTGGTTAAGAGCGATTTACGAGAAGAAAGCACCCTGGGTCAGCAAAACTTCCTGCTGATTTTAGATGCCGTTTTGGCTATGATAGAACGAACCGCCTCTTTAACCGTAGAGGAAAAAGAGGCTCCATGAAAACGGCTGAGCAAGTTGTAAATACCATGTATGAGGGTGACGCTTTTAGTCAATGGCTGGGCATTAAACGCCTAAAAGAGCGCCCGGGCTATTGCCAATTACAAATGACCGTGCGGCCCGAAATGACCAACGGTTTTAAAATTGCCCATGGGGGTATTACCTACAGTTTGGCCGATAGTGCTCTGGCCTTTGCCAGTAACGGGCACGGCACCCAAGCAGTGAGCCTTGAGACCAGCATTTCGCACACTAAGCCAGTGCAAGCGGGAGATGTTCTATTGGCTACAGCCGAAGAAAAAAATCTCACCCGTAAAACAGGCATTTATGAGGTACGCATTACCAATCAGAAAGAAGAGCTGGTGGCCTTGTTTAAAGGCACGGTGTACCGCACGGGTAAAGAGTGGTAAACGCACACAAATTTTAAAAGACGAAGACTTATGAACGAAGCATATATAGTAGACGGCATTAGAACCCCTATTGGCAAATTTGGGGGCTCCCTGGCCGCGGTAAGAACCGATGATTTAGCCGCTCATGTACTGGCTCAATTACTCAAACGCAACCCAAACCTGGATCCATCGGCTGTAGCCGATGTAATTATGGGCTGCGCCAACCAAGCCGGTGAAGACAACCGCAATGTGGCCCGGATGGCTTTGCTCCTGGCTGGCTTGCCCCATAACGTGCCGGGTGAAACGGTAAACCGACTTTGCGCCAGCGGTATGAGTTCAGCTGCGCAAGCCATGCGGGCCGTACGCAATGGTGACGGAGAGGTATTCATGGCGGGAGGCGTAGAAAACATGACCCGCGGGCCCTACGTAATGAGCAAACCCAGCCGCGCCTACGGAACCGATAGCAAGATGTATGATAGCAGCTTTGGCTGGCGCTTTGTAAACCCCAAAATGTTTAAACAGTACGGCACCGATGCAATGGGCGAAACGGCTGAAAATTTGGTGGAGAAATTCAGCATTAGCCGTAAGGATCAGGATGCTTTTGCTTTGGCTAGTCAATTGAAGGCGGCTGAAGCACAGAAAAGTGGCCGGCTGGCAAAAGAAATAGCAGCGGTTGAGATCCCGCAGCGCAAAAAAGAGCCTGTTATTTTTGATCAGGATGAATTCATAAAGCCCAACACTAGCGCAGAGATTTTAGCACAGCTTAGGCCAGCCTTCAAAAAAGAAGGCGGGTCGGTCACAGCCGGAAACGCCTCAGGACTAAATGACGGGGCGGGGGCGCTTTTAATAGCTTCTGATCAAGGGCTTAAAGAGCATAATTTAAAGCCCATGGCGCGCATTGTTTCCATGGGCGTAGCGGGAGTAGAGCCGCGCATCATGGGCATCGGGCCGGTATACGCCTCTGAAAAAGCCCTCGCTAAAGCGGGTTTAACCTTGGCCGAAATGGACATCATTGAGCTCAATGAAGCATTTGCCGCTCAGGTTTTAGCCTGCACCCGTAAAATGGGTCTAGCCGATGATGATCCGCGCATCAATCCCAATGGTGGGGCCATTGCCTTAGGTCACCCCCTGGGCATGAGTGGTACGCGTTTGTTGCAGACAGCCGCTATTCAACTACAGGAGACCAATAAGCAATACGCGCTTTGCACCATGTGTATTGGTGTGGGGCAAGGCTATGCGGTTATCCTGGAAAGAGCCTAGACGTTAACGCTGGTCAAGGGGCCAGTGATTCATTGATAGAAAATTATTCTGCCCGGCAATAAAAGAACCCAAAAGCACTACTCCATGATTTACGAGTTTGAAGGATATAAACCAGTTATTCACCCCAGTGCCTTTGTGCACAAAACCGCCAGTGTAATTGGCAATGTGCACATCGGTAAAAACGTATACATAGGCCCGGGGGCAGCCTTACGAGGTGATTGGGGAGAGATCATTATAGAAGACGGCTGCAATGTGCAGGAAAATTGCGTGGTGCACATGTTTCCCGGGGTAAGCTTACGTCTAGAGGAGTCAGCTCACATCGGCCATGGAGCCATCATTCACGGAGCACAAATAGGGCGCAATTGTTTGGTGGGCATGAATGCGGTACTTATGGATAATGTAAAATTAGGCTCCGAAAGTATCGTAGGCGCCTTGTCATTTATAAAAGCTGAAACTGAAATCGCTCCCCGCAGCTTGGTAGTAGGCAATCCCGCCAAGGTGATTAAGAAAGTGAGTGATGAGATGCTCAACTGGAAAACCCAAGGCACGCAACTTTACCAACAACTTCCTGCCCAATGTTACGCCTCTTTAAAAGAGTGTAAACCTCTAACTAAACCAGAGCCTCACCGGCCCAAACAGCAACAGGTTTATGAGACCTGGCAAAATAAAAAAAGCTAAAATTCTGTAATACAGGGGTTAACATAGTTCTTTAAGAGATTTTATTGGTTGACGGTGGAAAAGTTGTTTATAAACTATTAACTTTCGGCCAGGAAACCAATCGAAATAGTTCTATGAGAAGAAGATTACGCGACCTCTGGCTAGCGGTTTTAGCCGTGGCCTTTAGTCAAGCCCTGTATGCACAAAACACCTGTGCAACGGCTACACCAATTACCACTTCTGGATTAATATCCGCTCCCGGACCTTCCAGCGGTTCAGGTTGTTTTAATTGTGGTGGCTCTGCTGCCAATGCTAATTGGTACTCATTTACCGCTCCTGCGGATGGCACCATTGACATCAGCGCTTGTGGCTTATCCGCTACAGATACGCGCCTGTGGGTGTATGACGGTAGTTGCGGCACTTTAAATCAAATTGCTGCTGATGATGACGCCTGCGGTTTTGCCGATGGCTACGCATCAGCGGTTACAGGTTTGAGCGTGACTAACGGAACCACCTATTATTTGGAGTGGGACGATCGTTGGAGTACAAGTTCCTTTGATTTTAATTTCACCTTTACCCCAAGCTTGGTTACAGGAAATAACACCTGTGCCAGTGCTGCTGTTATTACTAGTAGCTATGACACCATATCCGATAGCGGGCCCTCCAGCGGTGCAGGTTGTAATAACTGTTCAAGTGGGGCGGTTAACGCTAGCTGGTATGCCTTTACCGCTCCTGCGGATGGAGTGCTGGATATTTCGGCCTGCAATCTTTCAGCGGTAGATACCCGTTTATGGATTTATGAGGGATCGTGTGGTTCCCTAACTCAGGTAGCCAGTGATGATGACGCTTGTGGTTTTGCCGATGGCTATGCTTCTGAGGTAGTAGGCGTTCCCGTTACCGCTGGCTTAACCTACTATTTAGAATGGGACGATCGCTGGTCAGGCAATGGCTTCGATTTTATTTTCTCCTATCAACAAAACGGAGCTTCTTGTGGAAACCCCAACATAATTACTACTAACGGCCTTTATTCAGATCCAGGTCCTGGTAGCGGTGGAGGATGTAACAATTGTACTTCTGGAGCGTCCAATGCTAGTTGGTACGAGTTCACGGCTCCTGCCAACGGAACAATAGATATTTCAGCTTGCGGTCTTTTAGCTACTGATACCCGCCTTTGGGTGTATGATGGAAGTTGCGGAAGCCTAAACCAAATTGCCGCTGATGATGACGCTTGCGGTGGAGCTGACGGCTTTGCTTCTGAAGTTTTGGGGGTTCCTGTTTCGGTAGGTGTTACCTATTACCTGGAGTGGGATGATCGCTGGAATGCTGCTCCTTTTGACTTTAACTTTACTTTTAATGCCGCCTCTTGTGCTTTGGCGGGTACTTACACCATTGATGCCGGGCAGCCTGCCTCGGCTACCAACTACCAAAGCTTTTCTGCCGCTGCAGCGGATCTAATGGGCTGCGGTGTGTCGGCCCCTGTTACCTTTAATGTGGCAGCCGGAACTTATACCGATACGGTTTATTTAGGTTCTTTCACCGGAGCCAGTGCTGCTAACCCAGTGGTTTTTGACGGTGGCGATAGCGCTACCACTACCATTGTTTACAATACAGCCGCCACAGATCAGAACGCAGTAATTCTTTTAGATGGAGCTGATCATGTAACCTTTAGAAATTTAACCTTATCTCACACCACGGCCACGGATGATGCCTTTGGAGTGCGTTTGCAAAACCGCGCTGATACCAATGCTTTAGACGCGGTGCGAATAGAACTTGCCACCGTTAGTGCTTTTGGCGAAGTGATAGGCGTTCTTGGAAACGGAAGCTCAACCAGCGCCTTTAGCCCAGGTGATGCCGTAAATGGCCTAACCATCACAAACAGCGCAATTGTTGACGGTTACTACGGGGTGCGTTTTGAAGGTAGTGGAGGTTCGCCTTCTTCAGACTCTACCATAACCATACAAAATACACACTTTGATGGAAACTATGGTTACGGAGCTTTCTTTGATGACATTCACGTGGTACGTTTAATAGACAACGTAGTTGACGGACCCGGCATTTCTTCTAAAGACGGTTTTTACTTTACGGACGTGGTGGATTTCATCATTACCGGAAATGAAATTAACGTGCCAGATTGGGGCATGTATTTTAGTGATGCAAACTTTGACGCTGCTCCAACGGCACAAAGCTTAATTGCCAACAACATTGTGTTTAGCTCAGATGATGAACCGTTATATGGTACCGACTTTGAGTCCTGTAACGTGTATTTCAACACCTTTGTGACTACCAGTAGCAGTACCTCCGCTTACGGCTTCTACGTAAACGATCCCGTAAATCTGGATATACAAAACAATGTTTTTTACTCCGAAGGAAGTTACGCGTTTTACTCTCCAGATGATGTTTCTACCGCCACTAACGTAACGGTGGACTACAATTTGTATTATACCAACAGCAGCGATTTAATTTACAATAGCTTTTCCAATATTCACACCGACTTAGCGGCTTGGCAAGCGGCCAACTCGTCTTTGAATGTGAACTCGGTACAAGGAGATCCCGTTTTTGTGGATATCACCTCTAACTGGCGCCTGCTTGGCCTACCGGCTAATAATGCCGGTACCCCCATTGGTGGCATTACCACAGATATTGATGGAGATCCTCGTTCAGCCACAACACCAGATATTGGGGCTGATGAATTTATGCCGGCCACTTGTTTCCCTTCTTCCAACATGATAGCCCCGGTTACTGGACCAGATAGTATAGTAGTAAACTGGGTAGGCGGTGCCGGAACGGCCAACTTTAATATAGAGTATGGGCTAACGGGCTTCACCCTAGGAACAGGTACGCAGATTACTGCCTTAACGGATACCTTTGCAACAGTTAATGGCTTAACTCCAAACACCACCTACGACTTTTATGTGCAAGACAGTTGTGGCGTAGGTGATGTAACCATGTGGGCGGGGCCATTTACGTTTAGCACTTCTTGTTTAAGCTTTGCCCTTCCTTATTCGGAAGGATTTGATGGAGGCTTTCCAAGTTGTTGGTCAACCAACGACCCAACCTATGCTTTCACTTCATCTTGCGCATTATCCGGGCAAGGGCTAATTATTTATTCTCCTAACGGAACCTATGCAGAAACTCCGGTGATTGACGCTTCTACTGTAAGCAAGGTTAAACTAGCTTATTTCTACCGCGGAGGTGGATCTGGGTGCGGGAACTCCCCGGAAAGCTCTGACAGCACCAGTATTGAGTATTGGGACGGAACGCAATGGGTAAACATTAAAAACTACAATGGCTCAAATGAGCCAACCACTTTTACGCGAGACTCTGTGATTATCTCTACAGGTCTTACAGCTGGTCTTAAGTTCCGGTTTGTGTTGGCAAGTGGAACGGGAACTAATTTTGATAGCTGGAGCTATGATAGCGTTACGGTGGAAGAAGTGCTACCCTGCGCAGATCCTACTGCTTTAGGTGCTACTAATATAGATACGAGTTCAGCGGATTTATTCTGGACCTCATCAGCCGCAGCTACGCAGTGGGCGGTAGAGATTGATACGGCTGGGTTTGCCTTAGGCACCGGCACACGCACGATAGTAACCAATGATACTTCCAACATAAGTGGGCTTGCTACGGCCACGGCTTATGATTACTATGTAGCGGCTATTTGCTCGCCTGGAGACACCAGTGCTTTTGTAGGACCATTTACCTTTTACACGAACGCAGCAAGCTTAGCACCAATCGTTTGTACATCAGGCGGGACATCAGTGGTTTTCACCGAAGAGTTTGACAACGGAGCCAACGGCTGGACCGGAGACATTAACTCCGGCAACGGTTCCTGGGAAATTCCCGGAGGACCCACTTCTGCCAACACTGGTCCAAATAATGCTCACAGCGGAGCCAGCGGAAGCTTTATGAGTTATGAGGCTTCGTCTACCACGGCCAACTCGGGTAGTGCGGTATCACCGGCCATTGACTTAAGTGCCGGCAACAGTGGCGCCCAACTGTCTTTTTGGATGTACGCCTATGGGGCCAGTATTGGTACCATGGATGTAGGCGTGGGCACATCGCCTACCGGCCCTTTTACCACCGAGTTCACGTGGTCGGGTCCATTACAAACATCGGGCAACGACCCCTGGATAAACGTACAGTTAGACTTAAGCGCGTATGTGGGTCAGACCATTTACCTGGAGTTCTTTAACACCGATGCCGTTGGCGTAGGCTCTGGATTTGATGGAGACATTGCCATAGACCTTGTTGAAGTATCCACTTGTGTGAGTTGTCCGGCCCCAACCAATCCGGGCGTTATTGGTGTAACTGCGACTACGGCCGATATCTACTGGACGGGCGGTGGCGCCAGCAACTGGAACGTGGAGTACGGTCCGATTGGGTTTACACCAGGAACCGGCACAGTTGTAAACGCCAGTAACGATACCATCACCCTAACCGGCTTAAGTTCGGCTACCGATTATGAGTATTATGTGCGCGATAGTTGTGGTTTAGGTGACGTAAGCCCATGGGTAGGGCCTACACCATTTACCACCCCTTGTGTGGCCTTTGTGGCGCCATACACAGAGAGCTTTGACAATACCACTATACCGAACTGCTGGGCTACTTCAGCAACTACCGGTGGTCCGTGGGTCTTTGGTGGCCCCGGCTTCTTCTGGAATTCATCTGGCTGTTCAGGTACTCCAACCGATCACACTGGCAACTCCGGAAGCTTTGCGGCTCTGGATCATTCCAGTACCGATGTTGGGGTGTTATTGGAGATGCCAGATGTAGACGTGTCAGCCTTAACCACGCCTTATTTAGAGTTCTACTTCTGGATGTGTAGCACCGGCTACAGCCCCAGCAATAAGCTGTACATTGAAACCTTTGACGGAACCAGCTGGACAGTGTTTGACAGTATCACCAGTGCAGGCGCTTCCTGGAACCTTTTTGGTTTTGATGTGTCTGCCGCTACTCAGTCCAATAACTTGTTAAAAATTCGCTTCCGGGCAGAGTCAGGAGGAGATGTCTTTGACTTTTACGGAGATAATGCCATTGATGATGTAAGCATTATTGAAGCTCCTACCTGTTTTCCTCCATCTAACTTGGGCGCCTTTAACGTTACTTCTACAAGCGCTGAAGTATTCTGGACCACAGGAGGTTCTTCCAATTGGAATGTAGAGTATGGTGCGGCCGGTTTCCCTCTTGGGACTGGTACTCAAGTGGCAGCTACGAATGATACTTTGGCACTATCAGGACTTATGGCTACAACCACCTATGATTTTTACGTTCAGGATAGCTGCAGTGTGGGAGATGTAAGTGCTTGGGTAGGGCCATTTAGCTTTACTACGTCTTGCGCACCCATTATTCCTCCTAGTACAGAAGACTTTAGTGCCGGATTCCCTCCGACCCAATGCTGGGATGAGGCCGATGGCGGAGACCCTTCTACTGGTCCGGGAACATTAGGTACCGGAGCCTGGACTTCTGATGGCTTTGGTAATAATGGATTTAGTGGTGCCATCAAGATCAACCTGTACAACCTTGGAGATCAAGACTGGGCCTTAACGCCCCAGTACGACTTAGGTACCTCAGGTAATTGGCGAGTTGCTTTTGACTTTGGTGTTTTCACATGGAGTACTACCAACCCCGGAACCTTAGGTTCTGATGATGAGGTGATTCTCCTGATTAGTGATGATAACCGTGCAAGCTGGGATACTTTGGCCATTTACAATAGCTCATACGTTACTACGGCTTCTGGAAACTTTGAAACCTTTAGCTTGGCCAGTTATTCGGGCGTAGTAGAGTTTGCATTCTGGGGAACAGAGGGCTCTGTAGATGACCCTGAAGACAACGACATCTTTGTAGACAACTTCTCGGTTAGTCTTCCCTGCGCAGACCCTACTGCTTTAGGTGCTACTAATATAGATACGAGTTCAGCGGATTTATTCTGGACCTCATCAGCCGCAGCTACGCAGTGGGCGGTAGAGATTGATACGGCTGGGTTTGCCTTAGGCACCGGCACACGCACGATAGTAACCAATGATACTTCCAACATAAGTGGGCTTGCTACGGCCACGGCTTATGATTACTATGTAGCGGCTATTTGCTCGCCTGGAGACACCAGTGCTTTTGTAGGACCATTTACCTTTTACACGAACGCAGCAAGCTTAGCACCAATCGTTTGTACATCAGGCGGGACATCAGTGGTTTTCACCGAAGAGTTTGACAACGGAGCCAACGGCTGGACCGGAGACATTAACTCCGGCAACGGTTCCTGGGAAATTCCCGGAGGACCCACTTCTGCCAACACTGGTCCAAATAATGCTCACAGCGGAGCCAGCGGAAGCTTTATGAGTTATGAGGCTTCGTCTACCACGGCCAACTCGGGTAGTGCGGTATCACCGGCCATTGACTTAAGTGCCGGCAACAGTGGCGCCCAACTGTCTTTTTGGATGTACGCCTATGGGGCCAGTATTGGTACCATGGATGTAGGCGTGGGCACATCGCCTACCGGCCCTTTTACCACCGAGTTCACGTGGTCGGGTCCATTACAAACATCGGGCAACGACCCCTGGATAAACGTACAGTTAGACTTAAGCGCGTATGTGGGTCAGACCATTTACCTGGAGTTCTTTAACACCGATGCCGTTGGCGTAGGCTCTGGATTTGATGGAGACATTGCCATAGACCTTGTTGAAGTATCCACTTGTGTGAGTTGTCCGGCCCCAACCAATCCGGGCGTTATTGGTGTAACTGCGACTACGGCCGATATCTACTGGACGGGCGGTGGCGCCAGCAACTGGAACGTGGAGTACGGTCCGATTGGGTTTACACCAGGAACCGGCACAGTTGTAAACGCCAGTAACGATACCATCACCCTAACCGGCTTAAGTTCGGCTACCGATTATGAGTATTATGTGCGCGATAGTTGTGGTTTAGGTGACGTAAGCCCATGGGTAGGGCCTACACCATTTACCACCCCTTGTGTGGCCTTTGTGGCGCCATACACAGAGAGCTTTGACAATACCACTATACCGAACTGCTGGGCTACTTCAGCAACTACCGGTGGTCCGTGGGTCTTTGGTGGCCCCGGCTTCTTCTGGAATTCATCTGGCTGTTCAGGTACTCCAACCGATCACACTGGCAACTCCGGAAGCTTTGCGGCTCTGGATCATTCCAGTACCGATGTTGGGGTGTTATTGGAGATGCCAGATGTAGACGTGTCAGCCTTAACCACGCCTTATTTAGAGTTCTACTTCTGGATGTGTAGCACCGGCTACAGCCCCAGCAATAAGCTGTACATTGAAACTTTTGATGGAACCACTTGGACGGTGTTTGATAGTATTGTTAGCGCCAGTGCCTCATGGACTAAATATGGCTTTGATATGTCTGGTCAGGCGCAGAGCAATAACATCCTTAATGTTCGCTTCCGGGCAGAGTCAGGAGGAGATATCTTTGACTTTTACGGAGATAATGCCATTGATGACGTTAGCATTATTGAGTTACCGAGCTGCAATGCGCCAACCAGTCCGGTGAGTTTCAATATAACCACCACTAGTGCAGATGTAACCTGGACCACGAACAACACGCCAGTGGCTGGATCTTTCATTATAGAGTACGATACGGCTGGTTTTGCACCAGGCACCGGAAATACGGTAATCGTTACTAATGATACGGCCACTATTTCGGGCTTGACCCAAAATACGGCCTATGACTATTACGTAGCTGCTATTTGTGGGCCAGGAGACACCAGTGCCTTTGCCGGCCCGCACACCTTCTTAACGAATTGTGCGATAATAGCGCTGCCGTACACCGAAACGTTTGAACCCAGCAGTACTACGCTATCTTGCTGGACAGTTGGAGCGAATTGGGGTTTAGGGGCCGCAGGTGGCTTTGGTACCAGTAACACAAGTGTGGCTTTCCCGTTCTACAGTGTGAGCGCTAATACTCCATTCCTGGCTATCAGTCCAGAGTTCAGTCCGGCTCCAATGGGATACCAGCTTTCAGTAGATCATGCGTATGCAACCTACATTAATGAAGTAGATTCTATCATTGTAGAGTACTCAACCGATGGCGGCTTAACATACACCAATTTGGTTGTGTTAGACGGAGGCTTAAACGGACCGCTAAACACAGCAGGATCTACTACGGCATCTTTTACGCCAACCGCTACACAATGGTCTAATTTCAGCACACCGATACCAATGGGCACAAACCGAGTAAGACTAACGGCTATTTCAGCTTTTGGTAACAATGCTTACTTTGATAACTTTACTATTGAGCCCCTGCCTGCTTGTGATGCACCGGATAGTGTTGCCGTGGCTAATCTGACCACCACAACAGCCGATGTGAGCTGGGTATCTTCAAGCTCGGCTGTTAGTAGCTATATTGAATATGGTCCGGTTGGCTTTACTCCGGGTACTGGAACCGTGGTTTCACCCGCCAGCAGTGTACAAACACTGAGCGGCCTGATGCCAGCAACCAATTATCAGGTTTGTGTGTATGACCTATGTAGCGCTAATGATACCAGCGCTGCTTCTTGCGAGTTTTTCACCACATTGTGTGCTCCTATTAGCAGCTACCCTTATCTGGAAGATTTTGATGCCACCACCGGAGCGGACGTTCCGCCTTGCTACGCATCAATAGCCACTGCTGCTAACGGAATATTTAGTTGGAGATCCAATGCCGGGCCAACCGCTAGTACTAGTACCGGCCCCTCAGTAGATCATACCTTGGGTAACGCAACCGGCCGTTATGTCTACACCGAGGCATCTTCTCCGGCTTCACAAGGAGATACCGCTTATTTGGAACTTCCTGAGTTTGATTTAACCTCACTGGCTGTTCCAGAATTGGTATACTGGTACCATATGTATGGTGCAGATATCACACGTTTAAATTTGGAGATCTTTAATACTACTACCTCCACCTGGGATAGTGTATTCAGCATTGTTGGAGAGCAGCAAACGGCTAATTCAGACCCTTGGTTGCAGCAGCGTTATGACTTAAGTGCGTACACAAGTGCTACTAATTTGAGAATGCGCTTTGTAACCTTCAGAGGTGCCTCCTTTAACGGAGATGTATCTTTAGACGATATAGGAGTGCGTGAAACACCGGCCTGTATTGATCCTATAAATCTAGTGGCCACCAATGCCACCGCTTCTTCCGTAAGTTTAAGTTGGCAAAGTGATACCAATATTGTGTCTTCAACCATTGAGTATGGTTCCGTAGGCTTCACACTGGGCACCGGAACTCAAGTAACCAGCGCCCCCGCGGGAGGCACAGTTACCGGTTTGGCCGGAGCAACCTGTTATGAT
The DNA here is from genome assembly GCA_913057235.1 of uncultured Bacteroidota bacterium. Classification (GTDB taxonomy): domain Bacteria; phylum Bacteroidota; class Bacteroidia; order Flavobacteriales; family Schleiferiaceae; genus CAJXNI01. The sequence goes on from CAJXNI010000017.1 coordinate 33,628, forward strand.
TTTTACGTAAAAGACAGCTGTAGCACTTCCACCAACTGGATAGGACCTGTTACCGTTTGTACCCTGGCCAGTTGTAACGTAAGCACTTCACCAGCCTCTGCTACAGATGATACTTTAGGATGCTTTGGCGGATCAGCAGACTTATCGGCTGTAGCCAGTACCAGTAATGACTTACTGTGGATGCTTAATGGTGAAGTAAGAGAAGTAGGCGATGAATACGCTACCGATAGTCTTACTTTTACCAATGTATTTGACGTGGCTGAATATACCAGCACGGCTCCTAGATTAACTTTGGGACCAAGCACTAATATTGCAGCTGCCGGCTTTGGTAACTTTACCAATGGCCAGTACATCACCGTATTGGATACGGTTATTATTGACAGTACCACCGTGCGTGCAAATGGTGATGTTGAAGCCTTTGTTCAAATAACAGACTTAGCACAGAGCCGGGTAATTCAACGAGGAGACACTTTTACCACTCCTGCAGGTGTAACCGCTGATTATCAAGTGCCGGTAAACATAGTGCTTACCCCAGGAACCTATCAAATCAACGTGGATTTCTTAGGAGGCAGTGGTCAGCTATTTAGGGCCACTGGCGGTGCTAGTTACCCTTATACGCTACCAGGTTTAATAAGCATTGATAGTGTGAACTTTGCTTCTCAAGTCCGCTATTACTATACCTTTGAAATGAGAGTGCGCAAAGCTTGCATTGGTCCAAGTATTCAAGCTACGGCCTTGTTGCCTGGTTCTAATGCGGGTACCAGTGATTCATTAGAAGTTTGCGCCAATAATGCTGCAGTAGACCTTACAACCGGTCTAGGCGTGTATGACTTTGGCGGAACATGGTTAGATGATGATGCTACTGGCGCTTTGACAGACAGTATTTTTGATGCGAATGCTGCTGGGGCAGGGAGCTACAACTTTACATACGTAGTGCCAGGCTTAAACAATTGCCCTGGAGACTCAGCTACCATTACGGTAACGGTAACTCCCGAAGCTGATGCAGGCGCAGATAGTAGTATTGCTCTTTGTGAAACAGCGGGTGCACTACGCCTGAGCAACCTGCTAACGGTTAATAGCTTTGGCGGATCTTGGGTAGACTTGGATGGCTCTGGAGCTTTTAATGTGAACAGCTCTATCTTCAACCCAGGTAATGCGGCCGCAGGTAACACCTACCGCTTTGCATTCATTTCGCCAGGAGGTGTGTGTCCTGATGATTCGGCTATCATAGCCGTAACCGTTGATGCTGCGGTTAGCGCGGGAACCAATGTAAACGATACCGTATGTGATACTGCCACGGCAGTTGACTTGAACAACTTCCTAGATCCATCCGCTACAGCGGGCGGTACCTGGGTAGACGTTACCACCACCGGAGCATTGACCGGATCAATCTTTGACCCGAGTGCGGTGGCTAGTGGCGTAGGCTACAACTTCCGTTACGTGGTGAATTCCGCTTGTGGCGATGACTCTGTGCTCGTTAATCTATTTGTGAAAGACTGTGATATTAGCTTGCCAGAGCTAGCAGCTAATGCACTTAAGGTGTATCCTAACCCTACTCAAAATGTTGTGAACATTGAGCAGGAAGGTAATCACACCGAGCTGAGTATAAAACTTTTCTCAGCCAACGGTCAGCTGCTTATAAGCAAGACCTTTACCAAAGAAGATGACAAGCGCTTAGATCTAAGCAACTTTGCCGCGGGGGTATACACCTTACGCATTGTTTCGCCCGATGGATTTAGCGTGAAACAAGTTGTGAAGCAGTAAATTAGCTAGTAATTTAATAGAAGCCGCCTCGAAGTATTTCGGGGCGGCTTTTTTTGGACCCAACCACATAAGCAGCTAAATGCTACTTTCACAGCACTAAAAACAGAAAAGCATGCTAAAACAAAAAGCGCTTATGATTTTTGGTCTAGCCGCAGCTACGGTAGCCTGCAGTGGACCAGAAACTAAAAAAGAAAGTAAAGAAATGGCTTTGAATTATCCTGAAACACGTCAGGGAGATGTGGTAGACACCACCCACGGTACCGTTGTAAAAGATCCATACCGCTGGCTGGAAGACGACCGCTCTGAAGAAACAGCAGAGTGGGTAAAAGCTCAAAACGAGGTTACCTTTAACTATTTAGAGCAGATTCCTTACCGGGATACCCTCAAAAACAAGCTCACTGAAATTTGGAATTACGAGAAAATTGGCGCCCCTTATCGTCATGGCAGCTATTTCTATTTTTCTAAAAATGATGGCCTCCAAAACCAAAGTGTGGTGTATAGGTACCCTGTGGAGGGATCGCCCGAAGAGGCCGAAGTCTTTTTAGACCCTAATACGTTTTCAAAAGAGGGTACCACTTCATTGGCGGGCTTAAGTTTTACCAAAGACGGAAGTATGGCCGCCTATCAGATTTCAGAAGGAGGCTCTGACTGGCGCAAGATTATTGTGATTGATGCAGAAACCAAAGAGCAAATTGAAGACACGCTTGTAGATGTAAAGTTTTCAGGCGTAAGCTGGTACAAAAATGAAGGCTTTTTTTACAGCAGCTATGATAAACCCCAGGAAGGAAGTCAACTCTCAGGCATAACCAATCAACATAAGCTGTACTACCATAAGGTGGGGCAGCCACAAAGTGACGATCAATTGATTTTTGGTGGCAACGAAACACCGCGCAGGTATGTAGGCGGTTATACCACAGAAGATGAGCAGTTTTTAATTATTTCGGCTGCAGAGTCTACAACCGGTAATGAGTTGTACCTAAAAAAACTAGATGAAGAGAATTCACCCATTGTTCCCATGATTACAGGTTTTGAAGCCGATGCGGGCGTGGTGCATAGCAAAGACAACCTGCTGTTTATTGAAACCAATCTAGAGGCGCCCAACGGTAGAGTGGTAACGGTTAATGCTCAAAACCCACAAGCCGAAAACTGGCAAAACCTTATTCCGGAAACGGAAAATGTGCTCAGTGCCAGTTCGGCAGGTGGAAAGCTTTTTGCCACCTATATGATTGATGCTACCGAGAAAGTGTTTCAGTACAATTTACAGGGCCAGCAAGAGCGGGAGATTGAATTACCGGGCCTTGGCTCAGCCGGAGGCTTTGGAGGCCGTACGGAGGATACGGTGCTTTATTACAGCTTTACCAACTACGTATACCCCAGCAGCACCTTTAAGTACAATATAAAAACGGGTGAGTCTGAACTGTTCCGCAAACCAAACATCAACTTTGACAGTGAAAATTATGAGTCTAAGCAGGTTTTCTACCAGAGTAAAGATGGCACTAAAATCCCCATGATTATTACGCATAAGAAAGGCCTTGAGTTAAATGGTAAAAACCCCACGCTACTTTACGGCTACGGTGGTTTTAACATTAGCCTTACGCCCGGCTTTAGCACCAGCAATACTGTGTTTTTGCAGCAAGGTGGGGTGTATGCTGTAGCCAATCTTAGGGGAGGCGGTGAATACGGAGAAGCATGGCACATGGCTGGCACTAAAATGAACAAGCAAAATGTATTTGATGATTTTATTGCTGCGGCAGAATATCTGATAGAAAAACAATACACTAGCAGTGAAAAGCTGGGTATAGCAGGAGGCTCCAATGGAGGCTTACTAGTAGGTGCTACCATGACCCAACGGCCTGATCTAATGGCTGTAGCCTTACCAGCCGTTGGAGTTTTAGATATGCTACGCTACCACAAGTTTACCGCTGGGGCGGGATGGCATACGGACTACGGTACTGCTGATGATAGTGAAGAAATGTTCCAATACCTTTACAAATACTCACCGGTGCATAATACCAATGAGGGCACAGCCTATCCGGCAACTATGGTTACAACTGGCGACCATGACGACAGAGTGGTGCCGGCCCATAGCTTTAAGTTTGCAGCGGCCTTACAGCGAGACCATGCCGGGGAGGCGCCTGTCTTAATTCGAATAGAAACCAAAGCCGGCCATGGTGCTGGCAAACCAACGGCCATGATTATTGAGGAACAAGCCGATAAATGGGCCTTTTTGCTTTGGAACACAGGCTTTAAAAGCTTGCCCAACAGCTACCAATAGCACGTTCAAACAAAAAAAAACGCCCCGAAAACCGGGGCGTTTTTAGTTTCAGTAAAACGGAAAAACGTATTAAGGCAATAAAACGGCATCCATAATGTGCATAACTCCATTGCTGGCCACCACATTAGTGGTGGTAACAATAGCTGGTCCAGAAGTTAGACCAGAGTTATCAAACAAGCGAATAGGAAGACCATCTGCGTCAATAATTACATCAGTACCCAAAGCGGTAGTGTTGGGGCCGGTGGTTAAGTTTTCGGCCAAGGTTTCACCGTTTAAGGCATGATAGAGCAAAGTATTGGTTAAGTCTGTAGGACCTAACTCAGCAACCAACTCATTTAAGGTACTCACGTTAGGGTAGTCTGCTATGAGGTTGTCAAATGCTTGATTGTCTGGTGCAAACAGGGTGTATCTACTGCTACCCGAAAGGGTAGCCACTAATCCTGAGCTTGCCTGCAGAGCTGCGTCTAAAGAGCTCAGGTTAGGGTTGGCAATTATCAAGTCATATAAAGTAGCCGGTAGCAATACCTTGTTCAAAGCATGCACTACACCATTGGTAGCATCAATATCTGCTTGTTCAAGACCAGCTCTGTCATTAATTCGAAGGCCGCCTGAGGTAGCAATGTAAGCCATCATGTAATTGCCATTGGTATTGAGCGAGAAGGTTTCAATGTAACCGGCATTTACATCGGCTGAAGCCACCGCTTGATTAAGTACATGGTAAAGCAAAATTCTCTTGAGTGCCTCATTGCCTATGTTAGACTCAAGCTCATTAAGGTTGGCTACCTGTAATTCCGCAAACAAATCGGAAAAGGCCGCATTAGTTGGGGCAAACAAGGTAGCCTCGCTCTCAGAATCTAAGGTGGCATCTAAGCCTGTGCGTTCAAGTGCGCTGCGTAAAATGCTAAAACGGGCATCGCGTTCTACAATACCACTAATGGTAGTGGGTTCTTGAGATCCTCCGTTGTTGTTTTCAGAGTCGTCACTACAACGGGTAAACAAAGAAATCCCTAGCACCAGGGCCAGGGATTTAATCCATAATTTTCTCATGGTGAAATAAGGGTTAGTAAAATTAGAATAAATTATTGCGGCAATAATACTGCATTTATTCCATGCACCACCCCGTTAGTGCCAGTCACGTCTACTAAGGTCACGTCTGCATCTTCAGTGTCTGGAGACAAATCAGAGATACGTACGTCACTGCCGTTAATATTCACATTAAACTGCAGATTTCCGCCCGCTCCATCAGAGGCTGCGGTGGTAACTGCACCAATTTGTAAATCTCCAGAGCGCACCTCGCCAGGCACTACGTGGTAAAGTAATACGGTGCTTAGCACATCAGTACCTAAAGCGGCTACCAATTCTCCTAAATTATTCACATTAGGGGTATTGGCTACTAGTGTGTCAAAAGCAGTATTACCGGGGGCAAAAAGGGTATAATCGTTATCATCGTCAGAAAGTACCACATCTAAGTCACCATCTGCCAATAGTAAAGCCGACTCTAAAGAACTGTATACGGGATTTACCTCTACCAATTCAAAAACGTTAAGCGGCAAAATAACCTTATTAATTACATGTGCTACTCCGTTGCTCGCTACAAGGTCAGTTTCACTTACCATAGCCCTATTATTAAGCATCACATTATTAGAGGTATTTACGTAAGCAGAAAGGTTGTTGCCGTTGCCGTTTACCGCTAAAGTAGTGATGTAGCCAGTGCTCACGTCTGCTGCGCGCACTTCAGCACCCAGCACATGGTATAATAGAATATTTTCTAAACCATCTAGGCCTACGGCATTAACCACGGCATCTAAATCGGCTAGCTGAAGTTCTCCAAGAAGATCACCAAAGGCCTCGTTGGTGGGAGCAAACACGGTGTATTCACCTTCTGCGTCTAAGGTTGCGTCTAGGCCTGTGCGTTGCAAGGCATCAAGCAGAATAGTAAAACGGTCGTCATCTGCAACCAGAGCTGCCAGAGTAGGGGTAGGCTGCGGGTTATTGTTGTTGTCGTCATCATCATCACTACAGCCGGTGAATAAGGCCACCGCAAAGCTGAGGAAGAAAGCTTTAAATAAAATCGATTTCATGGTATTTGAATTTAGTTTAACTTATGCTTGTAAACGTTAAACAAAGCCACAAAGTTGGCTTAGAGTTTAAGTTTTTTTAATATGGCCTTAATTAAGCCTTAATATTGGGTTCACTTTCTAAAACTCAGTGACATGGATTGCTGAAAGCTCCCTGCCTGAACAATAGTTTTACAGTATGAAACAACTAACGTGCTGGAGTGCCCAAAACCTGGGAATAATTTTTTTAGCCTGCCTCACTTTAGGTTTAGCCCCTTTTTTCCCTGAGCCCCATCTCTGGCAAAAAATATCTTGGTTAAAGGCAGGTTCGCCTACCTTGGTTTGGTATGATTGGTTTGACATTTTCCTGCACGGAGCACCGTGGGTTTTATTGTTGATAGGTTTGGGGGCTAAAGTTTTTAAAGCATTGCCCCAATCAAACGAAAAGACGGGCTAGATTTAAAAAGGGCGCTTTGGTAATTATCAAAAGCGCTTTTCTTTCTAACTTGCCGGGCTTTAAATGGGCTATGAACTTGGAGATTACAGGAACCGGCAGCTACATACCTGAGACAAAAGTGGCAAACGCAGATTTTCTAGCGCATCATTTTTTTACCCCTAAAGAAGAAAGCATTGATTTGCCGGGTGAAGAAGTGGTAGAAAAATTTAAGGCCATTACGGGTATAGAGGAAAGACGTTATGCCCGCACCAACCAAATGGCTTCTGACCTGGGAGCTCAAGCTTCTAGGCAGGCGCTGGCCTCATCGGGCGTTGACCCAGAAACTTTAGACGGTATTATTGTAGCCCACAACTTTGGGGATATGACCCACAACGGAAGGCAAGTTGACATTTTACCCAGCTTGGCCACCCGCGTAAAGTATCAGCTTAAAATTAAAAACCCCAATTGCATAGCTTTTGACATATTATACGGTTGCCCCGGATGGTTGCAAGGCCTCATAGTAGCTTACACCCATATTAAGGCCGGACAAGGCCAAAAGTATCTGATTGTGGGTACAGAAACTCTATCTCGAACTTTGGATCCACACGATAGAGACTCTATGATTTTTGCCGATGGAGCAGGGGCTTGCGTGGTAGAAGCGCGTGAAGACAAGGGTAACTCCGGGATTTTAAGTACGGCCAGCCAAACCTTTACAGAAGAGGAAGCTTTTTACCTTTTTTACGGGGCCAGTAATAACCCTAAAGAAAAAGACCATAGGCGCTATATTAAGATGCATGGCTCCAAAATTTTTCAGTTTGCTTTAACCCACGTTCCGGCCGCTATGCAAAAATGCCTGGACTCATCAGGGGTAGGCATAGATGAAGTAAAAAAAATATTGATTCACCAGGCCAATGAAAAAATGGATGAGGCTATTGTGAAGCGGTTTTACCGCTTGTATAAGAAGCCCGCACCTGAAAAGATTATGCCCATGAGCATTGGCTATTTAGGAAACAGTTCAGTGGCCACCGTACCTACTTTGTTAGATCAGCTTTTAAAAGGTCAGCTTAAAGGCCATAGCGTGCAAAAAGGAGACGTACTTTTGTTGGCCTCTGTAGGGGCTGGCATGAGTATAAATGCCGTTACGTACCGGGTTTAGCCCTTAGCTTTAACCGCTCATAAATTTTTAAGGCCTTTGCCAACCGCTCAGTTTGCTTAGGTTCTTCAACCTTTCGCTTATTTGAGAATCCCTGGGCAATTTCACCCGAAAACTCCAATCCTATTTTTGAGGACAAGTTATCCAAGACGGCTGCTGGGTTTTGGCAAAGCTCATGGTAGTTTATAAAAACAGTGTTAGCATCCTCTATTTCAAGGGCTTTTTGATAATAATTTATCCAAACCTCCAGCCAATAATCGAGCGTGTCTTTTGGGGTAGCGGGTGGGGTGTGCCCCGAAAAGGCAAACCATTTGTGATTTTGACCAAATTCATGATGTCCCAGCCAATTCATGTACTCTAAGACAAAAGGGTCTTGGCTTTGCAATTGGCTGTAACGCTTATGCATGGCCAATAGCGAAGCGGCCTGATACAAGGGATGCCTAAAAAGCAAAGCAAATAGAAAATTGGGAAAAGCTTTGCGTACTGAGCGGTAGCGCAGCAAAAAATTATTGTTTTTAGCCAAATACAATTGGTTGGGCCCGGCAATTAAACGTTGATACCGGGCATACAGTGCGCACTCTTTGGGCGAGAGATGGTGCTCTTTTAAAGTGCTTTTGCCCAGGTAGGCATCATTTAAAAGGGCCTTAAAAAAATATTCTTCCAGTGCCTCGCTAGACTGGTAACTAATTTGAATACCGTCTTTATGGCTGCGCTCTTTCACTTTTTTAGAAGAAGGTTTGTACCACTTTTGCCAGGTTCTGGGGCTCAATAAAAAAGGCATTTGGGCATAGCTTAAGCTGGTGAAGCATGGCTCCTGAACCAACAAATTCATAAGGCTGGTGGTGCCAGCCCGGGCCAGGCCTGAAACAATAACAAATGGTTGTTGCGGGTTTACTGGCTGGGGCGCGTGCTTCTTAAGCTCCCACTTTAAAAGCCTGAGCCCCAAATAGTAGTGGTTTAAAATGAGACGGTGCAGCAACTGAGCCAACTCAGAGTACCCTGAAGCTTTTTGGGGCAATGGAATAAAAAAGGGCACGGAGGCTCCGGCCGAAACGGCCAGCCCCCAGTACAGCGCATTATATACATCGGGCTTGACCCAGCCCAAAGTGCCTTTAAGCAATAGAGGAATGTAAAGAATACCCGCAGCTGTTACCAGCAGCAGCATTATCAACAAGAGCCAAATTAACAGCCCGGTGGCGCTCTTTTGCAAACTTTGCAGTTTGGCTTCATCCTCTTCAGGGCTTAAAATGCTGTTAAGCGTGGCTAAGGTATGTTGTGCCAGTTGGTAAAAAGGCTTGCGGACAACTCGCAAAAACCAAACGGCTAAAAATCCGCTGGCAAGCGTAAGGCCGTAAAAAATCATTTTTTGTTTTTAAACAGGCTTTTCACCTTAAGCCAAATTATGTAGCCAAAGGCAAAAAGCACCAATGCGGCAATGGCAAAGATGAGTATAAGCGTGCCTGCCCCCATGCCAGGGCCTATGTAAAGTAGCTGCGTCATGGTTTGTAGTTATGTAAAATTCGGGTCCAGTTCGGCAGGTGGTGATGCCCTGCGTGTTGTGAGGGTAAAGCATTTTTGTAGACCACCTCTTGGTTTTTTAAAACCCACAAAATACCACTGTTTTGCTCTTCCACAAAAAGCAGGCTATCATTAAGCATTTCGCTCATGCCCTCTGTGTAGGTATAAATTTGGTTTTCACCGAAGGCCTCCTTGTATAAATAGGAATACCGTTGGTTTTTAAGGTCATAGGTTATTACGTTAGAGTGAAAGTTTCCCGCTTCCAAGCGTTCTGGAGAAACCAAATAGCTAAAAGAGCGGTCTACCCACAGTGTGTGCGCGTTGTTATTGAAAAAGTAAATAACACTGTCGTTTAAAAAATCTACGTCATGCTGGCTGTAAAACATCCCTTCTAAAACCTGCAGCACTTTATTGGTCTCGGGCCGATAGTGCAGTATAGCAGACAAGTTCCGGAAGCTTAAGAATAAATCGCCCTCTTGGTAGTAAGGGGTGGTTTTTAAGGCGGGCTGAACATCATTCAGGTGAATGGGGTCATCTCCTTTATCTGATTTTAACAGCAAATTGCTCAGCCCGTTTTCCTTTAAAATTTCAGTGATGGATTTATGAAAAAGCACCTCACCTGTTTCAGCGTGAAGTCTGGAAATGGTATTGTCTATAAAAAATATTTCGCGGCTGTCTAGCTCATAGCGCCCCTTGAAAATGATGAAAGAGCTGTCTTTTTCCCGGGTGTAACTACAGGCCCAAATATGTCCGGCACTATCTACATTTAAACTGTGATGATGGGCAATTTGGTCTTGCTTCCAAAGCACATTTCCGGCAGAGTCTAGCTTTGTTAATCCCGTTTTGCCGTTGTAGGAGAAACAAAGGCTTTTGTTTGGTAACAACAGGGGATCCATGATACGGTCATGTGCCTCAAAAGGATTGGCAATTTTCCATTGGTGAAATACGGAGTCACTGGCTAAATCGCGAATTTCTACGGTGCGCTCTTTCTTTTTACTGGTGTAGGAAATGAGGGCATATAGGGGTTCTTCCAGTTTATTTACTCTTTCAAAGTCCTGGGGGGTGGGTACAAAAGTGCGGGGCAGCGTTTTCACCTCTTCTACTGACTCTTCAAAAAGGTCTAAAAAACTCACGTAGGTATCCAGGTAATAGTTTACGCGATCACCAAAAGGGCTGCGTCCTAAAGTAACTTCTTTTATAACCCAACCAAAAACAGAAAAGGTAAAAAGTAAGATAACCACTATTGAGAAATAAGTAAGCAGCTTTTTCATGCGCTCTAAAAAACGGCAAAGATAAAATTCCGGTAAGGAATGCTTTATAAGCGTAAATGAGGTTTAGGTCTCACTTGCCAGGCCTCTGCTGCTCTTACCCATTTGCGGCACGGCTGCTTTTCCAGGAATGGCGCTTAAAACCATACATCCATGAATATTTTGCCAACATTTACTCCCAGGGTATGGGCCAGGAAGAATTTCAATCAAACAGATTTCTCCTGTTGCTAAATGTCAGTCACTCCCCAATAAGAACGGTTTCTTAAAAGTCCTTTTTACAGCTCAGCCTATCCACTTACCTTAGCTGCTCTGTTCTAAAAATTAAAGCATGCAGTATATACAGAATTACGTTTTGGGTAAATGGGTAAACGGTGAAGGCGAAGAACTCATAGCCAAAGACGCTATTACCGGAGAAGATATTGGCATTGTTTCCAGTCAGGGCTTAGATTACCGGGCTATTTTAGAGTACGGCCGTAAAACGGGTGGCCCTGCCCTGCGTAAAATGACCTTTATTGAAAGGGGTCTAATGCTCAAAAAACTGGCCCTGCACCTGGTAGAGATTAAAGATCAGTTTTACGAAACCAGCTTTAAAACCGGGGCCACCAAAATTGACAGTTGGGTGGATATTGAAGGGGGGTTTGGAAACCTATTTGCCAATGCATCTTTGCGCAGGCAGTTCCCAGACCTTCCCTACTACGTAGACGGGCAACACGCACCACTCTCTAAAAACGGCACGTTTATAGGTCACCACATTATGGTACCCAAACGGGGCGTAGCCGTGCACATCAACGCCTTCAACTTTCCCGTTTGGGGCATGCTGGAAAAAATTGCCGTGAATCTTATGGCTGGGGTACCGGCCGTAGTAAAGCCCTCTGAGTACACCTCTTTTCTTACTGAGCACGTGGTGCGTGAAATCATTAAATCGGAGATTTTACCAGAAGGCGCCCTGCAATTGGTTACAGGCTTAGGCCGAGGTATTTTAGACCACGTGACCACCGGAGATACCGTAACCTTTACCGGTAGTGCGGCTACCGGCAAGAAGCTTCAAAGCTTACCCCATATTATTGAACGCTCTGTAACTTTTAACCTGGAGGCAGACTCGCTCAATGCAGCCGTGCTTGGTCCTGATGTAGAACCGGGTATGCCTGAGTTTGACATTTTTATAAAGGAAGTTCAACGCGAAATTACCACCAAGGCCGGCCAAAAATGTACTGCGGTACGCAGGATTTTAGTGCCTGAAGAAAAAATGGATGCCGTGCAGGAGGCCCTAACTGCCCGTCTGGCAAAAACCACCATTGGAAACCCGCGCAGTAAAGAGGTGCGCATGGGTTCCTTGGCCTCCACTATTCAGGTTGAGCGTCTTATGGAAAATGTAGAGCGCCTCAAAAAGTCGCAAGAAGTGGTGTATGGCGATTTACGTGACTACCCGGTGGTAGACGCTGACCGCGACAAAGGCGCCTTTGTTTCGCCCATCCTCTTCCGCAATAGCGACCCCTTTAAAAACACCGATGTGCACGAGGTGGAATGCTTTGGCCCCGTTAGTAGTCTTTTACCCTACAAAGATTTGGCGCAAGCCGTTGAGATTGCCAATATGGGTAAAGGTTCCCTGGTTTCAACCATAGTTACAGCAGATGATAAAATAGGGCGTGAGTTTGTAGTGGAAGCCGCTCACATGCACGGCCGTATTCAAGTGCTTAACGCCAAGAGTGCCAAAGAAAGCACCGGCCATGGTTCGCCCATGCCTTTGCTCACCCACGGTGGCCCAGGCCGTGCCGGAGGCGGTGAAGAAATGGGCGGCAAGCGCGGTATTTTACACTATTTGCAACGCACCGCCATTCAGGGTCACCCCGATAGCATTATGGAAATAACGCAGGTATACCAGCCGGGTGCCCATCGCCCTGAGGCAGAAAAACACCTCTTTCGTCAACACTTTGAAGAGCTTAAAGTGGGCGATACCGTGTACACCCACAAACACACCGTTACCGATGCCGATATTGCCAGCTTTGCGCAGGTAAGTGGTGATAATTTTTACGCCCACGTAGACGAAACTTCGCTAGACGGAACCATTTTTGAAGGCAAGGTGGCCCATGGCTACTACATCCTCAGCAAAGCGGCCGGCATGTTTGTAGACCCTAAAAAAGGGCCGGTGCTGCTCAACTACGGCATTGACGAATGCCGCTTTACCAAACCCGTGTACCCAGGCATGACCATTGGCGTGAAATTTACCGTAAAAGAGAAAATCAACCAAGAGAAAAAGAGCGAAGACGATATTGCCAAGGGAATTGTGAAGTTCAATGTTGATGTTTATGATGAGGAGAATGAAACGGTAGCTCTGGCCACCATTCTTACCATGGTGAAAAAATTAGATCAGGGCTAGGTTGGCTTCGGCTCCGCTCAGCCACCTTGGTTATTGCTTGACTTTTTACTACTCTAGGTCATTGAGCGAAGCCGAAGTAAGCCATATAAAACACAAAACCTTAAAAAACGGGTTCAAACAAAAATGCAAACGCACTGGAAAAATGCGGCACCCCAGCCACCCTTTTATGCGGTAGTCTTTGTCTCCATTAAAAGAGAAGACTTAGAAGGATACCAAGCCATGGATGAGCTCATGATGACCGAAGCTCAAAAACAACCAGGCTACCTGGGCTATAGCTCGGCTGGGCAAGGGAAGGGAGGCATTTTTATAAGCTATTGGCAAGACCAAAATTGTATAGAAAACTGGCGGCAGCATGCCGGGCATATGCAGGCTAAGGGCCAGGCTACCCGCTGGTACCAGTATTTTCACACGCTAATTTGTGAGGTTAAAAGCCATCGCGAGTTTTTAAGTGAAAGTAAATTCTTAGGTTAGGCGCATGGCTCTTTTGATTTTTTACCTCCTTTTGGCCTTGGTCGTCTCCTTTTTATGCTCAGTGTTAGAGGCGGTATTGTTAAGCGTTACTCCCAGCTTTATTCAAGCTAAACTGGCCGAAGAAAAAAAATGGGCTCAGCGCCTCTTTCAATTTAAAAAAGACATTGACCGTCCCTTGGCGGCCATTCTCAGCCTCAACACCATTTCGCACACGGTTGGCGCAGCCGGGGTAGGCGCGCAGGCGGGGCTGGTGTTTAGTAATGTGTCAGTAGGCATAATTTCAGGCATACTTACCCTTTTAATTCTGGTTATTTCAGAGCTCATTCCAAAAACCATTGGGGCCAGTTATTGGAAGAGCCTGGCCCGCTTTACCACGCAAACCCTGGTTGTTCTCAATGTGCTCATGTATCCCTTAGTACTCTTGGCTCAAATTGTAACCAAAGTATTTAAACAAGAAGGGGAGCCATCAGTAGAGCGTAGTGAGGTGGTGGCTTTGGCCGATATTGGTTTGAAAGAAGGCGTGTTTTCTAAAGAAGAAGCCCTGATTCTTAAGAATCTGATAAGCATGCGTTCCCTTACCGTGCGCGATGTGATGACCCCCCGCATGGTTATGGTAGCCGCCCATGAAGACCTTACTGTGCAGGCCTTTTTTGAAGCCGAAGAGTTTTACCGCTTTACGCGGATTCCGCTGTACGGTCAAAATAAAGACGACATTACCGGCTTTGTGCACAAACACGATATACTTTCAGAAATAGGCGCACAGCGTAAAGACACAAAACTTAAATCGCTGAAAAGAGAATTAGCCGTAGTACCAGATGTGCAAAACCTTTACACGCTCTACAGCTTTCTTACCCAAAACAACCATCACCTGGCCTTGGTAGTAGAAGAGTTTGGCGGTACAGCCGGACTCATTACTATGGAAGACGTGCTGGAAACGCTCTTAGGAATGGAAATTATAGATGAGTTTGATAATAAGGAAGACCTTAGGGCCTACGCCCGTAACCGCTGGAAACAAAGAGCCCAACGCCTGGGAATTAGCCTGGGGGGAAAATCCTCCTGAAAACCACTAATTTCTGCTCAAAGTACTTAGCCTGATTGGGTTAGAACTGCTAAGTTTACCGAAAATTTAGCTAAATGTCAGATGCGCTTACTCAGGGCCACATTCAAACACAAGTAAAAGACGGCCTGGCCACCGTTGAGTTTTTTCACCCATTAAGCAACTCTTTGCCAAGCCGGCTACTCTCAGAGCTGGCCCAAGCCATTACCAAGGCCGGCCAAGATAATGCGGTAAAAGTAATCTTGCTAAAATCGGCCGGTGAGCGGGCCTTTTGTGCCGGGGCTTCTTTTGATGAGCTTATCTCCATTCAAAATTTAGACGAAGGCAAAAAGTTTTTCAGTGGTTTTGCCAATGTAATTAATGCCATGCGCAAATGCCCCAAGTTCATTGTGGGCCGTGTGCACGGTAAAGCCGTTGGCGGAGCGGTAGGTTTGGCTTCTTCAGTAGATTACTGTTTTGCCACCCAATATGCCTCCGTTAAGCTTTCAGAATTGGCCATTGGCATTGGCCCCTTTGTGGTAGGCCCGGCCGTAGAACGTAAAATTGGGCTGAGCGGGATGAGCGAATTGGCCATAAACGCTACTGAGTGGCGTAGTGCCCAATGGGCCCACCAACGCGGCATTTACTATCACTTGCACGATACTGTGGAAGAGATGGATGAAGCCATTGCTCAACTCATTCACCGGCTCAGAGGCTTTAACCCAGAAGCCATGCAACACCTTAAAAAAGTATTTTGGCGCGGCACTGAAAACTGGGACGAGCTTTTGGCAGAAAGGGCCGCACTCAGTGGAGAACTGGTGCTTTCAGAATTTACCCGTAATGCGATTAACGCCTTTAAAAACAAGGAATAAACCAACATAGCAAGCAAATGAAAAAGCAAATTTCCGTGCTTTTATTCCTGGGCATGGGCCTAAGTGTGCAAGCTCAAACCAATACCGTGGGCTCTGATACCGCTGCCAGGAAGTTCGCCAGTGATGCAGTGCAGGCCTTGTCAGAAGAGGTTAAAGACACCGCTTGGAAAGTGGGCGGTAATATCGGACTTCAGTTTAATCAGGCTGCTTATGAAAACTGGCAGGCGGGTGGTGTAAACTCCATTTCGGGTAACGGTTTGCTCAACCTTTTTGCTAATTATGATAAAGGCGGGAAGTGGACCTGGGTGAACAGCCTCACCTTAGGCTACGGCCTTAACTTTCAAGACACGGTTTTCAATAAAACTGATGACCGCATAGAGCTGGAATCCCGCATGGACTATGCCTTGAACAAAAAGTGGGGAGCCAGTGCCCTGTACAATTTCCGTTCTCAGTTTACGGCAGGTTTTGCCAACCCAGGTGAAACAGCTGACAGCATTAAAATTTCTGATTTTATGGCCCCCGGCTATATGCTCATCGGCCTGGGAGCCACCTACAAGCCCAACAAGAAAATTAGCGTTTTTACGTCTCCGGCCACGGCCAAACTCACCTTTGTAATGGATGAAAGGCTTTCCAATCTAGGCGCCTTTGGCGTAGACAGCGGTGAAACCAGGCGCTTTGAATTGGGGGGCTACCTGAATTTCACTTACAAGCAAAACATCATGAAAAATGTGGATCTACAGGCACGCTTAGACCTCTACAGCAACTACCTGGAAGACCCTACGCTTATTGACGTGAACAGTGAGGTGCTGCTTTTTATGCAGGTGAATAAATACATTACCGCCAATCTTTCACTCAACCTTATTTATGACCATGATGTGAAGTTTGACGTGGATAATAACCCAGACACACCTGGGGTACCGCGCACCCAGTTCAGAGAAATTATTGGGGTAGGTTTTGCCTACAATTTTGGCGACAAAAAATAGTTTAAGCCGCAAACCAAGCGTCTATTCTTAATGAGCCTTTGCTTCAACCCTTCTGCGGTTGACAAAGGCTTTTTCTTTATTGTTTCCGATATTTGCCTCACCAAAAAACGCAATATGGCAAGTGCTCCGGAGCAGGTTACAATAGGTCAAAAAATTTTAAAAGAAGCCTTTCGGCTGATGGCCTCCGCAAAGGCTATGGCCGAATTATACGAGGCCAACAAAGACGTAACGGCCAAATACGTGCACGCCACCTCCCGGGGCCATGAGGCCATTCAATTGGCTTGTGGCATGCAGCTAAAACCACAGGACTGGGTGGCACCCTACTACCGCGATGATTCTATTCTTCTGGGCATCGGCATGAAGCCTTACGACTGCATGCTGCAGCTTTTAGCCAAAAAAGACGATCCTTTCTCAGGCGGCCGCACCTACTACTCGCACCCCAGCTTACGCGCTGACGATAAACCCAAAATCCCGCACCAGTCTTCGGCCACCGGCATGCAGGCTATACCCACCACCGGGGTAGCCATGGGCATTGCACTACAGGAAATACACAATTTAGGGGAAGATTATGGCGATGAAAAGCCGGTAGTGGTTTGCAGCATTGGTGATGCGGCCATGACCGAGGGTGAAATTGCCGAAGCTATGCAGATGGCCGCTCTTAAGCAACTGCCCATTATCTACCTGGTGCAAGACAATGGCTGGGATATTTCGGCCAACGAAGAAGAAACCCGCGTAATGAACGCAGCGGAGTATGCACTGGGCTTTAAAACCATAGAAACCCGCAGCATAGACGGTACGCGCTTTACAGAGAGTTACCAAACCCTGCAAGAGGTGATTGCTACCGTACGCAAAGAACGCAGACCCTTTTTGGTCCACGCTAAAGTGCCCCTGCTTAATCACCACACCAGTGGGGTGCGCATGGAGTTTTACCGCCATGACCAGGAAGAACTGGCCGAAGCGCGCAGCCGCGATCCCTATCCTAAAATGATAGAGGAATTAAAAGACGCGGGCGTTTCAGAAGAAGAAATTGACCAATTAGCTACCGAGGCAAAGCAACAGGTGGAGGCCGATTACGAAAAAGCCTTGGCCGCTCCTGACCCGCAGCCGGAAGATCTTTTTACTCATGATTTTGCGGAAACGCCCATCACTGAGGAGCAAGGCGAGCGCGCCCCGGCCGGTCGTGATAAAACCGTGATGGTAGATGCCGCTCTGTTTGCCATTAAGGAATTGATGCATAAGCATCCGGAGGCATTGCTTTATGGCCAAGATGTGGGTGCCCGCATTGGTGGCGTGTTTAGAGAGGCGGCCACCTTGGCGCAAACCTTTGGAGACGATCGTGTTTTCAACACCCCCATTCAAGAAGCCTTTATTATTGGCAGCACTGTAGGTATGAGCGCGGTAGGCTTAAAGCCGATAGTAGAAGTGCAGTTTGCGGACTACATTTGGCCGGGCTTAAACCAGCTGTTTACCGAGGTAAGCCGCAGCAATTATTTGAGCAATGGTAAGTGGCCAGTAAGCGCAGTTATTCGCGTTCCTATTGGGGCCTACGGTAGCGGAGGCCCATACCACAGTAGTTCAGTAGAAAGCATTTTAACCAACATCCGCGGTATAAAAATCGCCTACCCTAGCACCGGAGCTGACCTTAAAGGCTTAATGAAAGCGGCCTTTTACGATCCTAATCCGGTGGTAATGCTGGAGCATAAAGGCCTGTACTGGAGTAAAATTAAAGGCACTGAAGACGCCAAAACGGTAGAGCCTTCAGAAGACTACGTGGTGCCCTTTGGTAAGGCCCGCATTGCCTATCCGGCTGCAGCCGATAAAATAGAAGAAGGAAGCTCCATGTTGGTAGTTACCTACGGAATGGGCGTGTACTGGGCCAAAAAGGCTGCCCAAGCTTTTGAGGATGCGGTGGAAATACTAGATTTAAGAACCTTGTATCCGCTGGATGAGAATTTGATTTTTGAGCGCGTAAAAGCCCACGGTAAATGTTTGGTGGTATCTGAAGAACCTAGTAAAAATGGCTTCCCGCAAGGATTAGCGGGACAAATTCAGGAAAACTGTTTTGAATTTTTAGATGCACCCGTTAAAGTGGTGGGGGCTGAAAATATGCCGGCTATTCCATTAAATAGCACCTTAGAAGAAACCATGATTCCTAATGCCGATAAAGTAGCTTCAGCCTTAGGTCAATTGCTAGACTACTAAATGTAAGTAGGTTTAACTGGCCAAAGAGGTAACTCGGCCGCAGTTAAAACGGTAATTGTATTTTTTGAAAACGTCTTTTCGATTAGCCGTTTTATTTGGGCGCTTGGGTGGCCGGTTGATGGCCGCTGCTTTCCGTATTTTAGATTGTAAAAAGCTCCAGAATCCCCCCCCTGTTTTTGGTCATGTGCAAAATATTTTTGGCCCCCTAAGCTAGTTTCCAAAAACTTTTTTTGCAAATGTAAAGTCTTATTTTTCAGCAAATTGTAGTTAATCCCAGTGTGGACACGGCTTTAGTAGCCGCGGTTACTAACACTTTATTAACAATTACTGACAGTGCTTATGGGCACCGCAACTGGCGGCCCATGAAAATGGCTTCCCGGCTCCTTGGAATCCCATGGAAGTGATTAGCCCAATGCTGGCATCATACAATTGATGACTGCGGTATTTGGGGTTGGAGTTAATGTCTACGTGTACGGTAATTTCACCAAGGTCTTTCAGTTCCTCGGCTGTTTCTACCGCGCGGGTAACTTCGGCCCAAAGCCGCGTGTAGGAATCTGGAGGTCTTTGAATCACCTCGTTTTTATAAATTTCACTCACCCCTTTGCCTATGTTCCAGAGGCAAATAGCAGTGGAGTATTTCACCAGGTCGCCCCGCACTTTAGAGTCGCAGCCTACAAATATTTTACCCCTGGGGTGCTTTTTAAGCCAGGCTTGCACAAACTGGCGCGGTTCCTCAATTTCATTTCCCTTATGATCTCTGAATACGGCATTTTGGGTCAACTTCATGGCTTAGCTATTAATAAATAGGGTTTTGGTATGTCTAAAATTAAAAGAAATACTTTAAGATTTCCTAAAAGTTAAAAAGGCTTTTACCGGCAAGAGAAGTTTTTGGGCATAAAACTATGTACCGATTGGGGACTGGCAGAAAACTTCAAAGGTTGCAGCCATTAAGGTTGCACCACAATATCATACTTATCCAAAAGATATAGGAAGGCCGCCATGGTGGCGCTGCCCATTTCCAATTCGCGGGCGTTTACATTTTCAAATACGTCACGGGCGCTGTGGTGTACTTCAAAGTAGCGGTGACTATCGGGGCGCATACCAATTAGAACTACATCTTCAGCGGCAATCTGATTAATATCGGCTCCAGCCCCACCTACCCCAAAACGGTGGATGCCGTAAGGTTCCAGCAAAGGCCGTAGGGCTCTTATCTGAGCAACAACCGTATCAGGTGCCACCATGCTAATGCCACGGGGTGAAAATCCTCCGCCATCACTTTCAAAGGCAATTACGTGTTTAATCCCATCGGCTTTAGCCTGGCGGGCATAAGCCTTGGCCCCTGTTAAGCCAAACTCTTCATTCATGAAAAAGACTAGGCGCAGGGTGCGTTTTAAGCCCAGGTTTTGACTTTTTAAAAGATGCGCGGCATGCATGGCGTGCATAGAGCCAGCGCCATCGTCATGGGCTCCGGTGCCTAGGTCCCAGCTGTCTATGTGCCCACCAATCAGCACGTATTCATTGGGTTTTTCTGTGCCGGGTAAATCAGCAATAAGGTTGTAAGAAGTGGTGCTGTCTTGCCAGGCACTTTGAATGGTGTATTCCAGTCGCAGGCTTCCGCCCGATGTGGCCAGGGCTTTACTCAGCTCTTCGGCCCCTTTGGTACTTAAGGCCGCAGCCGGAATTTTGTACGGAGCCCCCTCATAGGTCATGCTGCCCGTGTGGGGATAATCATTGATGCTGCTGCTTAGTGACCGGATAACCACCCCAATGGCGCCCCGCTTGCTGGCTTCTACCGCCCCGGCCCAACGTTGGGTTACCGCGCTGCCGTAGGCATAAAAGGTGCGAATAAAGGTGGGGTCCATCGGTATGTTGAAGAAGGCAATTTTGCCCTCCAGGTCTACACTGTCTAGTTGATCAAAGTTGGTGATTTCTACTACTTCTCCCTTAAGGCCTTCTTCAGGCGTGGGTACCGATCCGCCCAGAGCGGTAATATTTAAGCCAATTTTTAGGGCGCCCGTACCAAAGGAGTAAGCGGCTGTTTCTTGCGGTCCCCGTTGCCAAACGGGAACCGTAACTTCCTGCAGTTGGGTTTCAAAGCCCAGGGAATCCAGAATTTCTTTAAAGCGAAAAACCGCCTGATTGGCCTGAGCGGTGCCGGCAAAGCGCGGCCCGATATCGGTTAGCTCTTTCAGCCATTTATAGCCCTGCTGTTGGGTCAGTGCCTGGTTGTACAGGTTGCGAATAATGGGGCCATCGGTCTCTTGATTTTGGGCTAAGCTAAGATCCGCGCAAGCGAGGCTAAGAACTAATAGGAGAAGTCTTTTCATTGAAAATATTTAGAAGTACAACACGGTTGTGGCTAAGGTGCCACCACCTGCATTAAAATACCGCAAAGCCAGGCTCCGTATGTACCTAAGGCATAACCCAGTACGGCCAATAAAACCCCTACAGGTGCTAAGCTGGGGTGAAAAGCCGCGGCCACTACCGGTGCACTGGCAGCTCCCCCAATATTGGCTTTTGAGCCTACCGCCAAAAAGAAATAGGGCGCTTTGATGAGCTTAGCCATAACTACCAGCAGTACCACGTGTACCACCATCCAGGTAAGGCCCACCAAAA
This sequence comes from uncultured Bacteroidota bacterium, assembly GCA_913057235.1. Classification (GTDB taxonomy): domain Bacteria; phylum Bacteroidota; class Bacteroidia; order Flavobacteriales; family Schleiferiaceae; genus CAJXNI01. The sequence continues at coordinate 54,656 of CAJXNI010000017.1, forward strand.
ACAGGGCGGGGTTATCAAATATGGCCATGATGTTCATTTTCATACCGATGGTTACCACCAAAATGTAAATGAAAACACTGCCAATTTTGGAGGCCCCTGCCCCCTCGTAATTGCGGGCCTTGGTAAAGGATAGGATGATGCCAAAAGTGGTAGCTAAAACAATCAGCCAAAAGAAGCCACTACCTAAACTGAAGGTTTCCGCCAGGTAGGGCGCGTTTTCCTTCATCCAGGGGGCTATGCCATCTGAGAGTAAGTGGGCCAGCCCGGTGCAGCCCAAACCAATACCGCCTACTACCATTAAATCGGTAAAGCTGGGAATGCGGGCAATACGCTGGCTAAACTCTTGCATGTGGTTTTTCAGGTTAGTTACAGCCGAGCTATCAGCCTTAAAAAACCGGTCAATTTTATCGGCTTTACCTACGCCTAGCAGCAAAAAGGCCATCCATATTTCCGCTACAATAACGTCTACCGTAATCATTACCGAAAAGATTTTACCAGAGATGGGCTGAAAAACTTCAAACATGGCCGCCTGGTTGGCACCACCACCAATCCAGCTACCAGCAATGGTAGTCATGCCACGCCACACTTCATTAGGGGCCGCGCCACCCACCACATCGGGGGCAACCGCACTAAAAAGTAAAATGGCCAAGGGGCCGCCAATAACAATACCCACCGTACCGGTAATAAACATGATTAAGGCTTTGGGCCCTAGCTTAAAAACTTCTTTGAGGTTAATGCTGAGGGTAAGCAAAACTAAACTGGCGGGTAAAAGGTAGCGTGAGGCCACAAAATACAACTGGCTTTTGCCGATGTAAGGCTCTAGTATTTCTTTGGGAATTTCGTTTTCAACGGCCCAGGCACGGAATTGCTTCAGCGTTTCAATGCCGCTTAAATTGTAGCCCTGCGTTTGCAAGGCGGCAATGGCCGTGTCCAGGTCTATCCAGTGCGGGGAGATGATACCCAGGGTACTAAACACAGAAGGCAGAAAATAACAAAGCAGTAAGGCTGGAACCACTTTGTAAAACTTCTTGAAGGAGGGGATTTCAGTGGTTCTGAAAATAACCAGTAGTAGGGCCATTAAAATGCCAAACACTACGGCATCATTGGTAATCAAAGGAATATCCGAAACAACTTCTTCCATGGTTTATTTTTGATTGTGGCCAAAAATAGGGAAAGAAGGGGGAAATTCTTTGCGTAGCGAGTACCGCACCAAAAATGAGTGTTTCTAGGTTTAAACTAAAAGTATAGACCCAAGGAGTGGTAAAATCAGCTGTTTACTTTTTGATGAGCTTGAGAGCTTGCCAATTATTGGCCCGCTCTCTTTTCAAGAAATAGATGCCAGGCGGCAGATCTGATAAATCCCAAAGCGAATCTCCTGCAGGAGCGATAGTGCGGCAAATAAGTCTTCCCGTTGTGTTTACCAGCAAAAGAGGGTAAGGATCGGTACCAGTATTTGAGATATGTAACTCACCTTCCACCGGGTTAGGGTAGAAAGATAAGGCCTCTGTTTGCTCAGCATTTGGCAAACCTAGGTTGGTGTACTCACAACTTGCATATTGCTGTGTGCTGTAAAAACCTATGTCTGAGTCTTGATAACAACGTAGGCCGGCTGAGAAATTCCCATCGCAATTGCGCATCATGCCAAAATTAAAAAGGTAGCGTAAATCGCCTAGGCGCTCTACTATGCGAGACTGCCTGGTGGGCCAAAAACCACTGGCTTGGGTTTGATAGCTTACGTGCATTACACGTAGGGAGTCATTATTTATGAGCTGGTAACTTGCCGAGTCTACCGTAACCCGCATAGTCCTTGATGTAGCATCCATAAGATCATAATAATCAAATTCCCAAAAACTGTTTACAGCGTTGTTGTAAACCGTAATGGGCTGAAAACTGAGTAAATTATTATCCCAGGCAAAAACGGTATCACCGCGGCTAAATACGTATTCTTTAAGGTTGCGCCCCGCGCAAACTTGGGTGGTGTTTTTTTGCAGGATGCGGCAGGCTTCTCCTTGAAAAACGGTGTCTTTTACTGCCTCAATTTTTATAAAGCGAATGTCTGGGTAAAACCCGTGCCGTTCTGTATAATGCCAAGTAGCCCCTAAGGGTGCAAAGTTTTGGCCACTGAGTAAAGTCCCCAAAAAGGATAGCATTAGAATTAAAAGTGGGGAAAGTCTTTTCATAGCGATTAATGGAGTTTAGTCTTAAATTTATAAAAACATCCACTAAATTTAATAAAAGGAAAACACTGTAAACCTGAGTAGTGCGCATGGGGAGCACTATGGCAGAGCGGTAGTGCTCACAGCTTGTCAATATTCATCCTTCGCTAACTCAGGGACCCCCCTTTGATACACCTTGAAAGCTTTGGGGACACTAAGAGAGGCACCCTTCTTTGAGAAGAGGTAATAAGTGGTGGCAACCTAAACGCTACTTGTAACGCTCAGTGCTCACTTAAGGGAGGCGCTTAGAAAGTTAGAAGCAAGAAGTGTTTCTTATGGGTAAGTCACTTTTTCTTTCAAAGTGTTTCGCCAAAAGCCAGAAAATCTATTGGAACAGCGTAATTTTACCCAATACCTAAAAATTATGCGGCCCTTGAAACAGCCTGTTTTTTTACTCCTTATCCTCTTAGGTGCAAGCTTTGCTAAAGCTCAGTTTGAAAGTGTTATTGTAGATAGCCTTTCGGGCAAACCGATACCCTATGTTAATATTTGGGTGCAAGAAGAGCGCATAGGCACCACAAGTAACCGCCATGGAAATTTTAGTTTAGATGTAGGTGATAGCTCTAAAACCCTAATTATTTCTGCAGTAGGCTACAAGCTCAAAAAAACTTTGTTGAACCACTTGAAAGACACTACAACACTTGCTCCGGTAAACACCCTTTTAGAAGAAGCCATCATTAGGCCAATGTTGGGCCGTGAGACCATTGTGGTAAACCCATTTAAAAAAAGAGACGGTACCCACTTTTTGTTTGGATTGCTCTGTCACTGGAATATTGGGGAAGACTTACAACTGATGGCTAGAAAGTTTCAGTTTGAAGAGCGATATGCGCAAACTCCATTCTTAACAGGAATTAGTCTGCTAACCGATAGCGATGTGAAAGAAGCACTCTTTAGGTTACGTTTTTACCGTGTGAATGATACCGGGGGCGTTGGATCACTTTTAATATACACGCCTGTGGAAGGGGTGGCCCAAAAGGGATTAAAAAAAACTTTTGTGGATTTAGCAGATTACAAAATAAAATTCCCTGAAAATGGTCTTTTTATAGCCATTGAGCATTTGGGCTTGGCTCAAAATGAGTATTTAATGGACGATTACCCCGAGAGCTATTAAGGAAAGTGTTACGCTCCTAAAATTGTAAGTGTTAAACAAGATAACTTCGGTGTAACTCACCTTTATTATAAAGGCATTTGGCACAGACATATACTTGATCATTGTTTACCCGCCATGGAGTTGGTTCTATCTAACTGAGCAAATCTTTAAGGCTAATCACCTTTCTTATTGGCCTTATTCCCACTAGGCTTCTTAAAACTCTTCTTCCGTTTTTTCTTTTTAGGCTTCTGGCCGATGGGTGCGCTGGCTGGCACAAAACGCTCGCGCTCCATAAGCGAGCTGAGGTTGCCACCCAAAGCAATTTTGTACTTGTCGCCCTGCTTTTCCAAAATGGTACCGGTTAGGCCTGAATCCAGCACCCGAATTTCGTCTCCTACTTTTACAGGAGCCTGCGTGTATTTTTCTACCTTTTGCAAATGGGCCTTGCTTTGCTTTTTGTGGGTGGTTTTTTCGGTTTTTTCCACTTCGCCCGAGCGTTGGTTAAGCATGGCAATAAAGCGGGCTACCACCGCTTTTTTATCCTTTTGGGTTTTTTGATCCATCCAGGCATCAATCAACTTTTGAAAGCGGCCGCCCCAATACAGCAAACGGTCATTTTCTTCGTTTACCTTGGTTTGTTTGCTCAGCTTGTCTTCTAACTTGGCAATGGTTTCGCGCTGCTCGGCCTGCAATTTTTTAAGCTTGCTTACCTCTTGATTTTGGCGTTGCTTAATTTTCTCCAGGCGAATTTTATCGTCCTGAACCTGCACCAATAGCTGGTCTACTTGGAGAGTGTTTTGCTGCACTTTACCGCGCGCACTTTCTATCAGGTGCTTGGGAATGCCACTTTGCTGGGCTACCTCAAAGGTGTACGAACTGCCCGGTTGGCCCACCTGAAGCTCATAGCGCGGTTCAAAGGTTTTGCGGTCAAAAAGCATCGCTCCATTTTCCACGCCCTCCACTTCGGCTGCCAGCGCCTTAATGGCATTAAAGTGCGTAGTAAAAATGCCTACACTCTGGTAACTGTTTAGCCGTTCTAAAAACACCTGGGCCAGGGCGCTGCCCAGCTCAGGGTCGCTGCCCGACCCAAATTCGTCTAGCAAGAGCAAACTTTGATCATCGGCTGCAGCCAAAAAATGCCGCATCTTTTGCAATTTACTGCTGTAGGTGCTTAGTTCATTTTCAATGCTTTGGCTGTCACCAATGTCGCCCATGAGCTGGCTGAAAATTCCCATACGGCTATCGGGGTGCACCGGTACTAAAAGGCCACTTTGCAGCATGAGTTGCAGCAGGCCTACTGTTTTTAGGCTTAGCGACTTCCCTCCGGCATTGGGCCCGCTAATGACTAAAATGCGTTGTTGGGCACCCAGCTTTAATGTAAGCGGAACGGTTGTCTTGCCTTTTTCCTGGTTAAAATGGCGCAGCACCGGATTGTAGGCCTCTTTAAGATCTAAAAGGGGCTCCTGCACCACTTGGGGCAGGCAGCACTTTTCCTGGTAGGCCCAAAGGGCTTTGGCCCGGGTAAAATCTAAATAGTTTAGCAGATGCGTACAGCGCAAAATGTAAGGGTGGTAAGGGCTCAAGGCCGAAGTGAGCTCACGCAGGATCCGTTTAATTTCTTCCTGCTCCTGCTCCAGCAGTTCCGAAACCAGATTGTTGATTTCTACGGTTTCGCCCGGCTCAAAAAAGCTGATGCTTTGTTTGCTGCTACTGCCGTGCAAGATGCCCTGCACCTGCCCTTTGTAAGTGCTTTGAATGGCCAGTACTCTGCGGTTTTCAGAGACGCTCTGATCAAAATCGGCCAGGTAGCCTTTATCCCGAAATTTTTTAAGCACCCGGTTAAAAATACGGTCGGCACTGGCGCGGCTTTTCACCAGGTTCTTGCGGATTTTGGCTAATTCCGGGGAGGCGTTGCTACGCATTTTGCCGCGTTCATCTAGCACCTCGTCAATGGTTTCCACAATAAACTTTTCCGGTTCGTGAAAACGCACCCGCTCCCACAAACCCGGCAGGCGTTCCTGCTTATTTTTTAAGTAACG
>CAJXNI010000018.1 GCA_913057235.1 uncultured Bacteroidota bacterium
GCTGAATTACCCAATCAACAGGTCCCGGGTCTCCGTAAACTACGCCCGGGAACAGGTTAATTATTGGTGGCATCCTTAAATCAATCAAAGGCACCTTTGGTCTGTGCACTAAAATCTAACATCCAGCCCCCAACCACCACCCACGTCCTTAAAATTGGTTTTCTTTGAAACGCAGAATAAAGCTATGATGGCAGCCCCTTACATTGTAATTGGAATGCACCGCAGCGGCACCTCCCTTCTATCCAGGGTGCTGGAAAAATCGGGCATTTTCATGGGCGTGGTCAAAGACCACAATTTTGAAGCCATGCATTTTTTGAGCTTGAACCAACAAACCCTTTGGGCCGCAGGAGCCGATTGGCACAAGCCGGTGGTTCCAGATAAAATCTACTGGAAAACCCTTCCCGCCCAGGTGCTTTACCACGAACATTTTAGGGTACAATACCGCTTAAGCCGCTACAAACTCTGGTGGCAAAAGCCTGCCTGGGGTTGGAAAGATCCCCGCAACACCTTTACCCTCAATATGTGGTTAGACCTTTTTCCTCAGGCCAAGGTTCTACACATGGTTCGTAACCAAGATGAGGTAGTAAAAAGCCTTCAAAAACGGAACACGCTTAAAGCGGAAGTTTTTCAAACCGAATTGGAAGACACCGCCTTCTGCCAGAAATTATGGCAACAGTACCTAGAGCAAGGAAGAAGTTATGCGCACACACTGGGAGAGCGCTACTGTGAGGTAAACTACCAGCAAATTTGCGGATTGGCGCCTGAAGCCTTGGAAAAATTAGAGCATTTTTGCCAACGTAAAATGACGGCCGCCTTAAAATCAATTGTAGCTTGAATCCTCTGGTTTCCATTATTGTACCCAATTACAACCACAAAGCTTACCTACCCAAGCGGCTACAAAGCATTAAAGACCAAACCTTTAAAGACTACGAGTTACTTTTACTAGATGATGCCAGCACCGATGGCAGCGCTGCCTATTTAAAAAAATTTCAAGCTGAAAATCCGCATAGCCGCTTTATACCCAATGGTAAAAACAGTGGCAGTCCTTTTAAGCAGTGGAATAAAGGCGTAGCAGAGGCAAAAGGCCAATATGTTTGGATTGCCGAGAGCGATGATTATGCGGAACCCAACTTGTTGGAGGAGCTGGTGACGCTGCTGCAAAAGCACCCAACGGTGGGTATTGCTTACGGGCAATCGTATCTGGTGAATGAAAAAGATGAGATTTTAAACAGCTATGCCGAAAACCTTCAATTCATTTACCAGACCAATACCTGGGAGAGTGACTTTGTGGAGCATGGCCCGGAGGCCTGCCGCAAGTGGTTACTCAAACACAATCCCATTCCCAATGCCAGTGGCATACTCATCCGCAAAGAAGCCTATGAAAAAGTAGGAGGCGCCCAAACCAACATGAATCTCAATGGCGACTGGTTTTTATACGCCCGAATATTATGCGAATATGACCTGGGCTTTACCGCCGAGCATCTCAATTACTTTAGAGTGCACACCCAAACCCAAAGGGCCAAGGCGCGCAAAAATGCCTGGGTTTACACCGAGTTAATTACCATAAACGAATACCTGAAAACCAAGGTACCCAATAGCAAAAGGGAGGCCGAAGAGGCCATTAGTGAGGTAGGTAATTGGTGGATTGGCAATTTGCCCTACCATAGCCTTACGGCCGAAAATTGGAAATTAGACCGTTGGCTGTACCGCTATTTTAATCAGTACAAAAACAATTTGCCCTGGCGCATTTTTCTCACTTTTATCATTAGCTACACCCGTGATTTTTTGGTTTTTGTAAAGCTCCTTAAACCTTTAAAGCGCCTGCGCAGTTGGCTCTTCCCCGGTAAATATTGGGATAAATGAAGCCCGTTTTTTCAGTCATCATTCCGGTTTTTAATGCTGCCGAAACTTTAGCGGAAGCCTTAGAATCAGTAGCTAACCAAAGTTTTAGTGACTTTGAGATAGTGGTAGTGAATGACGGCAGTACGGATGAAAGTGTCCAAATACTTGAATCATTTGCCAAAAACCATCCGGCCCTGACCGTTAATTTGGTGGAACAAGCTAACCAAGGATTGGGTGCTGCGCGCAATGCCGGGGTAGATCAGTCCCGCGGTGAGTATTGCGCCTTTTTAGATGCCGATGATCTTTGGCAGCCGCAAAAGCTGGAAAGCTGCTACCAATATTTAAAATCGAGCCCAGCGTGTAAAGCCCTTTACCATGGGGTGGTGGCTTTTACAGCCGATGGAGAACGCAAGCGTAACGCTTATCCCGTGCAAGGTACCCGCCAGCTCCTTCAAAAAGGGAACCCGCTGGTACCCTCGGCCGTGGTACTCAAGCATGCTTTGATTCAGCGATTACGTTTTACCGAAGATCCGCTGTACCTGGGAGCCGAAGATTTGCACCTCTGGCTAAGACTTTTGCATCAAGAAGTACAGCTGCATTTTTGGCCGGAATATCTGACCTACTACCGAGCGGAAGGTGGCATGAGTACGGAATTGGAAAAACACCTACTTCATGTTTTTGCCGTTCTGGATCACTTTTACCAAAAAGGGTATTTTAAATTAAGTCATCTGGAAATGGCCAAGCGCAGAAAATACTATGAAGCGGGGCGGCTATCGCAAAAGCAAGGTCAGCACTTTAAAGCCGAACGTTACTACGCAGCGGCAGATTCCAAATCCATGAAAATTTTAGGGCTTCGGTTTCTAAACCTCCTGGGCTTCAAGGTGTAGCACCCTGACATCTTAAATTTGCCGCAAGGTTAAGATAATTTTTCGGTAACATTCCAGCCTGGGCAATACCTAACTTGCAGCCATGAATTTGGTGGAGCAAAACGAGCTGGCCCGTCTCATTCATTTAGACAAGGTGGGCTTACAGGCCTTGGCCAGACCCATTATGAAAATCTTAAAACTGCATGATGTTAATCAGGTGTACCAAAGCCTGGAAGAACTGCAGGGGCCAGCTTTTATTGATGCGTTGCTTGAGGAGTATGAAGTAAATTTTGAATACTACGCAGCTGAGCTCAAAAACATCCCTAAAACGGGGCCCTTCATTACTGTTTCTAACCACCCCTTAGGCGGCATAGACGGGCTGCTTTTGCTCAAACTACTAAACACCGTACGCCCTGATTTTAAGGTAATGGCCAACTTTTTACTGCAAAAAGTGGAACCCATTAAAGACTACGTAATGCCGGTGAACCCTTTTGAGACTAAAAATGTGAAAAGCTCCTACGGAGGCATTAAAGAGGCCATGCGGCATGTGCAAGCGGGCCATGGCCTGGGCATTTTTCCGGCTGGTGAGGTAAGTACTTATCAATTTGAAGAAAAACGCATTACCGATAAAGCCTGGGAAGATGGCGCCATTAAACTGATTGAAAAACTGGGGGTGCCGGTAGTTCCCATTTACTTTAAAGCGCGCAACAGTGCTTTTTTTTACCTGCTTTCTATTCTGCACCCGGGCTTGCGCACCGCCAAGCTCCCCTCTGAATTAAGACAGCAAAAAAATAAGGCTGTGAAAATTAGAATTGGCCGCCCTATTTACCCCAAAGAACTGGCCGGCTACAAAACCACTCCTCATCTAAAAGCATTCTTGCGGCAGCGTACCTACCTGCTCCGTGAAGCTCTGCCACCGGCCAAAAAACTCTTTAGCTTAAAAAGGCCGGTGCACCCATTGCCCTTTCAAGAAGCTGTTCCGGCAGAAAGGCTCAAGGCCGAAATTCAAGCTCTGCGCACAAAGGAACGCAGGCTCATAGAACAAAAGAGTTATGAAGTCTTTTGCGCCAGCAGTGAGGAAATTCCGCAGTTGCTTCTAGAGTTGGGCCGCTTGCGCGAGCTCACTTTTAGAGCCATTGGAGAAGGTACCAACCGTGCCCTGGATTTAGATGATTTTGATTTTCATTACCGTCACCTATTATTATGGGACAAAGAAACCGAACAGTTAGCAGGCGCCTACCGCCTGGGCATTGGCCCGGAAATTTATGAGCGTTTTGGCATAAACGGTTTTTACGTAAGCACCTTATTTAAAATAAAAAAAGGAGGACGTTTGCTTTTGCAACAAGGCCTGGAAATGGGCCGAGCCTTTGTAGTGCCTGAACATCAACAAAAACCATTGCCACTTTTTTTGCTTTGGCAAGGTATAGAGGCCGTTTTAGCTGCCCATCCTAACCTAAAATACATTTGCGGTTGCGCCAGCATTTCCAATGTCTTTTCAAAATTTAGCCAATCGCTCATGGTAGAGTTTTTTCTTAAAAACCACGGAGATGCCAACTTAACGCAATTTATAAAGCCCCGTAAAGCCTTTAAGCCCAAGCTTAAAAGCAAGTATCAGCACCAAATTCTTAATAGCACCAAAAGTGACCTGACCCAGTTTGACCGCATCATAGAAAACCTGGAGCCTGGTAATTTACGTGTGCCAGTACTCATTAAAAAATACCTGAAACTCAATGCCCGCTTTGTCTGCTTTAACGTAGACCCTCTGTTTAATAATTCATTAGACGGTTTTATGTACATAGCCGTGCAAGACCTAGAAGCTAGGAATAACTGAAAACAAATCTTAATTTAGAGTGCTAATCTGCTAGCATAAAGATGCTTCATGTCTACTGGAAAAAATGGACTAAACCCTTCTACTGATCTTGTAGCTCTACTTCAGTTAAAGTCACTTTTTTACCTAAAAACTGATTTAGAGGGAAATTACACCTTTGTTAATGACGCTTATGCCGAAGCCATGGGCATGGACAGAGAGGCTGCTCTGGGCACCAGTAGCATCAATCATGTAGCCGAGGAGTCTCGCCCTGCCATTATAAAAGCGATGGAAACGTTATTTGCTAAGCCCACCGAGAGTGTATTCGTTGACTTGGTGAAGCCCTATAAAAATGGGATTAAAGGAGTAAGCACATGGGAGTTTAAGGGGCTATTTACAGAAGAAGCATTAAGGCGCAGCCAATAGCGGTTAAGCAATATCACCTACTCTACGGGAGCGGTTTTTGAACTTCACAACAACTTTAATAAAAGTGTGAGCTTCTTTGAACATATTAGTGACAGATACAAAGATCTGAACCTATCTCTACCAGCTGACCTTTTTAGAAGCAATGCCCGGCTCTTCTTCAATAACATTCACAACAATGATGCTCCTATGGTTTTAGGGAGCTATGGTTATGCGCTCAAAACCAAAAAAATTGGCAAAGCATTTTTTGAATGAGTCGCGCAGATGGCAGCCAGTGCTGGTTGCAATTAGATGCTAAGCCAGTGCTGTTAAAAGATCACCTACTGGCTTTTTACGGCACCCTAAGAGATATAACCGAACAAAAAGAAAGTGAGTACGAGCTGGCTAAACTGGCCCAGGTAAGCACCAATATTTCAGACGTGGTGTACATCACCAACACCCAGGCAGAAACCCAGTGGATTAATGAGTCTATTACGCGCATGTTCGGTTACCGAAGCAAAGAACTATTGCAACAAAGCCCTACGTATTTATTAAGCGGACCTGAAACAGAGCAAGCCGAAATAGACAGACTCATAGAGGCATGCCGCCTGCAGCGCAAAAAGTCAGGCATACTACGGCTTTACCATAAAGATGGTAAAGGGGTATGGGTAGAATAACTGGCAAAACCTATTTGGAATTCTGAAGGGGAGTTTAGCTATAACATGATACGGTTTAAGAGATATTACCCAAACCGTAGAAAAAGAGACTGAATTAAACTCTATAGTTGACGTAACCACTGAGCAAAACAAGCGCCTGCAGAATTTCACCTACATCATTTCGCATAACATTCGTTCCCATAGCGCTAACCTCAACGGACTTTTGGGCCTCTTAGAACAAGACACTCCCGTTACTGAACAGCAGGAAATTCTAGAGGCTCTGCGCAAAGTAGGAAGCAACCTGGAAGCTACCATTCGCCATTTGAGCGAGGTGATCACCATTGATAAATCCCTTAATAAAAATAAGCGCCCCTTACTTCTAAATGCCGAAGTGCAAAAGGTTTTGGAATTGGTGGAGCACGAGATACGCCTCTGCAGGGCCACCATTACCTGCGATTTCTCAGATCGCGCAAAGCTTTTGGCTGTGCCAGCTTACCTGGAAAGCATTATTCAAAATTTAGTCACCAATGCCTTGCGCTACCGGCACCCCCTTAGAGCACCTGAGATTACCATTGGTCATATTGAAAAAGAAAACCACGATTTGCTCTATGTAAAAGATAATGGCTTGGGGATTGATCTGAAGCGCCACGGTGATAAGCTTTTTAAAATGTACCAAACCTTTCACGGCCATGAAGAATCCCGTGGCCTTGAGTTATATTTGCTGAAAAGTCAGATTGAAGCCATGGACGGCTCCGTTTGGGTAGAAAGTGAACCTAAAAAAGGCAGCACTTTTTACGTGAAATTCAGAAAGAAACAGCACATTGAAAACTCCGCCTCAGGAATGGTATGATAAGCCTTGGTTACTAGCACTACTTACGCTTGCCTTTCCACTTATAGCTCTTATTGGGCTTTGGTTAACTAAAACCCTCCCCAGTAAATACAAAATAGTTTTGGCCTTGGCTGCCACCATGAATTTCTTAGGTCAAATGGCCATTATTTTTAAATACTTATTTGGCTAAGCCTTAAAACCAAATTTTTTGGGCCAAACGAAAGGTATTGGCGTGGGCGTCTACAATGTCGGCCAGGCGCTGAGAATAGCCACCGCCCATATTAATGGCCACGGGCAAGTTGTTTTTATGCAGGGTTTTCAAGACTAGCTCATCTCTTTGGCGGCACCCGTAGATACTCATCCCTAAGCGCCCTAATTTATCAGTGGCCAATACGTCTACCCCGCTTTGGTAGAAAGCAAAATCCGGTTGCACTTCATCCAGGAGTCTGGGTAATTTTTCACTCAGAATCTTCAAGTAAGTAGTGTCATCGCAGCCATCGGGTAACGCAATATCTAAATCTGATTTTTCTTTTTTAAGCGGATAATTTTTAGCACCATGCATGGAGAAAGTAAAAACTCGCGGTTCATTTTCCATGATTTTGGCCGTGCCGTTGCCCTGATGTACGTCTAAATCTACCACCAATATTTTTTGGGCCAGGTTTTGGTCAAGCAGCCAATGGCTGGCAATGGCAATGTCATTCAGTAAGCAAAAGCCTTCACCCCTATCCGCGTAAGCGTGATGCGTGCCCCCGGCAATATTAATAGAGACTCCAAATTCCAAAGCATAGCGGCAGTTGTCTATGGTGCCTTGGTTAATGGTTATTTCCCTTTCTACCAGTTTTTGCGTGAGCGGAAAGCCCGTTCTGCGCTCTTCAGCGCGGCTTAGTTTCAGGTCTTTTAGTTTTTGCCAGTACCCGGCTGTATGGGTGCGCAAAACCTGCGCCTCGCTAAGTTGGCCCGGCTCAAAAAAATTGGCCTGTGTGCAAGTACCCTCATACAAAAGCTGCTCTGGCAACAGGCTGTACTTAGCCATTGGAAAACGATGGCCTGGCGGTAAAGAGTGATGGTAAATAGGCGTGTAAGCTATTTTAAGCATGCCACCTATAACCTTGAACTACCTAAAATGATTAACGCAACTCAGCGGAAAAATTCTTTTGGAAACTCTTAAGGATGCGTTCCATGGCCGCATCTACGGCTGCATCTTTTAAAGTTGCCTGCTGATCTTGCAAAATAAAGCTCAGGGCGTAGGACTTTTTGCCTTCTGGCAGATTTTTGCCTTCGTACACATCAAAGAGATTCACCGCTTTCAGTAGCTTTTTCTCGGCTTTTAAGGCCGCCTTTTCCAAATCGGCATAGGCTACAGTTTTATCCAGCAAAAGGGCCAAATCTCTACGGACTTGCGGATATTTAGGTAAATCTTGCATAACAAGGCGCTGCTTTTGCCCCCACTTAACCAAGGCATCCCAATCTAAACTGGCGTAATACACCGCTTGGTCTAAATCAAAGTCTTTAAGTAGGTCTTGGCTAACCCGGCCCAGACTACCAACTTTTTTCTTGAACACATATAAATCCAGACCCTCCTCAAAGTAAGCTGTTTCAGTGGCTTGCTCTTCCACCTGATTTAAACCTAAGGTAGCCAGCAGGCGAATAACCTCTCCTTTCAGCGTAAAGAAATTAGACTTTTGGGTAGCTTGCTGCCAGTTCTCCAAATTTTGGTTTCCACTGATCCAAAGGCCCAGGTAATTCCCTTCTTTAAACTTGGTTTCCGTTTTATGATAGTGGCGGCCAAACTCGTAAAAACGCAGGTTGGGATTTTGTCTTTTGGTGTTGTAAGCCACCGCTTCCAGTCCGCCAAAAAGTAAATCCTGCCGCATTACGGCCAAATCCTGGCTTAAAGGATTTACCATGGCAATGGAGGCATCGGCTGAAAAGCCATGGGCCTGGTAGTAACTGGCTTTGGTAAGCGAGTTGTTAATCATTTCCAGAAATCCCCGGCCGCTCAAGGTTTTGCTGAGCTTAGCGCGATACTGCGCTTCGCCCCGCTTTTCTTGTTGGGCCACAGAAATCTGCATTTTAGAACAGGTTTCAATGGCATTAAAACCGTAAATGCGCAGTACCTCCTCAATCACATCGGCCTCGCGGGTAACGTCATGCCGGTAAGCCGGAATCTCCAGATGCAGCTTGCCACCATTTTCGGCTAGAATTTTAATATCCAGCCAGTGCAAAATATTGTACACTTCTTCTTGCGGAATTTCCTGACCGATGAACTCGTTCATATGCTGCAGGCTAAGGCTCACCTCCTGATTTTCAATCTTTACAGGATGCTCATCCGCAATTTCGCTGGCCACTTTAGCTTCAGCACATTCAGTTAATAAAAGGGCGGCCCGTTTTAAAGCGTACAGGGTCATTTCGGGGTCTACCCCGCGCTCATAGCGGAAAGAGCTATCGGTACTCAAGGTATGGTACTTGGCCGATTTACGCACCTTAACGGGATTAAAATGAGCGGCTTCTAAGAACACCGTAGTGGTTTCAGGGCTTACGCCAGAATCCAAACCTCCGTACACTCCCGCCAGTACCAAGCCTTTCTGGGCATCGCAAATCATCAAATCTTCGGCACTCAGGGTACGTTCTTTCTCGTCTAAGGTGGTGAAGGCAGTACCTTCAGGCAGGTATTTTACGTGAATTTCCTGACCTTGAATTTTTTGCGCGTCAAAAGCATGCAGCGGATGGCCGGTCTCTAACATCACGTAATTGGTTACATCTACCACGTTGTTAATGGGGCTTAGGCCTACTGCCCGCAAACGGTTCTGCAACCAATCGGGCGAAGGCCCAACCTGAACATTACTTAAAGATACTCCGGCATAGCGGTAGCAAGCCTCAGGCTCGTGAATGGTCACTTTTACCGGTAAGCTCACCTCTTGGGTGTTAAAGCTCAACACCGAGGGTAAACTCAACTCTACGCTGCTATGCCCAAAACGCAGCATGGCTGCCCTTAAATCGCGGGCCACTCCGTAGTGACTAATCGCATCGGTGCGGTTGGGCGTTAGGCCTATTTCAAAAACATAATCGTTTTCAATGTTAAAATATTCTGCTGCCGGCTTACCCACCGGAGCCTCAGGGTCCAGCACCATAATGCCGTCATGGCTGCTGCCCAGGTTCAACTCGTCTTCTGCGCAAATCATGCCGTGTGAGGGCTCACCGCGTAATTTACTTTTCTTGATTTTTAGCGGTTTATCCTCTATGTACAAGGTAGTACCCGGGGTGGCTACCAATACTTTTTGACCCGCTGCAACATTGGGCGCTCCACATACAATGGGTAATGGCTCTTCCGCACCTACATTAACGGTGGTGGTTTTTAGCTTATCCGCATTGGGGTGTTTCTCACAACTCAGCACTTCGCCAATTACTACACCTTTGAGGCCACCTTTTAGGGTCTCAATTTCTTCCAGACCTTCTACCTCCAAACCGGTGTTGGTGAGTAATTCACTTACTTCGGCCGGAGCCAAATCAAAATTGAGGTACTGCTTGAGCCAGTTGTATGAGATTTTCATGCGCGTATTTTACAGGGGCGCAAAGGTAAAGTTTTGGCCTGCTCCGTCAAGGGCCTGGTTTAAGGTATTTTGGAAGCTTAGAATGAAACTACTTTTTGCTCAAGTTGATCTGGTAGTTTTTCTTGTACTGCTCAAAGGGTTGTTTTTTATGTGCATCGGTAGCCAGGTAGGTAATGATTTGCTCAAAAGCTTCCGGCCCCTGGTAGCCGGGAACAGGCTGAATTAAGTTTAATTCCTCATCTAAATACACAATGGTAGGATAACTCATACGCCCGTTCATTAAGGTGGCGGGCAACATATGATAGCCTCTGCGACCTTGAGATACAAAGCCGTATTTTTTTCCTCTAAAGGTGATGGAGTCTTTCTCTTCGCCATCCAGTTTAACTGCATAAAAGTGCTCGTTTACATATTGGGCCAGCCCGGCATTTTGAAAAGTACTTTTATCCATGCGTTTGCACCAGCCACACCAATCGGTGTAAACATCAATGATGACTTTACGCGGTTCTTTTTCCACGGCCGCTTCTGCTTCTTCAATGGTCATCCAATTAATGGTTTCCGCCTTTTCGCTTTGCGCGATGCTTGATTGCAAAAACAGCGAAAAAACCAAAAGACCATACCATTTCATACTCTATAATTTTAGGAGATTCAAAGTTAAAGCTTCAGCGTGAGTTGTACCAACTCTAGTCTAAGAAGTAACTGTAGCCCAGGCTAAAGCCTGCCAGATTGCGGGTGCTTTTCAGAAATTGCGTTCGCTTGGGGTTTAGGGTTCTGAATTGTTGATGCAGTTCTAAAAATATTTGGGAATGGGGAGTAAAAGCATGTTGGTAACGCAATGTGAGGTTGTAGTCTTGCACCACATTTCCTGTAGCGTTAAACAAGTCATTTATGTTTCTTTTTTCATCCCAAACTCCTTGGGAATACAGAAAACCAAGCTGCACAAAATTTTTGGCATTGAAATCATAACTAAGCGTAAGGCCAGACCGCAAGCCTTGGTGACTTAAAACAGGGCCCAATGCAACAGTTCCATCGTCTTGCATAAATGTCTCACGCACCTCTCCAAATCTGCGGTAGTAGGTTAATCGAGGAAAGAGACTAAGCTTCTCATTTACTTTGATGCCAGCCGTGTAGCCTACTCTAAATTCATAGGTGGTAGAAAAGGGTTGGGCAATTAAGCCAATACGACTATCATCAGTTACAGGCGTGGTTAGGCCCACCCTGAGCAAACTGGAATTGAAGATACCACTGTTGTTGTGAATTTGGTAGGCGGCATTCAAGCTGATGTTTTCAAATAGGGAGGGCCCCACGGCATTATTACTAATAGGCGCTTGAAAGGCAAAGCTAAATTTCTCCTTAATGGCCCAGGTGCCACCAAAATTAAAGGTCCAATGATCAGGCGCGTAGTCTATAAAATCTATTCCCCCGCTTACATTGAGCTGGGTGTACAAAAGTGTGGGATCAGAAGCTTTAATGCGTGGTTCAGTGGGTTGATTTTGGGCCCAAAGGCTGCTGGTGAAAATGGCGCTAAGGAGCAATAGACGGAATGCTTTGTACATGTTTAGGGATTTATTTTAAGCTAAAAGTAGACGAAAGAAGGATTGATCTGGTACAGCAGAGCCTAAAGATTTGTTAAGACTCAACGCAAAAGCTTAGCGTCTTTTAAAAAAGAAGGCCCGGAAAAACCGGGCCTTATAAAAAAAGATATTAGATCCTCTTACTCTTTTCCATCCGCTACTTCAAAACCCTCTTGCTCTTCATAGGCCGTGCCTTCCTTCTCTTCTGCACCGTGAGTGAGTTTCTTCAATTTCTTGAGGAATACGATCAGAAGTAAACCAAAGGCCACGGTAAAGAGGGTCAGGTACATGAATGTTTTGTACTCCTGCTCACTTTGCTCTTCGTCAATTACAAAGCTCACCAAATAGTCTTTCCCGTCACCCATGTTTTCTATTTTCTGAGCGGCATCTTTATCTTTTTCAAAAAGCACCTTAGCATGATAGGGGTTGGATTGGGACGCATTTTGCGTTTGCAAATAGTCTTTCAATTCTTGTTGCTGTTCTGCGGGTAATTCAAACAAGTTCCCTACGCGGTCGCCACTGGCCATATCCTTGTAAACCAAACCACCTTCTTCCAGGAAAACTTCTGTTTTTAGGCTGAAATTTTTGTCCAAATTAATGGCGTAGTCGTAAAAGTCTTTGATTCCGCCTTCGGTTTTAATTTCAATGGTATCGCGCTCGGTATAATTAAAGACCTGTTCTTTAGAGGCCGTCATTTTACCAGCATAAGGCTCTAATTGGGAGGTTTCTCCTATGGATCCTGCCAACTTGTTGCCAAAACCTGTGGCGGCAAAATAAATACCCATCATAATGGATGCGTACTTAACGGGCGCCAACTTGGTGATGAAAGACAGCGAAACCGGAGAGGTGGAAAGCTCCCCTATGGTATGGAATAAATAGGCTAAGAACACCCAAAACATGGCCGCTTTACCAAACGCTTCCGCGGAAGCTTCTTTACTGGCAAACATCATAAACACATAACCCAGACCCATGATTATGGTACCTACCGCCATTTTAAAAAGTGAGGAGGCTTCCTTGCCCTTACGCTTGCGGTTGGCCCAAAAAGCCGCCACTATGGTACCAAAGATTATAATATACCCCGCGTTAAGCGACTGAAATACCGCAGCCGGAATTTCTTCCAACCAATTTAAGCCCGTGGTGCGGTCTACCTTAGCATCTGTGTAAAGGTTCATTAGACCGCCCGCCTGCTCAAAGGCACCCCAGAATACCACCACTATTAAGAAAGATAGTAGTAGTACAATTACACGATCCTTTTCAATTTTGGTTAAAGGCTTTTTAGCGATTTCAGGATCTACTCCAGAATCAGAAGAGCCAATGTGTTCCCCTACTCCTTTCAAATAGCGCTGACCACCCATGTAGACAATCTGCCCCAAAAGCATACCTATTCCGGCTAGACCGAAACCGTAATGCCAGCCGTAATAATAAGCCACCAGACCTACTGAAATACTGGATAGAAAAGCACCAATGTTAATACCGATGTAGAATATGGTAAAACCGCTGTCTCTGCGAATATCACCCGGTTGATACAGACCACCTACCATAGTAGAAATATTAGGCTTAAGACCACCCACACCCAGAATAATGAGAATCAGTCCGGTGAAAAAGGCCCAATCTTGAGGAATGGCCATGGTACCGTGCCCTAAACAAAGGAGAATACCGCCTAAGAGAACTGTTTTTTTCTGACCTAAAAATTTATCGGCAATGTAGCCGCCCGGAATGGAAGCTACGTACACCAACATGGTGTACCAACCATAGAGCCAAAGGGCATCTTTATTACTCCAACCCAAGCCAGGGTCTACTCCCGTAGCCGAAGCTGCTACATAAAGCGTTAAAATGCCACGCATTCCATAGTAGGAAAAGCGCTCCCACATTTCAGTGAAAAACAAAATGTAAAGACCTACCGGATGGCCGAAGAGTTCTGTACGTTTAATGGTCTGTTGGTTTGCCATGTAGCTATGAGAATATGTTGATTTAAAATTTTAAAGGCGGGAAAATATTAAATTTTACGCCACTAGAGATTTTCTTCCAGGAAATCGGTCATTTTTTGGTACAAGTGCAGGCGTGTATTGCCTCCACTTATGCCATGGGCCTTATCGGGATACAAGAATAAATCAAATTGCTTGTTGGCGTTTACCAAGGCGCTGATCATGCGCATGGTATTTTGCACGTGCACATTGTCATCTCCAGTACCATGTACCAACAAATAATTGCCTTCTAACTGATCCACAAAATTAATGGGCGAATTTTGATCGTAGCCCTCTGCGTTTTCCTGTGGGGTGCGCATGTAACGCTCGGTGTAAATGTTATCGTAAAAACGCCAGTTGGTTACCGGGGCCACCGCAATGGCCGTTTTAAACACCTCATTGCCTTTAAAGAGCGCTAAGCTGCTCATGTAGCCTCCGTAGCTCCAACCCCAAATACCGATTCGGCTGCTGTCTATGAAATTCATGTTACCCAGGTATTTGGCGGCCTCTATCTGGTCTTGCGTTTCATACTTACCCAATTGCTGATAGGTTTTGGTTCTGAAATCACGGCCGCGTGCACCGGTACCACGGTTATCAACGCTTACCACCACATAGCCCTTGGCTGCCAATACCTGATACCACATGCCATTGAAAGCATCGTACCGATCTTCCACCGTTTGCGATCCGGGGCCACCGTATACAAACATTAACAGTGGGTATTCTTTCTGGGGATTAAAATTGGTGGGCTTAATCATCCAGCCGTTTAGGTTGGTTCCTTCTGAGGTGGTAAAACTGAAAAACTCTTTATCTGAAAGCTCGTAGCCTTCCAAACGTCCTTTTACGCGATCATTGGTAACCATTTTGCGTACCAATTCGCCTTGGTTGTTGCGTAAGCTCTGCTGAGTGGGGGTGGCTGCGTTGGAGAAGCGATTAATGAAGTAGGTAAATCCATCGCTGAAATCTGCGCTATTCCAGCCTTTCTTGGGGCTTAATTTTTTCTTGTCCTTTCCTTTTAGGCTTATGCTGTAAACCGCTCTGCGCAGCGGACTCTCTTCAGCGGCTTGGTAGTAAAGCGTTTTGGAGTCTTCATCAATGCCGTAAAATTCGGTTACTTCCCATTTACCGCTGGTGATTTGGCGCTTCACTTCACCATCGTCATCTATGTGGTAAATGTGGTTGAAACCGTCTGTTTCGCTGGTCCAAATAAAGGAGCCGTCTTCCAAAAAGCGTAGGTTGTCATGAATCTCCAGGTAGGCCTCGGCCGTTTCTTCGTACAGCTTTTCTACTTCCAGTTCTTCGTCTTCGATTTCTACTTCCCACAGGGTTAATTTATTCTGCAAACGGTTCATGCTAAAAACCACCAGCTCATCATCTTCCTGGGTCCACTTGATTCTGGGGATGTACTCGTAACTCTCCGGTATTTGCACTTCCCAGTCTTTATTGTTTTGCACGTCATAAATGTGAATGCTCACCTTAGAATTGACCTCACCCGCTTTAGGATATTTAAAAACTTGTTGTTGCGGATACAACTCTTGGCCGTATACGTCCATTGAAAATTTGGGTACCTCGCGCTCATCAAATTGATAGTAGGCAATGTAGTTGCCTTCAGGCGACCAATGAAAACCTTTGTGAAAACTAAACTCTTCTTCGTACACCCAATCTACCGCTCCGGCAATGTAGGCGTCCTCCTCACCGGTGCCAAAACTTACCGTTTGGTTGTTATTGTCTAAATCCTGAATGTGCATACGGTTTTCAAACACGTAGGCCACTTTGTTTTCGGTAGGCGAAAAATCAGCCAGACGCTGCTTACCGTCTGTTAGGAGAGAATCTAGGCTTTGGGTCTTTAAATTATAAATATAAAAGTAGCTTTGGCTAGAGTGGCGGTAAATTCCTTCGGTCTCTGAACCTAAAAGTACCCGTTCTTCATTGGGGCCAAATTGGTATTTGTCAAACATCAATTGCTTGCCGGTGGCCGCTTGTATGGCTTTGGCCGAAGTAAGTGTGCTCACTAATTCGCCCGTTTTATAGCTAAATTTTTGCAGGGCCGGGCCTTCACTGGTGCGGCTTAAAGCGGTAAAATGCTCTCCGTCATTCATAGACCTGATACCCCCTGTGGTAGGGGCATAAAAGGCATAGCGCTGCCAAACATCTTCAACGGTAACCTGTTTTTTTTGTGCCGTGGCCGGAAGGGCTAAAATTGAAATGATTGAAAACAAGAAAATTCTACGCATATTTCATTTTTATTTGAAGGCGCCAAAATAGAATATTTTAAGCAGAGCTTATGAATTACAACCGGGTTGATGAAAATGCCATTAAAACCTTTCAAAGCACCGTGGGGGCTGATTTCGTATTGCTGGGAGCAGAGGCTCTGGAAAAATACAGCCATGATGAAACCGAAGACCTCAGCTTTTTGCCAGAGGTGGTGGTTCGGCCTAAAACAGCTCTGGAAATTTCCGCCATCTTGAGGTATTGTCATCAGCACCACATTCCCGTAACCGCCAGTGGTGCACGCACCGGCCTCAGTGGTGGCGCCCTACCGGTGAAAGGTGGGGTCAACCTATCCACCGAAAGGTTAAACCAAATACTTGAAATAGACGAGCGTAACCTCCAAGCCACGGTTGAACCGGGGGTTATCAATCAGGTGTTTCATGAGGCTTGCAAAGAAAAGGGCCTCTTTTACCCGCCCGATCCGAGCAGCTGGGGCAGTAGTTTTTTAGGCGGTAATTTGGCCCTGAATGCCGGTGGTCCTAAAGCGGTAAAGTACGGAGTAACCAACGCCTATGCCTTGGATTTAGAAGTGGTTTTGGCCAGCGGAGAAATTATTAACACCGGTGCCCGCGTGCTTAAAAACAGTACCGGTTACAACCTCACCCAATTGATGATTGGCAGTGAGGGCACCTTGGGGGTAATCACTAAAGCCACTTTCAAACTCTTACCCTACCCCAAACACAACCGGCTAATGCTTATTCCTTTCGCTTCCGCGGAAAAGGCTTGCGAAGCAGTATCCGCTATTTTTCAGGCGGGTATTACGCCCAGCGGTATGGAATTTATGGAACGTGACGCCATTGACTGGACCTTAAAATATGTACCCGAAGTACAGCTACCGGTGGGGCCCGAGGTGCAAGCGCACCTGCTGGTAGAAGTGGATGGCAATTACCCCGAAATTCTGATGCAGGAGTGCATGGCTATTGCCGAAATTGTGGAAGGCTTTGACAGTGGTGAAGTGCTTTTTGCCGAAAGCGAAAAAGAAAAGGAATCCCTTTGGAAGTTGAGACGCAGAGTAGGTGAAGCGGTGAAATCGCATTCTATTTACAAAGAGGAAGACACGGTGGTACCGCGGGCCGAGTTGGCTAAACTGCTAAAAGGCGTGAAGGAAATTGGCCAAAAATTCGGATTTCAATCGGTGTGCTACGGCCACGCAGGAGACGGCAATTTGCATGTGAACATTGTAAAGGCTGGCATGAGCGACCACGACTGGCAGCATGAATTGCACAAGGGCATCCGCGAAATTTTTGAACTGGTGAAAAGCTTAGGCGGGACCATCAGCGGGGAGCATGGTATTGGTTTAGTGCAAAAAGATTACCTGGATGTAGTTTTCACGCAACGGGAAATGGAATTGCAACGAGAGCTAAAAAAAGTCTTTGATCCGCACGGAATTTTAAATCCGGGCAAGGTTTTTGGATAGAGATGTGATGGGAGTCTATCTGAAAATATGGTTTTGTACCGCTTCTCACCCAGTAGGGGAAAGGGCTTAAGACTAAACAGCCAGCATAGCATCCAAAGACCGGCAATGAATTACCTCCCGTCTACCCCCCTTCAAAAAGGAGAGGCGCAGCGGAGTGGTTCAGCTGATTTACAAAAACCAGGAATCCGAAAAACTAACCCCAACAACTAACTCATCCTTCCATGCTTCAACTATCGCTTAGCATGACAAAAGAAAGCAAGCTATGGTCTGTTGACTGCGGTCTATGGACTATGAACTATAGACTATAAACCAGGTACCACGACTTGCTGTCTGCCCTCTCAAATCTTAAGTTCCCAAAATCTTTTGCACCACTTTCTTAATGGTGAGACCCTGCACCAAAATGCTAAACACCACCAGAGTGTAGGTAAGGCTTAGGATGAGTTCGCGGCCCATCTCTGCGGGTAAAGACAGTGCCAGGGCAATGGAAATCCCTCCGCGTAAGCCGCCCCAGGTAAGCAAGGTAGCAGTTCCCGGTAAAAACTCCAGCCGGTTTTTAAACAGCCATACCGGGGGCCATACGGCCAGGTAGCGCGCTAGTATAGTGAGCGGTATTAAAGCTATCCCCGCCAGGAGCCAATCGGTGTGGTATTCTACCAACAGCAGTTCCAGGCCTATTAAAACAAAAAGGATGGCGTTGAGAAACAGGTCTACCAGCTCCCAAAACTTATCGATGTACAGTTCGGTCTGCTCCCCCATAGCTTCTTCCCGGGCCCGGTTACCAATGAGCAGACCGGCCACCACCACCGCCAAAGGAGCCGAAAAGTGAAACTGATAAGCCAGCACGTGGGTAGCCATAACCAGTGCCAGGGTAAGCAGCACTTCTACTTCATAGTTTTGCACCGATCTCATAAGGCGATAGGTGATGTATCCGGTGACTAAACCAAGTAAGAGTCCCCCGCCTACTTCCACCGCAAAAAGCTGGGCTACATCCCAAGCGCCCATACTGCCCGGATTAGAGGCTACACTCAGCAAAACCAAAAAAACTACCACAGCCACGCCATCATTAAAAAGACTTTCACCGGCAATTTTTATTTCCAGTTTTTTAGGCACTTTGGCCTCTTTTAAGATTCCTAAAACGGCAATGGGATCAGTAGGGGAAATGAGTATGCCAAAAAGCAGCAAATAAATAAAGTCTAACTCCAAGCCAAAAAGGCCTAAAACCCACTGCGCGGCAAATGCCACCAAAACCGTGCTGACGAGTACACCTACACTAGCCAAGGCCACTATGGGCGCCAGATAGCGCTTTAACCGTTCATAATTGGTGTGCAAGGCTCCGGCAAAGAGCAAGAAACTAAGCATGATATCCAGTATTAACTCACGCAGGTCAATGGCGCCAATAAACGCTTTTGCGCTGGCCAATACCCCAGAGAAAATGAAGTCAACTAAGAACACTCCCAAACTACCCACCAGGGCTATCGCCATAAGGCCAATGGTGGCGGGTAGCTTTAAGAAACGGTAATTGATGTAACCAAAAGCTGCGGCTAAAGTGGTAAGAATGGCAAGGGTAGTAAAAATGTACATGGGGCTGGTTTCAACTATTTTACGATACTAAGGTGAGGCCCTTTTAAGGCCCAGCTAAAATAATTCGATTAAGTGCTGTGTAAACCTAAAACTAATTGAAAAATGCCATTGGCAAGTTTTTAAAACCTTCTCTTGACTAACTACCTATCTTTAAGAATATTAAAAGCAGGAAAACCAGCCCTTTTCAACAAAACTCTGAAATCATGCTTAAAAAAATACTCCTGACCATCAGCCTCCTTGTGGGTGTAAACCAAGCCCAGGCCGGCCATATCCTGGGTGGCGCAATCTACTGGGAAAATGTGGCCCAAGATACTTTTGTGTTTACAGTAGAAATAGTTCGTGATTGCCAAGGTGGCCCTTTACCAAGCACTACCACCATTAGTGGTCCAAATGGATCTTTTACAGCAAACTTTGTGGCTGATATTCAAATTAACCAAAATTGTGCAGATCCTTGTTTTCCTGTTCGCATTTACAAAACAACACCAGTTGCGCTAAGCGGCACCATTCCAGCCAGCGGTTGGGAGTTTGCCTATAGTTTCTGTTGTACCAACAGTAGTTTTACCAACATAACTACAGGCAGCGGGATTTACCTGGCTGCAACAATGTTTCCAGATACTGCGGGCGGAGTACCTCAGTATTCGGCTGAAGTAACATCGCCCGGTAGATTGGATTTAGCTGTTCCAGGAAATCAAACATCTTATGTGGGAACTGCTATCGGTCCCCATGCCGACTCCGCCATTACCGCACTGGTTCCTATGAGAGCTTCAGCAAGCACCACCGTTTCCTATAAAGCGGGCTACAGCTTTAATGCCCCACTGCCTGATGCTTCCGAAAATCCAGCCAATGGACCCAATATTTTAAATTCTCAAAGTAGTGTGTTAAGTACCTCCATTCAGAGCATTCCTGCTACCGAAAATAGATTTTACGTGGCATTGGAACACCTGTTTTACAAACATGGGGCACTCTATGGTAAAGTGACACGATTTATTGACGTATCTCTCTATACCCCAAACACACCTCCGGGCACACTAAGCACCACATTAAACATTAACGCCCAGAGCATTGCCAACCCCACACAAGGCGTGCAACGCGATACAGTCCTGTTAGGCGACACCCTAATCTATTTTTTTAACGCCTCTTTGCCCAATGACTCCATCTACTTTGAGATTAGCAGCAACCTGCAAGACTCCAATCGCATTAATGCATTGGGTTGGAACAATTTCAACTTTTTGGAAGTAACTAACTTCAATCCCGGTCAGGCCGAACCAAGCTACGCTCAGTCTCTTTATCAACTGCGTTTCTTACCGGCCGCTGATAACCTTAACCAAGCCTTAAACCGTGTAGACGTAAAAATTTCTTCCAACCCCTGCACCAATGGGCAATCACTAAATATTCCACTGGAAATTTACGTAGCGAATAACAGTCTAAACACCCAGCTCGGCAATATGGGAGCTGATACACTGGAATTGTGCAACCCTGCCATAGATACCATCCGCACCAGCGCCATGGCCAATAGTTTTAATTGGGTACCCGCCAACCATGTTTCCAATGCAGGGGCTAACCAGGTGCTTTATACCCACAACCAAGCCGCTTGGCTGTACTTGCAAAATGCCAATACCCAGGCTTTAGCCGATTCTCTTTACGTGATACCCAGAGTAGGCCATTTCAGCTTGAAACGAATAGGGAATGCCTTGCGGGTAGAAGATTCTATTGGGGTTGACAGCATAGTTTGGAAGCTTAATGGCAGCACTTTTGTGCTTAATAGGGTGCAATTGAATCTTACTACACCAGGCGCCTATCATGCGGTAGGCTATACGCGTAACTGTGTTTTTTACAGTGATACCCTAATGGTAACCGCGCAATCATTCTCGATTGCAGAAAATGAATGGGCCTCATTCGCCATTTACCCCAACCCAGCGTCAGCAGAACTCACTGTAAGCTTTGAAGAAAATGGAAGAACAGCCTTTTCCATTTATAACTCACAAGGGCAAGTAATTTTAAAAAAATCGCTTTACAGCGGCCAGCGGATGAGCCTTCAATCGCTTAAACCCGGTTTTTACATAATTAAAAGCTCATTAGGAAGCAGACCGTTTATTAAAAAATAAAGCTGAATGCAATTAAAACCTTTAGCCACTAATTAAGAATGCGCTTACACTCATTGGTGGTTTGTTTCCAGGCATCACTGTTCTAGTTTAGTAGAACCAAAAAAAGGATATGCGCTCAATTTTACGTTTTATTGCTTTAGCAACTTTCACCCTCAGCACCTTCAGCGTGGAGGCTAGTCATTTAATAGGTGGTAATTTGGCTTGGTACTCTACATCACAGCCCAACGCCTATCGATTTGAGTTAACGCTTTACAGAGACTGTAGGGGGGGGATTAGTTTACCTACCACCAGCCAAAACATCACTGGGCCTTTTGGAAACATTGTTTTATTTTACAACGCAGGACGTTCTGGGGCTGTTAGTACCAACAGATGCTTCACTAGCCCATGCAACAATTTAGCAGGCGTTGAGAAATATGTGTACATCTCAAATCCTATAACTCTTAACCAGGGCATACCCCCTACTGGCTGGGAGTTTTCTTACAGCGCGTGTTGCTATCCTACCTCCAAAAATACAAGTGCTTCTGGTATGTACTTCAGCACCATCATGTATCCTAATGCGCAAGGCGGTTTACCCGATGTGAGCACGGTGAATGACGCCCTCTCCCTTTTAATGTTGGATGGATATGGATCCAAAAGCTTCAATCTTCAGCCCCAATATCTGGGTAATGCTGATTCGGTGCAAACCGTTTTATCCTCTCCTTTAACCGGAGCCAACACGTCCGTAGTTTTCAACTCAGGTTACAATGCGCTTCACCCACTACCCGACTCTTCAGAGTCTCCTTTAAACGGTCCTTTTCTGTATAACCCCAAAACGGGCGTGGGCTCGGTAAGCATAAATGATTCCAACAATCTGGGCGGTTTTTATCTCATGAGTGTAGACCATCTTTATTTTAAGGACGGTGTACTGGTAGCAAAAATTAATAAACCTATACCTGTTTTAATGGGAAACACTTTTCAGGCTACTCCTGCTCCCACGGTAAGTGTCACTGACGGCAACCAAGCCATTCCTTACCAATATGGAATGGCACCGCCCGTATTTACCTTAACTACCGGAGACTCACTAAATTTAAATTTTATGGCCATTGATGTAGGAGACTCTTTACGCATGCGTATCTCTAGTGTTTTGCTTGATACTGCACGCCCAGGCGCAAGAGGTTGGGGTTTTTACAATAATTTGCAGGTGAATTATCTCAACGCCAATAACAGTCCCTTGGTAAATAATCTTGGCATTACCCAAGTGCAATTAAAGGCAGGCAAAGGCAATGAAGCAGAAGGTAGCGCCCTTATCACTTTTGAAGTAGAGGATTTTAATTGCCCTAATAACCCCATTTGTTACCCCGTAATGGTTCAGTTTAAACCCTCTGTGGCCATTCAAAAATTTAACCGCCAAGACACCATCCCGCTTTGCAGCGGAAACGACAGTCTATTTGCCAAAGCTTTTAATAATGGGGCCTATTGGAGCCCAGGAAATTTAGTTGCAGACTCTAGCGCCTCGCGTACCGTTTTTACTGGAACTACTTCTACCTGGTTGTACTTAAATGACACTGTGGATCCCAGTCACAAAGACTCCGTATACATTCAAGTAGTGCCCGGAAGCGTAAGCATAGGTGGCAACAATGGCAACCTGGTTTTATATGATTCAGTAGGGCTTACCCAGTATCAATGGCGCCTTAACGGCATTCCTTACCAAGTAAATACCCCCACCCTCTTTAACCCGGTATACGGTGTTTACGATTTAACCGGAACCAATGGTGTGTGTTACTATGAAACCGATACCGTAGTGGTGAATGCGGGCAATGGTTTTGCCATTGCACCGCCCAGCGGTGCTAATTCCGTTTTGCCAGAACGCCAGCAACTGGACAGTACCTATGGTTTTCAGTTTGCGGTGATGAACGGCAACCTGGTTACTGAGCAATTCAGCTTGAATTCCGTTCAGGTGTATGGAATCAGCAGCACCGCCAATAAAAATTCTTTTAGCACCATTACGCTTAAGGTTTTTGATGCTACCCAAACGGAGATTTACGGCACTCAATTAGTGCTAGACCCTAATAGTCCATCGGTAGATTTTAACCCCAGCCTGACTTTAGATGAAGGTCAGGATTATTACGTAACCGTTAGCGGTGATACCAACGCGTATTATTCCTTTTATCAAAGCCAAAGCACTCCCTACACAGTAGGTAGCTTTATGCAGCCAGGGGGGCAATTGGAAGTGAAAGCCGTGCTAAAAGGCCCCTCCACAACGGGTGCTCCCAGCCAGGCTTCAGATAAGCACCCGGCCTTAACGCTAAGCCTCAGCAGCACCATTGGCCTGGCTGAAAGAACTACTGCTCAATTCAGCTTGTATCCAAACCCCGCCAGTGATCAATTAAATCTTCGCTATGAAAGCTCTGATGAGCTGCAGTTTGAGATTTACGCTTTAAGCGGACAGCTGCTGATAGAGACAACCCTTTCTCCCGAAAGGAAATACATTGACATCAGTCAGCTGAGCCCTGGCACCTATTTTATTAAAAGTAAATTAGGGCAGCAAAAATTTGTGAAGCAGTAAGAGATTCTTACTTCAATGTATCAAAGGCTTGCCGTATAATCGTACAAGCCTTTTTTATTTCGCTGTAGCTGATGTTTAAAGGAGGCGCAATTCTGAAGCTATTGGGGTTACTCAAAAACCAAAAACAAATTACCTGATGATCTAAGCAGTATTCCACAATCTGCTGCACCTCATTAGCTGTGGCAAACTCAAAGGCAAAAAACAAGCCTTTACGCCTGATCTCTTTTACTTTGGGGTGCTGCAGCGCTTCTTCAAAAAGCTGCCCTTTTTTCTCAACCTCAGGTAAAAGTGCTTCTTCCTCAATAACTTCCAAACCCGCTACCGCAGCCGCGCAGCTTAAGGCATTACCCCCAAAAGAGGTGATGTGCCCCAACATAGGACTATCGGTGAAAACCTCCATTTTTTCACGGGAAGCTATGAAAGCGCCAATGGGTAAACCCGCGCCCAGGGCCTTAGCTGTGCATAAAATATCTGGGGTTACATTGTAGTGCATAAAAGCATACCATTGCCCCGTGCGACCAATGCCACTTTGAATTTCGTCAAATATTAATTGCGCCCCGGTTTCATGGCACCTTTGGCGTAAGGCCCGCAAAAACTCCGGTGTGCCAATGCGTATGCCAGCATCCCCTTGAATGGGCTCTACCAACACAGCCGCTGTTCTAGTGGTAATGGCCTCAAGTTGCTCAACCTGATTAAAATCCAGGAATTTCACGTTGGGCAACAGCGGTCTGAAGGCCCTCTTTTTAGTTTCGTTACCACTCACCGATAAAGCTCCGTGGGTGCTGCCGTGGTAGGCACCCCTAAAGGCAATAATTTCGCTGCGTTCCGTGTAACGCTTTGCCAGTTTCAAGGCCCCTTCAATACTCTCTGCACCACTGTTGGTGAAGTAGCAACAGTTCAATGAGTGGGGTAAAATTTGCGTGAGTTTTTGCGCTAAAGCATTGGGCGCGCTCTGGGCGTATTCTCCGTACACCATTACGTGTAGGTGCTTATCGGCTTGAGCCTTAATGGCGGCCACAATTTTAGGGTGGCTATGGCCTAAATTACTAACGCCTACGCCTGAGATAAGGTCCATGTATTGCTTACCATCGGTAGTATGGAGGTAAAGACCTTTAGCATATTCTACTTCCAAACCAAGGGGAAATGGCGTGGTAGGAGCCAGCAGTTTTTTAAAGGTTTCTATGCCATTACGCTCCGCTTCCATGGTGCTAATTTAAAAGCTTAAAGAACACCAGGGCGTAAATTCCGTAGCGTGCAATACGCGTAAGAGCAGCCAGGAAAAAGTACTTCTTACCCATCCCCAACATTCCTGCTATGAGACTCACGGGTGCAAAAGGAATAGGCGTAATGGCCGCCACGCTCACAAAGAGCCACCCAAACTTTAAAAAGTTTTGCCAAAGTTTTTGGTATTTGCGCAGCATAAAAGCCTGCACTTTTTTACTACGGCCAATAAGGCGACCTTCAAAGAAAGAAATAACCCCACCGGCATAACTTAAAAGTGCTAAAAAGGTGGTAGTCACCACTGGGTTGGGCTCATGCGCGCCCCAAGCTATAAATACATCTATAGGTAAAAGCCCTAAAAAGCTTTCGCTGAAAAAAAACAGACCCAGCACCTGCCAATAGCTAAAGTGCTGAAAAAGAGTAGCAAGACCCTCTTGAATATCAAAAACGTAAGTATTGAAGACCCATACCAAAGCACCCAAAATAATAAGGGCCAGAGCAAGTTTTAAAAGGCCGTTGCCTAAAAAACGGTAATGCCCCTTGCGCTTGTAGTATTGATGTAAAACTTTGCCTTTTTGCCGAGTTGTGCGTTTAATGAGGCCAGAGTTTGATTGTAAAATAGAGTTCAATGTTTACAAAATTCTGCTGCAAATTTAATGCCTCTAAGAACGTGTGCAGCCCTAAATAGGTTCTATTTATTTTCAAGGGTTTTATACTTTTAGCCCAAAAGCAAAAGCATGGCAAAAACAGGGGAGGGTTCTACCATACATAGCTACATTTTTATTCTTTTTATAGTGGTTTTGCCGCTGCTAAAAATAGATAGCCTATTGGATCAGGCCTTGTTTCCACGATTTGCCTGGGTTGGCCTAAGCATCCTAACCTTGGGAGCCATGGCCTACCAGAAAATAAAGCTATCCCATTGGCCTTTAGGAATCAGTATGGCACTGGGTGGTTTTATACTAATCCAGATTTTAAGCGTTCCTGCTGCGGTAAATTCGCCTGAGAGCTACGCCAGCCTTGCACGTTACAGCCTAATGGCCGCCTTCTTTTTCACGCTGCTTGGATTGCTTAAATCCCAAACGCTAAAAGCGGAAGCAATTCTAAAGGCAGTGGTTTTAAGTACTGGAATTGTAAGCATCCTTACTGCTTTTCAGTTGCTCCAAAGTCTAAGCAATGGAGTCTTTTTTGAGGACATTTACAGCATCACCGGCCCTTTTACTCATAAAAACCTGCTTACCTCAGGTCTTATGCTGGGGTTGCCTTTTACCTTGGCGGGATGGGCCATTTTACCAAGTGCATGGCGTAAAGCCGCTCTGGCCGTGGCCATTTTAAGCGTAATTGAAATTTTTGTTTTGCGCACCCGCGGGGTTTGGCTGGGGGTTTTTGGCGCGGCTCTGGCTACCGGCCTTCTATTCCTCTTGTTTAAAAAGAAACAAGAAAAACTTCCGCTGGCCTTAATCGGTGGCATTACCGCCCTGGCCGTAGTTATTCTCTTGGGGCTTTTTGCCTCATCCAATATAAAAGCGGGAATAACCAGCAGCAGCAATGTAGACAAGCGTTTAACCTACTGGCAAAATAGTTGGGAAATGATTCAGGACCACCCTACCCTGGGCGTAGGGGCGGGAAACTGGAAACTGTACTTTCCTAAATACGGCCTGAGCGAAGTGGATAACAGTACCATGCAGGGCATCACCCACATTCAAAGACCGCATAATGATTTTCTTTGGGTATGGGCCGAAAGCGGTCCGCTGGGGCTACTCTTCTTTTTAGGCTTGTTTATTTTGCCCATTCTGCAAGTGGTGAAAAACCTAAAACTAGCGCAAACCGCTCAGGAACGCAGCCTCAATTATTTCGCTTTTATGACGGTGGTGGCCTACGGCATTTTTTCATTCAGTGACTTTCCGCTGGAACGGGCGCCCCACACCGTGCTGTTTTTTACGGCTTTAGCGGTGATTTTTAGTAGCGCTTCCGCGGAAGCGAAAACCTTTAAAGCCCCGTTTTTGCCAGCTGCTTTAGGAGTTTTAACCTTAGCTGCGCTTTGGGTGTGTGGACTGCGCTGGCAGGGTGAAAAAAATACGGTAGCCGTGTTGGAGGCCAATGCCCAACAAAATGCCCAGGCCATTATTCCGGCTGCTGAAGAAGCCCTCAACCCTATGTACAACTTAGACCCTTACGCCAACCCCATTCACTACTACAGTGCCCTTGGATACCAATTTTCCAATCAGCCCCAGCAAGCCCTGCAACATGCTTTATGGGCTAAAGAAGATGCCCCCTACAATATTTTGGTTTACAATGCGCTGGCCAACGCACATAATCGTTTGGGTCAAAAACAAGAGGCCTTGCAGTATTTAGATTCTGCCCTGGCCATTTCTCCTAAGTACAAAATGGCCATTCTTTTAAAGGCCAATATTTTAATGGAGCAAAACCGTTTTGCCGATGCCTTGGATGCCCTGAACTTTTACCCTAGCCGCAGTAATGAAGAGCGCTACTTGAGAGCCTTGGCCACTGCTTTGCGCGGAACCTTAAAGACCTATCCTCAGCATGGCCGCTTTAAGCCCATGATGGAATACTTGCAAAAACAACCCAGGCTAGAGCAGCCTATGGATTACATACGGGCCTACCGGGCAGAGCTTTCCCGCAGGCGGGGTACTCAGCTTTAACGCACCACCACCTGGTAGGTCTCGCGGCTCACTTGTTCTAAAAGTACTTCGCCCGCTTCTTGCACTCTTTTCTTGGCCTGGGCATTGTAATGCCTTACTGAGTACAACTGCACGCCCTCGTTATAGGTGGTGTCAAACTCTTGCTGCAGTGCCTCAATCAGTCTGGGTACAATTACAGGGTCATTGTTAATGCAAAAAGAAGTACTTACGGCCGTGTTTTGAGACAGGTTTACCCGCACCCCATACTGGTGAAATATTTTGTAGACCTTGCTCAGGTGGTCTTCCACAATAAAAGCCAAATCGCGGGTAGATATGGTTACCAGGGTTTGCTCGTCTTTACGAATGAAACAGGGAATTTTTGGATTCAAATCGGCTCCTTCTTTGATAATGGAGCCCTCTTCGGCAGGATTTAAAAAGGACTTTACGCGCAAAGGAATTTTCTTCTCCCGTAAGGGCTGAATGGTTTTGGGGTGAATCACCGAGGCCCCGTAGTAGGCCAGCTCAATGGCTTCGCGGTAGCTGATCTCCCACAACAGCTCCGTTTGCGTAAATACCTTAGGATCACCGTTTAAAACTCCAGGCACATCTTTCCAAATCACCACTTCTTGAGCTTCTAAAATGTAGCCTAGAA
Source organism: uncultured Bacteroidota bacterium (assembly GCA_913057235.1). Taxonomy (GTDB): domain Bacteria; phylum Bacteroidota; class Bacteroidia; order Flavobacteriales; family Schleiferiaceae; genus CAJXNI01. Next base: position 27,917 of record CAJXNI010000018.1, read on the forward strand.
CCGAAGCCGTGTAGTCAGAGCCTTCGCGCCCCAGCGTGGTAGGGTTAAAATCATCATCTGAACCAATGAAGCCCTGAATGACATACCGATTACCAGCCTGGATGGTGTCCTTCACCAATCTTGTTGTAAAAGGCCAGTCTACCCGGGCAAAGCGGTAATTTTGGTCGGTGCGGATGAGCCTGCGGGCATCTAACCATTTGTTCTGATAATCGGTGCTATTGAGGTAGCTGCTCACGATTTTAGTACTGAGCAACTCGCCAAAGCTTACAATCTGATCGTACACCTGGTTGTACTGACCCGGCAGAGGACTTTGGCTAATAATCTCCAGTTGGGTGAATAAAATCTCCACGTCATTGTGTACGCGATGCTCATCGGGTGAGAACAGTTCATCTACTATGCGAAAATGCGCCTCGCGAAGCTCCTTAATCTGGGACCTTACTAAATCTTTGTTTTTAGTAATAAGGCTCTGCACCAATTTTTCCAAGGCATTGGTGGTTTTCCCCATAGCCGAAACCACTATTAAAATCTCCTCACCGGGGAAGTGGTTAAGCACCGAGGCTACCCGCTTAACGCTGGCCGCGTCTTTAATGGAAGCTCCACCAAACTTGAAAATTTTCATACGTTCATCTTAAGAGCGCCACAAATTTAAAAATACTCCAACGCCAAGGGGTTCTCAGGCGCCAAGCTGAGGGCGTTTAGGGCAAATAAATTTTTTGCTGCTTTATGCCCTGCGCGTTCTTTTGCATAAGCACATAAATGCCGGGAGCGCAGGGTGGGAGCTTCCAGCGCTTAAAGCCCTGAGCCAAAAATGGTTTGGTCTCAAAAATGAAGCGCCCTTGCATGTCCATTACAAATAGCTGGGTAGTCCCTCTTACCTTAGCGGGAAACTCAGCCCACAGCTCGCCATCGCGCAGGTACACGTAATCTAAAGCGTTACCTCCAGGCTGGGGTGCTTTGGTGAGTCGCAGGTTGTACCTACGGTACTGACTGCTATCGGCCTTGAGCCTTAGCCTCAAATCTTCTTTTGGAGGCATTGGATACAGCAAACCAGTTGTACGGTCTTCTAATTTCAATTGCAAGGTATCGGGTAATTGTAAGGTATCCAGGGTAAACGTAAAAACGCTATCGCGGTGCGGAGCAATTGACAGTGGAATAGCCAAACCGGCCTGTGGAGTTGGAAAGTGCGCCACCGCCATAAGCTGAAGCGTATCTTGGTAGTTCTTCAGGGCTGACCATTGCGCAATTTTACCAGCCGGATTTACAAAGCGTGATAAATCGTCTGAAACCTTGCTCAACCGGCCCCGCTCATTAAAATGTACGTACAATTTTTGTTGCCCTCTATCACTTTGCAGGCGTACCACCGCAAAGTAATCTGCGCGTTTTTTAAATACCGGACTTTTAGTAATGGTGCGATCTGCTTCGGTAAAATCATACACTCCAGCAGCAGTGTTAGCGCCTGCGTTTAACTTCACAAAAAAGGACTGACCAGGGGCAATGGCGGTGGGATTACCCACAGTCTGAGCAGTGGTACTTCTCAATTCATAGGTTTCACTAATGGGGTCCCAGATTTGAGCCCCGGTTTGATAGTTGGCCGGAAGACTGGCAAATAAAACATCTAAATCCAAGCTGCTGGAATAAGGGTTGGGAATTAAATTCCAGCCCACGGCATCCGAACCCGTTGTATGGCTGCTGGTTCCCAGGCCCAAGGTAGGGCCACTAACCGCCCCGTGGTTGGCTATACCTTTAAAGCGCAGTTTTATGGGTAGCTTACCATCGCCATTAATTCCACGGCCGGGTTTCACAAAAATATCGGAAACAAAAAAAAACAAGGCGGTTTGGTCCAAGCTTTGGGTGCCATCCACCACCGCCTGGTACTCCGCTACGGTACCGCCCGGCTGCCAAGTGTAGAGATTGCAGTCACTGCCCTTATCAGCGTAATTGAGAATAATATCGGTGCCTAAGTCTGCCACAGTTAGCCCAGCAACCGGACTGGAAATAATATGCCAGCCCGGTTCTTTAATGATTTGCTCGTAGACCACGGGTGCCCCCGGATTGCCTAGAGATTGACTGTAGCCTAAAACCGTATCGGCTTCAAAATAAACGCTGTCACTTAAAGCAGGGCTGGTTTGAAAATCTACCGTGGCGCCAGGTCTTAAAGTAAGGCTATACGCCTCTACATTACTATTCAAAATCAGGCTCTGACCCGAATCTACCACCAATTCTATTTGCACGTAATCTGTGGCGTTGGGGGTGCCAAAACTCCAGCTGCTGCCATTGTAGACATTCAGCCCGCAGCTGTTAGTGAAAAGGTTATTGTTGGTTACCCGATCACGAGCCGGGTTGGTACTCACATTAAAATTGGGGTAGCCTATGGCCCCAAATTCAGTGGCACTTAGGAAAGGGGGTTTTTCGGCATAAGCCAAACTGGTTTCTAGGGTACCGGTACTACTCTGCCAAGAATTGAATTGGATTTGGTGGCCGGTAGATGACCCAACAACAATATTCCTGGCTTCATTGCTTAGGAAGTTTTGGTTGTCTGAATCGGCATTAGTAATATCAATGTCATTTGAGCTATTAGTAACGTAATTCCTCAAAAAAGTATTGAAAGGACCTGACTTACCTAAGGAGTTATCAATTTTAATCCAGTTGCAAACATTGCCTTCAAATAAGTTTAGATAACTGTAATCACCGTGCACGAAAATATCCTCTACGTTGGTAGTGCTAAAAAATCCTCCGAACTCAGTTTTATAGGTATCATAAGAGTAGTTGTAGGCAAACACATTGCCATTAGCGCCTTTGTAGGTGACCATAGAGTGTCTAAGACGCCTGAATATGGAGTTTTCAATGCGGCATTCACTGGTAGCATAGAGCAGGCGAACCCCGTAAGCGAGACCTCCTTCAAAATTGAAAGCATCCTCAAAATAGCAACTGGTAACTAATAAATTTGCTGAAAATCTAGCATCAACATGCGAACCATTGCAATTAGTGCTGCGAATTCCTTTGAGCCAAGAATTGGCTGCATACTCAAATCTAAATTTTGAAAAATTAATTGGAGTTCCCGCTATTTGATCAGAACGATTAACGGTGAAGCACTCAAAGCCTACATGCTGGGTAAGGGCATTTAATCTCCTGTACTCTGGGTCATCAATAGCCTCATAATCTAAACTCACTGCTGACGCCAATATAATATCATTGCCGTTTACAGAGCTTACCAACGAAACTTGACCCGTCCTACCATTTACATCACCATTAGTTCTTAAGTCATCATCAATCTGCCTTAATATGATGTACTCACCTGCGGCAGTTTGAGCAGCATCAGATACTGTAATTAACGTGTCTCCAAAACTTACGGGTGAAATGTCCCTAAATCCTCCTCCGGCTGTTGAAGAACCTACAATATTAAAACAACTACTAGCAGCACCTCCCAAGTCAAAATTAAAGGTGGTTACATCGGCTCCCAGGCCTTTGATCACAACTTCTGAAGGTACGTTAATACTGCTGTTAAAGAGGTAGGTACCGGCCGGAAATTGAATGACGGTGGGCTGAGTTAAGTTGTCTAAGGTAGTTTGCAAAGAAGCACTCACATCAGTGGCACCGGTGTTATCGCCCGCAAAGGTGATGGTATCGGTGTAAACCGGTGGCGGCACCCGAATACCCGCCTTGGTCCAGTCGGTTGAGCGTGAGGAAGGCAGGGTTTGTGCTTCTACCGAAAACTGTAGAAACATCAAAAAAGCCCCGAGAAAGAAGAAAAAGTTGCGTTTGTAACAGCCCTGTGTGAAACCAATCATACGGGCAAAATTACAATTAAAAGATAGCTCTCCCTGCTACGGTCTGCTCAAATTGAGCCAGTTAGATCATTTAATTACTATTTTTCTAGAAATATTACCAAGACTTTATTTTTTCACCCAGGCCGCATCACTTACGGCACAAATACCACCAGACTCTAAGACCATTTGCCGGATAGATTCTTGAAGCTGATCAAACTCTGAGGCACTGCCATACCAAATAATGAGGCTGTTGGTGAAGGCATCGGTTAGGCCAAGTCCATCTTGAGTTCCGCGATTTCCTTTTCCTCTCACTTTTTCAATGACCGTATAGCCTTCTACCTTAGCTTTTTCTAGAAGGGCAATCATTTTCTCAGTTTTAGGGTGCGGAACCACAATTTCCACGCGTTTTAGAAAATCCATAGCTTAATAAAGTTGCTGTAAAATACTATAGTACATAGGGATGCCAATGATAATGTTTAAAGGGAAAGTAATACCTAATGACATGGGCACATAAATACCAGGATTGGCCTGCGGTACGGCTATACGCATAGCAGCTGGCACCGCAATGTAGCTGGCACTGGCCGCTAAAATGGTTAGTAAGAAGGCATTACCAAAACTTACGCCTGCCCAAGCACAAATAAGCATGCAAACACCAGCATTCAGAAGCGGAACCCCTATGCCAAAAAGGGTGAAAAACAAGCCGTGGCTTTTAAGGCCAGAGATACGCTTACCAGCTAAAAGGCCCATATCCAGCATAAAAAGACTGAGAATACCTTTAAAGAGGTTTTCACTAAAAGGGGCTACCCCGGCATACTGCTTATCAGAAATTACCAAGCCAATAATTAAACTTAGTAAGATTACAAACACAGATCCATTGGTAAAGGCCTCGTGTAAAACACTTTTGAGGTTTTTCTTGCCTTTGCCTTTTTCTTGCGCATGGCCTGTAAGAATAACCCCCACGATAATGGCTGGTGACTCCATAATGGCCAAGGCGGCAATCATGTGCCCGCCAAAATCAATGCCCGCCTCTTGCAAGAATGAAACGGCTGTTACAAAAGTTACCGCGCTCACGGAGCCATAGGTGGCAGCAATGGCACCTGCGTTGTATACATCGGTTTTGCGTTTTAAAATGTAGAAGGTGTAAAAAGGCACCACCACGGCAAATGCTACAGCCAAGCCCAGGGGAACGATCATTTCGGCCAGATCATCACCATGAGAGAGTTCTACCCCCCCTTTTAAACCGATGGAAAAAAGCAGAAAGAGTGATAAAAACTTGGCTACATCCCGCGGTATTTCCAAATCGGAGCGCACCGCAACCGCCAAAAGCCCGCCCAAAAAGAAGAGGATGGGCGGGCTTAGGAGGTTTTCTATGATTAATTGAAAATTCATGCGGGTAGCTTACTCTCCCTGACCTAGTGAAAAGCCAAGCTCCCCATCAAAGTAGTAGAGGTTTTCGGTCTTCACCACATCTACTCCAGACTCTAAGAGCTTGCTCATTAAAGCAGGAATAGCGCCTTTTTCTACCGGCTTCATTTGCTTTACATCTTTTGGGTTGTCTTTGTGCACAAAGCGACAACGCCAGTGGTCCGTACAGAAGGTTTCGGGTAAACCATCAGGGTACACCTTAACGCCCCGGTTGGTAATCATTTTCAGCTTTAAATCGGGGCCGGCTAGTGCCGAAAGCTTCTCGCCTAATCCATCAGCTGAAATCTCGGGATCGTCAATAAACAAATCGGAACCCATGAGTACTTTTTCTGCTTTGGGGCGGGTGTATTCTTCTACCTCAATAGGGCGAAAACGATCTACGTTCATTTCTACCGGTGCAAACTGATTAGGGCGTTGACCCAAACGCTCAATAATGGCATCGGCAAAAGCCTTGGTGCCAACTTTTTGTTTGCTGGTAGCTTGGTTGTAAATATCTGCGGTATGAATACCTTCTTCAATGGTTTTACGCCAGGCGTTGGAAATTTTTTCAGCTGCCTTTAACTGACCCAAGTGCTCTAACATTAAAATGGCACCTGAAAGCAAGCCGCTGGGGTTGGCCATATCCTTGCCGGAAATATCGGGCGCAGAACCATGCACGGCCTCAAACATGGCAAAGCCCTTACCGATGTTTGAAGAACCCCCTAAACCAACCGATCCAGTAATTTGAGCGGCAATGTCAGAAATAATGTCACCGTAAAGGTTTAGGGTCACCACCACGTCAAACATCTCGGGGTGATCGGCTAATAAAGCCGCGCCTATGTCAATAATGCGCAACTCTGATTCAATTTCAGGATACTCTGCGGCAATTTCACGGAACACTTCACTGTAAAGGCCATCGGTAATTTTCATGATATTATCCTTAACCATGCAGGTTACCTTTTTACGGCCGTACACCTTGGCGTACTCAAAAGCATAACGGATAATTTTTCGGGTTCCCGGGATGCTCACTAGCTTCAAGCATTGGTACACATCCGTAGTTTGGCGGTGCTCAATTCCGGCATACAAATCCTCTTCGTTTTCACGCACAATAACCGTATCCATCATGGGGTGCTTAGACTCAATGAAAGGCGCGTGGCTTTTGCAAGGACGCACGTTGGCAAAAAGACCTAAAGATTTGCGAATGGTTACATTCAAACTTTTGTAGCCTCCGCCCTGAGGGGTGGTGATGGGTGCTTTCAAGAAAATCTTGTTCTTGCGCAAGGTATCCCAGCTCTCTGGGGTAATACCAGCCGTGTTACCACTGAGGTACACTTTTTCACCTATGTCAATGTAATCGTATTCCAGCTCGGCTCCGGCCGCTTCTAAAATACGCAGGGTGGCGTCCATAATTTCAGGACCAATGCCATCTCCTTTGGCAACAGTAATTCTAGTCTTGCTCATTTTTGGCTTTTTAGATTAAGAGAATTGCTTATTAGGGTTATTAAAAAATCTTTGATGGCCACCTTGTCTTGCCCAGCTTTAAAATCGGTGAGGGCGGGCAGGTGGTTTTTATAAAACTCTAAAGAGTGTGACATTTCAATGATGGTGGTAGCTAAGGCCAGTGGATATTTTTCCTGGGGCTGTACATTTTGAATGAGTTGCCCCAGATGGTGGGCCAAATTCTTGTAAGGAGCAAAAAGCTTCTTGGCATTATCATCATCTACTTGCGTACTTAAATAGGCCTTGGAACCCTCTGCTACCACTAAGCTGCGCAGGTCTTCTTTAGACACCACGCCAGGGTCTGCCGCTACGGTAGGAATATCACAAATAATACCCACTGCCTTTAAAAGCTTATCTTCTGGCGTGTCAATAATGGCGGTGAAAACTTTGATCTGCTGCTCCAGCCACACCCAGTACAATTGAAAGTAATACTGCAACAAGCGGTGCTTGTTCTTAAAATATTTGTAGACCGTGGCTTCGGTGGTTTGGGCTTCAACCGCCAGCTTTTTGGCCGTTAAGCCTTCATAGCCCAACTCCAAAAATAAGGGTACCCCTTTTTGCAAAATAGCCTGCCCTAAATCAGAACTCAAAGGGTCTTTTAGATACAAGCCACTGTTTAAAGTAAAAGCATACTTGCTTTGCGACATACTTTCTTTAGGTATAGCATTACTTTACTCGGCAAAAGTATTTTTATTTTTTGAAAAAGCAAGTTTTTTCTTGAACACCCTAATCAAGGTTCCAATAGGATGTTAAAATTTTTTAAGAAGACCCGCTTAGCGCGATGATTGTTACGAGGCGCTCCCTACCCTGCTTCTGCCGCAGCCTGCCCGGCCAAGAAGCCACTGGTCCAGGCGTGCTGAAAGTTGAAGCCTCCGGTTACTCCATCAACATTAAGCACCTCCCCGGCCAGGAAAAGCCCCGGCCATTTTTTACTTTCAAAAGTCTTAAGATTTACCTCGCTAAGGTCTACCCCACCGCAGGTCACAAACTCTTCTTTAAAGGTGGTTTTGCCATTTACGCTGTAAGGGCAGCGTACTAAGTTTTCAATTAGGCGATTGCGTTGCTTCTTACTTAAATCGGCATAGCGCAGAGCTAAGGGTATACCTGCCTTTTCGCACAGGCGCTGCCATAGCCTTTGGGGCAGGCCGAACTGACCCTTGCTACTCACCTGCTTTTTGGCCTCTCCTTGCTGAATGTCTATCAGCTGGGCCCGTACCGTTTCTTCATCTTTACCCAGCCAATTAATGAGAATGGGGAACTGGTAGCTGCGCTCAAAAAAATCAATGGCCTGCCAGGCCGAGAGCTTGATGACGGCTGGAGCCGAAAAACCCCAATGCGTTATCAGCAAGGGGCCACTTTGCCGCCAAGCAGTGCCCGGCACTTGGACAGTAGCCTGCGGCACCGAAAGACCTTGCAAATCCTTTACGTCTGAATCCGGTACGTTAAACGTGAACAGTGAGGGAATAGGCCTTTGTACCTTCAAGTCCAAATCTTGCAACCAGTGGTACGCTTTCTCTTTTGAATTTCCTCCGGTACAAATAATAACCTTGTGGAAGAAATGGGCCGTTTGGTCTCCTTTGATTTGCAATTGAAAACCGCCCTTTGCTTCTGGGGTAATTCTTTGCACTTCCGTGCGAAGCTTTACTTGCACTCCACCCTCTTGAGCGGCTTTAGCCAGGGTATCAATAATGGTTTGAGAGCTGTCAGTAGTTGGGAACATGCGTCCATCAGCCTCGGTTTTTAGGGCTACCCCTTTGTTTTTAAACCACGCAATAGTCTCTGAAACACTAAACTGGCTGAAAGCTGCTTTCAGCTTTGTACCGCCTCTGGGATAGTTTTTAACCAGCTGGCTAGGGTACTCACAAGCGTGCGTAACATTACAACGGCCGCCTCCGCTGATTTTCACCTTGCTTAAAACTTTAGCTGACTTCTCAAAAATGGTAACTTGAGCCCCACGAGTAGCCGCCTCAATAGCCGAAAAGTAACCGGCCGCCCCTCCGCCAATCACTGCTATTTTCACATTCTTATCCGGCATGCACCCTAGAATTAACTGCGGCTACTGGAGCCTCAGCCTCCACTTGCAGTTCCACCACTCCTTCTCCACTTTTGCGCCTAAATTCTCATAAAATTGAACGGCACCCTCGTTCCAGTCCAGCACCTGCCAATCTAAACGGATAGCACCAGCTTTGCGGGCCTCATCGGCTGTAGCCTTAATTAGGGCCAAACCAATTCCCAAACCTCTAAAGGCTGGTTTTACGTATAAATCTTCCAGGTAATAGCAGCGTCCCTTCCAAGTTGAGTAGCGCGGATAGTAAAGGCTCATGCCGATCACTTCCTCATCGGCCACAGCCACCAAAAACTGAAAACTGCCGTGCCGGTGCCAGTCTTGTTCCAATTGCTGGACGTTGTTCTCCACTTCCTCGGGGGCCTTCTCAAACTCGGCCAAATCTTGAATAAGCTGCATCACGGCCGGTAGATCTTCTTTACGGCCTAAGCGAATGGTGTAGTTGGGTTTCATAGCTTTATTTCCAACTGGTTGCGGGTAATGTCTTCCAGTGTTTCGCGTTTGGTAATTAAGTGCGCTTTTCCTTTGTGCACCAAAACCTCGGCCGGCCGGTAACGGCTGTTGTAGTTGTTGCTCATGGTGTAGCAATAGGCTCCGGCATTTTTAAAGGCCAAAATATCGCCTTCGCGGATTTCGGAAAGCTGGCGGTCATTGGCAAAGGTGTCGGTTTCACAAATGTAGCCTACCACGCTGTACACGCGCTTACGGCCTGCCGGGTTGCTGATGTTTACGATTTCATGGTGCGCATCATAGAGCATGGGTCTAATGAGGTGATTCATGCCCGTGTCTACCTGAGCAAAAACCGTAGCGGTGGTTTGCTTAAGACCGTTTACCTTGCATAAAAAGTAGCCGGCCTCACTCACCAAAAACTTGCCGGGTTCAAACTCAATTTTCAGCTCACGTCCGTAGTCTTGGCAGAATTGCTTAAAAAGCGCACTCATTTTTTCGCCTAGTTCCTCTACGTTGGTTTCAATGTCATTGGGCTGATAGGCTACTTTAAAACCACTGCCAAAATCTATATACTGCAAAGCGTCAAACTTGTGCGCCACTTCCAGTAAAAGTTCGGCCCCGGTTAAAAAGGTATCTACATCTAAAATATCACTACCAGTGTGCATGTGCACGCCTTCTACGTGAATGTTTAAGCTCTTCACTAAACGCTCTAAATGCCGCACCTGGTGTATGCTTATGCCAAATTTAGAGTCTATATGCCCCACCGAAATTTTGGCATTTCCACCAGCCATTATATGGGGATTCATGCGCACACACACCGGATAACTGCCGCCATAAATGGAGCCAAATTGTTCCAGAATGCTCAGGTTATCAATATTCACTCGCACCCCCAATTCTACCGCCTTTTTGATTTCGTCAATAGAAACTCCGTTGGGGGTGTACATAATATCTTCTGGCTTAAAACCAGCCTTTAGTCCTAACTGTACTTCCTGAATAGAAACGGTATCTAATCCGCTACCTAGTTGCTGGAAAAACCTTAGCACATTTAAGTTGGTAAGGGCCTTGCACGCATAATTAATCTTGAGCTTGGTTCCCTTGAACGCCTTTTGCAAGCGTTTATACTGTGCTTCCATTTTAGCGGTTTCGTACACATACAGGGGGGTGCCAAATTCATTGGCAATTGCTTCCAAGCTTAGCCCATCAATTTTAAGGGCGTTTTCTGTTAATTGCATGCTTTAATTTTAAATTGCGCACAAATTTAATCAAACCCTTTCGGGCGAAAGCCTTAAAAAAACAAGCTATTGGAGAAGGTATTTGAAGAGCACAAAAGATTGACCAAATGGTGGATTTGGCTACCTGTACTGGGTATTCTGTTTTTTTTCATTTACGTTTTTCTACAGCAGGTTTTTTTAGGTAAGACGGTGGGTGAGCACCCCATGAGCAATACCGCACTGGGTTGGACCCTGGCTCTGGTTGTGGCGGTGGTCATCACTTTGATGGTGCTTCAGCTGGGAATAAAAGTAAACAGCCGAGGCATTTTTGTGAATTTTAGCCTTTTTGGGAAACACCAGTTTTTATGGACCGACATTAAAAACGTTCGTTTGGTTAACGTAGGTTTTGTGGGCTATGGTTACCGGATAAGTAAAAATCACGGAACCGTTTTTAACCTGGGCGGAAAAAAAGGCTTGGAGATAAACCTTAAAGCCGGTAAGCGCTTTACGCTGGTGATTGAAAACGAAGCTGAATTGCGGCAAACCCTGAAAGCACTTAAAAAACTTTAGAATTAATCCAGCGGCCAAATGGGCCGCTTTTTTATAGCAATGCCCTAATTTTAACCCTCTAATCTACTCTACTTGTGATGCAAAGACACACTACTTTAGGCGAATTTATTATTGAAAACCAAAAAGACTTTCCTTATGCCAAGGGAGAGTTAAGTGCTCTGCTCAGCTCCATACGTTTGGCTGGGAAGATGGTGAACCAAGAAATTAATAAAGCAGGCCTGGCCAATATATTGGGCTCCAGTGGTGATGAAAATGTACAAGGTGAGCAGCAGCAAAAATTAGACTTACTGGCTAATGATATGTTTATTAGCACCTTGCGTAACCGAGGCGAAATTTGCGGGCTGGGCTCTGAAGAAATGGAAGACTTTGTGGAGTTTAATGATGAAATTCACAAAGAATCAAAGTACGTGGTGCTGATTGACCCGCTGGACGGCAGTTCTAATATTGATGTAAACGTATCAGTCGGTACCATTTTTAGTATTTACCGCAGAGTAAGTGAGCCAGGTACCCCAGTTCAACTGGAAGACTTTTTGCAACCTGGAAACAAACAGGTGGCGGCCGGCTATTTGGTGTACGGCACTTCTACCATGCTGGTTTACACCACCGGAAATGGTGTAAACGCATTTACCTACGACCCGGGTATAGGTTCCTTCTTTTTAAGTCATCCTAAAATGACGGTGAAACCCCAGGGTAAAATCTACAGCATAAATGAAGGGAACTACGTACATATGCCTGAGGGTGTGAAACAATACATTAAGTGGTGTCAAGAGCTAGACCCTGCCACCAACCGCCCTTTAACCAGCCGCTACATTGGCTCTTTAGTGGCCGATTTCCACCGTAATTTACTCAAAGGCGGTATTTACATTTACCCCCGTGGTACCAAGGCCCCCAACGGCAAACTGCGCCTTTTGTACGAGTGTAATCCCATGGCATTTTTAATTGAGCAGGCAGGCGGTAAAGCTTCAGACGGCTTCACGCGCATTTTAGATATTGACCCTACAGAGCTGCACCAAAGAGTGCCTTTCTTTTGCGGTAGCCGCGAAATGGTTGACAAAGCCGAGGAGTTTATGGAGCGGTTTAAAGACGAGTAGCTGCTTACAAGGTCCTAATCTGGGTAAAGGTTTGTCAGTTCGTCCCAAACCAAATCACTTTCAAAACCACGACTGATGGCATAGGCCGCCACCCTACCTTTTTTTTGAAAGCTATTCCCCACCTTAAGACTGCGCCATTTTTTAACTAAAATAGCACTGAGGGTTTGTTGGTAGTCTTGCGCATCAATTTGGGCAAAGGCTTTTTTAAGTAGGTAAGGACTAATTTTATGCCGGTAAAGACCTTGGCTTATTTTTAATCGTCCCCATTTTTTTTGCTCAAACTTACCCCGTACGTAAGCACATGCAAAGCGTTCTTCATTCAAGAAATTCCCTTCAATTAATTCGGCAATTAGCTGCTCTACCTCCGGTGGGGTTAGTCCATACTGGTAAAGTTTATCGCGCACTTCCACTTGACTCCTTTCGCGGTAAGCACAGTAATACTCAATTTTACCACGGGCTTGCGAGGGGGTAAGTTTAGGCGATGAAGTACTATCTGGCATGGGTTTTAATGCTCATGCTCTTCCCTTAAAATGGTGCGGAAGGCCACAAACTTATCTTTAAACTTTTCGGTGTGCTCTTTTTGAAGCTTAGGTGCATACACCTCTTGATACAAGCGCAAAGTTTCCAGGTCTTTTACCGTGTACTGGATAGAGTAGGTTATGCCTTGCTGCTCATCTACCATTACCTGAAATATTTTGCTGCCTTTAAAAAGCTTGGTGCTCATCACATCCGGAATGTGGGTTTCTTTCATCCACTGCAACCAGTTTAGGTGCACGTCTTCTTCAATATTTACGGTAACATTGTAAATGTACATGGTCGGTCTAATTTAGGGTGTCTCCTCGTAATTTTCGGTAGGTTTTACGCGCCTCTGAGGCGTAAAAGCTATCTACAAACTCAGTGAATAATTGCTGATACAGTTCCATGGCCCGCTCTTTATTACCGTACACCTTTAAGTGTAGGGCGGCCAGGCGGTTAAGCGCATCATCGGCTAAAATATCGTCTCGGTGCTGCTCTAAAATTGTTTGCCAGGCTTGCTCCGCAGCCGAAAAGTTTTGTTTTTGATACAAAATGTCGCCTTGCAATAAAAGGGTCTCATCTAAAATGGGGTGATCCGGGAAACCGATGAGCATGCGTTCTAAAATAAACAGCGCTGAATCTTCCTGGCCTTGGTAGTGGTATAAATCTGCCTTGGCATAGGCCTCCATGGCCGCGGTGTTAGTGTCCAGAGCCATGTTATCACCAATTAAAAGCGCATAACGCATGGCATCATTAGCAATGGTTTTTGAAGTGCTTTGCTTTAATACGTCAAAAATACTTTGGGCCCAATCAAAATCACCTACAAAGTAGGCAGCCCGCGCGCGCTTAAATTTGGCTTCTTGCCCCAGGGTAGATTGTTCCAGATCTTTTTCTGCCTTTTTGTAGAAAATAATTGCGTCCCAGCGGTTGCCGCGGTACAGCAGCAAATCAGCTAATTGAATTTGACTTTGGGCTATTGCTTCTTTAGGCAAATAACCTTTGGTAAAAAGGCCTCGCAGTAGTTGTTCTGCGGTATCTGCTTTGCCCAATCGGTACGCGTAAATCTCTGCCAAACTTTGGGTAAGTGGGGCTAACTCATTGGTGCCTAAAAAAGCTTGCCGAGCGCTTTCATACGCCTGGGCTAAGTCTTGCCATTCCTTCTTTTGGGTAGTGGTATCGGCCTCCAAAATTTGACGCTTGGCGCTCAAGAATCCTAGGGTAGCCTCTCCTTTAAGCAGACCCTCCCGGTCTTTATCCAATACGTAATCATAAATACGTTGTGCCAGGCGGTAGTCTTCATTCTTGGCAGCTATCCGCGCTAAGCGCAGAATTTCACTCATAGAAACTTTATTGCGGCTGTACAAAGCCCTTAACTGGGTGAAGGCCCCGCTAAAATTTTCCTGTTCTACAAAAAGGTGAATCAACAATTCATTGAGCACGGGGGGGCCTCCGGCTTGTATTTTTTGCACCAATAGTTCCTGCAAGTAGGTTATGTTTTCATCATCACCTTGATTGTTTAAAGCGCGGGTAAGTAAGATTTTAACCGTATTTAAATAGCTACCTGAGCGCTCAAGCAAGGCCACGTACATGGTGTACATCTTTTGAATATCACCTAGCTCACCGTACAACAGCGCTTTCTGATAGTCAAAATTCATGCGATTGTTTTGCTCCTCTGCCTTGAGGTACACTTCCAGTGCCTGCTTAGGAAAGCCCCGGTCACTAAATTGCTTTCCGTACATGTAGGCCAAAGAGGGATTTTGACGGATTCGCTCCAAAATAGTCTCCATTAGTTCCTCTACCTCGTCAGTTTCTTGCTGCTGCTGATAGAGAAAAATCAGATCTACCTCATGAATATGGCGTTGGTTTGGGCGTTTTTTCGCCCAGCGTTCGGCCAGGCGTTCGGCTGCTTTAAAATCATTTAGGGCTAAATAACAATCTAGGGCAAGCTGGTAAGCGGGCTGCGAACGATAAGCATCCAAAAGATCATCTACCTGATCAAGGGCTTTTTCATACTCTTCCTGAGCAAAGTACTGCTGAGCCAAAGCCATGGCATTTGTTTCGGTAGGCTGCGTATAGGCCGGAACAGCCAGCAGAAGTGCTAAACAGAAACTAGCGATACAAACTATGCTTTTAGCCATTTAGAGTATTTAAAATGCAGGCCACTCTCAAAGCGGAAGCCTAGCGCTTTTTACTTTGTATTTGTTGAGCCATGTTCTCAAAGTGCACTCGGGTTGTATCCCACAGGCCCTGTGCAACCACTACCCCGGGCTGTCTTTTGTTAAACTTCAAATGTACTTCGGCCAAGGCCTGGGCTTCATCTTCCAGATAATCTGCTATTTGGGCTGAATCCAGTTTCCCGTCTACCACACTATTCCGTAAAGTTTCAAGCTGCTTAGTGCTTAACGCGAGCTTTTCTTTAATAGCGTCTTTATCTCTTAAAAACTTGTTGTACGAAGAATAGATTAGCTCCAACCGGTTTACTTCCTGCACCCAGAAACGTTTATCGGCTGAATCTGGATTGGCCTGAGCAATGGTTTTGTAAAGATCTTCTACCACCGGGAGGTCTTTTGCCAAAAGTGAATCGTTCACTTGATCCATAGCTTTGTACAAAGAGTCTGACACATACAAGAGCGTGTCAATTTGATTTACCTGCGCTTGCTGAGTTTGGCTTAAAGGACTTTCACAGGCCCAAGAGAGAGCTACTATGGATAAAAAAAAGATAATTCTTTGCATACTATTTTTCAATTTTATCAAATCCGGTATACGCCTGTAAAGCCTGGGGTATGGCTACCCCATCTTCGGTTTGATGATTTTCTAGTAAAGCGGCTACAATGCGAGGCAGCGCCAAAGCAGAGCCGTTTAAGCTATGCAATAGCTCTGTTTTCCGCTCTTGATTTCTGAAACGAATTTTCATGCGGTTGGTTTGGAACGTTTCAAAGTTAGAAACAGAGCTTACTTCCAACCAGCGTTTTTGGGCCGCGCTCCACACTTCAAAATCATAGGTAATGGCCGAGGTAAAGCCCGTGTCTCCTCCGCATAAGCGCAAAATGCGGTACGGCAAATCTAATTTTTGTAAGATTTTCTCTACATGAACCACCATTCCGTCTAGCATTTCATAGCTATCTTCTGGCTTGGTGAGGGCCACTACTTCTACCTTATCAAACTGGTGCAAACGATTTAAACCCCGTACATCCTTGCCATAACTTCCCGCTTCTCTTCTAAAACAAGGCGTATAGGCCGTGCATTTAATCGGCAGTTGATCGCCTTCTAATATTTCATCTCTAAAAATATTGGTAATGGGCACCTCAGCGGTGGGTATGGCGTAAAGTCCGTCTTTTTCAATGTGGTACATCTGTCCTTCCTTATCGGGAAGTTGCCCGGTACCGTAAGCCGAAGCTTCATTTACAAAGTGAGGAGGAATAAATTCCTGAAAACCGGCTTTTTGGTTTTCATCTAAAAAGAAGTTGATAAGTGCTCTTTGCAATCGGGCGCCTTTACCTTGGTACACGGGGAAACCAGCCCCCGTAATTTTTACCCCTAAATCAAATTTGATCAGGTTTAGATCTTCGGCAATTTCCCAGTGCGGGCGCGCTTTATCGTCTAAGCTAGGTATAGCACCTACCTGTTTTACCTCTTCGTTATCGGCCTCAGATTTACCCGCCTTTACCAAGGGGTTGGGCACGTTGGGCAAGCTTAACAGCAGATTTTCCAGCGCATGCATTTTTTGCTCCATTTCTTGCTGCAAATCTTTGCTGCGCACTTTTAAGCTTACGGTTTTCTCCTTAAGCTTAAGGGCCTCTTCTTTTCGCCCTTGCTTAAAGAGTTCGCCAATCTCTTTACTAATTTTATTGCTTTGCGCCAGAGTGCTGTCCAAGTCGGTTTGCGCCTGCCTGCGCTGCTCATCCAAGGTTAAAATATCGTCAATAGTCTGTTGCGCATCCAGTCCGCGTTTGGCCAATCCATCAATGGCCTTTTCTCGGTTTTCACGGAGGTAATTTATCTGAAGCATAGATGTGTTCTTTGGGGCTACGAAGGTAGCAATTAGCGTGGCTTTTGCAGGTTTTACCCTGAGGATCTAAAGCGGTCCTTTTGTGTGTGAACAGCACCTGTTGTAAACAGGAAAAGCCCACCACTAAAAAAGTGCTGGGCTCTTGAATGAAAAGTCTAAATTTTAGGCTTCTTGCTCAGCCGGTTTTACAGAAACAAATGACTTGTTGCCTTTGCGTCTTTGAAAAACCACGGTTCCATCCGCTGTAGCGTATAAAGTATGGTCTTTACCGATTCCAACATTTTCACCAGGGTTGTGCTTGGTTCCCCGCTGACGAACGATAATGTTACCGGCAATGGCCTGCTGGCCTCCAAATATTTTCACGCCTAAGCGTTTACTTTCTGATTCTCTTCCGTTCTTAGAACTACCTACACCTTTTTTGTGAGCCATGTCTTATCGGATTTATGATTTCTTATCTTCTTTTTTAGCAGCCGTTTCTTTTTTAGCAGCCGTTTCTTTTTTAGCAGCCGTTTCTTTTTTAGCAGCCGTTTCTTTTTTAGCAGCCGTTTTCTTTTTAGCAGTCTTAGGAGCGGCTTTTTTAGTTTCGGCTTTTACTGCTTTTTTAGGGGCTGCTTTTTTAGGCGCTTCTTCTTTGGCCGCTTTGTCCTCCGCTTTTTTGGCTGCCGACTTTTTAGCTGCACCTTTGCCTACACCTGTTATTTCTAAAAGCGTGATGTACTGGCGGTGACCATTTAATTTTTGGTAACCTTTTCTGCGCTTTTTCTTGAACACCATTACCTTATCAGCCTTTAGGTGCTCTACAATTTTAGCATCTACTTTGATGCCGCTTATAACCGGGGCGCCAACTTCTACCTTACCATCATTGTCGGTTAGTAAAACTTTGTCAAAAGAAACTTTTGAACCCTCTTTACCTTCCAAACGATTTACGTAAAGCTTTTGGTCTTTGCGTACTTTGTACTGATGCCCTGCTATCTCTACAATCGCGTACATAATTTTTTTTTTGGGGCTGCAAATGTAATAATTAAAACCTTTTTACCGCCACCCTTCTGTTAATATATTGACACCACTTTATGAAGACTGTCCCGGGCTCATTCTTCTGATAATGAAGGCAAAGGTACTAATCTAAAAATCCTTCATTGCTTAACCCCCTGGTTCGCCATCGGCTTTAAGCCTGATGGCTTTTAGCGTAGGCCAGTGATTTATTTAGGTGTATGCGCCTTTATTTTTTACTTTTGAGCGCTATTCTTGGATTTGTTATAACAATCAGAAATCTGTTTCACTTATGAAAAAACTGTTCACGGGTCTCTTAATTACCGGAACCTTAGGTTGGAGCACCGCTCAAACCAACATTGAATTTGAAGAGCACACGCTTGATAATGGCTTGCATGTTATTTTGCATGAAGACCACAGCACTCCTATTGTTGCGGTTAGTGTTTTATACCACGTAGGTAGTAAAAATGAGGTAGAAGGCCGTACCGGTTTTGCCCACTTTTTTGAACACCTGATGTTTGAAGGCTCACCTAATATTGAGCGTGGAGAGTACATGAAAATTGTTCAGGCTAACGGAGGTGCGCTTAACGCCAATACTTCGTTTGACCGTACATTTTATTATGAAATTTTACCTTCTAACCAGTTAGAGTTAGGCCTTTGGCTGGAAAGTGAGCGTATGCTGCAAGCCACAGTTGATTCTACCGGAGTGGAAACACAGCGTGAAGTGGTGAAAGAAGAAAAACGCCTGCGTATTGACAACCAACCCTACGGATCATTCCAGGAAGAGATTTTTGCCAAGGCATTTCCGGGTAGCTACTATGAAATACCACCCATTGGCACCATGGCCGATTTAAATGCCGCTGAGTATTCTGACTTTGAGGATTTTTACGGAGTCTTTTATGTGCCTAACAATGCTACACTTTCCATTGCAGGAGATATTGATCCTGATGAGACTTTGGAAATGATTCAAAAGTATTTTGGAGGTATTCCGGCTGGCACCAGAGAAATCCCCAGACCTACAGAAGAACCGCCTGCCTTAACCCAAGAGGTAGTAGATACAGTATACGATAACATTCAGTTACCAGGGGTATTTATTGGTTACCGCACCCCTGCTCAAGGAACCAAAGAAGCCTACGCACTGGACATGCTTTCTAATGTTTTATCAGATGGGCAAAGCTCTAGAATGTACAAGAAAATTGTAGATGAAGAACAATTAGGCGTGGCCGTGGCGGCCTTCCCGTTCAGTTTTGAGATGGCCGGTTTGTTCATCAATTATGGCATTGTTACTCAGGGCGTAGAAGCTATCGCTCTTTCTGCTGCCATGGATGCTGAAATTGCAAAAGTGAGGGAAGAAAAAATTAGCGAGGACGAATATCAAAAAGTACTCAATCAACTTGAGAATGATTTTGTGTCTTCTAACGGTCGTATGGCCGGCATAGCAGAAAGCTTAGCCAACTACCACGTGTATTTTGGAGATGCAGACCTTATAAATACTGAAATTGAAAAGTATCGTGAAATTACGCCCGAATACCTGCAACAAATAGCGAAAAAATATTTGGTTCCCAGCAACCGTGTAGTATTGTATTACTTACCCAAAAGCGAATCTTAAAACATAGCCCAAACAATGAAAAAGATATTTTTAACCCTTTTAGCAGCCGTATTTGCCGCTAGCAGCTTTGCCCAGCTAGACCGAAGCGTGCGCCCTGAGGCCGCACCCGCAGAGCCTTTGGATTTTGGCAAGTACAAAGTGTATGAACTTGACAACGGCATTACCCTAGTGGTAGTAAGCAATGATAAATTGCCGAGAGTTACCTTTCGCATGCTTGTAGACGTAGACCCTATTTTAGAGGGGGAAAAAGCGGGGTATGTTTCCATGGCCGGTTCACTCTTGCGCCAAGGCACCAATAACCGTACAAAAGATGAACTTGATGAGGAGATTGACTTTATGGGCGCCAGCTTATTCACCGGATCTTCACTGGTTTACGCTAGCGGATTAAGTAAATACTCTGAGAAACTCATGGCTCTAATGGCCGATGTGGCTCTGAACCCCTCCTTCCCACAGGAAGAGTTTGACAAGCTCATGAAGCAGCAAAAGTCGGGTATTGAAAGTTCTAAAGATGACCCCGATGCACTTTCCAGCCGCCTTTTCAATGCTACCGTTTATGGCCAAAACCATCCTTATGGTGAATTACTAACGGAAGAGACCCTGGATAACATTACGGTAGATGACTGCCGAAATTTCTACAACACCTACTGGGCGCCTAACCGCACCTACATTGCCGTGGTGGGCGACATAAAAGCCCGTAAGGCTAAGAAGCTGGTGAAAGAATACTTTGGAGACTGGGAGCGCAAAGAAGTGCCTACCCATAAATACCCGGCTCCCCCCCAGCCCACCGGTAAAATGGTGAATGTGATTAACCGTAGCAACTCTTCTCAAACGGTGCTTCGCCTGGGTAACACCATAGATTTGAAACCTGGTGATCCCGATATTGTAAAATTAGCTTTGGCCAATCAAATCTTAGGAGGCGGTTCTTTGGGTCGTTTGTTCCAGAACATCCGCGAAGACAAAGGTTACACCTACGGTGCCTACTCAAGCTATGACGATGACCGACTGATAGGCGAATTCAGCGCAAACGCCAGTGTACGCAACGAAGTAACCGATAGTGCCATTACCGAGTTTCTCTACGAGTTTAACCGCTTGCGCGATGAGCCCGTTAGTGAAGAAGACTTGAGGGCGGCTAAAAACTACATTGCCGGTTCTTTCGGTCGCTCTTTAGAAAGCCCGCAAACCCTGGCCTCTTTTGCCTTGAATATTCTTCGCTACAACTTACCAGAAGATTACTACGAAAATTACCTCAACCGCATGGATGCGCTTACCGCTGAAGAGGTGCAGGCCGCAGCTCAGAAATACATGAAAACAGATGCCATGATTATTACCGCGGTAGGTAAAGGCTCTGAAATTGGCGATAAGCTGGAAGCTTTCGGTCCGGTGCAATACTATAACTTCCAGGGGGAAGAGGTGGAAGCGCCTTCTATGCCTGTACCTGAAGGAGTTACGGCCCAAAGCGTAATTGCTGATTACATCAAAGCCATTGGCGGTGAAGAAAAGCTGGCCAAGGTAAAAGACATCACCATGAAAATGAGTGCTGAAATTGCCGGTATGCCTCCTAGCATGGAGGCCTCTGCTACCATTATGCGAAAGCGCCCTAATTTATTCTTCAATGAGTTAAGCCTTTCCGGTATGGGCGTTCTGCAAAAGCAAGTGTATAACGGTAAAACCGGAAAAGTAAGCAGTATGCAAGGTGAGCAAACCTTAGAAGGCGAAGAGCTGGAGCAACTAAAAGCAGCCGGAGAATTTTTTGTAGAAAGAAAGTACGAAGAGCTGGGCTATACCTTAGAATTGGAAGGCATGGAAATGCTAGACGGTGAGAAGGCCTACGTATTAAAAGTAACCAGTCCTGGTGATGATGTAAGCACTCAGTACTACTCGGCTGAGACCGGTCTCAAGTTGAGGGAGGCTTCAACCATAGAAACCCCACAAGGTGAAGTTACTACCGCCCAGGTTTATAGCAACTATGAGGAAAAAGAGGGGGTAAAATTCCCCATGCAAATGAAGGTTGAAGGTCCGCAAAAATTAACCATGACCGTGCAGGAAATTAAAGTGAACTCAGGGTTGAAAACTTCTGATTTCAAATAATAAATTATCCTCCCTATTAAAGAGCCAGATTCTCTCAAGAATCTGGCTTTTTTGTTTTGTAAGCGGGCCCTCCTTATCCAATTCTGTTTTATATTCGATGTAAAATATACAGCATGCTTAAAAGACTATTTGCTTTACTTTTTTGTACCACCACTCTATATGCGCAAGAAGATAGCAGCGCTACCGATGATTTTGACTTTTCAGAATTTGAGTTGGCCGCTCCTCCCGCCAAAGCCTTTTGTAATAATAAAGTTTTAGGGCAATCTCCTACCTCCTTAATTGGTGCCAATTACATGTATCAAGGCCCACACTCCTTTACAGCGGGCAATTATAATGCTGATGATTTTGAGGGGAATATTGCAGAAACCAACAACATAGAAGCCACCCATGCCTTCACCCTGATTGGTAATTTTCCCTTAATAAGCCGCAATAATATTCTTATCAATTTAAATGTAATATATGATGAGCAGCACTATCAGTTTTCTGATAGTGAGACTTCCCACCCTTTAACCCAAAGCCTACAAGACAATCCCTTGCGCAGCGCAAGCACCCTGCTTACCATTTTTAAGCCCCTCAATGAAAAAAGATTTCTATTGGGCCAAGCCGGCCTAAGCCTTAATGGCGATTATAACTTCCGTGATTTTAGCCAATCCGCTAACACCTTACGCTACTCCTCAGCCTTGCTGTATGGCTTTAAACCTAGCGATCGCTTGATGTATGCCTTTGGCCTTTCTAGAACGTACTTAGGGGGTGCCTTAAATTATGTACCCATTGTGTATTATTACCACACCTTTAAAAACCAAAAATGGGGCATTGAAGCCTTGCTGCCTGCACGCGCCATGTTACGCTATCGCTTTAACAGTCAAAGCTTACTGGGCTTGGGTTTTAAGGTTACTGGGAACACCTACCACCTAAATAATCTTAGAGCTAATGCGGGCGATGCCTTCAATCAACCCGCCTTGGCTAATAGCGACAACTTTGAATTACGCAGATCTGAAATTAGAGCTGGCCTGCGCTTTAATCGGGCTATTACCGGTTTCTTTTGGCTAACAGCCGAAGCGGGCTATCGTATTAATTACAGCTATGATGTAGATCAGGGAGGGGATTTCCTGAGATTTTGGGGCAATGAAGAAAGCTACTTTATGGAAAACGAGCTTGGCAACCCTGCATACTTTCTTTTAGGTATTAGTTATGTAAGCCCATAAGTTTGTGCTACTGGCCCAGCGGCAGTCAAAACTACCAATAGATTAGAGCCTACCGTTGGCTTCTATTTTAGAAACAAAGAAATAACCTTTCTCTTTCTAACACCTCAGGGATAGGTAGCAGCAAAATAACCTTGAGATATCTCCATTACAGTTCTTTCACCCCGGGGAGCACGATTCAAAAAAACCATATCAAATCTGCCGGTAATCCATACAGGCCTCTTGGTTTCACCGTGAGACGTATTGTTCATAATTAAATTTTCGGAAAAATCGGTAATGACTATTTCGCCAGAGACCGATTGATAGCGATAATACTGACTGGAGTAAAGATTATTGCTATCTAGCTTCTGACCCTCTTCATCTTGAAACGAAGCAAATACCTTCCCAGGAGTGACTGAATAAACTCCCGGCTTGGAAATACTGTCTATATAAAATTCAAAAACATCTCCTGTTAAGCAATCAACTGCTGTTAGCTGAAAGGTGAGTGGATCGCTGAGACTATTATAGTCTATAGAAGTCGTCAACGGCTGACAGAAAGGAAAATTAGGAGCCCCTGAAGCTTCCCACGGCTCTCCGTCTATAAGACAATAAAATTCTTCCCTTTCTGGAGCAAAAGCATCTTCTTCTGAATTGCTGCAGCTTGTAAAGGATAAAAAAACAAAGAAACCCAGTGCCCTGTGGGCAATGCTATTTAAGTTTAGCTTTTTAATTGGCAGAGTAGTTTAGGCATTCCCTTTGATTTAGTAAAATGCGGTTAAATAAGCTCTAAGATCTACGTTCTACTTCTTCTTTTTAACCAAGCGAGTCCAAACATCTGTGCGGCCGAAAACCGCTGTTCCCACAAAACCACGCACCTCAATTTTATTTTCTTCTTTCAGCTCAATTTTGCAATTGTAGGTAGTTCCATTTTTAGGATCGTAAATGGTTCCGTCTTTCCAAATTTTCTCCTCCTCATCGTACACAAAGTCTTTTAAAATACGGTAACCCTTTAAGGGAGTACTGCGTAAAGACTCATCAGGGTTATTCTCATCTACTCGTGGGTTACCGTCTTCATCATTAGGCTCCTTCAGCCAAACAATTCGGCCGTAAAACTTACTTCCTATTTTTTCAATCTTTATATAACTGCGGCCATCACTAGGTTGCCAAACACCCACAAGTTTATCGGCTTCATCTTGAGCCGGGCTAAGATTAAAAAAGAAAACACTTACTAAAAGGGCTAATGTGTATTTCATAATATATCTATTTATTCCTGGTAGTTAATCACTAAATTTAATTCGGCTGGCACTATCATTTCGCCCATGTAATCTTCGCTAAGATTGAGATCTAAAACCCAGGTGGTTCCCTCATCTTTTAAGTAAGGCAAGAGATCCATCTCATTGGCCAGATTTAAACTGAAGGCATTGCCTTCAGGCAAAGGGCTAAGGGTTCCTATAGTGGTCATTTCCTCTTGGTCGCTTACAATTTGTAACAAAAGACTTTCCGTAATTTGCTTTTGTTCTGCATCTAGTTCAATTATGGCTTCGAGCACGCCCACTGAGACTAATTTTTCAGCTTCAATATTTAGTCCTTCCGCCAAACTAATGGCTGAGGTGTTGGCCTGCATAGAAAGGGTATTGGCTCCACTAAAAAGCATTTCACCCGTGAGCTCTAAAGAAAGAGTCTGCTCGGCACTACTCATTTCTGCGCATCCTGCCAAAGTAAAAAGAGCTAAAACCAGCGCCCATAACTTTTTCATAAACCTAAAATTTTGCGTCTAAAATAAGAACCACAAATTAATTATGACCTACTCTTGGTTTTCTTTAATTTTTCTTGAATTCGGCTCGCGGGGCTACCTCTTAAGTTGATGAGATAAACTCCCGCTAAAATTGCCAGCATCCCAAAAACACCCCACAGGCCAATGGCTTCACCGTCTACCCAGCCCCAAAAAAGCGCTACCACCGGTATGGCATAGGTAACGCTTGCTGCAAACAGTGAGCCGGCTCCTTTTATGAGCATATTAAAAATAATGATGGCCAGGCTACTGCCTACTATGCCTAAAATTAAAATGTAGACCAAATTTAAGCCGGCCTCTGGGCCGCTTTGCATGGCCTTAACAAAGTTGGTGGAAAAAAGACCTGCCAGGGCAAAGGGCCCCACCGCAGTTAGGCTAAAGAGGGTAATGGGTACGGAACTTAAATTTACCAGGCGGGTATTGATTACATTTATACTAATGGCATAGCATACCGTGGCCGCCATGGGTATTAAGCCGTATTGCAAACGCTGAGCATTAAAATTCAAATCGGGTAGTAAGAGCCAAAGAGCACCTAAAAAACCTAGAATAATGCCCAGCACACTCAGCCATTTTACCCTAACCTGAAAAGCAATAAGGCCAATAATGAGGGTAAAAAGGGGCACCATGGAGTTGAGCACCCCTACCAATGAGCTATCTAAATACTTTATGGCTAGAGGAAAAAGCATGTAGGGAATTCCGTTACCAAATAGGCCCACCGCCAGAAGGGCCTTCCAGTTTTTAAAGTTGATCTGCTTGAAATGCTTGAAGGCAATAATAGAGGTGAAAATCCAGGCGCTGCTAATGCGAATTAAGCCAATTTGGGTGTAGCTAAAGGTGCTCAGCCCTTTTTTCATGAGTATAAAGGAGCTCCCCCAGGTTAGGGCCAAAAGGCTGAAAAGTATCCAAGCCCATAGCGGGCTAAGTTTGGAGTTTGTCATAAATACATTTGCCTTGGCTACAAAGCAGAAGGCTTAAAAATGTTCGGGAGGAGAATAAGCAATAAATCCTGCAGCCCTGTATCTTTGTCTTCTAGTGAGCGGTATGGCAAAAATATGGAAAAGCCTTTGGGCCCTTAGCATAAGCCTAATTTTTATAGCGCCTTTTGGCAGCCTTTTTTGGCAGTATCAAACTCAGCTATACGCCCATAAAAAAAGCATAAAAAAAGCGTTACTTAGATCTACACCCAAAGATGATTTAATTGAATTCAGGTGGTCTAAGCCAGAAGCTGAAAGCCTTGACTGGAAAGAACAGGACGAGTTTGAATACCAAGGTGAGATGTATGATGTGGTAGAAAAAGAAGAAAGAAAAGACAGCCTTATTCTTTGGTGCTATTGGGATTATGCCGAAACACAACTTCACCAGAAATTTAAAAATCTATTGGCAAAAAATCCCTACCGGCCTAAGCCTGAAAATAAAAACGTAAACCTCCTCCTAAAATCGCTTCAAGCCATAGGGCCATCGCCAATGGCGCCTATAGGTAAGTTTTCGAATCACCTTAGTCCTA
>CAJXNI010000019.1 GCA_913057235.1 uncultured Bacteroidota bacterium
TACTCACGGCATAGATCTTCTGTTTTGCGTCCAGACTCATGCTGTTTTATAGCGTTAACAATCTGGCTCTCTGTAAATCTCGACTTCTTCATAATTACTGGTTAAATTTAAATAGTTTTAACCAGTCCGAGTTTTAGGGGAGGTTACAGGTCGACCAACGCAATAATGCCCGTTTCTATAAGCATGTAATCCCTTCGGGATTAATAACAGACAAGACTTAATGTATACTAATAAGCAAATTAAGACCATGAACCCGAGGGGTTCAATTGCCTAAAGAAAATAACACGAAATAAACACGACCCCAACGGGGTCGAACGCTCATATTGCCATTTATGTCTATAAACATGTAATCCCTTTGGGATTGTGTGGTGTTATAATCAAAATCACGTTTTACAGAAACCCAACGGAAAAAGGAAGGTATGAACCCCAGGGGTTCAAATGTTTATAATTGTGAAACTGCATAGAAGATGAGGATCCCAACAGGGTCTAATACACATATCGTTAATTGCGTCTATAGTAGTGTAATCCCTTCGAGATATATCGAATATGTCATTTAAGGGTACCTCATTTGAAATACAAAAGGATAAAAGATGATTATGAACCCGAGGGGTTCAAATGTTTATAGAAAATGACACGAAATAAACACGACCCCAGCGGGGTCGAATAAAGGCACAGGTTCTTTAACCCCGAGCCACTAGCCCAATCAAAAATTGGCTAAAGCTAAACCCACCAAAAGAGCAGATATTTGCACCAATAATTGCCAAATGAAATATTATTTATTTTTTGCTTGTGCTTTGCTAAGCTACATCGGCCACAGCCAACTACGCCAAAACCACCACGCCCAGCAAGCAGCCGTAGCTTATAATGCCACCCTAAAACCTTTTTACCACGGTGTAGCCAGTGGCGACCCTCTGGCCAATCAAGTAATTATTTGGACCCGGCTTACGCCCGATAGCACTCATCAAATGGGGGACACCTTGCGGGGGCAATGGTTTGTAGCACTGGATACGGCTATGACGCAAATGGTGCAGCAAGGGGGTTTCACCACTGATTCTTCGCGTGATTTTACCATAAAGGTAGACGTGACAGGCTTGCAGCCGGGTAGCACTTATTACTACATGTTTAGCCATGCCGGCCGAAACTCGCTGCGCGGCAAAACCAAAACCTTGCCCGTGGGCGCTGTGGGGCGACTAAAGTTTGCGGTAGCTAGTTGCAATAATTACGAGGCCGGCTTTTTCAATGCTTTTAAGCAAATAGCCCAGCGCAATGACTTGGATGCGGTGTTGCATTTAGGCGATTATATTTATGAGTATCCGCATGGCCTGGTAGACGACACAGTGCCTGGCCGTGCCCACCAGAATTTTGAATCGGTTTCAGTCGGGCAGTACCGCGCCCGCTACAGCCTGTACCGCTTAGACCCTGATTTGCAGGCCGTCCATCAACAACATGCCTTCATAAATATTTGGGATGATCACGAAAGTGCCAACCAAGCCTGGGAAAATGGCGCGCAGGGGCATAACCCTGGCACGGAAGGCCCTTGGGCTCAAAGAAAAACAGCCGCCCAAAAAGTTTTTAATGAATGGTTGCCTATACGGGAGCAAAGCCCAACCGCTATTTACCGGCAGTTTCAATGGGGAAATCTTGTAGACTTAATAATGCTGGATACCCGTCTGCAGGGGCGTGATCAACAGATTAATGACGTGACCAATCCCAGTTTGTACGATTCGGCTCGCACAATTTTGGGTAACACCCAGCTTAGTTGGTTTACCAATGCCTTAAGCCAAAGTAATGCCCGCTGGCGCGTGATTGGCAATCAGGTGGTTTTTGCGCCTTTACAATTGGGCTGGTCGGCTTTTGCGGTGGGACAAACTCCGCAACAGATAGAAAGCCAGTTTTTAGACATTTGGGATGGATACCCGGCTGAGCGGCTACGCGTGCTAAACCACCTGGAAAATAACGCCATCAACAACAGTATTTTTGTGAGTGGTGATTTTCACTGCAGCTTTGCTTTTGACCTTGCCGATACGGTGGTAGACGAGCAGAATGACTACGCCCCGGTTCCCAATTACAATCCCCAAAACGGGGCTGGTTCTGTAGCGGTAGAGTTTGTGGTCAACAGCATTACCTCTCCTAATTTTGACGAGAACAGCAATTTGCTTCAGGCTACTATTTTTCAAAATCAGTTGAATGCCAACTTACCGGCTGCTTTGGGGGGGAATAACCCGAACCCGCATTTAAAGTACGCAGACGTTATTCAGCACGGGTATTTCATTTTAGATGTAAGACCCGATAGTGCCAAGGCCAATTATTACACTACGCCCATTTTAAACCCATCGGGTAACCAAAATTTTAAGCAAGCCATAAAGGTACTCAACGGAGCCAATCACTTACAAGGTGCGGTAGAAAGCAGTCCTAAAGCAGTGCAGGACGTACTGGCTCCAGCCCAACCGCTGAACCGTTGGGTAGGCCACAAAGAACGCAACTTTACGGTATTCGGGCTTTACCCTAACCCAGCGGTAGATAACGTAACAGTGCAACTGGGTAACCTCAAAAATCAAAGCGTAGAGGTAAAGCTTATCAGTGCTAACGGGCAAGTGGTTAAAACCTGGCCGCCTGTGCAAATGCCCCAGGGTCTTATAGATTTCTCCCTAAGCTTAGAAGGGGCTGCGCCCGGTTATTACCAATTGCAGCTAAGCACCACGGCTGGCAGTCAATCCTTACCCTTGCAAAAGCGGTAAAGGCAGCATCTTCAGGAAGCTATATAAAAGGTGATGCGCGATTCATCCACCTTTTTCTACCATTTAACCACCTATTGAGTACGGTTGGTCGCAAAGCTATTTTTGATGGTTAAATTGGCCGCTACTTTAGCTGAAAATTAAAGACTATGGCATCCTCAAAATCAAATGTAAACACCAAAGCCCTCTTTACCGGAGGCATTATTCTGGTACTTGGCGTGGTTTGGTTACTGCGCAAATTAGGCGTGTATATTCCGGGCTGGGTTTTCAGTTGGGAAATGATTTTAATTGTAATTGGTCTGGCCTTGGGCCTGGAAAACAAATTCCGGAATCCGGCCAGTTACATTCTTATTCTCATAGGCTCCATCTTTTTGCTAGATGACCTTTTTATGCTACCGCGGCACATTATGGAATATTTCTGGCCGCTACTGGTAATTTTTGTAGGCCTCATGGTGATGCTAAGGCCGCGCTTTAAAAAAAACAAAGCGCTAAATGCTGAGACTTCGCATGACTTTTCTGGCGATGCCGAAAGTATTAGCAGCACCAGCCTTTTTAATGGAATCAAAAGAACCATAAAGTCACAGAACTTTAAAGGCGGTGAAACCGTGGCCGTTTTTGGGGGCACAGAATTAAACCTTTTAAATGCAGACCTTGACGGCCCAACTGAATTGCAGTGCACGGCAATTTTTGGCGGCATTAAGCTAATTGTTCCTAAAAACTGGGAAGTGCGCACCGAAGCCACCGTGCTTTTTGGCGGCATTGAAGACAAGCGTTATTCAGCCGTTGAAGTAGTAACTGAAAACAAGATACTGGTTGTAACCGGTACGGTAATGTTTGGCGGAATCGACATTGTAAGCTACTAAGCCAGGCAATGCTTATTTTTAAACCCGGTGGGTGATTTCGAAACTATCGGGTTTAATGTATTTGACTCATGGGGCACAATCCATTAGCACAAACCAAAAACAGTCTATTGTTTTGGACTGCAACATTGGCCTTAGCCACCGTACAAGTGCTGGTGCTGCATCATTTTTATCAGTGGTTGTGGTGGCCGCTAATTGTTGACGCAGTAGTACATTGGCTGCTCTTAGGCCTGCTTATTTTTGGTCTCTTTAACAGCCTTTCTTTTTACCACCCGGCCAAAGGTAAATGGGTTTTAGCCCTGCTGGTACCGGCCTTGTTAGTAACCGCTTGGTGGGCTTTAAGCCGATGGATTTTGGAGCAAACAGCGGGCTACGGCTTTGAAGCCCAGGTTTGGCAAGATTACCTGCAATGGTTTTACACCACCCAAGCCTTTAGACTGGCGGTAGGTTTTTTGCTCACCGCAAGCGCCACACTTTATGCTTTGCTCTGGTACCAGTTGGCCCAAAAAGAACAGCAGGTCTTTCTGCAAAATGAAACTGAGGCCATGAAGCGCGAGGCAGAGCTTTTTAAGCTGCGCCAGCAGATACAACCGCATTTTTTGTTCAACAGTCTTAATTCAGTAGTAGCGCTCATAGGGCAAAAACCAACCGAGGCCCGCGCCATGGTGCAAAACCTTTCAGACTTTTACCGCAGTACGCTTAGCCTGGCCGATGAAAGTCTGATTGCCTTATCGGCTGAGTTAAGCAATTTACAGCAGTACCTGAGCATAGAGCAGGTGCGTTTTGGGCATCGGCTTAAAGCCGATTTTCAAACAAGCCCTGCGGCTGAGAAAGCGCTACTGCCGCCTTTAATTTTGCAGCCTCTTTTAGAAAATGCCCTTAAATTTGGTTTATACGGAACCACTAATGCGGTAACTATAAGTATTACCGCTGAGGTAGAAGGTGGCTATTTAAAGCTGGAGGTGACTAACCCCTTTGAAGAAGACTACCAGGCAGCCAGCGGTACAGGCTTTGGCTTAAAGGCGGTAAACCGCAGGCTGTTCTTACTTTACGGTAGTACCCAACTACTAAGGGTTCAAAAAGAAGATCGGCAATTCTTAGCCCAACTTAAAATTCCTCAAAAGTGAAGTACAAAGCCCTAATTATTGATGACGAGCCGCTGGCCTGCGGGTTGGTCGCAAAGTATTTAAATGCTTTTCCAGAGATTGTAGTGGTAGAGCAGTGCTACAATGGCTTTGAGGGCTTAAAGGCCTTTCAGAGTCACCAGCCCCATTTGGTGTTTCTAGATGTACAAATGCCCAAACTTTCAGGTTTAGAGCTGGTAGAGCTTTTAGACCCCAGGCCGGCCATTATTTTCACCACCGCTTTTGATCAATATGCCATGCAGGCCTTTGAGGCGCAGGCGGTAGACTACCTCTTGAAACCTTTTTCTGAAGAGCGCTTTAAGCAGGCGGTACGTAAGTTTTTAGAGAGTCCGCAACGCAGTTTCCCGGCAGATTTTGAGCCGCCTGCCAGCTCAGACACGCTTCAGCGTTTGGTGGTAAAAGAAGGGGCACAGCTTTTTTTAATTCCCTACCGTAAAATACATAGGCTAGAAGCCGATGGTGACTATACCCGTATTTTTACCGAGGAAGGGAAATTTATGAAGAAGAAAGGCCTCCTTAGTTTTGAAAAAAACCTGCCCGCTGATTTATTTGTGCGGGTACACCGCTCGCACCTCATCAACGTAAGTAAACTAAAACGCATAGATCCTTACGGCAAAAATGATCACATAGCTTTGCTCCAAAATGGCGAGCAAGTACCGGTGAGCCGGAGTGGTTTTAAGGCGCTGAAAAAAGTGCTGCAACTTTAAAAACCTTTACACAGGCACAGGGTTTCTTCTTAAAATTAACAGACCATGTTTGGACTTTTTAAAAAGAAAACCGAGAAAGAGAAATTGCAGGAAGAGTATGAAAAGTTGCTTAAAAAGTCTCATGCCCTTTCCACCACTAACCGCGCTGAAAGCGATAAACTAGCCGCCAAGGCCGATGAAATTGCGCGCAAGATTGAAAAGATGGCCTAGATCTCGCCCTGTAGCCACGCCTTAAATTTGCCGGCCCTTTCTGCGCTTACAATGGCCTCAGGCAGCTGGGGTACCTTTAAGATTATTTTTACTCGGCTTTTTGAGTAAGGGTGCATTTCTTCTATAAACTGAAGGTTAATAATATACTGGCGGTTAATTTGAAAGAAAGATTCTGGGTTCAACCGCGGAAGTAGGTCTTTTAGGCTGTATTCAATTAGAAACTTTTTGCCATTCAAATCAGTGGCAAAGCAATGCTTACCACTTGCAAAAAAGTAGGCAATAGATTAGCCGTTTTGCTCTACAAATACATTTACCCCGGGCAGAGGGCCTTGGCTTTGCTCATCTAAAACCTGTCCTTTAATGTTTTGGGTTATTTAAGCTTGTGAAAGGCTAAAGCTTAGACCAAGCAGTAGCACTAAAAATTGTTGAATCGACATAATTGGGTGTTGTTTAGTTTGCGAGACCAAAACAACTACCGTATGGCCTATTTAAAAAATGAAGCAGAGTGAACCGGAATAATTTGGGAGTGAATGGGTTCAAAGGAGCTTAAAGAGTGGAATTGCCTCTAATACCATTTTACATTATTAATGGCGTAATTGGATTATCCGAGGTATTATGCCGAAGCAGATTTTAAGGATCCCGTAAGCACGGGAGACAATTAAAATCGCATTCGGTGCTAAAGCGTTAATCGCTGATCAAAAGCGAAATTTTCAATGGTCAAAATTTTTAATTGTTCGGGGCCAATAAGAGCGGGGTTAACCAAGAGGTTATGCTCAAAAGCATTTACGGCACTGGGTACTCTTAGCAGCGGGTGGTCTTGGTTGGCCAGCCACTGGTTGCCCAACTGCTGGGTTGCCGCTTGGTGCGGATACCAATTCCAGCTGGTAGGGAGCTCATCTGCCGATAAATCCGTCACACTTAAAGTATCGTCTAACTCAATAATAGCTAAACTAAAAGCTCCCGTCAAGTAATCAGATGAGCTATTAACCAGTACTTCTAAAATACAAAGAGAGCTACTTTCAGAAGTGTACAAAACTGGGAAGCCCGGGCTATTCCAGCGCCCCCCAAATAGTTTAGCACCGGTACCACTGATATCTTCAATGCGGTTAGGCCGCCCCAGCCGAAAAACAATCATGAATACACGCCATAGGCCAGGCGCCCTAAAACGTTTTGTACTTCTTTTAGGCCATCAAAGGTATCAAGCAAGCTAAGCGGTGCCAAGTTGCCTAAAGCTACTACCGGTTGCCGTAACCAAGCGGTAATAGGCGGGCCATTTTCACCTAATACCTCCTGCGCCTGTTGGTATAAATCATTTAAGGCCAAAAGCTTTTCTGACATTTGGGGAGAGAGTTTGGCTTGCGGATTTAAACGTTGTACTGTGCGCGTAGAAACCTGGAAAATGGCAGCCAGCTCTTGCTGCTGTAAGCCGCTTTTTTTTAGAAAATGCGCCAAAGCTGCATAGGGTAAGCCTTGGCGAATAAGGCTTATGCGCTTGTACCTAGGCGTTTCATAGGTGGCCTGAGATTCTTGGGCCAAATAATTTTTACCGAGGTAATCTTGAGTGGTGTAAGTTTTGGGTTCTGTACTCATTACACGACATTTGACACCAAAAATAGTACTTTTGTCGCAAATTAAAAAGCTTTGGCGGTTTTAATAGCGGCAGGTTGTAATAATTGCAAGGCCTCATTGACCGTTTGTACTCCAGAGAAGCTTAGGTAGAGTTTGCCTTTACGCTCTTTCATTTGTGCTTTGGGCTGATCTTTTAAAAAGTTTAAGACACGGGTAAAGCGTTCGCTTTTAAAGTAGGGACTGTCTTGATCACTTAAAAAATAGCCCAGCAAACGCTCTTGTTTCAGCACCACTTTCTCAAAGCCAATGTCATGCGCCAGCCATTTCAGGCGCACTGAATTGAGCAATTCTTCCGCTTCGTGCGGTAAGGGGCCAAAACGGTCTAAAAGCCCGGCTCTGAAATCCTGCAGATCTTTTTCATTTTCTAAAGACTCTAGTTCTTGATAAAGCTTGAGGCGTTCTTCCACCTTGTTCACATAGCTATCGGGTAAGAGTATTTCTAAATCGGTGTCAACCAGGGTTTCCTTAACGGGATTTTTAGCGGCATTTTCTTCCTGGTACAACTCTTTAAACTCACCCTCCTTCAGTTCCTCTACGGCTTCAGCCAGAATTTTCTGGAAGGCGTCAAAGCCAATGTCAGTAATAAAACCGCTCTGTTCGGCACCCAGCAGATCTCCGGCCCCACGGATTTCCAAATCGCGCATGGCAATGTGAAAGCCGCTTCCTAAATCGCTGAACTGCTCAATGGCGGTGAGGCGTTTACGAGCTTCTTCAGTAAGGGCGCTCATAGGTGGAGCAATCAGTTTACAAAAGGCCTTTTTGTTGCTCCGGCCTACGCGACCGCGCATTTGGTGCAGGTCGCTCAGGCCTATTTGATGGGCATTGTTTATAATAATGGTGTTGGCATTGGGCACGTCCAAACCATTTTCAATGATAGAAGTGGCTACCAAAACATCAAAATGGCCATTAATAAAGTTGAGCATCAGCTCTTCCAACTTCTTACCTTCCATCTGGCCGTGACCAATGCCCACTTTGGCATCTGGCACCAGCCGATTGATCATCCCGGCTACTTCCTTAATATTTTCTACCCGGTTGTGAATGAAGAATACCTGCCCCCCACGGCTCATTTCATACATCACCGCATCACGAATCATTTCTTCGTTAAAGGGTACCACTTGCGTTTCAATGGGATGGCGGTTGGGTGGCGGAGTGGTCATAACGCTCAAGTCGCGGGCGGCCATCAGTGAAAACTGTAAGGTACGGGGTATAGGCGTGGCGGTAAGCGTAAGGGTGTCTACGTTAACTTTTAGGTTTTTGAGTTTGTCTTTAACCCCCACACCAAATTTTTGCTCCTCATCAATTATGAGTAGGCCTAAGTCTTTAAACTTCACGTCTTTGCCTACCAGGCGATGAGTGCCAATGATGATGTCTAACTTACCCTCTTCTAGTTTTTTAAGCGTTTCGGTTTGCTGCTTGCGGCTCTTAAAACGGTTGATGTAATCAATGTTGGCGGGTAAATCCTGAAGGCGCTTGCTAAAGGTTTTGTAATGTTGGAAGGCCAGAATGGTGGTGGGGACTAAAATAGCCACTTGTTTACTATCGGCTACCGCCTTAAAAGCAGCTCGCACCGCTATTTCGGTTTTCCCGAAACCCACATCGCCACACACTAGGCGGTCCATAGGTGTAGGCGCTTCCATGTCTTCTTTTACCGCGGCCGTGGCACTTTCCTGGTCGGGGGTATCTTCATAAATGAAAGAGGCTTCCAGCTCGTGCTGTAAATAGGTGTCGGGTGAGTACTGAAAACCTTTGGTGGCTTTGCGCTCAGCGTAAAGCTTGATCAGGTCAAAAGCTACTTTTTTAACCTTGCTTTTGGCCTTAGCCTTGGTTTTTTGCCAGGCCCCGGAACCTAGTTTATTGGTGGTGGGAACAGTGCCTTCTTTACCGTTGTAGCGGGTAATTTTATGGAGGGAGTGAATGCTCGTGTAGAGCACATCACCTCCATTGTAAATGAGTTTAATGGCTTCCTGGGTTTTGCCATTCACATCAATTTTTTGCAGGCCACCAAACTCGCCAATACCGTGGTCAATGTGGGTGATAAAATCGCCAATTTGCAAACTGGTAAGCTCTTTTAGCGTGACCGCCTGTTTTTTCTCATAACCCGTTTTTAGCTTAAATTTTTGGTAGCGCTCAAAAATTTGATGATCGGTGTAGACGGTTTTTTGGCCACCTTCATCAATGAAACCTTCGTGTAAGGTAAAAACCAGGGGCTGAAATTCCACCTCTGAACCTTGGTCTTCAAAAATATCGTGAAAGCGTTCAGTTTGCTTGGGGTTGATGCACAAAAGGAAATTTTGAAAGCCAGCCGCTTGCCGTTCTTTAAAGTCGTTGGCCAGAAAATCAAATTTTTTGTTGAAACTGGGCTGCGGCTTTACCGAAAAACGAAATTCTTGGGAAGCGCTAAAGTGGTAGTCGTTCCCCCATTCAGCTACGGCAAAACTTTCTAAGGTGTCTTTTAAAGCGTTTCCGCTGATGAAAAGGTCGGCTGGGGCGCTGTGTTTCAATTCACTTTGCAGGTTTTGAAAAGCCTCTTCCGCTTTTTCATAAAGTTCATCTAAGCGCCTAGCAGCCAGCGGTAGGCTCTTGGTCCAAACCACAGTTTTAGCACTGATGTAATGCAAAATGCTCTCGCGTTTTTCCAGCAGTACCTTATCCTCTACGTTAGGGATAAGGCTCAGCTTCTTGAGGGGCTCCAGGCTCAGCTGACTTTCAATGTCAAAAGTGCGAATGCTCTCCACTTCATCGCCAAAAAATTCAATGCGGTAGGGGTGATCATGCGAGAAGGAAAACACATCAACAATACCACCCCGCACTGAAAATTGTCCGGGTTCCACTACAAAATCTACCCGCTCAAAATTGTATTCAAAAAGGGTTTCATTTAAAAAGTCAATGCTCAGGTTATCGTTTTCACGAATGGCCAGGGTGTTGCTGCCCAGCTGCTTGCGGGTGATAACCTGCTCAAAAAGGGCATCAGGGTAACTTACAATAAGGGCAGGTTTTCTGCGGCTGTTAATGCGGTTAAGGACTTCGGCCCTTAGCAACACATTGGCATTATCGGTCTCTTCAACCTGGTAAGGCCTGCGGTAAGAGCCCGGATAAAACATCACGTCTTTTTCCCCTAAAATAGCTTCCAGATCATTGAGGAAGTAGGCCGCCTCTTCCTTATCGTTACAAATAACCAAATGCGCACGATCTGATTTTTGGAAAGAAGCCGCCACCGCAAAGGCAGAGAAAGAGCCGGCCAGGCCTTGCAACTGCGCTTTGGCGTATTCGTTTTCACTAAAGTATTCCCCAATTTGGGTAAGTCTTGCATCTTGCAAGTAGTGTTGTATGAGCGCATTGCTGTTTGCCATGGGTCTAAACTACCAAAGCCACCGCGGGGTTTTCCGGGGTGGTGATTAAGGGTGGCAAAGGTAGGGAAGTAGTGCCTTAATGAAAGGCTGTCAATTGTTAATTCCAATGGCCTGATTAGCAGCGGAGGGCTTTGCCCATTATGTCTTATGAAATAACTTGCCAAGGGCAATACGCCTATCTGTAATTTCACCTTGGCTGTTTACCTTCAATTTGTTCACCATTGGTCCAGCTGTGGTGTAGATGTGCACTCAGTCTCCTTCCGCTAAAGCGGGAAGGTGTACCACGTTGGAAGCGAGGTTAGGGTAAAACTCCAGTTTAGGCCTAGCCTTTAAGGTAGCATTACCGAGGCCACTAGCGGTAAACCCAACTACCATGCTTACTCTGCGATTGGCGTTCACACTGTTTTTAAAGCCACTACCCAATAACAAAAAATCATTACCACCCAATGGCAACACGCTGTTGGCGTAGTAACGCGCTTCCACAAAGGTGCTCACCTTGTTGGTGTCGCCAAATTGGGTTTTTCCACTCAACTGTCCATCATCACTTAAGCGGGCAAAAAGGGCTTTGTCTAAATAAGCATCGGCTTGGTTGGTATCGGTTAGTCCAGTGCCCGCTACCACAAAATTGCCATTGCCATCGGGTTGTATGTCCCGTATATCCCGGCTAAAGGGAAAACGGGAGGCACTCAAGCTATCGCCTGTAGCTGAGAATTTAACCACAACTCCTGCGTGGGGCCGGACGTCTTCGGTGAATTTCATCAATCCTCCGGCCAGGTATTCTCCCTGGCTGTTTTGCACCACGGTAAAACCCAAACCAAACCAGCGGGTGTTACTCCAGGGTGTTTTGGGGGAAGTGAGGGTAGTGCTCCAGTTGAGGCTGCCACTGGTATCTACGCTGGTAAGGCAAAACTCGCCTTCATATTGATTACCATCCGCAACCTCGCCACCGCAACCAACGATGTTGCTGCCATCGTACAGCAGATCGTAGAAATACTGGTAACTGTTGGGGGTGGTATCGCTTTCAAAATTCCAGGTGGCCCTGTTATTCGGGGTAACCTTGTAAATTTTGCCTACGTTAGAAGCGGCTCCCCCGCCAGCTTGCATATCACGATAAGAAAGAATTGGCTGCCACCGGGAAGCACCAAGGCTGCCAGGTAAGTTCCTAAACTATTGCAAGTGGGGTGTTTAGCCAGCATTTGCGTGCCAAGGGTATCACCAGTAGTTTTATTTAAGCGCACTACTACGGTCCGTTCATTAGGACCGGGATCAAAAGTGAGCACACTGGCGTATATTTCCAGTTCATTATTGGCATTTTCACGAAAGTGAAAAACGGTGCCCCCGTTCAGGTAATCATACAACTTAGACCAAAGCGAGTCGCCCTTACTGTTAATTTTTAAGAGGTAGGGGTGCTGCCCCCAACCGGTAGTTTGGGGTACCATGCCCGCAATGAAAAAATTGCCTTGTCCATCAGGAATAGCATATTTAGCCTCTTCAGGGATATTCATGGTAGTGCTGCTAGGCCGCTGGTGCAAACGGTAGAAACGTTCAAAGTTTTGGGCGCTGAGTGTAGCAGTAGAGAGACCAAGTAAAAGCAGTAAACAGAAACGCATAATTAAAATTTTTTTCAAGTACCGGATAAACTGAAAGGCAATCAATACGATGAATGCCGTAGTTTTTGTGATGTCAGCTGTATAGGCCTGAGGCCTTGATGTTTTTTTAAACCGCGCCACCTTGGTCTCAACTCCCGCTCTAAGGGGTACCCCGAGTGCTTTTAGGGCGGGTTAGTGCTTTATGAAAGTAATTGCTGAAGAAGCTTTTTTAACCCTGCGCTTTTTTACGAAACCAATTACCTACCCCGTCTGCCACTGCACAGCATCTACCCCTTCCAGGGGAAGGCGAAGTTTTACGCATTAAACATTGCTAATGAAAAGGACTACTGATAAATAATCACGGACTCAAATTTCCATTCTATAAAAAGGGGTACCCCGAGTGCTTTTAGGGCAGGGTAG
This sequence comes from uncultured Bacteroidota bacterium, assembly GCA_913057235.1. Classification (GTDB taxonomy): domain Bacteria; phylum Bacteroidota; class Bacteroidia; order Flavobacteriales; family Schleiferiaceae; genus CAJXNI01. The sequence goes on from CAJXNI010000019.1 coordinate 12,646, forward strand.
TGTTTTTTAAGCACAGGGTAGATAATTACTATCGCCAAAAGCCCTTTATAGCTTTGTATTTAAAGATTGCCCGCTACTTTTGCACCAGAAACAATTTGCAGGTTTTAGCCTTTACAGAATTATAAATTTTCACCAAATGCTTTGCATCAAACACCGAAGTACCGACCCCTATTTTAACATAGCCACAGACGAGTATATTTTTAAGCACCTGCAAGAAGATTGCTTTATGCTCTGGCAAAATGACAACGCCATTATTGTAGGTAAACACCAAAACACCTTGGCTGAAATCAATCTGGACTACGTAAAAGAAAAAGGCATTAAAGTAGTACGCAGACTCAGTGGGGGCGGGGCCGTTTATCACGATATGGGCAACCTCAATTTTACCTTTACCCGCACCGGTGACGATGAAAACGATATGGTAGATTTTCAGCGCTACACCAAACCCATTATTGAAGTGCTGCAAAATATGGGGGTAGATGCCGAGTTTAGCGGCCGTAACGACATTGTAATTGGTGGAAAAAAGTTTTCCGGCAATGCTGAGCACGTTTTTAAAAATAAGGTGATGCACCACGGCACCTTGCTTTTTTCTTCAAACATGCCCGATATCAGCGGGGCGCTGAAAGTGAACCCACTCAAGTACAAAGACCGCGCGGTGAAGTCCATCCCCAAAAGGGTGACCAATATTCAAGACCACTTAAATGAAAAAATTAGTGTAGAAGAATTTGCCGATCGTATTATGGACTACATCACCAGCACTTTTGAGGACTGTAAAATGTATGAGTTTACGCAAGAAGACCTGGCCAAAATTGAGGAGTTGAAAAAAGAAAAATACGATACCTGGCAGTGGAATTTTGGTTACTCCCCCAATTACAATTTTAAACAAGGGGTTAAAACCGATGGCGGCCTTATTGAAATGAACATGGAGGTGAAAAAAGGCATCATTAAAGAGGTGAAAATCCAGGGCGACTTTTTTCACGTGCGGGATATTTCCGCTATTGAAGAAGCTTTGGCAGATACGCCTCATGAAGAAAAAGAAATACGAAAAGTTCTGGATCAATTTGATTTAGATCAATATTTCAAAGGTATAGGCACTAATGATTTAGTGGCGGCTATGTTTTAATAAACACTCACCAATAGGTTAAAAGTGTAAATTTGGTGAATACGTTCACCGATTATACGTATATTTGGTGAATACAATCACTAAATATGTAGATTGCGGATGTTTAAACGCACGCTCTCAGCTACCTTGGCCAACAAGTTGGGCCGGGGAAAAGCCATTATTTTGGTAGGACCGCGGCAAGTGGGTAAAACCACGCTCATCAACGAGCTCCTTAAATCTAAAAAGTTTCTTTTTTTAAACGCTGATGATCCTGTAACCCGGCAGATTTTGACCAACCCTAGTACCGATCAGCTTAAGACTCTACTTGGCACTTATACACTGGTTTTTTTAGATGAAGCCCAGCGCATTCCCAACATTGGGTTAACCTTAAAAATTATTACTGACCAATTTAAAGCGGTACAATTACTGGTAAGCGGCTCTTCTTCTTTTGAATTAGGCAACCAACTAAATGAGCCGCTCACCGGCAGAAAGTGGGAGTATCAACTGTACCCTATAAGTTGGGAGGAGTTGGAAGATGAGGTTGGTTACATCAATGCGGAACAGCAATTAGAAAACCGGTTGCTTTATGGGTTTTATCCTGATGTGCTGAACCATAAAGGAGAGGAGGTGGAAGTTTTACGCCAATTGGTAAACTCCTATTTATACAAAGATATTTTGGCCATGGCCAATTTGCGAAAGCCACAAGTACTAGAAAAACTGGTGCAGGCTTTGGCTCTGCAAATAGGCAGCGAAGTAAGTTTTAACGAGTTGGCTCAATTGGTAGGCGTTGATAAAAATACCATTACCAATTACATTCAAGTGCTTGAGCAAGCCTTTATCATTTTTAGGCTGGGGAGCTATAGCGGTAATTTGCGCAATGAAATTAAGACCAGTCGTAAGGTCTATTTTTACGATGTAGGAGTACGAAATGCCATTATTGGCAACTTTAGTGCCTTAGAATTAAGGCAAGATAAAGGCGCACTATGGGAGAATTTTTTAATAGCTGAGCGGCTAAAACAGAACGCCTACCAACAAAGCTTAGCCAAAATGTATTTTTGGCGCACCACCCGCCAGCAAGAAGTGGATTTAATTGAAGAAGAAGCGGGGAATATTGCGGCTTATGAGTTTAAGTGGAAATCTAAAGGAAACACTCGTTTTCCCAAAGCTTTTCTTTCTGCCTATAACCCCGAAACCAAAATAATTACCCGTGAAAATTTTAGGGAGTTTGTGGGATTAGAAAACTTTGAAAAATAAACTTTTAGGATTAGCTTAAATCTTACCCGTCTTAACAGTGGGCGTTAGAAGAAATAGTCTAGGCCAAAAAACACGGAGCCAAGGTTTAAATCAAAAGAAATATCATGGATTACTCTGTCATTGCCTCCTGCGGGAATTCTATAACTATAGCGTAGCGCGGACCAATCTAGCGTTAGTGCTAAGTTGCGGTTTAAAAAATAACCGAATCCTGGTACAACACTTAGGCCTAATGAACGATGAAAATTTTTTTCTGGCCGGGAAGATGATAAATTAATATCTTTACTCTCCGCGTAATTAACATTAGCATTAATCTGAAGTTTTGAGAATAAAGATCGACTCAGTTTAAAGTAACGCTGAGCATAAAGGGTGGCGCTGTAATTTTCAAATAAATACTCTTCTATACCTATTTCTCCATTATCGAATATGAAAACCTCACTCACTCTATCCCTCCTGTAATATCCCACACCTGCGCCAATGGCCCACTCGTTAGAAACCAAAATTGCAAAAGAAGGCGAGGCAGAGAAAACAAAATCATTTTCGTAAAGTCTTGTGCCGCTAAAGTCTTTGAAACTTTCATTGGAATAGTCCACCGAGAATTGGCCACCTAGAATACGCTGCCCTTGTTTAATTTGGGCTGCTAAAACGTTAGAGAATAATAGAATCGCTGAAATTAAGACAAGTTTTTTCATGGTTTGATTTGAATTTAAGAGTTTTTATTTTGCATTTTATTGGTCTTCAAAACCAATGCCATAGGGACTATAATTAGAATATTAGAAATTATGCGAGCCCAAAATCCTTCATCTTTTTCAGCTTAGGTGAATACGTATAAGAACAGCAACATTACGCTGGTCGCAATTATAAAAAGGGCTAGGTTTTTCAAAACAGTAGCATAAGTGGTTTAGAAAGCTGTAAGAGTTTTAGTAGGAGGTGGTTACATCCTCATCCACCACCAGAATAAAATCAGCTTTGGCCGCTTCTTCAGCCGTAGGTTTTTCTACCTGTGATTTTAGTACGGTGCTAAGGGTAAGCACTTTTAAATCTGGGGCATACTGGTTTAAATACCAGCTAATACCTTCAAAATCCTTGCTATGGTAATCGCCATTAAAGTGCAAGAGCATTTGGCCGGGCTCTAGAGATTGAGCAATAGAGTAGGCCATAGTAGCGTCTTTGATGGCTTGTGCTTTCACTAAATTTTCACCGCCATGGCCACCCATCATTTCCAGCATGGCCTGGTAGCCGGGTAAACTGGCATCAAAAGGCATGGGCAAAGGTGCTATAAATGCCAGTTCTGCTTCGCTGAGGCTATCCAGACTTTCCATGCCCTGCTTGTAAACCCTACGGGCGTAGCGCCTGGGTATGTTGGTAGCTATAAAAGTGAGGCCGCTGTCTTTGGCAAAATCAACCAGCATTTTATAGTCGGTTTGGTAATTGGGCCAAAGGCGGGCCAGGGTATCCAAACCTTTTTGATCTATGCTATCGGCTAAATACAAATTGAGTGCTTCTTGATTGTCTCGTTCCAACATTTCCGCGCCCAGTATTAAGCTACTGTCTTGCGCGTGCAAAGCCTTGGTGAGCTCAATTTGCAGCCAGTGGCAAATGGGGTTGTTGTGCAATTCCCCAAAGAGAACAACATCGGCTGCAGCCATTTCTTGCACCATTTGATCAAAGCGAATAGCCACCCCGCTGCTATCATAAAGTTGGTAAGCTTGTAAATTTTGCGCTTGCGCAAAAAGCAGACTGAGGCAGAGGCTTAAAGTGTACCCGATTTTAGTCATTATTGAAGGGAAATTTTAGTGCTGAAATTTTGCCGTGGGCTTTGTATTTTCAAAAGGTAAACACCCTTTGGCAAATTAAGGTCTAAACGGTTTTCGCTTCCGCGGAAGCGCCCGGATTGCAAAACCTGACCAGCGGCATTAAAAATTTGCCAACGGTAGGCCGCACCGGGCGGGGCTTGAATGCTTACCTGGCTTTGAGCCGGATTGGGATACACGCTGAAGCGAGGTGCCTTAAACTCTGAATTGTGCAATAAGCAAGGCTTTTGAGCTATCGCCAAAGCCAGGCTGTCCATTTTTTGGTAGAGTTGCTGACCCGGGCAAAGGGTGCCTTTGGGGCAGCCTTGGGTTGAGGTATTGCCGTCTAGATGGCCACTTACATGCTGCAAGACCAGCTGTGAGCTTTGGTGTAAGCTGCTATCAGCCGGGGCAATTTGGTTTTGGCAACTCTCATAGGCCAGTAAATTGGCCAGGGCGCTTAAGCCATTTTGGGCGGGTTGATTGCTCACGTAGTTGCCAATAAGGCAAATCCCTAAGGTTTCTTCATTCATACAACTGAAGTGCGCCCCACGGTTACCACTGCCGCGGCCTTCATAAATTACTCCGTTAGGGTCTACCAGCCAGTTGTAACCAATGTCATCCCAGCCGTTGGTGTTTACGTGTAAATCCCAGTAATAGGAAACCACCCAGTTGTAATCGTTGTAATTGGTAAAGCCAGCCGAGTGATGCACAATTAAGTGCGTGGGTTGGGTAGGGGTGTACTGCGCGGGAGGCGGACATTGATTATTGGGGCACCAGCAGGAGCGGTTGCAGGTAGGCGGCAGCGGGCAGTTGCAACCAGAAGCTTCTTGCTTACTTAGGGTTTGCTCTGGATTTTTTTTTTCGGCCGGGGCCCAAAACAGGCGTACAACTAAAGGTTGTTCCAAGGTGTCGCTGGCGCGGATTTCCAAACCTTCTATGCTTTGCATAATGGGATCGGCCGCAAAACTTTGGCGGTTTTTAGGCGCACCTTCATGCGGAGGAAGCATAGCCTGCCATTCTTGCCAGCGGTTATTGTGCTTCACGCGATATTCCAAGTGCACCGCATGCACTGTATCCAGCGTGTAAGCCGAAAGCCCCAAAAAGCCATAATCTAGAGTATCCAAGCCGGTAATAGTTTCCGCGTAAGCGTGGCTGCGCAACCAGCATTTGGAGTTGAGGTTAAAGGTGAATTCTTGGGTGTTAGGCTGCCCGAAAGCTATCAAGCTCAAAATTAGAGCCCAAAAGGATAAAAGCATTTTTAACATGCCTCAAAAGTAAGCAATTACAGTAGCTTGAATCGATTTGTATGGATAGACTTCAGTACAAAGACGGCTGTATTAAGATTTGAGTACGAAGTATTGAGATAACAGTTTTGAGTACCTACATTTCAAAAATCACCCTGTCCCCCGGGCGCAGCTTAGCGTAGACCCGGGGCCTCTGGCTGAGCGGGATTTCTTTAAGACTACTGACTAAAAGCTACTGCTTTACCAAACTTACTTGCTGCGCCAGTTGGCCCTCACCAACTTTTAAAAGGTAAACCCCGGTAGGTAAATCTTGAAGATTAGCAATTCTATGGTGTTCTATTAGACCCTCTCGCACCAATTGCCCGTTGTAAGCATATAAGTAAAAGGCCGTGCCATTGGCTACATTCTCTAAACTAATTGAGGTATTGAAAGGATTTGGATACACCTGCACAGGTTTAACCTCTTCTTCCTTAAAGCTAAAATAGTTTTGCGGCAACACATCACCGTAGCTACCCAGATATTGCACACTGCAATCGCTTAAATCTACTTGAAACTGCCAGTACCTGCGGTAAGGGCAACCCGTATAGCAACCAAAACTGGTGGGGATATTCCAACCATGGGAGTAAGTGATTAAAGCGGTATCAGAATTTTGGGTTATTTCTATAGTTCCTATTGGTCCTCCATAAATGACAGCGGGAAATGCAAGGCTAAGACTATCTACAGAGTTTAGTATTGGGGCTATTTGCTTGGCATTCCAATTTTTATCGGATTTTAATTCTACATAAGTATATCCTCCAATGGGTGGATAGATTGGTAGATCAGGAACTAGATTAAACGCGGTTATAATTGAATCAAAAGTTATATCTCCAGTAGTAACATATCCTCTCATTAAAGTATCTAACCAAGTTGCGCCCGCCTCCGCTCTAGCCACTATTCTTTTCATAGATGGATTAGGCAGACTATGTATCTTAAGCAGATCAACCACAGTATCTCTAGCCTTTAAGGTAGTAGCATTATAAACTGCTATTAAAGATTCCATCATAACATCAGACAAAACGGGGTTTATAGCCGCACTATCTTGCCAAGTACTGCCAGAGTTTAAAGTTTTTTGCAGGGCTAGCCAATCCGCATCATCTTGATATAAAGCTTTGATACTATCGGGAGCATCGCAAAGGGTGGGGGTGCTTTGGCCACGGCCCAGAAAGGCTAGCCCCAAACTTAAAATACCGGTGAAAATTAGATTTTTCATGCTGGCTATTATTGAATTACTAAAATACGGCTTTCTGCTACTGTGCCATTAGCTACCACGCTTATGGTGTAAATGCCATGCGGCAAGGTCGTTATATCAATGCTGACTTGGTTAGAAGAGGTAGCTACAAGAGCACTAAGTACATTTACACCATTAAAGTCATTTATCTCAACACTAGCACTTTGAATGTTATTAGGTAAATTTAAACCAATGGCCACTAGGTTACTAGCTGGGTTTGGATTTAAAGAGGTAATCCAACGGTGTTTCACATTTACCTCTACCTCATCATAATCCTTAAAATTACTGGAGTCTGAAATAACCTCTAAATTATAGGTAGTTTTTTCATTTGGCTGCACCAACAGGGTATTACCAGAGGCCACTAAACTATCTTGCTTATACCAGTTGTAGGTAGCTGGCTTATTAATGCTTTTAGCTGCAAGCGTTGTGCTTTCATCATCATAAATTTCCTGGTCGGGGCCGGCATCTGCTTCAAAGCCATCAAATGGCGTTCTCAAAATATCATAGTGTACAGCTCCTAACAAATCATCATTGGTAGCATCATATTGACCCAGATGCAGGGTAAAACGGGCCGTATCGTTTTCGGCATATTCTGCTAAAAAGCTGGTACTTAAATAGGTTTGAATTCTTTGCCCCGGGTTAAGGCGCAAGCCAGTAATGGATGCATTAACAGACTCAAACCGCAAGGTATTGTCATTGATAAGATGTACCTCGTTGAATTGTAAATTAGGTGACTGATTAGCTACATCCCAAAAATTCTGATCTATTTGTAAACAAACCTCAGCCTCTTCAAATATGTTTACCTCTTCGTTAAGCCAAGGCGTTTCGTTTATTCGTAGATTAAAATCGCCTGAAAACTCTTGATTAGGGTTGCCAACAAAAACTGCACCGCCAGGAGGTACTTCTCTGCCGCTAAAGCTTCCTTTTTTATTAAGAACTACCGTAAGGTTTTTCATGGCTATATTGCCGTTTTCATACACATCGCGGTGTAGTTCATTAGGGTAAACCGTTATGCCCTCATCGGGAGCGTTTTCTATACGCGCTAAAAGACAAACGTTATTGCCGGCTGCAATAGGTGTGTTGCTAAAATCCCAAGGCACCTCTACTACCACATTGCCACCTGCCGGTATAGCCGGTATATTAAAGCCGTTGCCAATTTCATCGCCAATACTTGGGTTAGTTCCATCCCAATTTTGCGGCCAACTGGAAACTGATGAAGCCAAAGACCAATAAAGATGAAGTTTGCTATTGGAACTACCGGTGCCAGGAAAATCAGCACAGCTTTTATTGCGCACAATAACATATACATAGGCGTTACCTTGAGTTTCGCTAGGGCTTTCGTGACCATAACGATTATTCAGGTCTCTTTTATTGCGCAACCAAATGTCAGGACTATTGTCAAAATACCAGCCCCAAACATAACTGTTGGGGTAACCGAAATCTTCAAAGCGATCTTTTATGTATAAATCCACACTGGAAGACTGCATTCCGTTGGCTATTTCCACCGCTTTTTCGGCATCTAGCCTGCCATGACCTAATTGTGCAGATATGTCATCATAAGGCGGTAGCGAAAAAGAGTTGATTTTTCCATAACTATAACCACCAACCCTATTAATACTTTCTCTAAAAATATCGTTGAATTGCGAAGGACTTAAACAAGGGTTCACGCACTTCATTAAAGCAGCTGTACCTGAAACCATGGGCGTGGACATGGAAGTGCCAGATGAGGGGGAATAAGCGTTCCCAGGTACAGTGCTTAGAATGTCTTCACCTGGAGCAGAAAGCGCAAGCTGATTTGCGCTATAATTTGAGGTGCTGAGTCTTTGATCAAGTTGGGTGGTACCGCCCACCGCAATTACTTCCTTTACAGCGGCAGGATACCGTATTCCCTGGGTTCCGTCTTTACCACTACCCGCTATCAAAACAATGCCAGCGTTATAGGCGGCTGTTATTTCATTCCTAACGGCAGTTGATGTGGGTGTGTATCCGGCAAAACTCATGTTAATGATGTCCGCACCATTTTGACGAGCATATTTTATTGCATCAAACTCCTTGGTAATTTGGTCAGAGTTATCAGGCCCTGCCTTCAAAGCCACTATTTGAACACCTGGACTGTTATCCCCGCCTGCAATACCCGCCATACCTAAGCCATTATTAGTTTTTGCAGCCGCTATTCCCGTAACGTGAGTGCCATGAGAATCGCTCATAACAGGGCTAGGGTCATTATCGTTGTCAATAAAGTCAAATCCACTACCACTACCCATATCAATGTGGTTAAGGTCTATGCCGCCATCTATTATGGCTATAGTTACGGTATTGCAGCCCTTTGTAATATCCCAGGCCTTATCCGCCTTTATTCTATCTAAATACCATTGTTGATTACTGGTGTAACGCGGATCATTAGGCGACCATAATAACTGCCGGTAAACGTTTATGCTAATTTCCAATATATGACTTTGACTCAAAAGGCTCTCGTAAACTGTCTTAAAAGAAGAACTGGGAGGTATTGAAAACGAATCCCAACCAGTGTCGGATGTATCTTCAAGGGTTAAGCCTAAACCGGTAACATAATTTAACATACTCTCTTCACTAGAACCAATTGCTTTAAGAATAATTGTTAAAGTATCTACTTGGTCAGCACCACCGTTGGCCTGCATTTCCCAAACTCCGTTCACTTTTGTTAAAGTTCCTTGTAGGGTAGAGTAGGGTTGAGCATAAATTGTTAAGGAAAAGAAAAAGAACAGCAAGTTGAGTTTTATTCGACTGAAACTTAAAGGTTTTTTGTCAGTAGGTGTCTTTAGGTTTTTCATGATAATTACTATTAGGTTATGTGAATGTATTGTTTTGGCTGTGTTTTAGCTTAAAGCTTATTCCACAAAATATTGTGCTGGGCGCCCTTAAAGGTGAGTTGTAAAATGTAAGTACTGGGCTCTATGCCGCTAACATTAAGCTTCGCCTTTTGAGTCATCACACCCCTTTTTACTGTTTGCCCTCCTAAGCCAATAATAGTGTAGTCCACAGTATTGGGCCAGGCCTCAGGCCAGCTATCTATTTGCAAATAATCTTGGGCGGGGTTGGGGTATAAACTAAGGCGCGGCTCCATTTGCCGCGCTTCCATTAACTCAAGGGCAAAGTTGGGAATTTTAGCCAGCCAGATATAGCTAGAGTCATTGCTTTGCCAATTATTTCGAGTGCCTACCACAAAAAGGTCTCCATTGTCATCGGCATAAATATCAGTGGCTACATGGTTGCTTTGACCAAATAGAACAATACTGTCTTGCCCAAAATTATTCCAACGGTAAATAACCACTTCACGATTTTCGGCTCCATTTATTCTAAAATCATTCCACGGGGTAGAGGTGCTGATAAAGGACTGATTGTTTTCTGGACTATACTCATAGGCATAGCTGCGCTCATTTATGTTAGGATTCCCAAAATTGCGCAGTTCCAAAGAATCGCCTTGCCAATTGGCGCGGTATACAAAGGCTTGCTCATTATAAACAAATCTAGTACCTTGGATTTCTCTCATCTCAACAATGCCAGAATATTGGAAGCTATTATTATTCGCAGTAAAACCAGTTGGTTCAGGCCCTTCATATCCTCTATCAAAGAAGAAACTAAAGGGCGGTTTAATAGTTCTTATAGTATCTAGGTTGTTTCTATTGATAAGGTACAGATTCATTTCGCCAAAGAGCATTTCCGCCATCAAAAGTACATCTTCATTTGGTGGATATTTTTGCATTTGCATCAGCCTAATGGGTAACTGAGATTTAGAAGGGTCTTGCCATGTGTAATATCTGCTATTAAGGATATTACCCAAGGTGTCAAAAACCATTATTTGTGAAGTATCGCCCAACCCAAAAGATGTTATCTCGTTAATATAAAACCAGTACAGCTTTCCCTTATGAAAGTCTGCGGTGATGCCATTTAGCGGAAGAAATTTAGGGAAGGTATGCTTAAATAAGGTGTCAATTATCCTTCCATTTCTTTCACTCAATCTAAAAAAGCTCAATGCATTTGAATTATAAAATGCATAATATTTCGGAAAATCCTTATTCTTTCCTCCAAAGAATAGGTGAGAAACACTATCATTAAATGAACTAGGTATACCAATTAGATGGTCGCTTAATGTGTTTAAACCGTTTTTTGAAATCTTTTTGTAAGTAACATGAATTTGACCACCAATTTCAGCTAAGTACCGAATATAGAAAGATTGGTTATTGCTGGCCACAATTTTCGGAAAAGAACCAGTCCCGAACCTATTTGTGTTATACTCCAGAGTGGTTACCTGCGCACTAGCGCAAGTAACCAGCAAAAGAAGTAAGCATATTTTAAAAAATTTCATGTCAGATAGCTCTTACGGTTTAGAAGCAACCGCAAATAGGATAGAAAAAGCGTCCACTATGATAAAAGTTTTCTGGCGGTGTTGCACTCATTCCTAGAGGTTGATTAGTTGGGGAGTATGATTTATAGTCAGTTCTATAAAAATGGCGATTCCCGTAAGATTGGAAGATAGGTGTGCCAACACTCACCAAATTATCCATTTTAGCATACCAAGAATACCAAATTTGATTGTTGTTGGTTTGGTCATTATCATCGCCAATATTGGTATTGGTATTGGAGCGCCAAATATTAGGTAAAACAAATGAAGTGTATTGGTTCCCTAATAAAGGACTATTGTTCGAAAATGTGTGATAGGATAAGTTGGAGCTAGCATAAGGCTGTGTTCCTGGTGGACAAGGATATTTATTGAAAAAGCCATGAACCTGATTAGTGTAAGCTCGCAGTAAATCTGCAGCATCACCCCCACTTGCATTTGAATAAGCAGGCAGTGAGCCAGGTGGCGTGTACCAAGGTGCTTGCACTACGCCAGGGTTTATGTGTAGTACAAAAGTAGCCTCCGCATTGCTTAAACTAATAAGCTCAAGGTAGGCAATGATCAACACCTCTCCATCAGCTTCATCAATATTGAGATCAATGGCCGCTTGCAAATCATTGTAAAAAGGGATGAAATCAGCGGTTTCAATGTAGTAGTCGTTTTGGGAATCTTGGTACACATCTACCGTAAAAGTACTAGTAATTTCTTCCTCACCGGTTATAGGATCATAAAAGTTGGCATTATTTGCATTCAATAAGCCTTCATGCACGTAAAATACATCACCCAAGGGCACGTCTCCCAGGGCGTTGGTTTTGGCCTTGCCAGCATATATAAGTTCCAAAACTTCGTTTTTTTCACGTAAGGTTGAACTCAGTTGCTCTAGATTTAGAGACTCATATTGGTCATGAATTTTGGTCATGACCTCCACCGCTTTTTCTTGTGGGTTTTCTAACGCAGCGTTTTGGTTTTCAGATTTTGAGCATCCGCTCATAAGGGCTAGGATTATACCCCCCCCCATAAACATGGCAGTTGTTTTCATAATTAAAGATTTAGATTAAAGTGTGAAGTTAGAATAAAAAATGACACAGACAAACTTACTGTCTTAAATACCAAATAGCCACATTCTCATCTACCATAAAATGAAATTGGCTTTAGCGGCTTCCTTAGCCACAGGTTTTTCTGCCTTTGTTTTTAGTTCGGTGTTAAGCGTAAGGGCCCTTAAGTCTATGGCATACTGATATAAATACCAGCTAATGCCTTCAAAATCTTTGCTGTGGTTATAAGCTAATAAAATGTAGGAAAGTGGCGTTAGGCACAATATTTTTAAAGAAAATGGTCTAGAGTAGAGAAAACAAGGGCTAAAGTTGGTAAATTACTAGATGCACTAAAAAGATAGGATGGTGAACCTGCAAAGACTAAACACCTGCATGATTCTGTCTTTATTTACCCATCAGTAGCCCACCAAAAAAAGGCCAAACCCATTTAGGGAATGGCCTTTAACAAATTGAATAATAAGCACTCAAATAAACAGCAAGTGCGTATTCTCACCAGCGGCTCTTTCGTAAAAATCCCCTACCGTAAGCACCCCGTCCAGCTCGTCAATTAAGTCTTCTTCTTTAATGTGAAACATGTCCATGGCCAGTTTACAGGCCCAAAGGCGCGCTCCGCTGGCACTCAGAATTTCAAGGAATTCACCCACCGGTGGAATGTCCAGTTTTTCCATTTCTTTTTTCATCATGCTGGTGGCAAAGGATTCCATACCGGGTAAACCGCCCAACATAGTAGGGATGTGCATAGCCGGGTTACCTACCGTGGCAATGCTTAAGTGTTCCAGCTTTTTTTTCTGGATAGCCTCTAATCCAAAAAACGTAAAAAATATTTCGGATTCAATGCCTTCCATGCGGGCGCCATTGGCTAAAATCATACAGGCGTATACATTATCAATGGTAGCTTTCGAAAGTATTAGCATCATTTTCTTCACCTTACCCTCTTTGGTTTTGGCGGTGGGCAGGTCTTGTTTTAAAACTTCAGTGGGATTCATAGCGCTAAAATTTAAAGGTTAAATGCAACTTACGGGTTTGGGTATGCCGGCTATTCTACTCGCTTTTTTCAAAGGCCCACCAGGGAATAAGGCGTAAAAGCCCTTAATATCAATTACCCCGCTTTTACCCACTTTACGGATGGTGAGGGCCACTTCATTTTTATGCTGATTTTGAAGGTATTCCAAAACGGGCCAGTGAGCCTCTTCAAGTGTGATGCCCTCTTCCTGGGCTATCTCGGTAGCCACGTCTTTATCCCACTCGTTCAGGTTGGTGAGGTAGCCTTCTTCGTTTACGGTAATGTTTTTACCAGCTATTTGCTTTTCCATGATATTTAAATTTAAGCGGTTACTTCTGCGTATTCTTTGCCGGCTGTGTTCATTTTAGAACTTACAAAAGGAATGTGCTTTCCGGTGATGAGCATATTCCAATAAATCCATTTAAAGGCCAGCTTACCCAGGTGATTCATGCGGCTCTCTTCAAGTAGCCGTAGGGGCCCCAAGCCTGGAATGGGAAAGGTGCCGGGCACGGGCTCATGGGTGTAGTTGAAATCAATCAGTAAAGCTTTGCCGTGGCCCGTTTCCACAAAACAGTTGGCGTGGCCGTCAAATTCGGCTTTTAAGGGTTTGTTGTCCAGAAAGCGTTGTACGTTTTCCAGCAAAATTTCGCCTTCAAAATGGGCTACACTACCGGCTTTAGAGGCGGGCACATCCGTAGCGTCACCAATAACAAAAATGTTGGGCTTCACCTTGCTTTGCAGGGTGGCCTTATCGGTGGGTACAAAGTTGAGCTCATCGCCAAAACCACTGCGTTCTACGTAACCGGCTCCCATGTTGGTAGGCACGGTTACCAGTACATCGTAGCTTACTTCACGGCCTTCATAATCAATTATTTTTTGGGCTTCACCATTTACCTCCATAATGCTGAAATTGGGTACTACTTCAATTCCTTTTTCATCGAGGAGATGCTGCAACTTAGCGGTGGCCACGGGCTTGGTAAAGGCACCGTCCATGGGGGTTACGTAGGTAATCTCTATGTTTTCACGAAGGCCCTTTTCTCTAAAATAGGCATCGGCCAAAAAGGCAAATTCCAACGGAGCCACCGGGCATTTTATGGGCATTTCAGCAATGTGTACTACCAGGTGGCCTTCTTTAAAATCTTTAATTTTTTCATGCAAAGCCAAAGCACCTTCCAGCGTGTAGAAGTCAAAAATATTTTTGCGCCAATAAGGGCCGTCCATGCCCTCAATTTCCTGCGGAGCAATATCGGTACCGGTGGCAATTATGAGTAAATCATAGGGTAAAACTTCACCGTTGGCCAACACTACCTGGTCCTCATCGGGTTTAACCCGATCTATACTTTCTTGAACATACTGCGCCTTGCCAGGGATGAATTTTTCAATGGGCTTAAGCACATCTTCTTTGCTGTAAATGCCAAAAGGAATAAACAGGTAGCCCGGCTGATAGTGGTGCTCTTTACGCTGATCTACAATGGTGACCGCGTACTCATTTTGGGGTAGACTTTTGGTAAGGTGGTTGGCCATTAAAGTACCTGCGGTACCGGCTCCTAAAATCACTACTTGTCTCATGGCCCTGTGTTTTAAATTCGAGTTAAAACTACAAGGAGTCTGTTCCTTAGACTATGAGAAAAATCAGCTTTTGGTCTTGTGTGACTTAGGTCATGTTCTGCAAAACCTGGCACACGGCCGCAATTTGTTCTGAACTTACGTCTAAGTGCGGCACAAAGCGCAATTTGCCTTGGCCCATTGCGGTGTGTAAAATATGGTGTTTGGCCAACATTTTGCTAAACGCTTCCGCGGATTTCCCTTCTTTGAGGTAAAAAATAACAATGTTGGTTTCAACCGGCTCTACCCGGTCTACCCAGGCGCAGTGTTCCAGCGCTTCTTTAAGGCTTTGTGCCTTTTGGTGGTCTTCGGCCAGGCGTTCAATGTGATGGTCAAGCGCATAAATGCCAGCCGCAGCTAGGTATCCCGCTTGCCGCATGCCACCGCCCATACGCTTGCGTATTCTCCTTGCTTTGGTGATAAATTCTTGCGAACCTAAAAGGAGCGAGCCCACCGGGCAGCCTAAACCTTTGCTCAGGCAAATGGAAATGGAGTGGAAGATGGCGCCATAGTCTTGAGGCTCTTGATTTTTAGCCACCAAGGCATTCCAGAGGCGGGCACCGTCAAGGTGAAAACTCAGACCGTGGTGGTCACAGACCTCCCGGATGGCTCTTAAGTCTTCCAATTCGTAGCAAGCGCCACCGCCCTTGTTGGTAGTGTTTTCAGCTACCACTAAACGGCTGGGAGCCGCATGAATATCGTTTGGGTTTTGCACCAAAGCTTCCACCTCAGGAGCCGTCATGAGTCCTTTGGGCCCATGGGTGAGCCGTACCTGGCAGCCGCTGTTAAAAGCCACTCCGCCTCCTTCATAATTGTAGATGTGAGAGAGAGCGTGGCAGATAACTTCTTCACCCGGCACGGTATGCACTTTAATGGCAATTTGGTTGGTCATGGTGCCGCTGGGGCAAAACAAGGCGGCCTCCATGCCAAACATCTGAGCGGCCTTTTTTTCCAATTCATTTAAGCTGGGGTCTTCCTTAAAAACATCATCACCCACGGGGGCTTTCCACATAGCCTCTTGCATGGCTTGAGTGGGGCGGGTAACGGTATCGGAACGTAAATCTATGGTAGCGGTCATGCGTTTATACAACTTTGTTTTTATCTAAATAAGATTTTACCAGGCTAAAGAGCACCTGAAAGCCCGCCAGAAAAAAACTTAGCCGGGCAATAAATTGATCGGCATTATTTAAATCTTGTGGGGTGCTTGGTTCTTGTGGGGTGGGGCCCAAAAAAATGGGCAGTACCACAAAGAGCCCCAGCGCCAGTCCACCCTGAATCAGCAATTGCCGCCATTCTTTCTTGCTTAAAAAATCGCTGACCAAAAAATAAAAAACCAGGGTACATACTAAGGCCCAAAGGCTCATGCCCAAATAGCCTATTTGGGGCAGCCAATGGCCAACTAAGGTGTTTTCTGTAAAGGCCTGCCCCAAGGGAAGCGGTTCAGCGCCCAGTGAGTAGTAGTAATGAAGAGCTTCGGCACTGAGCCAAAAAAAAGGAAGGCTAATGTAGCCGCGCTGTTTACCCAAGGTGTCTTTGGTAAACTTAAAAAGCATTAAGGCCAGGGTTAAACCCGCACTGTAACTGAGCCAGGAAATTAATTCCAGTTGTTGGTTTTGGTAAAAAATAAGGCCGGTGCTCACCAGCGCGAACAAGCCGCTTAAGAGCAACCACTGGGCGTTTTCAATATTTTTACTGGGGTGGCTTAGCTGCTTTTCCGCTAAAAGCAGGGGAACAAAGGCTATTAAAATAAGCCAGGAAAGATTGGGGTTAAACCAGGCCAGGCCTAGCAGAAAGGCGCCTATGAGGCTTAATCCTATGTTTTTGGGCATTACGACTTTTTAAAGTCGCTAAAGTTAAAGTTAACTGAGAAGATATTCGAATAAAGTGCGCCCGATGCGCTGCCAATATCCGTCAAGGCATAATCAATGGAAATACCACGGTACTTGAAGCCAATGCCTAAGTTGGGCTGCACGGTAAATTCGCGGTTGCCGTTAAAATCTTGCAGGCGTTTTACATTGCCTGCGCCTGCTCTTAAAAAGACAAAATTCCGGTAGCCCAATTCCAAACCCAGGCCGGGGTTTATGTTTCCAAAATCGGCAGACACCAAGGTGTTTTCACGGCCACCAAAAGTGAAATCGGCATTAAGCTCACTGTGCAAACTGTAGTTTTCACTCAATTTAAAGGAGCGCCCCGCTCCCAATAGTAAGCGCGGAATGGTAAGCTCCAGGTTTTCAGTGGGTAATTCATTGCCTGTTTCGGCAAACACGTCTTTGAGTTTACTATCGTTTATGCTCCAGGCATTAAAGGTAGAAGTGGCATCGCGCAGGGTAGCGCCAAAGAGCCACTTATTTTTTTGGTATTGCAGACCCAGGTCAAATCCAAAACCTATGGCATTGGCAAAATCGCCAATTTGGCGGTAAATAATTTTCACACTTCCGCCATAGCGTAAATTAGGGTTGTTTTTAGCCTGCCGGGCGTAGGAGGCAATTAGGGCGTAATCGGCTGCTGAGAAGCGGTTAATGCGATCGTAGTCTACGTTGCCGTCTTCATCTAAAAGTTGGGTAGTGTCTAAAATATCATCTACGCCAAAGCGGATGAGCGCTACCCCGGCTGTGCTGGTGGCATCAATGGGGGCGGCAAACGCGGCATAGTCATACTGAGCAATGCTGGCAAAATATTCGGCATGCATGGCCGAGGCTTGCCAACTATCACGCACCCCCATTAAGCCGGCCGGGTTCCAATAGGTGGCATTTACATCATTACTGGAGGCAATTACCGAATTGGAAAGCGCCATGGAGCGGGCGTCTACGCCTATTTCTAAAAAGGCATTGGAGTACTTTCGGCCTTGAGCCCACCCTAAAAATGGGCAGAGCAGCAGTATTGCGCAGAGTTTTCTCAATCTTTTACTTTTGGTGAAACAAATAAAATCAAAATTTGCCCAACTAAAACAGGGCTTTTGCGCTAATATTGTACAAACGGCAAGCATAAATTCTTGAAAACACAAATCCCCAATATTCTTACGCTGGCCAATTTGGCCGCAGGCCTCATGGCCTTGCTCTCGGTAATGCAAAATGATTTAAAAACCGCAGCTTATTTATTTGCCGCATCTCTGGTTTTTGATTTTGCCGATGGGCTGGTGGCCCGCGCCTTAAAAGTGCACTCTGAGCTGGGAAAACAGCTAGACTCATTGGCCGATGTGGTAAGCTTTGGCGTGGTGCCGGGTTTTGTGCTGTACCAAATGTTTGTAATGGCGCAAAAAGGCAGTGAGCCCGTGCCTGATTTTTTACCCTTTATCGCTTTTTTAGTGCCCCTGTTTTCGGCTTTGCGCCTGGGTAAATTTAACATTGACACGCGCCAGGCCGAGTATTTTATTGGTTTACCCACCCCTGCCAACGCCCTTTTAATTTACAGTTTGGCGCTGTGGGCTGCTTTTACGCAAAACCCCACTACCGAAGCCATTTTGTTGCACCCCTTCTTTTTAAGTTTCTTAAGCGTAGTGAGTGCCTTGTTGTTAGTGGCTGAGCTTCCGCTGATGAGCCTAAAGCTGAAAGATTTCACCTGGCGGGCCAACCGCGGGCGCATTATTTTGGCCCTGGCCGCAGTGCTACTCATTGCCGTTTTAAGGCTGCGGGCTCTGGCCTTTATTGTACCTTTGTACCTCCTTTTATCGGTCTTATTTAAACCCAACAAGTAAGTTTGCGCTTTAGCGCGATACCAAAAGAATGAGTATGAAATTTAAAGCAGAGATTAACGTAATGCCTCATAAAGCCTTGCTAGACCCGCAGGGAAAAGCCATCAGCAAGAGCATGACCAACATTGGTTTACCGGAAATTACCGGGGTACGCATGGGCAAGCACATTCACTTAGAAGTGGAGGCTGAGAGCGAAGAAGCGGCCAAAGCCAAGGTGGAAGAAGCTTGTCAGAAACTGCTCACCAACCAAATTACGGAATACTACGAGTTCACCTTGGCGCAAGCCGAGCTGGAAGCGTAGCAAAATTCAAGGGCATTTTAAAAGGAAAGCCTGCTGGGTTGCACACAACTCAGCAGGCTTTATTCATTTAAGGGTACACAAAAAGTGGGCGAGATAGGGAATTTTCAGTGCCCCAATGGTCGCTGGCCTCAATAAAAATCTCCAAATGATAGCTATCGGGCGGCACAATGCAAAAGGTATCAATTACCAACTCCTGGTTGTGGTAATGCGCGCTAAAGTGGATCTCTTTCCGCAACTTAGAAAGGTTGTTTACGCCCAGGTACACATCGTGTAGCTGGTCGTTTTCTTCAATTCTAAATTCAATTTGCACGGAATCTCCGGGATGCCAATCGGTTTGCTGCGGTTGTAGCAGCGTTATTTTGGGGCCCTCCTGATCAAGGCGCGCGGGTTCTTCATTTGAGCTGCAGGCCCAGATGCTTAAAACCAGCCCCAGACCAAAGATTATTTTTTTCATTTAAAAGAGGTAATTAAGATTTATTTGCACCTGCGTTTGAGGCGTATAATTGCTGTTAAGACTTTGCCATACTGTGGTATTGGCTTCGGCTCCCAGCCAAAAATGTTGCCAGAAAAAGTTAAAACCAAGCCCCGTAGTGGCTACTTGCCCACCCGTGCCGTACTGGTAAAAATTACGGCTGTTCACATCGCGGGCGTAGTTTTCAAAGCCGCTGCCGGCAAAAATCAGCAACTTAAATTGCTCTGTTTCAAAAGCACGGCCCAAACGCAAATTGGCCATAAACTGATTGCCAAATTTGTAGTCATACCGGTTAGTGGTATTCCAAAGGTACTGGCCTTGCAAAACCAGAAAGTTTTCCAGGTAATTCAAGCGATATTGCCCTTGCACTGTAAAATCAAAACTGCCGGTGCCGGTTTGAAAGTTAGGCGCCAAAAGGGAGTTTTCACGATTTTCAAACGTGCCGGTAGGTAAATTTAACCCCGCAGCCGCACTGGCCGTATGCGCCCAATTGCCTTGCCTGGTTTGTAGAAATTGATAATTGGCCAAAAGGGTGGCATCGCCTAAACCGTTTAAACTTCCGGTTTGTCCGGGAGCCAACTGACGCGTGGCCTGCAAATAGGGAACAGCGCCCATCAGGCTAAAGCGGCTAGACAGGGCGTAAATACCCCAAACTTCCGTTTGATGAAAATGGTCGGTGTATTCAGGACCTTTAAAACTTCTAAGACTGTACCGCAGCCCTACGGTACTTTGTCCGTTTACGGCCCAGTTGCCCAGGCCAAAACCCATGCTGGTGCAGCCGCACACATCGCAAGACCAAGCTGTTGCGCTGTACACAAGCAGCGCAAGGGCTATGCTGTATTTTTTCATGATTAAATTTATTTGACTACTAATTCTTTTAGGAAGAAGGCTTAGTCAAATTTGGGAGGGGGCACTAAACAGTCTAGGTAAATGCAGTATTCTTTGAGTGAAGTAAAGACTTGTGGTGTAAACTCTGCCCAGTGAAATTGCAGCTTAAAGGGATTGATGTTTAAAGCCATGTAGGGCGCTAAACCCTCAAAGAAAATTAATTGCGGTTGGGCGGGCTCGGGTGTGTTTAGTTTCAATTTAGTAGCTAACTGGCAGGTGCCGTTACAGGCCAACTCTGGTTTTTCTTTGTTTTCACAGAGCTCTTGGCTATACAGGCTGTAATTCCACAGATAATCACTTACCGGCACCACACTTTTAAAGAGTGCCGCCAGATAAAGCGCGGATAGAAATAAAGCCGTTAATGAGCCTTTTGCCATAGAGCAAATTTACGAAAGCCTGAGCTTGTGAGCGGCCAATGAGAGGTATAAAAAAGGGACTCAGGTCACCCTATCCGTATAACCTGAATGAATTGCAATACTTTAGTAATCAGATCTGGTTATGCAAGGTATAAAGGAAGTTATTGAGCGTTTAAAGACTATTGTTTCCGAGAGTGAGCATGAGAAAGACCCGCTGGGTTTTTTTGCGGTGCTATACCTTCAGGTGACGGAGCGCGTGTGGTTGGGGATCCAAAACGAAGAGTTTGAAGACAATGCCCGCATGGAAAGGCTGGATGTGATTTTTGCTGAACGCTACCTGGAGGCTTACCAAGCCCATCGCGCCAAGCAAGCCTTAACTCAAAGCTGGCAAGCGGCCTTTAAAGCCGCTGATGATCCTCGCACATTAATTCTTCAGCATTTATTGCTGGGCATAAACGCCCACATCAATTTAGATTTGGGTATTGCCGCGGCTCAAACGGTGGGGCAGCATAAGCTCCAATTACTGCAGGCAGATTTTGACTTGCTCAATAAAATCTTAGCCGACATGGTAGAAGGGGTGCAAGACAAGCTGAGCAAGGCTTCGCCCCTCATGCGTGTAATAGACTGGCTGGGAGGAAGCCATGATGAGTACCTGGCCAGTTTTAGCATTAACCTGGCCCGTGACGGAGCCTGGGCCTTTGCCCAAGAATGGCACAAAGCAAATTCAGATCAGCGCCTGGTTTTGCTCAATGAAAGAGACCAACGCATAGCCGAAATAGGAAATTTTATTGCCCGCCCCAGAGCCTGGTGGCTGCGCTTATTGCTGAGGCCCATCCGCTGGTTTGAGAACAAAAATGCGACTGCGGTGATACAGTTAATGCGAGCTTCCTGAAAAGCGATAATCTAAGGTTTATGAATTTTCTAGCGCATTTGACGCTTTCCAATAATGATGACGATATTCTCATAGGCAATTTCATTGCTGATTCTACCCGCAGTGCCGAGTACCATCGCTATAAGAAGCAGGTGGTGTATGGCATTGAGCTGCACCATAAAATTGATGCCTACACCGATTCTCATCCGGTGGTAGAAGAAAGCAAAGAACGCCTGCGCCCCCGCCACGGTAAGTACGCTGGCGTGATAGTAGACATCTTTTACGATCATTACCTGGCCCGTGACTATCATCGCTACGGTGAGTATCCCTTAGCCGATTTTGCCCAACGCTGTTACAGCTTGTTTGAAAGGCGTTTCAGTGAGCTTACCCAAGGTACGCAGCGCATGCTTCCCTTCATGAAACGCGGCAACTGGCTGGTAAACTATGGCACGGAAGCAGGCATGCGCAAGGTATTTTCAGGTATGAGCCACCGCGCCAGTTTTAACAACCACATGAATACGGCCGTAGATGACTTGGTGGCTTTTTACGCAGATTTTAAGAAGGACTTTGAAGCCTTTTACCCCCAACTGGAAGACTACGTGCAGCAAGAAATTCAAGAGTTGCCGTATCCTTAAACACACTATTTTAATGGCTTTATTTAGAAGCGAGGCATTTTGCCGCAGTATTTTGAATATTATCCTACAAAAAAGCCCTCTGAAATTTTTCAGAGGGCTTTTTCAATTTAATTTTATGAGCTATTTTATGCTTCCTCCTCCTTGTGACCAATTATTTTGTGGGCCAATTTAGGACTCAAAGACTCAATGCTGATAAGAGTAAGCCAGTAGCCAACAAATAACCCTAGAAACAGCAACATGCTAAATCCCATTAAAAAAATGAAAAGGAAGATGAAAAAGCCTAAAGTCTTGGTAAACATTCTCGTTAATTTTGAGCCGCTAAAATAAAGCAAAATTGAAAACTAACCGCGCAAACTCCCAAAATATATGAGTTCTAAAATCAGGCTGTTTTTGTGGCTCAGTGCTTTGTTGGCCGGCCTAGGTGCTATTGGGGTAGCAGAAAACTTAGCCGATATAGCCTTGGCCTTGGGCCATGGTAAAATAAAGGAGGCAGTGCAAAGCGATGAAATCCCCCAATTTACGCAATTGCACAAGGGCTTAATTACTATGGGCGTGCTGCTGATTGTTTCCAATACCCTCTTATTTTTGCGGGGCCGTAAACTAAAAACATCAGGCTATTGGCTTCTTTTTTTGCTCACGCTAATTGTGAGTTTGCTTTCAGGAGCCGCAGTGGCCAGCTTGGTATAAATTTCTAAATAAAAACATGTATGAATTACCGTATTGAAAAAGACACTATGGGCGAGGTTCAAGTACCAGCCGATAAATACTGGGGGGCGCAAACCGAGCGCAGCCGTAACAATTTTAAAATTGGCCCGGCCGGCAGCATGCCATTGGAAGTGGTGCACGGTTTTGCCTATTTAAAAAAGGCTGCCGCCCACGCCAATGCAGAATTGGGTGCATTGGAAGCAGAGAAGCGTGACCTTATCTCTAAGGTCTGTGATGAAATTTTAGAAGGCCAGCATGACGATCAGTTTCCTTTGGTGATTTGGCAAACCGGCTCTGGTACCCAAAGTAATATGAATACCAATGAGGTAATTGCCAATCGTGCCCACGTTTTAGACGGACAAAAGCTTGGAGAAGGCCAGCGCAAAATCCACCCCAATGATGATGTGAATAAATCACAGAGCAGTAATGACACCTTTCCTACCGGCATGCACATTGCCATTTACAAGCAAATCTTAGAAAACACTGTCCCCGGTGTTGAAAAGCTGCGCGATACCTTACAGGAAAAGTCTGAGGCTTTTATGGACGTGGTGAAAATTGGCCGTACCCATTTAATGGACGCTACCCCACTAACCGTAGGGCAGGAGTTTAGTGGCTACGTTTCGCAGCTAAACCACGGCCTTAAAGCTTTAAACAACACGCTAGATCACCTTTCTGAACTGGCCTTGGGAGGTACCGCAGTAGGTACAGGCATTAATACACCCCAGGGTTATGCCGAGTTGGTGGCGCAAAAAATTGCGGAGTTTACGGGTCTGCCTTTTCGCAGTGCGGAGAACAAATTTGAGGCCTTAGCTGCCCATGACGCTTTAGTAGAAACCCACGGTGCACTTAAGCAATTAGCGGTTTCCCTGATGAAAATTGGTAATGACATCCGTCTGCTAGCCAGTGGCCCCAGAGCTGGTATTGGCGAGATCAACATTCCGGCCAACGAACCGGGTTCTTCCATTATGCCTGGCAAAGTAAACCCAACCCAGGCTGAAGCACTAACCATGGTGTGTGCTCAAGTAATGGGCAATGATACCACGGTGAGCGTGGGCGGTAGCAACGGCCATTACGAGCTGAACGTCTTCAAACCGGTGATGGCCGCAGCGGTGCTGCAGTCGGCCCGGTTGATTGGTGATGCCTGTGTGAGTTTTAATGATAATTGCGCCATCGGCATAGAGCCAAACCGCGAAAATATTAAACGCCACCTCAATAATTCACTGATGCTGGTAACGGCTCTCAATACTAAAATTGGTTACGAGAAAGCGGCTAAAATTGCTAAAAAGGCTCATGAAAATGGCACTACCTTAAAAGAGGAGGCGGTGAACCTAGGCTTTTTAACCGCAGAGGACTTTGACCAGTGGGTGCGCCCCAAAGACATGGTAGGTAGCCTTAAAGCTTAACAACGCGGTTTTAAAACCTATCGGTCGCTTTGGTGAATCTACCTTTTCCAAAGCGACATTTTTTATTCTTTTGTGTTTATGACTTATCCATTTCGAATATTGATTGCAGCGCTGATGGGCTTGCTGGTGATTTCAGCTTGTCAAGTGCCCGCTGAACAGAGAGATGCAGCTGACCTTCTGGTTATCAATGCTACCATTTATACTTTGGACTCAACCTTTAGCACTGCAGAAGCCATGGCTGTGCGGCAGGGTAATATTGTGGCCGTGGGTACTCAGGAAGAAGTAGAGTCGCAGTATTACAGCAGTCAGGTTTTTAATGCCCAGGGCAAGTTTGTTTATCCGGCTTTTAATGACGCGCACTGCCATTATGTGGGCTATGCCGAGGGTTTACTCAAAGTGAATCTGGTGGGCACCGGCTCGTGGGCCGAAGTGTTGCAACGCACCCAGGCTTTTGCCGATGAAAATAAGGTGGCTTTTATTGAAGGCCGCGGCTGGGATCAAAATGATTGGGAACTAAAAGAGTTTCCTACTAAAAAGGAGCTGGACTCACTTTTTCCCAATACCCCTGTGGTTTTAAAAAGAATTGACGGTCATGCCGCCATTGTTAATCAGGCGGCTTTTGACTTTGCCAAAATGGTGGAGGTGCCAAAGGTGGAAGGCGGCCTGGTAGTAACCAACGCACAGGGCTTACCTACAGGATTATTAATTGACCGGGCGGTAGACTTGATACCGGTGCCTGAGCTAAGCCGAGACCAAAAAGTAGACGCCCTGCTTAAGGCGCAGCAAAACCTCCATGCGGCTGGCATTGCTTCCCTCACCGAAGCTGGCTTGTTTAAAAAGGAGATTCTCCTCCTGGATAGTCTGCAAAAAGCAGGCGACCTTGCTTTACGCATTAATGCCATGGTAAGCGATGATTCGGCTTCATTAAACTATTTTTTGGAAAAAGGTGCAATTGCAACCCCCTGGCTGCGCGTAAAAAGTGGCAAGTTTTACTTAGATGGCGCTTTGGGCTCTCGGGGCGCGCTTTTACTGGAGCCTTACGCTGATGACCCTGAAAATTACGGCTTGCAGCTCATGGGTCAGGATTATTTTGAAAAGTGGGCGCAGCGCCTGGCTGAGGAAAACTGGCAAATGTGCGTACACACCATTGGCGACTCCGCCAATAGACTGGCCATTGAGGTGTTTAGGCAAACCAGCGCCCGTAAAAAAGATAGCCGCTGGCGCCTGGAGCATGCCCAAATTGTAAGCCCTGAAGATTTGAAAAATATGGCCGAGGGCGGTATTTTGCCCTCCATTCAACCCACGCACGCCACCTCAGACATGTACTGGGCTCAGGAGCGATTGGGAGCCACCCGATTAAAAAATGCCTACCGCGCGCAATCGTTTTTAGATGCGGGCCTAAAACTGCCACTGGGCACCGATTTTCCAGTGGAAGACATCAACCCCATGTTCACCTTTAGAGCAGCTGTATACAGGCAAGATGCGCAGGCCTTCCCAGACAGTGGTTTTTACCCCCGGGAACGGCTTTCGCCCGAAGAGGCCCTGCGCGGTATGACCGTTTACGGAGCCTACGCCAGCTTTGAAGAAAAACAGAAAGGCCAGCTGAAACCGGGCTTTTACGCAGACTTTGTAGTCTTTGATCAGGAACTTTTGAATGCAACCGTTGCAGACCTCAATACCCTAAGCCCCCGCGCCACCTACGTAAATGGCGAAAAAGTTTTTGAGGCCGTCAATTAATGGGCCTGGGCATAAAATACCGTTTGCGCTATGCCTGGGTAAAGGCCCGCACCACCCTTAGTCATTGGCGCTACCCAAAAATTAAAAATGGTAAAGTGGCCGTGCATTGCATGTTTCAGAATGAGGCCAGCTTTATCAAAGAATGGCTGGATTATTACTACTCCCAAGGGGTAGATCATATTTATTTAACCAATGACCACAGCACCGATGGGGTGGAGGAGGTGCTTAAGCCCTATCAGGAGCGCGGCTGGCTGACCCTTGAAACTGCCCGCCAGGATTTGCATTTCTACCAGCGTGAAATGTTTCACAAGAATGACATTCTCAAACGCACCCGGCAACGGTATCAATGGGTGGTGTTTATTGACAGTGACGAATTTTTATTTCACGAAAAGCTTTCCCTGAAACAAGCGTTACAGCAATACACACAAGTGCCTGGTCTGGTCTTTAGCAGTTTTATGTATGGTACCTCTGGGGTGCAAAAATTAGAGCCCGGTGAGCTCATGATTGAGCAGTTAACCCATCGGTTTAAAACCGAGCACAAAGAACACAAACACGTAAAAAGTGCCGTACAGCCGGCCTATGGCTTTTGGTTTTTTAATTGCAATCCCCATTACCCGCAGTACTCACCGTGGGCACGCTTGCAGTGGTGTGATGGGCAGCGTTTTGAGCCGGCTACCATACGCTATGTTTCTGGCCCTATGCGCTTGAACCATTACTGGTACCGTACTCAGGATTTTTACGATCGCGTAAAGCGACCCCGCAGAATCTTTTTTGAAGGGGGCGAGCGTAAAGCCAAGATTGAAGCTTGGCATAAGGAGCATTCTAATGCTGTAAAAGATCCGATACTGGCCTCAAAATCCGCAGGACTAAGAGCTTTTAGAGAAATGGAAAAACTATAGCAATTAGATTTTATATTTAGGGCACCAAAAAACACTAGGAAACTATGTCTAAAATTGAGGTGAAACGCTTGTTTGATATTCCGCGCTACCAACTGGAAAACAGTCCTTTAAAGGATTGCTTGGTGAATAAAATAAACGGTCAATGGTCTCCAGTTTCCACCGAAGAACTGATCCGCGAAAGCGAGAAAATCTCGCGCGCGCTTATTGAAATGGGGGTGCAACCGCAGGATAAAGTAGCCTTAATTTCCAGTACCAACCGCTGGGAATGGAACGTAATGGACATGGGAATTTTGCAGGCCGGAGCGGTAAACGTGCCGGTATACCCCACCATTTCCCGAGAAGATTACGAGTATATTTTTAACGACTGTCAGGTGAAGTATTGCTTTGTTTCAGACAAGGAATTGTTTGACAAAGTAAATGACATCAAAGGGCAGGTTAAGAGCCTAAAGGAGATTTACATTTTTGACGAGGAAGAAGGAATTAAAAACTGGAAAGAAGTCCTGGCCATTGGTGAAGATGATGTCCATCAACTGGAGCTTAACAGTCGCATGGCCAGCGTAAAAGCCGATGAACTCGCCACCTTAATCTATACTTCAGGCACCACGGGCGTTCCCAAAGGGGTAATGCTTTCGCACAATAATTTGGTCAGCAATGTTTTGGACAGTGAAGACCGTATACCCCTTGTAAAGGGCGGTAAGGCTTTAAGCTTTCTGCCGGTTTGCCATGTTTTTGAACGGATGCTCACCTATTTATACATGTATAATGGTATTGCCATTTATTTTGCCGAAAGCATTGAAAAAATTGGGGACAACATCCGCGAGGTGAAACCCGAGATATTTGCCGCGGTACCGCGACTTTTAGAAAAGGTGTACGATAAAATTATTGCCAAGGGAGCCGAATTAACCGGAGTAAAAAAAGCACTTTTCTTTTGGGCGGTAGAATTGGGCCATGACTACGATCACGGTAAAACCGGGGGGATTTATGGCCTTAAACTCAAAATTGCCCGCAAGCTTATTTTTAGTAAATGGCAGGAAGCACTGGGCGGCAATGTAAAAGCCATTGTTTCAGGTGGTGCCGCTTTGAATCCCAATTTAAATCAAGCTTTTTCGGCTGCTGGCTTTAACATTCAAGAAGGTTACGGCCTTACCGAAACCTCACCGGTAATTGCCGTAAACGGACCTACCGCTGACACCAAGAAAATTGGTACCGTAGGCCGGCCCATTAACAACGTAGAAGTAAAAATTGCAGAGGATGGTGAAATACTTTGCAAAGGCCCTAACGTAATGATGGGCTACTACGAGCAACCCGAACGTACCGCTGAGGTGTTGGAAGAAGACGGCTGGTTTCATACCGGAGACATTGGCGAGCTGCTGGACAATGGCATGCTTAAAATTACCGACCGCAAAAAGGAGATTTTTAAAACTTCAGGTGGAAAGTACATTGCCCCACAGATTATGGAGAACGCCTTTAAAGAATCACGCTTTGTGGAGCAGATTATGGTAATTGGCGAAGGTGAAAAGCACCCCGCAGCTTTGGTTCAGGTAGATTTTGAGTTTGTGAAAGAATGGTGCAAGCGCAAAGGACTCAAAAATGCGGATAGCCCTAAAGAAATAGCGGCCCACCCTGAGGTGCATGATCGCGTAATGGAGGAAATTAATGAGAAGAACGAAAGTTTTGGTTCCTGGGAGCGCGTGAAAAGAATTGCTCTTACGCCAGACGTATGGAGTGTAGACGGTGAGCAGCTCACCCCTAAGCTGAGTTTAAAACGCAGGAATATTTTGAAAACCTACGCCCACTTGTACGAGGAGATTTACGGGCATGGGCCCAGGAGGTAAAATGGCATTTAAAAACCGTGAGCGAAACTGGCTAATTTTGGATTAGTCTTAGCCCGCCATGGTATTCTGGCCTTCTTCTATTTCTACAACGGTGTCACCCTGCCTGTCTCGCTTAAAGCGAGGATTTAATTTTTGCAGCGCAGCGCAGAAAATTTGTACCGAAGGGTAACTCCCCGATAGCGCAGAGTTGCAACCGAGCTTACGAAGGCAGCGAAGCTTAACTGTGCCAAACGGCTTTCATAAAACTAATTACGTAATGGAGACTATCTTGGCCCATGAGCCAACACTCATTCAGATAGTAATTTCAATTTGCACTTTTCCCGTATTCAGTAAAAGCTACCCAGTGGATCTTGATATTTGGAGTATGACTCTCCAGAGATGAATAAAAACTTGATATCACAATATGTGATGTCTAATAAAAAGCTGTTTAACTTTGTTCCTATGGATATGCAAGCAGAAAAGTTAGGACTGATTCAGTGGTTGGCCCAACTGACCGATGAAGGCATGATAGCTAAAATCAAAGCCTTGCGCAATGAGAATGACGATTGGTGGGATAAAATCACAGCCGAAGAAAAGGCAGAGATAGAAGAAGGGCTGCTGCAAGCGGACCAAGGGGAGGTTAAGCCCCATTCTGAAATCCGCAAGAAGTACGAATAATGGCTTTAGAAATCGTCTGGACGCCACGGGCCGAGAAGGGTTTTGAAAAAATTATAGGATACCTAGAGGAAAACTGGACTCAGCAGGAAGTACAGAGCTTTATCCGGGAATCGTTCCGTTTTTTTGAGTTGTTGGCCGAACATCCGGAAATCCTTGAAAAGTCAGACAAACAAAAAAATGTGTACCGTGGCCCAATGGACAACCACAATATTTTGACCTATCGTCTCAAGCTCAGAAATAAGCAGATTGAGCTTTTGAACATACGGTCTGCCAAGCGCAGGCCCTTGAAAAAGTAACCTTCGTTATTCCCCCGATGGCGCAGATTTGCAACCGAACTGGCAAGCTCCGCAAAGCCAATCTTTGCCTAATAGCTCCCTATTCGCGCGCGGATGTCCGCGTGCGGGTTGTAAATTCTAAATTCACAATAGAGTACTTGCTCACTCGCGCAATCTCTTATCTCAAAGCTAACATCTCGTCTCCAAATTACTATGCATGCATAATTTTTTTACCTTAGCGGGAAATAGTGCAGACTATTGAAACCACAAGATACTTTTGACTTTCACATCAAGCGCACTTGGCAGAGTATTGCCAAAATGTACAACCAAATTGCGGCCGGTTATGGAGTAACCATGGCCACCGGTTTTGTGCTGTTAAACATCGATAAAGAAAACGGCACACCCTCCACCGCTTTAGGTCCAAAAATGGGCACTGAGGCTACTAGTCTTTCACGCCTGCTGAAGAGCATGGAAGAAAAGGGTTTGATAGAACGCAGGCCCAATCCAAAAGACGGCCGAGGCGTACTCATCTTTTTAACTCCTTTTGGTATTGAAAAGCGTAAAGATGCCCGCGCGGCCGTGCTTAATTTTAATGCCGCTTTGCGCAACAGATTTAGTGAACAACAAACCGAAATATTCTTTGAAGTCATTGAAGGAATTCATCAAATGTTAACCGAAGAATCGCTCACCGAAAACGCTACAAAATCTTAAATTCACTGTATGAAAAGAACCATTAAACACGCTACCGTTTTAGGCTCTGGAATTATGGGCAGCCAAATAGCCTGCCACCTGGCCAACATTGGCGTTCAAGTGCTGTTGCTAGACATTCCGCCCAAAGAACTAACTGAGCAAGAACAAAAAGCAGGGCTTTCGCCCGATGATGCACGCGTGCGCAACCGCATCGTAAACGAAAGTTTGCAGAAAGCGGTGAAAATGAACCCCGCTCCGCTTTTTGATAAAAGCTACGCCAGCCGCATTAGCACTGGTAATTTTGACGATGACCTGGCCAAAATCAAAAACACCGACTGGATTATTGAGGTGGTAGTAGAAAGGCTGGACATCAAGCAAAGCCTTTTTGAGCGCGTAGAGAAACACCGCAAGGCAGGCACCTTTATTTCTTCCAACACCTCTGGTATTCCTATTCAACTAATGACTGAGGGCCGCAGCGATGATTTCAAAAAATATTTCCTGGGCACCCACTTCTTTAACCCGCCCCGTTATTTAGAGCTGCTGGAAATTATTCCCACCCCCCATACCGATCAGGCCGTGGTGGATTTTTTCATGCACTATGGTGATCGCCATTTAGGCAAAACCACCGTACTCTGCAAAGATACCCCGGCCTTTATTGCCAACCGGGTAGGCGTTTTTGGCATCATGGATCTTTTTCATAAAGTAAACGAGCTGGGACTTTCAGTCGAAGACATTGACAAGCTAACCGGTCCGGTGATTGGGCGGCCTAAGTCCGCTACCTTCCGCACCGCTGATGTGGTAGGTTTAGATACTCTCATTCACGTGGCCAATGGCCTGAATAAAGCCTTGACTAAGGATGAGCAGAAAGCCAAATTCAAATTGCCTGAGTTTCTGCAAAAAATGCAGGAAAACAACTGGCTGGGTTCCAAAACTGGCCAGGGTTTCTATAAAAAAGTTAAGGACGAGAAAGGAAAGTCAGAAATTCTTTCCCTGGATTTGGATACCCTGGAGTACACCCCTCAAAACAAGTTTAAGTTTCCCACGCTAGATCAAACCAAGGAGGTGGAGGAAGTGCTGGACCGTTTCCCCATCCTGATAAAGGGCAAAGACAAGGCGGGTGAATTTTACCGCAAGAGCCTGGCCGCTATGTTTGCCTACGCTTCCAATCGGGTGCCTGAAATTGCCGATGAACTCTACCGCATAGACCAAGGCATGCGGGCCGGTTTTGGCTGGCAGCACGGGCCCTTTCAAATTTGGGATGCCATAGGTCTGGAAAAAGGCCTGGAGCTAATTGAAGCAGAAGGCCTCAAGGCAGCCGCTTGGGTGCAGGAAATGAAAGAGGCCGGCAAAGAATCTTTCTACCAGGTAAAAGACGGCAACTCGCAGTTTTATGATCTTACGGCCAAAGACTACCAAACCATTCCCGGTGCCGAAGAATTGATTGTGCTGGACAACCTACGGCCCACCAAAACCGTGTGGAAGAATAAAGAATGTGCGGTGATTGATTTAGGCGATGGCATCCTCAACATTGAGTTCCGCAGTAAAATGAACTCCCTGGGCAGTGGCGTCCTTGCCGGTATTAACAAAGGTATAGAGCTGGCTGAGAAAGATTTCCGGGGAGTGGTGATTTCCAACAACGGGGCTAACTTTTCGGTGGGTGCTAACCTGGGCATGATATTCATGATGGCCGTGGAGCAGGAGTACGATGAACTCAACTTTGCCATCAAATATTTCCAAGATACCATGATGCGTGTGCGCTACAGCAGCGTGCCGGTAGTGGTAGCCCCGCACCAAATGTCGCTCGGGGGCGGATGCGAGATGTCGCTCCATGCTGATGCCGTTCAGGCCGCAGCCGAAACCTACACCGGCTTGGTAGAGTTTGGCGTGGGCGTGATTCCTGGTGGGGGTGGCACCAAAGAGCTTACCCGCAGAGCCAGCCAACGCTACCTGAAAGACGATATTGAGACCAACGCCTACCGTGAATTCCTTTTCATGATAGGTCAGGCGCAGGTAGCCAAATCGGCTAAGGAAGCCTTTAACATGGGTATTTTTGTGGAAGGCCGAGATGCGATAACTATGAACCGTCACCGCCTTACGGCCGATGCCAAAGAAAAAGCCATTGCCCTGGCTGAGACCGGTTACCGCATGCCCGTGAAGGAAAAAGACATTAAAGTGCTGGGCCGTCAGGGTTTGGGCATGTTTAAGGTAGGTGCTCATACCATGCTGGAGGGTGGCTACATTACTCCGCATGAGCAAAAAATGGTGGAGAAGCTGGCTTACGTAATGAGCGGTGGAGACCTGAGCGAACCAACTATGGTTTCGGAGCAATATCTCCTTGATTTAGAACGCGAAGCTTTCTTAAGCCTCTGCACCGAAAAGAAAACTTTGGAACGCATCCAACACATGTTGAAGACCGGGAAGCCATTGAGGAATTAGCTGTAAGATATGAGATTGGAGCATAGAGATTTGAGATACCTTTAAGTTGAGTCCAATGCACAACTTTAAAAACTTGAAAGTTTGGGAGAAGTCAATGGCTTTGGCCACATCAGTGTATAAACTTATGGAAGCAATGCCTGTAGAGGAAAAATATGGATTAACCTCTCAAATTAAACGCTGCGCAATATCTATACCCAGTAACATAGCAGAAGGAGCAGGTAGAAATACTAATGCTGATTTTGCAAGGTTTTTAGACATCAGCAATGGATCTTCAAATGAGTTGGAAACACAGCTGCTTCTTGCCCAGAGGTTAAATTTTTTAGATGCCAGTGACGTGACATCCATTTCAAATGAATTAGACCAAATTCAAAAAATGAATTATAAATTAATTAACAAACTGAGAGAATGAAGGTAAAGGCTTAGGCAAAAATTCAAAAAGGCAATAGAGAGAAAATCTCACCACCCAAGTCTCACTACTCTAATCTCATTACTAAATACTATAATCATGAACGCATACATAGTTTCCGCTAAGCGCACCGCAGTAGGTAAAGCCCCTAAGGGAGGCTTACGCTTTTTACGTCCAGATACCATGGCCGCCCGGGTCATTAAATCCATTACGGATGATATTCCCGGTTTGGACAAAGACCGCATAGATGATGTGATAGTAGGCAACGCCATGCCTGAAGCGGAACAGGGTATGAACATCGCCCGAATCATTTCCCTGATGGGTCTGGACACTGTAAAAGTGCCGGGTGTAAC
>CAJXNI010000020.1 GCA_913057235.1 uncultured Bacteroidota bacterium
GAAGCGGAACAGGGTATGAACATCGCCCGAATCATTTCCCTGATGGGTCTGGACACTGTAAAAGTGCCGGGTGTAACCGTCAATCGCTGGTGTGCCAGTGGCCTGGAAGCCATTGCCATAGCCTCTGCAAAAATCCATGCCGGCTTTGCCGACTGCATTGTGGCTGGTGGCGTGGAGAGCATGAGCTACGTACCCATGGGTGGCTACAAAGTGGTGCCCAATTATGAACTGGCCCAAAACCATGCCGACTATTACAACAACATGGGTCTTACCGCTGAGGCGGTTGCCGAAAAATACAAGGTGAGTCGTGAGGACCAGGATGAGTTTGGCTACCAATCGCACATGAAAGCCTTAAAGGCGATAAAGGAAAACCGTTTTAAAGACGAGATTATTCCCATGGAGATTGAGCAGGTTTTCTTAGATGAAAACGAAAAACGGCAGACCCGTAAATACACAGTAGACACCGATGAAGGTCCCCGGCCAGGCACTAATACCGAGGCCATGGCCAAATTAAGACCGGTGTTTGCCGCTAAGGGATCGGTAACGGCTGGTAACTCATCGCAAATGAGTGACGGTGCTGCCTTTACGGTAGTGATGAGCGAAAAAATGGTAAAAGAATTAGGCTTGGAGCCCATAGCACGCCTGGTGACCTATCAGGCCGCGGGCGTAGAACCTCGCATTATGGGCATCGGTCCGGTAGAAGCTATTCCCAAAGCCTTAAAGGCATCCGGCATGAAAAAAGAAGATATTCATCTCACCGAGTTGAATGAGGCTTTTGCCTCACAATCCTTAGCGGTGATCCGAGAATTGGACCTAAATCCGGAAACGGTAAACGTAAACGGAGGAGCTATTGCCATGGGCCACCCCTTAGGTTGCACCGGAGCCAAACTATCGGTGCAAATTTTTAATGAACTGAAAAAGCGTAATCAGAAATACGGCATGGTTACCATGTGTGTGGGCGAGGGCCAAGGCGCAGCCGGTATTTTTGAGATGCTTTAGAAATTGGTCAATCCTTTTATTAAACCCGAGATCCCTCTCGGGTTTTTTGATTTTTTCTCGCTTACTAAATTAGATAGGGGGGTAGCTAAGTCATGCGATCAAACTTCGAATCATTTTAAGATATCGTCTACCAAATGTTTGTCTTGATGCGAAAGTTAGTACTCTGTTTTCTTGTTCCTTTTCTATTTTCAAATACCCTTTTTGCGCAAACCCAAACGGTTACCCTCACAGACGCAAATCAAAATGCGGTGCAGGGTGCGGCTGTTTTTTTTGTGAAAAATCAGCGTAACCTGGGTCTGCAAAATTTAAGCAGCCTCAACGTGGAGGTAGTCTACACCAATGCCCAAGGTGTGGCAGCTTCTCCTTTAGCCTTAAGTAGTGGTGACACAGTGAAGGCTTTCACCAAAGACTGTAATGACCAGCTACAAATTGCCACTTTTGGGTACAGCAGTGCCTCCCAGAATCAAAACTTTAGCTCCTTTTGTCCACCCTCAGCCTGTCAGGCGCATTTGGTGTACCAGGTACAGGGCAATAACCTTAAAGTAAAGGCCTATGCCCTGCGAGACTCCGCAGCTGCAGCTATTCCTGGGGGGGCGGTCAATCATACCTACCGCTTCAATGGTCAGAAATTTAGCAATCCCTCAAATGGTAGCCCTAATATGGATAGTATTTCCAGACCCATCAGCAGCTTTAGCAGCTTAATGGTGGGGGTATGCTACAGCCGCTCAGATAGCTTATGCCCAAATATTTGTGATTCTGTGAGGGTGGCGAATCCCATAAACTGCAATGTGAACTTGGTAATTGACAGCCTCAACTCAAATTATAGTCAGCGTAACATTCTTTTAAGGCCAAGCTTTTCAACAAATGCCAGTCTGCTCAATTACACGGTTACCTTTGGAGATGGCAATTCCGTAACTACTTCTGCTGACTCTGTTTCCTACACCTATGCCGGCAATGGCACCTATCAGGTATGCATAACCGCCACCTTTATTAGAACCAACTTTGGCGATACTTGCACTGCAAGCTACTGCCGTACCATTACCTTCCCCTACAATCTAAACTGCCAGGCCGGCTATTATGTGGATTATTTCAACTCTGATTTTAGTCAGAGATCGGTGGCTTTTGTAAGCACCTCAACCGTTTCTGGACAAGGGCCAAGGCAGTTTTACTGGAATTTTGGCAATGGTACGCAAGACACTACCACCAACCAAGGTATAGTTGCTCAGTACAGCACAGATGGCACTTATAATGTTTGCCACGCCATCACCTACTCAAACTTTGGAGTTACTTGTACAGACACTATTTGTAAAACCATTGATGTTAACCCTAATGCAGGGCCACTTTTCTGCAAAAGCCTTTTTAGTAAAGACACTTCTTCTGGTGCAGGCACCAATGGGCAACTTATCATTTCAGAATGCTCCTCAACCCGCAGAGGTAATATTGTTTCATGGAATTGGGACTTTGGTGACGGAAACACATCCGGCAATAGATTACCTACTCACACGTATCCCCCAGTGGCTGCCAGATATACTGTTTGCCTTACGATCATGAGTGTGAGTGGGGCTGACACTTGCAGCAGTACTTATTGCGATTCTGTAGCCTTTGATGCCAATGGTAATTGGGTCAACAAAAATGCCCAGGGAAAACCCTTTACCATAAATATTGTGGACCCTGGTTCGGTTTCATTGGCAGAGGTTAACCCTGCTCATTTTGATTTATTTCCGAATCCTGCCAAAGAGAAAACCACCCTTCAGTGGCCAGAGTCCATAAGGGTACAAAGTGTTTCTGTTTATACCCTCAATGGAGTTCTGGTTCAAAGAGAGATTGCCCCTCATAAAAATCTAGTGCTGAGAGGCCTGAGCCCGGGTGCCTATTTAATTAGACTTGAAACCCAAAATAAACCAACAACCTTAAAGCTGTTGGTAGAATAGTTACCCTCAAAGTTTTAGAATAAATAAAAGTCGCTGAGCCTTTGCAAAGCGACTTTTTTCATTCAACAAAGTATTTTTTTTCTCAGGTCTGTCACTTTTGCGTTAAAGACTTCGTAGTAGAGAATAGAAGAAGTATTAACAGTTATAACAAAAACAATCATTATGAAAAAGTTACTATCCCTTATGGCAGCATTGGCTTTATCGGCCACTGGCTTGCTAGCCCAAAACACCCTTACCGTGAATGTCTCCGATGGCAGCGGCCCATTGGAAGGCGTGCGCGTCTTTTTTTACAATTCACCAGCGGCCTTTGGCAACTCATTTCAAACCTTATCTCAGAATTTCAGCAGTCTTGCCTATACCAACGCTCAGGGCGATGCTACCTATTTTATTAGCGGTAACATAGGTCAGAATGATACCATTTATTGGGCTACAAATGATTGTAATGGCACAATGCAGTGGGGAGCGGGAACACCAGCTTCACTGGCCTTTTCCAGTTTTAATGTAAATCTACCCGTAAGTTGCCCGCCCAGCCAATGTGACGCGCTAGTGCGAACCGATACTATGGCCGGATTACTCATTGTGCAGGCCTTTGCCATGAGAGATTCAGCCGTGGGTGGCGTGCCCGGAAACCGAGTACTACACAGTTACATTGTTGATGGTCAGTTTTATTTCAAGCCTTCACGCGGCAACTCTAACTATGATAGTTTAATGCTCCCGCTTAGCACCTTTAATACCTCCGCCATTAACGTTTGCTACAGCCGGGTAGATAGTGTATGCCCTTTTATCTGTGACTCGGTTGTGGTGGGTCAAAGCTCTGGCGGAGGCGGTAACCCCAACCCCATTACTTGCAATGCCTCATTCTTCCCAGACTCTGTAAACTCTGTGCTTTTTCAAGGACAAATTGTGCTGGGTGAAAATTCTACAACTTCCAGAGGAACCATCATTGACTATTTCTGGGATTTTGGTGATGGCACTTCCATTAATGCGCAGTACCCTACCCATACGTACAACAGCCCTACCGGGGTGTACAATGTGTGTTTGACTATCACTGCTGTGGATGGTGTTGACACCTGCGTAAGCACCTATTGCGACTCCATTGGCTTTGATGCCAACGGCAACCCGGTGTTCAAGGGTGGTTCAGGCTTTACCATTAATGTGGTAGATCCGGCTACTTTTAGTGCTGAGGAATTTACTGCTGCTGATTTTAGCTTGTACCCTAATCCCGCCAAGGACTATGCTACTTTAAGCTGGGAAGCAGGTACCAAAGTAGAACAGATAGAGGTTTTAACCCTTAATGGTCAATTGGTTAGAAGTATTCAGGCAGATGCTCAGGAAATAAGAATCAACAAACTGGCTCCAGGTGCCTACATTATTAGAGTACAAACCCCACAAAATAGTGTGCCACTAAAACTATTGGTAGACTAAAGATTAGTTAAGGCTTCTGTAGAAGTTTTACTCTGTAAACTGTCTCGGGCCTAGCGCTCGAGGCAGTTTTTACTACTTTAACTCAATGAATAGGTCGCTTCTCTCCTTAATTAAGAGGTGCCAAAAAAATGATCGGAAAGCGCAGTTTGAGTTGTATCAAAATTGCTTTGATCATTTAATGCGCACCTGCCATCGCTTTAAGCGAAATAGGGAAGATGCGGTTGCCTTGCTCAATGAAGGCTTTTTAAAGGTGCTACTGAATTTAGAGAAATACAATCCTCAAGAAGAGTTTTACCCTTGGATTTCGACCATTATGGTGCGCACAGCCATTGACGACTTTAGAAAAAACAAGAGTTACACGCAGGAGACCGATTTAAAAGAAACCGATGCGGAGCTGGAGCATGTAACTTTAAATGCTGCGCATGAGCAAGCCCTGGATCAGCTTACGGCTGACGATGTGAAAGCACTACTTTTTGAGTTACCGGAAAGAGAGCGAATGGTCTTCACTCTTTTTGAGTTTGAAGGCTACCGGCACCAGGAAATTGCTGAAAAATTGCAAGTGACTGAGCGGAGCACCAAGCGCTATTTGCAAAAAGCCAAGACCCTTTTAAAAGTGAAAATAGAAACCACCACCAACCTCAAAAAAGTAATGTAATGGCCCAAGGTTGGAAAAAATATACCGATAAATTAGATCAAGGTGCTCCTCAGGCAAGTCCTTCAGCTTGGGAGGCTATGCAGGAAAAAATGGGGGCCTACCCTCAACTAGCTCCTAAAGTAGCCAAGCCCTGGTGGTTTTGGGTGAGTATCATCGTATTTCCCCTCATTGCCCTTTCCGTATTTATCTTTTTCCTTCCCACCGCGCCTTTTGGCTTATCAGCCGATGAATCCAATGGTCAGCAAACCAAGCAGATTCTTAATGAGACTCAGTCTCAAGAAGCTATTCCTCAACCCAAACCTTCTAAAAGCGAGCAATCTACCCTTACGGATGCCTCGCAGTCTAATCAGCAGGCCCCATCGGCTAAAGCCAAGCCTAACCAAGAAGAGCGCCAAAAGAAAGGTACGGCCGCTGTGGATTCAGCCTCCAGTCAAGCTTTAAGCAATAGCACCGATGAGGGTGTAAGCTCAGGTACCCCTAATGAAATTGAAACCGCACCGCCCAGCTCTGGCCTTGAGGATGTTGTAACGGATGCCCCGTCTTTTGCCTTTAAACCGCAAAAGCAGTCCCCGGAAAGCCAGGAGGACGCTTCAAAAAATTCCGTTGGGGACCCGAAGAATACTTCTTCTACAAATCCTTTGGCGCCAGCCGATCCTAAAGCACCCGCAGGTAAAACCTCAGTGACCGATCAAAACAAAAAGCAGGAGAATTTACAGGACCAAACCTTAGCGCAGGAAGAAGACGCTCAGCCGGATTCTGAACCTGCAAAACAAGAATCAGAGATCGATAGCCTAAATCTGGCGGAGGTAGACAGCAGCCTAATGGCTGCGCCAAAGGCGGGAAAAAAGCCGGATTTTCTGCGCCCTGAGCTCGGTTTCCAATTCAGCCGGGCCGATTGGCTGATTGCTGCCTGGAGTCCTTTAGATGGTTCGGGCCACTTTGCCTTGGCCACCGGACTACAAGGCAACTGGCAACGCAATAGATTTCAATTGAGTGCAGGCCTTTTGGTGGGGCAGGCTTTTATTCAGGAAAATTTTGTTACTACCGGCCAATTTAACCGGGTAGACAGTAGCTTGATGACCGAGATTGAAACCCGGCAAGAACTGCAAATTACTCCGGTGTGGGTGATTGACAGCTTCTTTAGCGGCCGTTGGGTCAATGACACAGCCGTGATAACCGTTACAGACACTCTGCAAACTACGGTTTATGATACGGTGAACATCACCACGGAAAATGCTCGTAGCCAAACCCGTCAGCTGGCTTTTGCTGAGCTTCCCATCTTGGCTGGATACCGTTGGCAAACCAATCGCTGGTCTTGGCAAATTCAAGCGGGGGGTGTTTTTAACCAGCTCACCAGCAGCAACCTGCCGGAAACAGGCTCGCAAAGCCGTTTTGGCATGGATGTGATTTTACAGCCGGCTCTGGGCTTTAAAATTACCGACCGCATGGGCATTTTCACCCGCTGGGATTTACGCTACAATCTGTTGGAGAACCCATGGCTTAATCGCGCTAAGCTGCGTTATGGCTTGCAGCTGGGGCTAAGCTATTCATTTCAGTAAAAGTCAAAATTACCATCTCATTTAAAGAGGCTTAAAGCCGAAGGCCGCTGAGCCCTAGGTGTTGTTGGCTCATGGGCTCATTTAAAATGCACTTTCTAAAATACCCTTAAAATACTATGCATGCATAGTTTATTTTTGTACTTTTGAGGCAATCCTAAAAATATTCACATGGCAACTACTGAAACACCCACCAAAAATTTCCTCAAGGGAGGAGAGTTCATTATCAAAGAATCTTCTGCCGACAGCGTATTTATTCCTGAAGATTTTAGCGAAGAACAAAACATGATGGCGCAGGCTACCACTGATTTTATCGACAAAGAAGTGGCTCCGCAGCGTGAGCGTTTTGAGCAAAAGGATTATGGCTTCACCGAAGAATTAATGAAAAAAGCCGGTGAGCTGGGTCTTTTAGGAATTTCGGTACCGGAAGAGTACGATGGCTTGGGCATGGGTTTCAATACTTCCATGTTGGTGTGTGACCGCATTTCAGGGATTTCGGGCTCACTTTCTACGGCCTATGGCGCCCACACCGGAATAGGAACGCTGCCTATTTTGCTGTACGGTAATGAGGAGCAGCGCAAGAAATACCTTCCCAAGTTAGCCACGGGTGAATGGATGGGCGCTTACTGCCTAACCGAACCCGGAGCGGGCTCTGATGCCAATAGTGGCAAAACCAAGGCAGAATTAATAGATGACGGAAAGAATTACAAAATCAACGGCCAAAAAATTTGGATTTCCAATGCCGGTTTTGCCGATGTGTTTACCGTTTTTGCCCGCATTGAAGATGATAAATATCTCACGGGTTTTATTGTAGAAAAAGGCACTGAAGGCATGAGTTTTGGCGAGGAGGAAAATAAACTCGGCATTAGAGCCAGTTCTACCCGTCAGGTGTTTTTTAACGACTGTGTGATTCCCGCAGAAAATCTTTTAGGGGAGCGCAATGGAGGTTTTAAAATTGCCATGAATTCTTTGAACTACGGTCGTATCAAATTGGCCGTGGCTTGCCTGGACGCGGCTCGTAGAGTTACCACTCACTCGGTAAGTTATGCCAATGAGCGCAAGCAATTTGGTACCAGCATCAGTAGTTTTGGAGCCATCCAGCAAAAGCTGGCCGAAATGACCACCAAAACCTGGGTGGCAGAAAGTGCCACCTACCGGGCTGGACAAGACATTGAGAACAATATTGAAAGGCTTTTGGCCGAAGGCGTATCGCCCAGCGAGGCCAAACTAAAAGGAGTGGAGGAGTACGCCATTGAGTGCGCGCTTTTAAAGGTATTAGGCTCAGAGGTAGGTAGTTACGTTTCAGATGAAGGCGTGCAAATTTTTGGCGGTATGGGCTACAGTGCCGATGCACCCATGGAAGCCGCTTACCGCGATGTACGCATTGCCCGAATTTACGAGGGCACTAATGAAATTAACCGCATGCACAGTGTGGCCATGTTGCTGAAGAAAGCGCTCAAAGGCGAGTTGGACCTCATGCAGCCCGCCATGCAGGTAGCCGATGAGCTTATGGAGATTCCTTCTTTTGACACTGCCGATTACAGCGTGCTTTTTACCGAAGAAAAGGAAATGATTTCCAAGTTTAAGAAGGCGCTCCTGATGGTAGCCGGTAAAGCCGTGCAGAAATACGGAATGGACATTGAAGATGAGCAAGAGCTGTTGATGAATGCTTCCGATATGATGATTGAAATTTACGCTACCGAAAGTGCGGTGCTACGGGCCGAAAAATTAGCGCAAACCAAAGGTGAAGAAGCTGCGGCCCATCAAATTAACATGGCTAAATTATACCTGAATAATGCCGCTGAAAACATTGCACGCAGTGGAAGAGAAGCCATTTACAGTTTCGCTGAAGGCGATGAACAACGCATGATGCTTATGGGCTTAAAGCGCTTCTCTAAAATCAGCAATCCCATAAACTTGAAAG
The DNA here is from genome assembly GCA_913057235.1 of uncultured Bacteroidota bacterium. Taxonomy (GTDB): domain Bacteria; phylum Bacteroidota; class Bacteroidia; order Flavobacteriales; family Schleiferiaceae; genus CAJXNI01. The sequence continues at coordinate 8,491 of CAJXNI010000020.1, forward strand.
AAGTACGCAGAAGTATTGCCGCTAAGGTGATTGAAGAGAATAAATATTGCTTTTAGATGTAATGGTTAGAGGCAACTTCCTGTATTTAAAAAACCCCTTCGATCAGTTTCGAAGGGGTTTTTTCTGCTTATGTCTGCCCTAGAATTTGGTCAACGGCAAAATTAAAGTTGTAGCTAGGAGCTAATAAAACCAACAGTTTACTTTAAGCGTGCCTGCATTTCGCTTATAATCTCTTTGTACTGATTTAGAACGCGGTCCCAAGCCTTGAAATCATCATCATCTCTGCTGTCTAATTTAGCTCTATTGTTATTTTCCTCGCTCGAAATTTTAACACTGTATTTCAAAGGCGTTCTACTATTGATCTTGACAATAACGCGGGTTCGTACAGTTCTATTCGCAAAGCTTTTATAAACCCAGTTGGTGCGTAAGTAGCCAGTTTCGCGATCTATTTGTTCCAACTCATCGTAGTAGGTCTGTACTATTTGGGCAACTATCCTCCAGGCATCTTTCTCGGCCATATCAGTTGGGGTACTAAGCACAAAATCCTGATTTGCTAAATCACTTTCAGTAGAGGAGGTAAAAGACTCATCCTCCGGGAAATCAGCTGTTCCTTCTGAAAGCGCAATAAAGGTAGGAGGCTCAATCTTGCTATCATCATTATATACGGTGGTAACGTAGGGTAAATAGCCTTTCTTTTCTACTTCAATTTTTGCCTCTGAACCTTTTACCAATTTTAAAGTGTATTCACTGGTACCAACTTCTTCACCATTAATAAATATGGTAGCTCCTTCCGGAGCTCTAATCGCTATTTCACGGTCAACCATGTTAATGTTATCATTTACTGGAGGTTCAGGGCTACCTGATTTGTTACAATAGGTTCTCTCCTGGGTCACAAAACCTTCTTTTATGAATTTAACAACGGTGCATTGTCCATCTTTTACCAAAACTTCGCTGGTGCCTTCTGCCACCTTTTTACCGTCAATATAAATACCCGTGCCTTCAGCCGGTGTGGAGCGTACCTGCACTACCCGGTCTTTAAGTGTATACGTTTTTATGTCTAAGGGTGGTGCGGGCTTCCCATCTTGATTGTATACCACTTCTGTAATGGGCAAAAACCCCTCGCGCTTCACTTCAATGGTCTTGCTCCTGTTCTCTGCTAGCTCCAGATAAAAGGGGTAGGGGCGTCCTCTTTTTTCACCATCAATATATATATCTGCGTCATAGGGTTCAGCATCTAATTGAAAAACACGATTAGTGAGTTCTAATTTCAAGTTTAAAACCTCTCTTCTGAAATCGCGGTTATAACTAAAAGTCTTAATGGCCGGTAAATAACCAGGCTCAATGGCAATTAAACTTACCTCATCTTCATCATAGTCTTTGGGCTCAATTGTATAAGTTCCATCACCTAATTTCTTAAAATAAGGCATGGTGTTGGGGTCGCTATTAAAGACTTCATTAGCTAATTGACTCTCGGTTCTTTTTGGTCCGGTGTAAGCGTAAATTAAAGCGGAAGGAGGCGAGGTACTGATTGTAAACTCCTTGCCCACTTGAACCTTTTCCTGCGCTTGAACAGAGCTTATAACAAGAAAGAAAGCAATAATAGAATAACTTAGTTTCATAAAATAATTTTCAGTAAAAGTAAAATTAATAAAAACAATAAGCCAACTGAAATACCAGCTCTGGCACCAAGGTTTTCAAGCTATTAATTAGGGCATTTCGGCAATCTACAATATCTAATAAATTACCAATTAGTTTCACCAACACGTCCCCTGCCGGTTCTATAGTGCGACAACTCCTGCTTGGGGCGATTTTGTAAACACCATTCAAGCAAACGCTGATAAACTACCAGTCCGCAACCCACAAGGTGACAGAGTAATTTACGGGCAATACCTAACAACGGCAGCCGCTTGCGCTGATTGCCATACTCCGCAGGAAAAAGGACAGTACGTAGAAGGCATGGCTTTAGCTAGAGGTTTTGAATTCTACAGCCCTAATGGCTCCGTATCTACCTCTGCTTTTATAACTACACAAAAGATAAAAGTAATCGGAAACTGGACCGAAAAACAATTCATTCAGGCTTTTAGGCAACACGTCAACCGAGCGCTTTACGATAACCCCGTGGCTGAAGGCGAGTTTAATAGCATGATGCCCTGGGCGTACTATTCCAACTTGGAAGAGGAGGACTTAGCGGCCATTTTTGCCTATCTACAAAGTTTGCCAGCAATAGATCATAAAGCCGTGCAAAATTGATTCTACCTGGTCTTTAAAAAATACACCCCGCAGAATGCGGGGTGTATTAATTCAGGATAAAGCTTGAGGGGATAGTTATTTTACTTGAATTTTTGTGAGGGTATTGCCATGTTCTGTTTCTACTCTAATCAAATACATACCTCTGTTTAGCTGGCTCACAGGCAAAGTAATTTGGGTGGCCCCTACTTGGTGGCGCGCCAAAGCTTGTCCGCTTAAAGCAATAATCTCCACTGTGTTAATTTGGGTGTTTTCAGCACTTAGGTTGAGGTATTCATCGGCAGGGTTGGGGTAAAGCTGCACGCTTATGGCTGCTCCGTTTTCGGTTAAACCGATGGTGCTTCTGAAAACACTGTCGTTACGGAGGCTTAAAATTTGAATACGCTCATCCAGGCTGGGATCGGTTTCAGCCGCACCAAAGGGCTGGCTGCTGTGTTTGCTAGCTAAATATTCAGCCAGGGCATCTTGCTCTGAGCCTACCTCGGCAAAATCGGCTAAGCCGGTTACGTTCACATTACTGGAGTCCAAATCAACAGCATTGCTGGTTTCAGTTGAAAATGGATACCCGTCTCCATCATTGTCTACTAAAAAGTTGAGAGACACTAGTTTTATCATGCGGTTGGCGTCACCAAAAACGCTTCCGTTCACCACCACTGAGTCTACCGGGTTGCCGTTGGTGTCTACCAAAGCCATGCTCTCAATGCGGCTTCCGGCTGCAGCCGAAGGATCAAATGAAAATTTAACACCGCCCACCTGAGGCATTTGCCCGTTGGTAGATACGCCATCCCAGTTGCTGATGCCATGCTCCAGAAGCGCCTTTAATCCGCCAGGGGTGGTTTCTACCACTTTTAGGGCATTGTTAAAGCGCAGGGTGTTTTCAATATCCAGTTGTGAAACTTCCAGCGAATCTTTGCCCGCCACAGGATTAGGCTGGGGTGGAAGTAATTGGCTGTTCATTTGATCAATGGTGCCAATTTCAGCTCTTATACCGCCTCCGTTTTTAAGTGAAACGGCTACGCTGGGGTCAAACTGACGCGCTACCCAAAGGTTGGCATCGGCCGTAAGGTTGCCTAAGTTGGTTTCCTCGGTGCGCACCAATGCTCTGCGCCCTTCTAAAAACACGCTGCTTTTGCCAAAAACATTGCCGTCTTTGGCCACCACAATATCGGTTACTGAATTGGCCAGACGTTCTACAAAATAGCCTTTAGAACCTGTGGCGTAAGGGTTAGCGCTGCCGTACAGACCATTTACTACAGAGGGAATAGTGGCGTAGGCTCCGCTGGTAGCTTCACTTACAGAAGATGGCAGTAGCTTTCCATTGGCGTCAAAGGCCACTACCAAACGGCCCACGTAGGAGTATTCACCGTCTGTGCTTACAATCAAAACGGAGTCATTTTGGGCGTTTAAGGTTTGGAAGGGGTAATTACCTGCGGCCACATCGCCAGGACGCAATACGTCCGAGTTATCGGCCAATAAAAAGTCAGAACCACCGGCCAAAATAATGTCTACATCATTCAGCAATCCCGCCAAGGCCTGCTCCAAAGCAAACTGCTGCAAGTGGGTGGCTACAATAATCTTATTAACGCCACGGGCGGTTAAAGAATCAATGTAAGGTTGCAATACACCGGCAAGCTGCGGCATGTCATTCATAGTGGGGGCACCGGTTACGGCAACGCCACCGGGTGAGCTAATCTGCGCCAGTAGCTGCGTGGTGGCACCCACAACGCCAATTTGCTCGCCATTTACATTTAGGATGGTGGCTGGGGCAATTTTAGGTGTGCTGCTGGCATTGGCCGGATTGGTCACGTCTACCACAAAATTGCTGGCATCTTGCACGTTAGCTACACGGCTGCTGTTTAAAAAGCTTCCGCTGAAATCAAGGTTAGCACTTAGGTAGGGGAATTGTGCACCCATCCAGCCCAAAGCCGAGGCGTTACCGCTGCCTAAAATTATATCGGCTACAGCTCCTTCGCCTTGATCAAACTCATGGTTGCCAAATACCGAAGCATTAAACCCAATTACATTCATCATGGCGATGTCAATCCGGCCTCGTTCAGCTCCCAGGTTGTTTAAAGGAGTGCCGTAAAAATCGGAAAGGATGGCTCGTAATGAATCTTCAATAGGGTCTTCGCTGGCGGCATTAAAAAATGGACCAGGAATGTAGTTATCGCCAGATGAGATGGTTACCGTGTTGGCGTATTCATCTTCCAGTTGATCTACAATGGCGGCAAAAGCAGGAGCATCTGTAATTGCATCTACTCCACCTTCTAAATCAGAAGCGTGCAATACCTGTAATACAAATTGGCCGGGTAAAGAATATTCAATAACCAACTGCGGGGCGCTGTTGGGCTCACCATCAAAAGACTCGGCGGTGCGCGTTCCCGTGCCTTTAATCATAAAGGCCATGGCGTTGCCATTGGTCCAGCCACTTTTGCTTAAAATGGAGTCAACCAGAGGCTTAAGGTTAGGCGTGCGCTGCGCAGGCCCTTGATCGTCAACCGCTACCCAGGTGGCTGGATTCCACTGCACGGAGTCGTTGATATAGTTGCGGCTGGAAATATCACCCGTAATGCTGCTGTAGGTAACCGGGTTGAGATTGTCTTCAACAAATACCTGCAACTGGCAGGGGTCATTGGCTTTAAGCTCATCAACTTCAAATTGAATGTAAGCTCTCAAAACGCTTGCGTTGGCCGGAAGGCTTACACCGGTAAAACGCAAGCCAATTAATTGGTCGTCTGTTACAAAACTGTCAAAGCTCATTTCAAGGTCTGAGCTTGTGAGGTACATGGTGCCAGAAGTAAGTTCTTCTTCGGCATCATCATTTCCATTATTTACCCGCACAGAAAAGGTGCTTTGGGCTTGCATACCTGCTGACCAGAAGGCCACCAATAGCGCTGCATTACGTACTAGTTTTTTCATGATAGGATTTTAAATTGTTTGTCAAAAATCCTGCTCTTGTATTGGCTTTTCGTAAAATTCGGCTTAAACTGTTGTTACTAAAACAAGCCTATTTTAGGGTTTTGATAACCTTCCTTTAACCCTACTAATCCCTAAGGGTAGGAAAACCATACTGTACCTGAAGTACACTGCTAAGGCAGTGTTAAACGGGTTATAAATTTTGGTAAATAAATATATATTTGCTAAATAAGTATAGTAATTATATGAATAATTCCGTTTGCCCTAAGTGTAAGCACTCAAAATCTGTTAAAAGCGGTGTGGTCAATCAGCGCCAAAGGTATCGCTGTAAGGCCTGCGGATACCATTTCACGGTAACTAAGCTGGGTAAAAAAATAGACGATTATTACGTAACTAAGGCGCTGCAGTTGTATGTAGAGGGGGTGAGCTATCGGGAAATTGAGCGTTTACTGGGCATATCCCACGTAAGTGTTATGAATTGGGTGCGGCAGCACAAGGTTAAAAGACCCTCGAATACGAACTACCACCCTACCTATAAAATATTAACGCACAGTGAGTTGATGGATTTCTATCAGCAAAAAGAAAATTTAAAAGGTGCCGGCATGATGGTGACAGAATTAGGTGACAAATACATGATGATTAAATGGGAACGGTTTAGGGAGTAAGCCCGCCTGGTGGCCCAGCTATCGTTTCTCTAGTAAGCTTTACGCTTAAAATGCTATAGTTAATTAGCAAAAAAGTATAGCTTTTTTTCATTTTTTGCGGTAAAACACAACTTTCGGGGAGTCAAAAATTAACCAATCAACTCAAAAATGTTTTTACTCAAAATGAAAAAATTTTTATACCTACTGGCTCTAACGGCCTTCTCAACAGGCCTTTGGGCGCAAAAACCACCTACTGAATATGGTAGCGGACTAAAGGTTAATCTCAATGATGATGGCAGTAAATACTTCCGGCTCATCACCTGGACTCAATTTTGGCTTAATCTGGAGCAAACCTCCAATAAGGCGGGCGAGGATGTTTTTCGGGCCACGCCTAGTATCAGGCGCTCGCGCTTACTGATGTATGCGCAACTCAATGATCGCTTTTTGATTCTCACCCATTTGGGCCTTAATAATTTAGGTCCGGCCGGGCTTGATCCCACTGGTCAAAGTTCCCAGGCCCAGCTTTTTTTGCACGATGCCTGGGTAGAGTACAAGGTTCTAGATCAGCTGTATTTAGGCGGGGGACTTCACTACTGGAATGGCATTAGTCGCTTGAACAACCAGAGTACCTTAAACATGCTACCCCTTGACAATCCCCGTCACGCTTGGGCTACCATTGGTACTTCAGATCAGTTTGCCCGTCACTTAGGTATTTATGCCAAAGGCAAAATTGGCAAACTAGACTACCGCTTTGCCTGGAATGCAGCCAGTGTAAATAGTTTGGATGCCAACCGAGGTTTGAATCTGATGCAGGATACCGCTATTTACACTGGGGAGCGTGATTTAGGCATACAAAATAGTTCCATTTTTGCCGGTTACGTGAATTACCAATTTCTAGATCAGGAAAGTAACAAGCTCCCGTATTTTGTGGGAACCTACTTTGGTACCAAAAAGATTTTTAATGTGGGGGCAGGATTTTTTACGCACCCCAACGGAGCAGTAAGCATGGGTCAGGATACCTTACCCAAAGGCGAAAACGTGCTACTTTGGGCGGTAGATGCCTTTACAGAGCTGCCTTTTGGTTCTAAAAACGCGGCTTTTACGGGCTACCTCTCCTATCAAAATAATAACTACGGCAGCAACTATCAACTAGCGGGTAGCAGTCAGGATGTATTTACCGGTAACGTACTTTATTTTCAAGGAGGCGTTTTACTGCCCCATACGGGTAAATCGGCCTGGCAGCCTTATGCCACGGTAACCTCAAAAAATATTGCCAGCCTTAATGCCGCGGCCACTGATTTTGGGCTGGGCATTAATTACCTCATTAATGGGCATCACGCCAAGTTAAGTCTGGAGTACCGCAGCGGGCAAGAAGCCCTAACCGCCAACCGAACTGGCAATGTACTCATGCAAGCCGTGGTATTTCTCTAACATCTAAAATCCGACATCCTCCAACTAATAACTAACACCCAAAAAAATGAAAGATCATACGCAAGCTCATAAATACTGGAAAAGAAACCTGCGCCTGCTGGCCATTTTACTCAGCATTTGGTTTGTAGTTTCCTATGGCTGTGGAATCCTCTTTGTTGATGAGCTCAACCAATTCAAACTGGGCGGATTCCCGCTTGGCTTTTGGTTTGCCCAACAAGGCTCTATAGTAACCTTTGTGGTACTCATTTTTGTGTACGTGCGCAAAATGAACAACCTAGACCAAGAATTTGGCTTCTCAGAAGATTAATCCTCCAACCTTTTAAAACAAACGAATATGGATATTCAAATTATGACCTACATAATTGTAGGTATTACATTCGCTCTCTACATTGGCATTGCCATCTGGAGCCGGGCCGGCTCTACCAAAGATTTTTACGTAGCCGGTGGGGGAGTTTCTCCCTTGGCCAACGGATTAGCTACCGCAGCAGACTGGATGAGTGCCGCTTCGTTCATTTCTATGGCGGGCCTAATCTCTACCCAAGGCTACGATGGGTCAGTATACCTCATGGGTTGGACCGGGGGCTACGTGCTCCTGGCCTTACTGCTGGCGCCTTATTTACGCAAGTTTGGCAAGTTTACCGTACCCGATTTTATTGGTGACCGTTACTACAGCAATGTGGCCCGCACGGTGGCCATCATTTGTGCCCTTTTTGTTTCGTTCACCTATGTGGCCGGGCAAATGCGCGGGGTTGGTGTGGTGTTCTCCCGGTTTCTGGAAGTTGACGTTACCACCGGAGTAATCATTGGGATGGTGATTGTGCTAATTTACGCAGTATTGGGCGGCATGAAAGGAATCACCTACACCCAGGTGGCGCAGTACTGCGTGCTCATTTTTGCTTTTATGGTGCCGGCCTTTTTCATTTCCATGATGCTCACCGGAAACATTTTACCGCAAATAGGTATGGGTGGCTCGCTGGCCGATGGCACCCCTTTGCTGGAAAAATTGGATCAGTTAAATCGTGACCTTGGCTTTTCGGCTTACACCGATGGCAGCAAAGAAACCATTGACATGTTTTTTATTACCGCGGCCCTGATGCTAGGCACCGCGGGTTTGCCGCACGTAATTGTGCGCTTTTTTACCGTACCCAAAGTGCGCGATGCCCGGAAATCGGCTGGCTACGCTCTTTTGTTTATTGCCATTTTATACACCACCGCACCGGCTATTGCTGTTTTTGCGCGTACCAATCTCATTCAAACCGTAGAGGGGCAAGAATACGCTGATTTACCGGAATGGGTAGGCAATTGGGAGCAAACACGCCTGCTTGCCTGGACCGATAAAAACAATGACGGCAAAGTTCAGTATCGCCCTGGAGCGGCTGTAACCGGTAAGGAGCCCATATTTACTGGTGAAAAAGGTCCACAGGGTAACATGATTGTGAGTAACCCAGCTGAAACTTCAGACAATGAATTGTTTGTAGACAATGACATTATCGTACTGGCCAACCCCGAAATTGCCCAGTTGCCCGTTTGGGTAATTGCTTTGGTAGCCGCGGGTGGTTTGGCGGCAGCTTTATCTACCGCAGCCGGTCTCCTACTGGTAATTTCTACCTCAATCTCTCATGACTTACTTAAGAAGCAACTGATGCCTGATATTTCAGAGCGTGGCGAGCTGCTTTCAGCCCGTTTCTCTGCATTTATTGCCGTTACTGTGGCTGGTTATTTTGGCATTAATCCGCCCGATTATGTAGCCGCCACGGTCGCCCTGGCCTTTGGTTTGGCAGCTGCTTCCTTTTTTCCGGCCATTATTTTGGGCATTTTCTTTAAGAAGATGAATAAAGAAGGTGCAGTAGCGGGCATGATTGCCGGTATAGGCATCACTATTTTCTACATTCTCAAGTTTAAATTCGGACTTTTTGATGGCGGTAAGGAAGCCGTTGCCGGGCTAAAAGAAGACTGGTGGTTTGGCATCTCTCCAGAAGGATTTGGCACGGTAGGTATGCTCATCAACTTTGCGGTAAGCATCATCATCATGAAGTTTACCCCTGAAACACCTGAGGATGTGCAGGAATTGGTGGAAGACATTCGCGTGCCCTCAGGAGCCGGTGATGCCCATGCCCACTAAATAACGTAAAGAAAAGGAAGGATTTAGCGCAGCGCTGCGGCCCTTGGCGGTGAGGCTAAATCCCTTCCTTCTTTTTAGCTGCCTGATAATTGTCATAAAATCAAAAGCCGTAATGCCCTTAATTTTGTAAAATGCTTAAAGCGTATCCACATTTAATTATAACCCTGGTAGTTTTTGTACTCTTATTAAGCCCGCCTTTGTTGGGTTTTTTCGGGACTACCTTGGGTTTGTGGTTTTATCTGTTTTCCCTATGGTTGTTTTTAGTGGTGTACTTGCGCAAAAAGGCTAAAAACAATTTGCACTAATGCTTTGGCCCCTAATAGCTATAGCACTTTTCTATTTGGCATTTCTGTTTGGAGCCGCCTGGTTGTTTGAGCGTCCGCAGGCCCAAAAACTCAATCAAAAATGGGCGCCTTACCTCTATAGCTTGTCCCTGGCCGTGTTTTGCACCGCATGGACTTTTTACGGAAGTATTGGGCGAGCCGTAAATTCAGGCCTGGATTTTTTATTGGTTTACCTGGGGCCCACCTTGGTTATGTTGTTGTGGTGGCCTATTGGCCGAAAGCTTCTTTTTCTAAAGCAAACCCACGGCATTAGCACCCTGGCTGATTTTTTTGCTGGCCGCTACGGAAAAGACGTGCGTATGGGGAGGTTATTGGCGGTGCTAAGCCTCATTGGTATTGTGCCTTATATCTCTTTGCAAATTAAAGCCATCAGCGAAAGCTTTGCCTACTTGGCGCAATTGCCGGCGCAGAGCAATAGTTACATCTGGGGGGACCCAGGGTTGTACATTACCCTAATCATGGCCATTTTCACCATGCTTTTTGGTACGCGCTATATCCAGGCCAATCGGCCAAAAAACGGCCTCATTGCTACCATTGCAGCGGAAAGCCTTATTAAGCTCTTAGCTTTTATGTTGGTAGGAATAGCAGCCGCGTATGCCATTATTGATTCTGAATCCCTGGGTGAAGCTGTGCAGCAGTTGGCGTCAGCTCCGCCTACCTACCGGGCTAGTGAGTGGATGGCTATTTTGGTGGTTTCAGGTTTGGCCTTTCTGCTTTTGCCCCGCCAATTTCAAATGGGAGTGGTGGAGAATAACAGCGAAGCCAACATTAAAAAATCACTCTATCTTTTTCCGCTGTATCTGCTGCTTATTAACCTTTTTGTATTGCCCTTCGCTCTGGGCGGATCTATACTTTCAGCCGGCCAAAACTCCGATTATTTCATTCTCAGTTTTACACGTGCTACCAGCGGTGAAGGTATGGCTGTGTTGGCCTTTTTAGGGGGCTTATCGGCTGCTACTTCCATGATTATTGTGTCTACTTTGGCTTTGGGCAATATGCTAAGCACCTACCTTTTTATACCGCGCCTAACCCGCAGTAAAGATCGTAGCGTGGCAGGCAGCATTTTAGCGGCCAAGCGTTGGGCCATCGCCCTAATTTTATTGCTGGCTTACGGTTATTACCACTTTTTAAATCCCAATAGTCAGCTGGTTAGTTTAGGCATGGTAAGTTTTGTGGCCATGGCCCAATTTGCGCCCGCTTTTTTAGGGGGGCTTTATTGGCGTAAAGGTAACCGAAGAGCAGCTTTTACGGCTATTTTAACCGGCTTTGCCTTGTGGTTTTATTTTTTGGTGTTCCCCGATTTAGTCTACACTTACAGCCCCGGGTTATTGGCCAGTAATCCTTGGTGGAGCCCAGCTTTGGTAGCCAGCAAAATGAATTTCTCTTTGCTAACTGCAGCCGTGTTTAGCAGCTTAAGCACCAATATTTTGGTGTACTGGTATTTGAGCCATCGTGGTAACACTAAAGTAACCGAGCAAAACCAGGCCGAGTTGTATGTATCGGCCTATAAGTTCAGAAAGTATTCAGAAACGCCTAGCCTTTATCAGGGTAGCGCGGCTTTTCCAGACATTGAGAGTTTACTTATTAAATTCTTGGGGCAAAGCCAAACCCGCCAAGTACTAGACGCCTATTCATTGGAACAAAGCCTAGATTGGAATAAAGAGCCCGTGGTAGATAGCCAAATGATTTCCTTTGCTGAACGCTTGTTATCTGAAGTGATTGGCCCGGCCAGCGCAAAAATTATGATTGGCAGCGTGGTGCAGCGTGAGGAGCTTTCCCTGGGGGAGGTAGTAAATATTCTGCAGGAAAGCCAAAAAATAATGGAACTGAATAAGGAGCTTAGTCAACGTTCAAAGCAGCTTAAAGAAGCCACGCAAGACCTGAAAGCCGCCAACTCCAAATTAGTGGAATTTGGACACCTGAAAGATGAATTTTTATACACCGTTACCCACGAGCTACGCACACCCCTTGCTGCAATTAAAATGCAGGCCGAAATTATTCACGATGATGAGGAAATGCCCGAGGCAGACCAGCAGCAGTTTTTGAATAACATAATTAAAGATTGTGACCGGCTTACACGATTGATTGGCAATGTGCTGGACCTGGAAAAATTTGAGAGCGGAAGTCAGAAGTTAAGCTTACAACGTATTAATGTAAACAACCTGATTGCTGAAGTGGCAGAAGCTTTTAAAGCGCGCGCTTTAAAGGAAGCCGTAGACTTTAAAGCCGATATTTCTACAGCCTTACCCACCACTTTTGCCGATGCTGATCGGATAGCGCAAGTGCTCACCAATTTGCTGGGCAATGCTTTTAAACACTGTAAAAGTACCTCAGGTAAAGTGCGTTTAAGTGCGTACGTATTGGATAGGGTCTTGAAAATAAATATAACCGATAACGGCCCGGGCATTCCAGAGCAAGATTGGGAATTGGTTTTTGATAAGTTTTATCAGGTGAGGAACCAAACTCGTAAAAAACCCAGCGGTAGCGGTCTGGGCTTAGCCATTAGTAAAAATATTGTGCAAATGCACGGTGGGCAAATTTGGGTAGAGCAAGCGCCAAAGCCACCGGGAACGCGCGTATGCTTTACCCTGCCTTTGTACAGTACACCACAGGCCCTTACCGAAACAAAAAAAGAAGCAGCAAAACTTAAATCCACTCTTAACTAATGCCTAGCAAGATTTTAATAGTAGATGATGAGATTAACATCTTAATGTCGCTTGAATACTTACTCAAGCGAAAGGGTTATGAGGTCTTCATAGCCCGAAACGGACAAGAGGCGCTAACCCTGTCCCAGGAGAAAAAGCCTCATTTAGTGTTGCTGGATATTATGATGCCCGATGTAGATGGCTATGCCGTTTGTGAAAAACTAAAAGCCTTGCGCCAGCCGCCTAAAGTGATATTCCTTTCGGCCAAAAGCAAAAAAAGTGACATTGAAAAAGGCTACGAAGTAGGGGCCGACCAATACATGATAAAGCCCTTTAGCACGCGAGACTTGGTCACTGAAATTAAAACCCTTTTAAACCCCAGTTTATGAATTATCAAGATGAATTTAATCAAAGCTTGCAAAACCCGCAGAGCTTTTGGGGCCAACAGGCTCAGGCTTTACACTGGTTTAGGCAGCCTGATGAGATACTAAGCCAAGATAAAGACGGCCTGTATCGCTGGTTTAAGGGCGGTATGCTTAACACCGCTTATTTGGCTTTAGATTTTCACGTAGAAAATGGCCGTGGAGATCAAGTTGCTTTGTATTACGACTCACCCGTAACCCAAAGCAAAAAGCAATACACCTACCGGCAAATGCGCGATGAGGTGGCTAAAATTGCCGGAGGGCTAAAAGCGCAAGGGGTACAAAAAGGAGATACTATTATAATCTATATGCCCATGATTCCTCAGGCAGTAATGACCATGTTGGCTTGCGCCCGATTGGGTGCCATACATTCGGTAGTATTTGGTGGCTTTGCCCCTCATGAACTAGCACTTCGCATAGACGATGCCCGGCCCAAGGCTATTGTTACAGCCTCTTCAGGAATAGAAGTAGATAAAATCATTCCCTATAAACCCATGGTAGATCAGGCCTTGCAAATGGCCGAGCACCAACCTGAAAAAGTAGTGATTTACAACCGGGGTTTAGGGGCCTTATTGCCTACCCAAGCCTATGATTTGGATTTTAACACCATGGTGGCTGAAGCAGAAAGCGTAGGCTGCACGCCCGTGGAAGCTACCGATCCGCTCTATATTTTGTATACCTCGGGTACCACCGGTAAACCCAAGGGCGTGGTGCGCGATAACGGTGGCCATGCCGTTGCCCTGCACTATAGCATGGGGCACGTCTACGATGTGAAGCCGGGCGACACCTTTTGGGCCGCATCCGATATTGGCTGGGTGGTGGGCCATTCTTACATTGTGTACGCACCTTTAATTTATGGGGCCAGCACCGTTCTTTTTGAAGGCAAGCCTGTTCGCACTCCTAATGCCAGCACCTTTTGGCGGGTAATAGAAGAATACAAAGTGCGGGCAATGTTTACGGCCCCTACCGCTCTACGCGCCATCCGTAAAGAAGACCCAGATGGAGCGTTTATAAAAGCCCATGATTTAAGCTCTTTAAAATACCAGTTTCTGGCCGGAGAGCGTTGCGATGTAGCTACCCTGCAGTGGGCTCAAAAGCATTTAAAAGTTCCTGTGATAGACCATTGGTGGCAAACCGAAAGTGGCTGGCCTATGCTAGCCAATCTTATGGGCATACAGGCTTTACCCGTGAAACCAGGCTCTGTTACCAAACCCGTACCTGGTTACAATCTTCAAATCCTTAATGCTAATGGCACTCCGGCAGAAGCCAATCAGGAAGGCTTTGTTGCGGTAAAACTGCCGCTTCCCCCAGGTTGCCTTCCCAACTTATGGGGCAATACGGCCCGCTTTAAAGAGGGGTATCTCAGCCGTTTTCCAGGCTATTACTTTAGTGGCGATGGCGGCTTTAAGGATGCGGAAGACTACGTGTACATCACCGGAAGGGTAGATGACATAATTAACGTGGCCGGCCACCGCCTTTCTACCGCAGAAATGGAAGAGGTAGTAGCCAGTCACCCCGCTGTAGCTGAATGCGCAGTGGTTGGTGCGCACTGCGACCTTAAGGGTCAGGTACCCTTGGCTATGGTGGTTTTGGGGAACACAACCCGGCCTGCCCATGAAATTGGTGCAGAAATTATTAAGTTAGTTCGCCAGGAAATAGGTCCGGTAGCCTCTTTAAAAAAGGTGCTTTGGGTAAAACGTCTGCCTAAAACCCGCTCTGGTAAAACCCTGCGTAAACTATTGCGGGCTTTGGCCGATGGTAAACCCGTTACCGTACCTAGCACCATTGATGACCCCAACATAATTGACGAAATAAAGGAAACAATTCAACCCACATTAAACCAAGCAAATTAAAATGGATAGTGTATACCAAATAGGCTCTTTTGAAGAGTATCAGCAACAATACCAACTTAGTGTAAAAGACCCTGAAGGTTTTTGGAATAGCATAGCCCAGAACTTTCAGTGGTTGAAGCCCTGGGACAAAACCGTAGAATGGGAATTTGAAACGCCTGATGTGAAATGGTTCAGCGGAGCTCAGCTGAACATCACCGAAAACTGCCTGGATCGGCATCTGGAAAAGCGTGGCAACAAGTTAGCGTTGATTTGGGAGCCCAATGACCCCAAAGAGCGCTTTGTGCGCATGACTTATCGTGAGTTGCATGAAGAAGTTTGCAAAGCGGCCAATGTTTTAAAGAGTATGGGAGTAAAGAAGGGAGATCGCGTGGCGGTGTACATGCCCATGATTCCCGAGCTCACCGTGGCGGTGCTGGCGTGTGCGCGTATTGGCGCAGTGCACAGCGTGGTTTTTGCAGGCTTTTCGGCTCACGCCTTAGCCGATAGGATTAATGATGCTTCTTGCAATGCCGTTATTACGGCCGATGGTATTTACCGCGGTGCCAAGGAAATCCCCTGTAAAGGGGTGGTAGATGAAGCTTTAAAAAGTTGCACTACGGTAGAAAAAGTGCTGGTGGTAGAGCGCACCCAGTGGAATGTAAAAATGCAAGAAGGCCGTGATTATTGGTGGCATGAAGAAATGGCTAAAGCCGATAGAGAGTGTGTCGCAGAGCCCATGGATGCGGAAGACATTCTCTTTATTCTATATACCTCTGGCAGCACGGGTAAACCCAAAGGTGTGGTGCACACTTGCGGGGGCTACATGGTGTATGCTGGGTACAGCTTTGCCAACGTTTTTCAGTATCAGGAAAGTGACGTGTATTGGTGTACAGCTGATATTGGCTGGATTACCGGGCATAGCTACATTGTGTACGGACCTTTATTGAATGGCGCCACTACCTTAATGTTTGAAGGGGTGCCCACCTACCCAGATCCGGGCCGTTTTTGGCAGGTATGCGATAAGCATGGCGTAAACCAATTTTACACCGCCCCAACCGCCATTAGAGCTTTAATGGCCAAAGGCGAAGACCACGTATTAAGCTACGGACTCTATTCACTAAAAGTATTAGGTACGGTAGGCGAGCCTATAAATGAAGAAGCTTGGGAATGGTATCATATTCACGTAGGAAAGGAAAGATGTCCTATTGTAGATACCTGGTGGCAAACTGAAACGGGCGGTATCATGATCTCTGGTTTGGGAGAACATAGCCCCAGGAAGCCCAGTCATGCCGGTTTTCCCCTCCCCGGAATTCAGCCGGTGTTGCTGGATCAGGATGGCAAAGAGCTGGAGGGTAATAATGTAGAAGGCTATTTGGCCATGAAGTATCCCTGGCCTAGCATGCTTCGCACCACCTACGGAGATCATGAGCGCTGCAAGAATACCTATTTCTCGCATTACCAGGGATACTATTTCACAGGCGATGGCGCCAAACGGAATGAAAACGGCATGTACCGGATTATTGGCAGAGTAGATGATGTGATTAACGTGAGTGGCCACCGTTTTGGCACTGCTGAAATTGAAAACGCCATTAATGCTAATGATCATATTGTTTCAGAAAGTGCGGTGGTAGGCTACCCGCACGATATTAAAGGACAGGGTATCTATGCCTATGTAATTACTAAAGAGCCGCCTCAAAATCCTGATAAATTGAGGGCCGAAATTGTAGAAACAGTGGTTAGTGAGATTGGCAAGATTGCCAAACCCGATAAGATTCAATTTGTATCGGGTTTACCCAAAACACGCAGTGGTAAAATTATGCGCAGAATTTTACGCAAGGTGGCCGAAGGGGATACCTCTAATTTAGGCGATACCTCCACCTTGCTAGACCCGGATGTGGTGGATGAAATTAAAGCAGGCGCCATGTAAGCTTTGCTCATCACTAAAAGCCTCCTTTTTCTGTTTCCAGGAAAGGAGGCTTTTTAAATACGTGGTTCATCGTATATCTTTTGTAAGAATAAAACCGCACCTTGGGATTCTAAATTGGAGTTATGAAAAAAATTTTGTTTTAACCGCTGCTCTGGGTCTCAGTCTTCTAACCGCTTGTGAAGAAGACTCCGGCCGTTCTCCTGGAAACAACAACAATGCTGGAATGCTGCCAGCGGGGGTTTCGGGGTAAACCCTAAACATGGAAATAACTTTTGAGGGCAGCGGTGCTCCTTACAGCATGGGGATAATGGCTCATTTTACGTTTACCACCAATGGCGCAATGCAGATTGACTTAGATCTCTCCGCTGGAAATGGTCTTGAGGTGAATTTGGCGCCTTTCACACAGGTAGGCAATGAATACGTTTGGGAAGATCAGCAGGCAGGCTTTAAGTATGCCCTTTCTTTAACGCGCAATGATTCTGTAAATGAGGTCAATGTTTTTGACCTGAATGATACTTTTTTAAATCAATGGACGCCCGTGGTAGCTTCTGGATCCAATAATTTGGATTTGATTAAAAATATTTTTGGGCAGTACACGGTTGCCACAGTGGTGCGGGGTAGCCATACGCGCGGTACCGTTAACACCAGCTTAAATGGCGCCATAGATTTTGATGATGGTGTTAGTTTTTCAACCGATGATTACGCGCTAATTACAGACCGTATTGACGTGCTTGGGCAGATTTTAGTGGATATCAAGCCCTATCCCACTGAACCGTATCCGCGATTGGAGATTTCAGTAGACCCCAATACGCCTCCCATTGCCACCGGTGTGCTGTATTACCCTAACTATCCCAATATCTCAGGAAGGGTAGAAGTGGCATTTTAGTTTTTTAAACCAATCAAGCTTTTGAAAGCCGAAGTTGACCACTTCGGCTTTCTTTTTTCTAAACAATGAATTGGATCACTAGTTAACAAATTGAATATAAAAAACAATGAAGTTTGGCAAGTGAAGAAAAGAGAGAAAATTGGCCAGATTTACCAATTGGATTATATGATAAGCTAACGAGCCGAAATGCTAAAATCACGTATGAGTTTTCAAAATTTAAATTAGGAATTCCAAGCGCAGTGGATTCTAATGAGAAGGCAGATTGGGAAATGAATGGTAACTTAACCATCAGTACCAGTGAAGCCTAAAGACACTATTCATTTGGAAGGTTTCCTTGAGTTGGAATCAGCTCAAGGGGCCATTTCCATTAGCAATACTAAGGATCAAATAATTTTTTCCTTATCGTCATTCAAAATTTTTTCGAAAACATTTATTACAAAAAAAGAAGCCCTGAGTTGGGCGCTAAAAACATCAACTCTTTTTAAACAGGAACTATTAGTTTGTAAGGGTGGAAAAAGCGTTTGCACAATAAATAAGGGACGCTTAAAAATTAATAATTATTGGTTAGCGCTCATGGCTTTGTTCGCATGATTTATGAAGAATTTAGAGATTTTAAAGAAAATTACTAACGGCTATTTTGTGGTAACCGCTCTTAAGAAAGCGGAGGAGATGGAAACGCGCGATGAAGATTACATTGCTGCCGCTACAGTCAATTGGGTAACTCAAATTTCATTTGATCCTTTGCAGGTAGCAGTTTCAGTAGCCCTATTCAGTGATTTAAACGAGACCATAGACAAAAGTGGCGCATTCACTGTGCACGTTCTTACTGATAAGCATATGCAGTGGATTGAGGAGTTTGCAGAAAAAAGTGAAATAACCTCAAAAAAAATAAATGGTATAGATTACCATATTAAAAATAGTGAGGTGCTTTTAGATGATGCATTGGTGGTCATTACCTGCCGTCTAAAAGAAAGTGTACGCTGCGGAGATCATACCCTTCATATTGGCGAGGTAGTTTCAACTGAAGAACACGGAACCATTGCACCACTTTCTACCGTGGCCTTGCCCAGTACCTACAAACCTGAAAATCTTCCCCAAGCCCCACCAACAAAATAATCTGCTTTTTACCAACTCAGGTCTTGCATAATTCGTGTTACTTGTATCTTGCAGGTTCACATGAAAGCTATTTTTGCATACGGCCTTTTTTTGATGTTGCTCTGGGCGGCTCTTTTTAAGAGTATGGCCTTTTTAATCTTTAAGGTAAATGAGGCTGCTGTAGTTTCTGAACTATGTGTTGAAAAAGATTTAGAGGTTAACAACTGCAAAGGTTCCTGCTATCTGAAAGAAAAATTAGGTTTATCAGATAATTCGCAAGAGCAAAATAAAAGACCTCTAACAATACAAGTACAAGATCTTACTTTCCTAGAAAGTCCTTACTTGAACTTATCATATAGAGCAGATTATAGAGCAGAGCATCCATTTTATTATCTAGTATTCTTTTCTAAAGGTATCAGAAACATTTGTTGGAAGCCACCCAGGCTTGTGTGATTTCCAACACCTATTTTCTGCGTACCAATAAATACTTTTAGAAAAAATTAATACCATGAAAAAGATTGCTTTTCTTGGGCTTTTTGCCCTGTCTACCCTCTTAATTTCTTGCGAGGAGGATGACAACAACACCAACAACAATCAAGAACCTACCGATACCAAGGTTACTCCAAAGTTTATGTATGATTACAACTTTGGTGCTGATGATTTTCAATTAGATCAATATTATGCACTGGATGGAGGTGCTCAGGTGTCCTTTTCACTGGCTTCTTTTTATATTTCGCAGCCCACCTTAGTAGATGATAACGATGTTGAAACGCCTCTAACTCCAGAATATATTATAGTGAGACCAGGTGATGGTCCCACTTCTTTTGATGCTATAGAGAGTGGCCATGCCCATCGCTTAAAGTTTAATGTGGGAATTGATGCGGCTACCAATACTGAGAATGGAGCCAGTGGTGTGCAGCCATCTGATTTCACGGATCCCAATCATCCACTAGCGCCCCAGCCCGAAGGAATGTACTGGAGTTGGGCCAGCGGTTACATTTTTGTGAAACTAGAAGGAGCTTATGATTATGATGGAGATAGCCAAGCAGATACCACCTTTAAATATCACTTAGGGGTAAATGACCTTCTTCAGGTGAAAGATGTAATGCTTCACAGCGATATGGCTGGCGGAGAGGATTTTGAAGTAGACATCAAGCTGGACTTAAAACAGGTGTTTACCAACTTGGACATCAACACTGAAGTATTGACCATGACTATGGGTGGTCCGGAGAACAAGGCTTTGGCTACTAAAATCATCCAGAATTTTGCCAATGGTATCTCGGTTGAGAAACATGATCACGGCAGTCACTAAATACGGCCTTCCAAAAAGTAAGATTAAAAAACTTGGCAGCCTAGCGCTGCTAAGTTTTTTTGTCTTTCTAGCATGCACGCCCAATCAGGATCAGCAAAAAAGCACAGCGGTTGACCAACCGGTATCCATAGCTATCCCGCACTTTCCAGAAATGCCGGTTCCTGAAAATAGGCCTATTACTAAAAAGCGCATTGCCTTAGGTAAGAAACTTTTTAACGATCCTATTCTCAGTAAAAACCAAGACATTTCCTGTGCTTCTTGCCACCTAAGTGCTAAGGCTTTCACCGATGGGCGAAATGTTTCTACTGGTACGGAAGGACGACAGACACTCCGCAATTCGCCCACCTTATTTAATCTGGCTTGGCAGCCCTATCTCTTTATGGATGGCGGCAATCCTACTTTAGAGAGTCAGGTTTTTGGCCCCATAGAGGAGCATACCGAAATGGATAACCCCTTTACAGAAGCCATGGCGCGGGTGGCAGCCAGCGCAGAATACCAACGTTTGTTTAAAGAGGCCTTTGGAGACGATGTGAATCCATTTACTTTAACCACGGCACTGTCTACTTTTGAAAGAAGTCTGGTGAGCTACAACAGCCCTTTTGATCAGTTCTATTATTACGGAGACTCATCGGCCTTGAGCCCAAGCGCACAGCGCGGTTTGCAACTTTTTACCAGTGAGGCCTTGGCTTGTGAAAGCTGCCATAGCTTTCCGCTAACCACCAATTTTAGTTTTGAGAATATAGGGTTAAAAATGCATTACCAAACCGATTCTGGAAGGGCTCGGGTTACGCAAGTGGCCGCAGATCACGGAAAGTTTAAAGTACCTACCCTTAGAAATATAACCCTTACTGCACCCTACATGCATGACGGCAGCGTAGAAACCCTTAGTGAGGTGATTGATCATTTTGCTGCCGGAGGGGTGGGTCATCCTAATCAAAGCAAGCAGGTGAATGGATTTGCCATTACGGCCCGGCAGAAAGAAGATTTGTTGGCTTTTTTAGCCAGCCTCACTGATACCAATTCCTACCAGCAGTATCAGGATTAGCTTAGAGTAAAAAAGACTTTATTCCAACTTAATTTTCCAGGCACCACGCAAATCGCCTATTTCAAAGCCTAGGGCCTTATCATTGGGGTAGGTTTTGGCCAAAGCTTCAAGGGTTTCCTTTTGCACTTTCTTGCCAGGCGTGCCGTGGCATTTAAGGCAGGCCTCCATTTTGAGTACAATGGGTTTGTAAAAATACCGTTCACCGTCAACCTCCTTTAAAACAGGCTCGGGGGTAGTGCCCGCTGCCATGGCCTGTTCAAAAGATTGGTAGGCTGCGCTATCGGTGGCGTTTTTCAAATAGTTGTTAGGGTTGCGATTGCGGGTAGCAATGCGGCCAATTTGCGCGTTGTGCAAAGCCCCAATAGAATCTGCAATACCACTAGCCTTTAAATTGCAGTAGCCAATGGCATATTGGGTGCCTCCCTGTTGCAAGGCACTACTCACCTGGCTCATTAGAGCCCCTTGCGCTTCAAAGGCTATTTCATTGCCGCGTTCTAGCGCATCTTGGGTTTCATTTGGCTCTTCGGCCGATGGAGCCTTGGCTTTAGAATTTGGTGAATTACAGGCCGCAATGGCCAGTAAGATGGCAGAGATTGCCAGAATTGCGCGGTACTGCATAATATTCTATTTGGCTTCTAAAATACTTAAAGAAAATAAAGAGCTACGGTATCTAATGTCACTCAATTAGTCCAGCCGATCCTTAACGTAGGTGATTTTAGTTTTCCCGTGTGGGGTGGGTTTTCCATTTTCACCCAGGTTAACAAAAACCAATTGGTCAATTTTAAGGACGGGCTCACGAGTGAGCTTGTTCCTTACCTCACAGCGCATGGTTAAAGAGCTTTTACCAAAGTGGGTGGCTTCAATTCCTAATTCAATAATATCGCCCTGCTTAGGAGCGCTAATAAAATTAATTTCAGAAATAAGTTTGGTTACTACCCGATGGTTTTCCAGTTGTACAATGGCATAGATCACGGCTTCTTCATCTATCCAACGCAATAAGCTTCCACCAAATAAGGAGTTGTTGGGATTCAGATCTTCGGGCTTGACCCATTTACGTGTATGAAAATTCATTTTACAGTATTAGGTATTTAGTACAAAATAGTAAGACGTAAAAACATTGAGCAGAAGGTTGAACCAGTAGTCTGCTTTTACCCAAATAAATGTTTTTTCTGAGGTCTTACTACTTTGTACACGGCTATTTTTAGCAAAGGCCTTTTTAGCTCATAAAAGACTGGTACATCCATACACTTTTCTCTTGCTCACGGATGTAGTCGCTCATTAAGGCATTGGTGCCTTCATCGTCTGCTTCATCTGAAAGCGCTAATATTTCCCGTTCTATTTTTAAGAGCGCCTTGTAGCCCTCAAGTACTACTTGCACGGTGCCGCGCGCATCGGTAATATTTTTAGCCTCCATGATACTTGCTTCCTGGAGGTAATCTGTATAGGTGTGCAGGGGGGTAAAACCAAGGGTGAGGATGCGCTCTGCGATTTCATCAATCTTTTCAAATGAATCCAGGTACAACTCTTCAAATTTCTGATGCAGCTCAAAGAACTTTTCGCCTTTTATATTCCAGTGAATGGCTCTGGAGTTGGCGTAAAACATCTGGTAATTGGCTAAAAGATGGTTGAGTTTATCGGCTAAGTCTGCGGCTTTTTCGCTTTGCAGCCCAATTTCATTCGTATTCATAGATTAAAGCTTTTAAATTTAAATTCACATCAAAATTAACTATATTTTATGGTTTGGCCATGATCATTAGTGTTACCTGTATCACCTAATTTTAAGCGCGCCAATGAGGTTAGGCCTTTTTGCCTGAACATATTTTTATTTTCGCAGCATGATTGAACTCAAACCCTTTTGTGCCTTACGCCCTCCCCGGGATAAGGCGTACCTAGTGGCTACCCGTAGCTATTTAACGTACACCGAAAGTGAACTAGAGGATAAACTGAACAACAATCCCTTTACGTTTTTGCACATCATTAATCCCGCTAAGGGAAGAGGTTTAGATTACGGGCCAGAGAAATACCAACGGGTAAAAAAAGAGTTTGAAAATCGATTGGAAGAAGGCATCTTTCAACAAGATACACATCCTAGTTTTTACCTCTACCGTCAGGTGAAAGACGGCAATGAATACATTGGGCTAATTGCTGCAGTAGCGGTAAAAGATTACCTGGAAGGCCGCATAAAAAAGCATGAAAAAACCCTTACGCGAAGGGAAGAAATGTTTACTGATTACCTGCAAACTACTGGCTTTAATGCCGAGCCAGTGCTGCTCACGTACCAAGATGATCTTCGTTTGGATCAGATTTTTGTCCAGTATATTGAGCAACGCTCTGAGTACGAATTTACCAGCACTGATAGGGTGCTGCACCAGCTTTGGCTGATAGACGACCAAGCGCACTGCCAAATCATAAGCGAAACCTTTAAAGAGCAAGACTGCCTATACATTGCTGATGGTCATCATCGTTGCGCCAGTTCAGCTTTGTTGGCGGATCGGTTGGCCTCTCATGGCGATGGGGCGCATAATTATTTTATGGCACTGCTTATAGGCGAAGAGCAAATGAAGGTGTATGACTTTAATCGCTTGGTGAAAAATACTACCGGTAAAAGTGAGCTTAAAATCTTGCATGAATTGGAGGAGCATTTTTTAATTGAGCGCAAGGGTAAATCAATTTTTAGGCCTGAAAAACTGCACGAGATAGGAATGTACCTAAAAGGCGAGTGGTATAAAATTGTGCCTAAAACCGGCACTTTTGATCCGGGTGATGCGGTTAGTCATTTAGATGCAGACATTCTCAGCCAAAACGCGCTAGACCCTGTTTTTGGAATAGAAGATCTAAAAAATGATAAGCGTGTAAGCTTTGTGCCGGGTACCGAAGGTTTGGAGTACCTCCAAAATAAGGTAGACCAAAATAGCTATCAGGTGGCATTTGCATTGCATCCTGTAACGGTAGATCAAATTAAAAAGGTGAGTGACGCTGGCTTAACTATGCCGCCTAAGAGTACTTATGTGGAGCCAAAACTGCGCAGCGGCTTAACCGTGTACAAGATTTTAGAATGAAATTTCAAAGGGCCAGGTTTCAATGCACATGATTAAAGCCAGGGCAAAGGCCGCCCCTGAAATAAAGAGATTCCACTCACGGGGTTTTTTATTAAGAATAAACTCGTATACCACTAAAGCAATTAGTAAGGCGGCCACTACGGCCAACTGCCCAAGTTCTACCCCAAGATTAAAGGGCAGTAAAGCTTCCCAATAGTTTTTAGTACCCATCACCAGCATGTCGTAATAATTGGAAAAGCCTAAACCGTGAATAATTCCAAAGAGAAGGGCTAACCAATTTTTACTGCTGCTTTTTTGGTTTTGCCCGGCCTTGCTCAGATTAAATAAGGCCGTAAAAACAATAGTCACCGGGATTAAAAACTCTATTAACTCGCTTTCTACTGTAACAATATCCAATGCCCCCAGGGTAAGCGAAACGGAGTGGCCAATGGTAAAAAAGCTTACGGCAATAATTACCTTTAGCCAGTGCTTGAGTTGGTAGGTGGCCATTAAGGCAATCAAAAAAAGTATGTGGTCTAAAGCACTAAAGCTAACAATGTGCTCATACCCAAGGGTTAAATAGTTGGTAAAGGGGCTCATGCCTAAAAGTTGAGGGTTTGCAATGTTTTTTGTTGATTGTAGTAGGCCGATTGTAATTTACCGCCCTGCTCCAAATTGACCAAATTCGTTTGGTCATCAAACAGCTCTAATAGCAAGGTGTTCTGTACGGTTACAGCTAAAGGCCATTTTTCAAAATTGTATTGTAGGTATACATAGGTTATGTCATACTCTACCTCATAACCAATAAATGTAAATTCTTCCCAATCATTTTTGGTGGAGCGCAATTTAAAATGGCGTCTAAAGTATTGTTCCAGTAGTTTGGGGGTGGCTTTAGCTTCACGTTGAGTGCCCAGCGCTATTTTAGTGTCTTGGCCTTGCTCTAGGGCCGCTTCCAGATCATCGGTGAAAACCTTAGCGGTAACTTGCAACTGCTCTCCCTTAAACTCTCCGTAAGTTGTACTCACGTGAAAGTCATGAGCATTAGTAAGTAGTAAGCTAAAAAAGGCACTGGCGAAGAATGAAAACATAGTGTTTGGTAGTTTACAACCGGCAATACTATTAATTTGCCACTAAATAATGAATAAGTGCAAAGAACACTTAAAAATAGATTAAGCCAATGGCTCCCGGGTACCAAGAAAAAAGGTGGAGCAAGCTTGGGTGCACCCTTTTTGGTGTATAACATGAGTAAGGTAGGCTCATCTACAATTTATAAGACCCTAGCTGAAGAACATGGGCAGGATCAGGTTTTTCATTTTCATTATCTCACCAACAATTTTTTAGATTTGCGTAATACCCGCCATCCTATGATCGAATTGTCGCTGAGAATGGTGCAACCCTATCTTGATTTCCAAGAAAAATGGCCAAGCCTTAAGCCATTTATTGTTACCGCTGTTCGTGATCCTATGGCTCATTTTCTCTCGGGCATCTTTCAAAATGCGGCTGTCTACGGTCAGAGAATCCCTGAGCTTCACGAGTTAACAGAGAAACTAAAAGTCTGGCAGGCAGACTATGGCGCTATTTGGTTAGATTATGAATTAAAGGAGAGTTTTGGGCTTGATTTTTTGGGGCAGCCTTTTGACAAGGATAAAGGATATACTATTCTGGAAAATGAAAAGGCCCGCGGGCTATGCTTACGATTAGAAAATATGAATGAGGTTTTTTCAGAGGCTTATGCGCAATTAATTAATGGCCCCTCTCTGAATTTGAAGGAGGCAGAGAATCTGGCTAGTGAGAAAAAGTCTGGTGATCTGTATAGACAGTATAAAAAACAGCTTAAATTTCCTGAGCAATTTTTAAGGGAGTATTATCGCCAACAGTTCCCCCGCCACTTTTATAGTTGCTCAGAAATTGAATCATTTATTAATCGCTGGAAAGCCTAGAAAATATGAGTAATTCAGATTTAATAATTGCTGAACGCAGCAGAGACATCGGTGATTTTTTGGTGGGTCGCCTTATTCCTTTCCGAAAAAAACGAACGGTAGGCCCCTTCATTTTTATAGACCACATGGGGCCCACCACCATGGGGGCGGTCAGTTCATGGATGTTGATCAACACCCGCACATAGGTCTGGCCACGCTCACCTACTTGTTGGAGGGTGAGATAGAACACCGCGATAGCGTGGGGAGTGAACAGTTAATTAAACCGGGGTCTGTAAACTGGATGATTGCCGGAAGAGGCGTCACCCATACTGAACGCACCCCGGCAGAGCTGCGCACCGGTCAGGAATTTACAATGCATGGCTATCAAATTTGGGTGGCGCTTCCGCGCCATGTGGAATTTTGCAAACCATCCTTCCATCATTTTAAAGCCAGTGACTTGCCGCAGTGGCAAGACGGTACCGCCCGGTTTAAACTGGTGGCCGGTGAGGGCTTTGGCCGAAAATCACCAGTGCCCACCCATTCCCCCTTATTTATGGTAGAGATTATAAACGGAGAGGAACCCTATGAACTTGATCTCAGTGAGGCTTTGTAAGGTGAAATTGGTGTATGCCTGGTGAAAGGCACTATTCAGGCTTGTGAAAACACCATTGGTGCGGGCAATTTACTGGTGAGTAAGAAGAACAATGAATGCCCCATCAGGCTAGAGCCGCACACGCATCTTCTGCTTTTTGGCGGGGCTCCTTTGCCCGAAGAGCGTCATATTCACTGGAACTTTGTGGCCAGTGAAAAAGAAACTATTCAGGCGGCACGCCAAAAGTGGAAAGCACGGCAGTTCCCAAAGGTGCCCGGAGATGAAACCTATGTACCGCTTCCCTAAAGTTTTTCTACTAGACTTTTCGGAATTTCGGCTTGCAGGCTCATGCCTAGCTTTTCCAGCTGCAAGATTACCTTGTGTTTAGTCTGCCTGACTACCGTGCCAATTTCATCCTGCAACTGTCCGGTCTTAACTTTCATGGTAGTGCCTGGCTCAAAGTCCAGTCGCTCCATTTTTACGTCTTTGTGATCTTGTAAAAAGTCTTTTATGGCCTGGATTTCTTCTTCCTGAATGGCGGCCGGCTTGCCTAACCAATTTACAATGGCCACTGCGCCTGGGGTTTCCAAAACATCAATTTTAGACTTAGTCAGGTCAAACTTGACAAAAACGTAACTCTTAAAAAGTACTTCCTGCACTTTTTTCTTGCGGTCGCTCCACTGCTTGTAAACCGTTTGGGTGGGCGTATACACTTCAAAGCCTTTCACTCTTAAACGCTCCGTAAGCTTTTTTTCATTGCGACTTTTCGTGTAAAGGGCGTACCAATGCATAGGAAATCATTCTTAATTGCGATTGTCAAAGGTAAAATTTGCTTTTAAAAAGCCTTTGTGATCAATCGCTCTTAATCAAGCGGAAACTCTTTTTTAAGGTGGGAAAAGTTTTTATCACACTTTTGTGCCATGGAGATCTCCGTCCTGTTTTCCTTTTTAGCCGCTGCCATTGCTTTAAGCTTTATGCCAGGTTCTGATAACCTCTACGTGTTTACGGAGAGCGTTACCAAAGGCCCTCGCAAAGGGCTGTACGTAGTGCTGGGTTTGATGACGGGCGTGCTGGTGCACACTACCTTAGCCGCAACTGGTTTAGCTTTAGTGCTCAGGCAAAACCAGGATTTATTTAAGGCGGTCAGTTGGGCAGGAGCCCTGTATTTACTGTACTTGGCTTGGCAGGCCTATCGAGAAAAACCTCAACTCATGCAAATTAAAGCCGCTGGCACCATTCAGCAAAAGCCCAATTTCTGGGCGAGCTACCGAAAAGGATTTTTTATGAATGTGCTTAATCCAAAGGTTACCTTGTTTTTTCTGGCCTTTTTGCCACAATTTGTGCGCCCAGAGGGCGGGCCCGCATTGCAGCAGTTTCTTTTTTTAGGTCTGTTATTTATTTTGCAGGGCAGCGTAGTTTTTGGAAGTGTTGCGCTTTTAGCAGGTCAGGCCCGGCAACTCATTAAAAATCCTGTTTTTTGGCGGGTCACCTATTGGCTTAAAATTTTCATACTTCTGGCTCTCGCCCTTTTTTTGCTGCTGGATTGAGCACAGCCTGGCACCGCTAGTTCCCGCAAATTCATTTGGGTTTAGTTTCTTTGCAAAAAAAATATGCGCATAGCATTTCTACTATTTCTTTCGGCTTTAAGCCTTAATTTTCTAGGGGCGCAAAACTACCCCAACATTACCTTAGGTACATCCAGTGCGCTGGGACACGGATTGTGTGAGCCCAGTATTACCATCAATCCCCAAAATCCCGCTAATCTGGTAGCAGGTGCTATTCTTGATCAGGTTTTTTACTCGCAAGATTCCGGTAAAACCTGGCTGCGCGACACCTTGAAATCAACTTACGGAGTGTGGGGTGATCCGGTGGTAATTACTGATTATGCCGGCAATCACTACTTTTTACACCTGAGTGACCCCACCGGTAGAAACTGGCAAAGCGAAGAAATTTTAGACCGCATCGTCATTCAAAAAAGTACTGATGGCGGTAAAAGCTGGAACAACGGCAGTTATACGGGTTTAGACCATCCTAAAGACCAGGACAAGCACTGGGCCGTGGTAGACTCCGCCAGTGGAAATATTTACGTAACCTGGACTCAGTTTGACGACTACGGTAGCGAAGACACGGCTGATCAATCGAATATTATGTTTTCCGCTTCGCGCGACAGCGGGGCCACTTGGAGCAAGGCCCAAATAATTAGCCAAGTGCCTGGTAACTGCCTGGATGGCGATAGTACCACCGAAGGCGCAGTACCAGCGGTAGGCCCTAAGGGCGAAGTGTACGTGGCCTGGTCTAACCAGGGTAAAATTTACTTTGACCGCTCTTTAGATTCAGGTAAAACCTGGTTGAAATACGATCAGCTAATTGCCCGGCACGTGGGCGGCTGGGAAACCGAGGTGCCCGGATTACAGCGTTCTAATGGCATGCCGGTTACGGTTTGCGATATAAGCAAAGGCCCCAACCGCGGAACTATTTACGTGAGCTGGGTAGATGACCGTAACGGCAACTATGATGTGTGGCTCAGCAAAAGCACAGACCAAGGCTATAACTGGAGCGCCCCACAGCGCCTTAATGATGATAGCACTCAGGCCGATCAATTTTTAACCTGGCTGGCCTGTGATCCGGTAACGGGTTATCTGTATTCGGTTTTTTACGACCGCAGAAATCACGAAGATTTACAAACCGATGTGTATCTGGCCTTTAGCCAAGATGGGGGGGCTACCTGGACCAATGAGAAAATCAGCGAATCTCCATTTGCGCCAACCGATCAAATTTTCTTTGGCGACTATAACCACATAGATGCCTACAATGGAGTGGTAAGGCCCATTTGGACTCGTTATGAAAATATGCAACTGAGCATACACACCGCCTTGATTAATTTTAAAAAGCCTTAGAAGTGTCCAAAAAACTGCTTATCGTTTCCACCAGCAAAATTCACGGCTCCGTCTACATGGGCTACCTAAAAGAAGAGGTGGCCGACTTTTTTGGCGGAGTAGAAGAATTACTTTTTATACCCTATGCCCGGCCCGGGGGAATAAGTTTTGATGCCTACACGGAGCTTCCGCAAAAGGCCTTTGCCAGCCTGGGAATTAAAGTAAAAGGCCTGCATGAATTTGCCGATC
This sequence comes from uncultured Bacteroidota bacterium, assembly GCA_913057235.1. Taxonomy (GTDB): domain Bacteria; phylum Bacteroidota; class Bacteroidia; order Flavobacteriales; family Schleiferiaceae; genus CAJXNI01. The sequence continues at coordinate 38,033 of CAJXNI010000020.1, forward strand.
CCGCTCAGGCCTTAGCCCATGCCCAGGGCATTTTTACCGGTGGAGGAAATACCTTCCTTTTGCTTAAAACCTTATACGAGCTAAACCTTATAGAACCGCTCCAACAGACCATTGCTAAAGGCACACCTTACATGGGTAGCAGTGCAGGAAGCAACATTACCGGGCTTAGTATTGGCACCAGTAATGACATGCCGATCGTTTATCCGCCCAGTTTTAAGGCTTTAGGAGTGGTGCCTTTTAATATTAATCCCCACTATTTAGACCCTAACCCCAGCTCAAAGCATCAAGGCGAAACACGCGAAACCCGTATCAACGAGTTTCACGTGCACAATTCACAACCGGTAGTAGGCTTGCGCGAAGGGAGTTGGTTGCGGTTGGAAAATGAGGCCCTGGAATTAAAGGGAGAGCTGGACGCTCGGCTTTTCAGAGCGGGTCACCCGCCAAAAGAACTACCTCCGGGCGATTGGAGTTTTTTACTGCAAGAGTGAGTGACCTACAGCCACAGGTAGAGCAATTGGTACAAACCTTACGGGAAGGAGCTAACGAAGCTTTTGCCCAAAAGATGGCCTATTTCGGTATTGATGCCTCGCAGGCCCTGGGTTGGCGTACCCCGGCTTTAAAGGAGTTGGCCAAGCCGCACCGTAAAAATCACTCACTGGCCATGGCCCTTTTTGAACAGCCTTACCATGAAGCCAAGTTGTTGGCCGCTTTTACAGGTAGTTCCAAGGAAATTACCTTGGCACAAGCCGATAGCCTAACACACCAGTTTTACAGTTGGGATCTGGTAGATCAGTTTTGTGGAAACCTCTTTGCCAAAGCTTCTTTTGCCTGGGAGCTACCAGAGCGCTACACAGGTGATGACCGAGAATTTGTGCGCAGAACCGGTATGGTAATGGTGGTACAGTTGGCCCTTAAACATAAAAAAAGCCCCGATGAAGATTTACTCCCCTTTTTACCCCAGCTGGCCAAGTATGCCACTGACCCTCGAAATTTTGTAAAAAAAGCCAATAGCTGGGCTTTGCGTACCCTAGGTAAGCGCAGTCTTTTTTTGAACCAGGCTGTGCAGGAACTTGCCCAAAATTTGAAAACTAAGCAAGACGCTCCCAGCCGCTGGGTGGCGGGAGACGTTCTGCGGGAAATAACGCAAGAGAAGTATCTGCAAAAACTGCGTTAACCAGCGCTTACTTTTTTAGCCGCGCTATCCTTTAACTTAGCAGTTTAACTCAAAAATTTACAGCATGAAAGTAGGCGTTCTTTTACACGGTTCAGGCGTTTTTGACGGTACAGAAATTCATGAAGCCGTACTCACCCTTTTAGCCATCCGCGAGGCTGGGCATCAGTACCAGTGCTTTGCGCCCAATCTGCCACAGCATCACGTGGTCAATCATTTAAATGGTGAAGAAATGGACGAGCAACGAAATGTGCTCACCGAGTCAGCGCGCATTGCCCGGGGCGAAATTAAAGACCTGGCTGAGGTACAAGCTACAGACTTTGATGCTTTGGTATTGCCTGGAGGTTTTGGAACGGCCAAAAATATTACCCAATGGGCCATTGAAGGGCCCAAGGGAACAATTGACCCATCGGTGCAAACCTTTATAAAGCAGGCGGTAGAAAATCAGGTGCCACTTTGTGCCTTGTGCATGAGCCCCACCACCGTAGCAAAAGCTTTAGAGGGCAGTGGCTTTGCTCCTCAACTAACGGTGGGCACCACGCAGGAGAAGTCGCCTTATGATATTGCAGGCATTAGTGAAGGTATGGCCAGCATTGGTACTAAACCGCAAATGAAGACCCTTAAAGAGGTGGCCATTGATGAAGACCTTAAAATAGTGAGTGCACCCTGCTACATGATGGAAGCTGATATTCTGGAAGTGCGCAACAATATTAAAACGGCCTTAGCGGCCTTGTGGAGATTGGTTTAAGTAACTTTGCCACGCTAAAAAATTTGTACCACCATGGCGCAAGCTAAAAAAGCGGCTCTTATAATTTTAGACGGCTGGGGCCAGGCCAAAAATACCGAGGTATCAGCCATTGATAAGGCCCACACCCCTTTTGTGGACTCACTTTACCAAAAATATCCCTACACTTATTTGCAAGCCTCGGGTATGGCCGTGGGTTTACCCGATGGGCAAATGGGCAACTCAGAAGTGGGGCACATGAACTTAGGCGCTGGTCGCGTGGTGTACCAGGATTTGGTGAAGATTAACAAAGCGGTTGAAGATGGCTCGCTAGCCGATGAACCCAAGTTGCAAGCTGCCTTTAATTACGCCCGCAAGCACGACAAAAAGGTGCACTTTATGGGCCTGGTTTCAGATGGCGGAGTGCATGCCCACCTAAAGCATCTTAAAGGTTTGCTCTCAGCGGCCCATCAAGCGGAGCTTACCAAAGTGTTTGTCCATGCTTTTACGGATGGCCGCGATACCGACCCCAAAGGCGGATTGGATTACTTGGCGGAGGTGGAAGAACATCTTGAAAAAACTACCGGGCAGCTAGCTACCATTGTAGGACGTTATTACGCCATGGATCGCGATAAGCGCTGGGAAAGGGTGAAACTAGCTTATGACCTATTGGTGCACGGCAAGGGAGAAGTTTTTAGTTCTTCCAAAGAGGCGCTCCAGCAGAGCTACGACCAAGGCGTTACCGATGAGTTTGTGAAACCCATCCGCCTGGAGCGGGCTAAAAATGCACAAATTGAGGAAGGAGATGTAGTGCTTTGTTTCAATTTTAGAACCGACCGCGGGCGCCAGATTACCATGGCCCTTACTCAGCAGGATTTTCCGGAACAGGAAATGAAAAAGCTGGATTTGCACTACCTCACCATGACCAACTACGATGAATCTTTCAAGGGCATTGAGGTTATTTACGAAAAAGACAACTTGAATAAAACGCTGGGTCAAGTGCTGGCCGAGGCGGGTAAAACGCAGGTGCGCATTGCGGAAACGGAGAAATATCCCCACGTTACTTTTTTCTTCTCCGGGGGTCGCGAAACGGAATTTGACGGAGAGCACCGCTTGTTGATACCTTCGCCCAAGGTAGCTACCTACGATTTACAACCCGAGATGAGCGCCTACCAAGTGCGGGATGCCATTTTGGAAGATATTGAAAACCAGGCGCCTGATTTTATTTGTTTGAATTTTGCCAACCCTGATATGGTGGGCCATACCGGAGTAATGGAAGCGGCTATTAAGGCCTGTGAAACAGTGGACGAATGCACTAAGGCGGTAGTGGAAAAGGGCCTGGAGCATGGTTATGAATTCATCATTCTAGCAGACCACGGCAATGCTGATTGTATGCGCAATGAAGACGGCAGCCCCAATACCGCGCATACCACCCAACCTGTACCCTGTTTTTTGGTAGGCCAAAATGTGCAGCAACATAAACTGCAGAAAGGTGTTTTAGGCGATGTGGCTCCCACAATTTTAAAATTAATGGAGGTGCTGCAGCCGGAAGAAATGACTGGAAAATCCCTGATTGATGATTAACCCAAATTCAAAAATAATAGCCGTTGATTTTGACGGAACCATAGTGGAAGACGAATACCCTTCTATAGGTAAGCCCAAAATGTTTGCTTTTGAAACCCTCAAAATGCTGCAAAAAGATGGGCATCGTTTAATTCTTTGGACTTACCGAACGGGACGCGCCCTGCAAGAGGCGGTTGAATTTTGCGCTGAAAAGGAGGTGGAGTTTTATGCCGTAAACGCTAGTTTCCCCGGAGAGCAATTTTCAGAAAAGGAAGCCAGCCGTAAAATTAATGCTGATGTATTTATTGATGACCGCAACATTGGCGGCATGAAAGGCTGGGGCGAAATTTACCAGCTTATCAGCGGAGAGGAAGCAGATTTGCCTAAACCCAAGAAACGTAAAAAACGATTATTCCGTTTTTAATGATTAAGTACAAAACTCCTGAAGAGATAGAAAAAATGCGCGCTGCAGCGCAGGTAGTAAGCCGCACCTTGGGCATGTTGGCCAAAGAAGTGAAACCAGGAGCCATACCCTGGGATTTAGATAAACTAGCCGAAGAATACATACGAGACCAGGGAGCCGAGCCCGGTTTTTTGGGCCTTTACGGTTGCCCCAGTACGCTTTTAATTTCCAGAAATGAAACCGTAGTGCATGGCCTGCCGGTAAAGAAGCCCCTGGAAGAGGGTGATATTGTAAGCATAGATTGCGGTGCCTTGTTAGACGGCTACTACGGAGATCATGCCTTTACCTTTGAGGTGGGCGAAGTGGCTGCTGAAACAAAAAAACTACTGCGCGTAACCAAAGAAAGTTTATACAAGGGCATAGAGCAGATGCAGGCGGGTAGACGCCTGGGCGATGTGAGCTATGCCATTCAGGCTCATGCGGAGGCCCATGGTTATGGGGTGGTGCGTGAATTGGTAGGCCACGGCATTGGCAGTACCATGCATGAAGACCCCCAGGTGCCCAACTACGGCAAGCAGGGCAGGGGTAAAAAGTTACAGGAAGGATTGGTGCTGGCTATAGAACCTATGATTACCATGGGTACCTATCGCGTTAAGCAGCTCAGTGATGGCTGGACCATTAACACGGTAGACGGTAAACCGGCCGCGCACTTTGAGCACGATGTGGCCATCGTTAACGGTCAACCGGATATTCTTTCTACCTACGATTATATTTTTGAAGCCTTGGGCGTTAAAGAATCAGAATGGTAAAAAAAGTTTTTAGTTGGGCCCTCAACCGCATTCCTCGTCCCTTGCTAATTAGGCTCAGCTATCTGGTACGTCCTTTTTTGGCTAGCTTTTACAAAGGCAACCGCTTTGAAGACCCCATTGACGGACGCAAATACCGAAAATTATTGCCCTACGGCTACGAGGGAAGGCAGCGAGAAAATGCTTTGGCGCCCGCCTCGCTTTCGCTGGAAAGGCACCGTTTGCTTTGGCTGTATTTAAAAAAGGAAACCAACTTTTTTACTGAAAATCAAAAAGTGCTCCACGTGGCGCCTGAGCAATGCTTCTACGGCCGCTTTCGCGCGATGAAAAACTTGGATTACCTCACCGCTGATTTGGATTCGCCTATTGCTGATGTTAAGATGGACATCCACGACATTCAGTACTCCGAAAATACCTTTGACGTAGTTTTTTGCAACCATGTTTTAGAGCACGTGCAAGATGATCAGCAATGTATGCGCGAATTATGCCGGGTGCTCAAGCCAGGCGGCTTGGCCATTATGCAAGTGCCATTTGAAAAGGGTCGGCAGGTAACCGATGAAGACCCCAGCATTACCGATCCGGAGGAACGTATTCGCAGATTTGGGCAGTATGACCATGTACGCGTGTACGGCCAGGATTACCCCGATCGCCTGAAAAGGGCAGGCTTTACCGTAAAGGAAATAGATTTCTCCCAATCGCTAGATCCTGAGGAATACCAACGTTACGCCCTCATGCCGGGTGAGAAGTTGTACGTGTGCACTAAGTGATTTTTTTTTTGCACTTCCCTGATTAGTGTTGACCGGTTTTCATTGTTTTGATAATCAAAAATAGTTAATACGGGCCTCACTTTAAAGTGGTCAACCTATATCAGGGACGTACAAGACATCCAACATCTAACATCGGTCATCCAACATGCCACATCCCGCTTTCCCCTCAACTCACCCGGCCCCAATCTATTTTACCGGCTTTGCGCTGATTAAATTGTTGCAGAAGTGCTTGATTTTTAGGCAGGGTCAATTTCGGGTCTTCGGTAAGCAGGTCTTTCACCGCCTGGCGGCTCAGCTCTACCAGATCACCATCGCGGGTGAGGTCGGCTAGTTGTAAGTTGAGCAGCCCGCTTTGCCGGGTGCCCATGAGATCTCCCGGACCGCGCAGCTTCATGTCTACCTCGGCTATTTCAAAACCATCCTGGGTGCGCACCATGGTTTTCAGGCGGGTTTTGGCATCCGCGCTCAGCTTGGGCCCACTCATTAAAATGCAGTAGCTTTTTTCCGCTCCGCGCCCCACGCGCCCTCGCAATTGGTGCAATTGGCTTAAGCCGAAACGCTCGGCACTTTCAATGACCATTACACTGGCATTAGGCACGTTTACGCCTACTTCAATTACGGTGGTGGCCACCATAATTTGCGTTTTGCCCTGCACAAACTGCTCCATTTCGTAGTCCTTGTCTTCAGGCTTCATTTTCCCGTGTACGATGCTCACGCTGTACTGCGGTCGCGGAAAAGCCCGCACCACACTTTCGTAGCCGTCCATGAGATCTTTGTAATCCATTTTTTCACTTTCCTCAATCAGCGGATACACCATGTACACTTGCCGGCCCTTGGCAATTTCTTCCTTGAGGAAGCCAAAAACGCGCAGACGGTTTTGATCAAAGCGATGCACGGTCTGAATGGGCTTGCGGCCAGGGGGTAGCTCGTCTATCACCGAAAGGTCTAAATTGCCGTACACACTCATGGCCAGCGTGCGGGGAATGGGCGTGGCGGTCATCACCAGGATGTGGGGCGGTAAGCTGTTTTTCTTCCACAGCCGGGCGCGTTGCGCCACTCCAAAACGGTGTTGCTCATCCACCACCGCCAGGCCCAGGTTTTGGTATTGAACCTTGTCTTCCAAGAGGGCGTGGGTGCCAATTAAAATATGGAGTTGACCATTTTCCAGGTGGGCGTGAATTTCTTTACGTTGAGCCGTTTTGGTAGAGCCAGTGAGCAGCGCTACGTTCACCGGAAGGTCTTGGGTAAGCTCGGTAAGGCCGATGTAATGCTGCTTGGCTAAAATCTCCGTAGGCGCCATCAGGCAGGCCTGAAAGCCATTGTCTACGGCCAGTAGCATGGCCATGAGCGCTACAATGGTTTTTCCGCTGCCCACATCGCCCTGCAAGAGGCGATTCATGTGTTGCCCGCGCGCCATGTCTTGCCGAATTTCTTTGATTACCCGCTTTTGCGCTTCGGTAAGGGCAAAGGGCAAAATTTGGTGGTAAAAGGTGTTGAAGGTATCTCCCACCCGGCTGAAAGGAAAGCCCTTAAACTTGGTGGCGTGCATTTTTTTCTGCCGAAGCATCTCCAGTTGCAAAAAGAAAAGTTCTTCAAACTTCAGGCGTTGCCGGGCTTTTTCCATCGCCTCTAGGCCACTGGGAAAATGCACTTCCATAAAGGCTGCCTCGCGGGGCATCAGCTGATAATTCTGTAGAAAATCAGCCGGAAAAAATTCGGGTAACTGGCCTTTGAGTTGGGGCAGCAGGGTGCGGGTGAGTTTGGCCAGGCTTTTATTGTTGAGACCGCGCTGGTTTAATTTTTCGGTGCTGGGGTAGAGGGGCTGCAAACCTTGCAGCGGACTTTTCTTAAAATCAGCTTCGGTTTCCAGTTCAGGGTGGGGGAAGCTTAGTTGCCCTTTGAAAATATTGGGCTTGCCGTATAAAATGTAGGTGGTTCCAACCTGCAGACTTTTTTTAATCCACTGCGCACCTTTAAACCACACTAGCTCTACGCTGCCGGTTTCGTCTTCAAAGTGCGCCACCAGCCTTTTGCTGCGGCCCTTGCCGGTCACTTCGTGCAGATTGGTGATTTTGCCTTTGAGCTGCACCTCCGCTTCTGCGGAAGCGATTTGCCCGATTTTGTAAAACCGGGAGCGGTCTACGTAGCGGTAGGGGTAGAACTTGAGCAAATCAGCAAAGCGAAAGATGCCTAGCTCTTTTTGCAGAAGCTCCGCTTTGGCGGGCCCTACGCCTTTGAGGTATTCTATGGAAGTGCTGAGATTGGCCACCCTGCGAAAATAGGGC
>CAJXNI010000021.1 GCA_913057235.1 uncultured Bacteroidota bacterium
GTCGTAGTCCTTGAGGATACTTACAATCTTTGTGGGGGTGAATTTACTTTTTCTCATATCTGACAGTTTAAAGGTAATTACTCTTGTTTTAAACTGTCCTATTTTTGGGGAAGCTTACAGAAGGGCGGCTATGATCAGCTTCAAGTTGAATATGAAAAAGCACTACGTGAAGATAAAGAAAGTGATTTTTGGCTAGAAATAATTGAACGGCACCTTACCCAGTTTAAAAGCTTAAATTTAGTTGAAGACCCTCTGCCTTACCGCGGAGAAGCCTAGGTTTTTAAATACTTAATTGGACTTTGCCTTTTAATCACTCACTTTCATCTTCTCAATCATTTCCGTGGTCAATGGATCGCTGTAAGTTCCATAGGCATCCGTTAAAGTACCTTTAGTGCCGTCATGAGCGGTTACCGCAAAAACAATCGACATGTCGCCAGGATTGGTCATGCCTTCAAAGCGGTGATACTCATCTACTTTAAACTCATCAGGTGAATAGGCTTTGTCCTCACCCTTGCTGTAAATTTTATCGGGTTGCAAGGTAAAATCTAAGGTGTAACCGCGCTGATTTAATTCATTAATGGCTTCTGAGAGTGTGTTATATCTATTGTTCATTGCGTTATTTTATAGAGGCAACGACCTCCCGTAACCATTGTTTATGAGTTACGCGGGTTTTGAAAACTCTTTAAGGTGCATTTTCTCGCCATCAAAAACACCATAGGTATAGTATTGAATCCAATCACCTAGATTGAAATAGGTGCTGCCATTTTTCTTTAATTCAATTTGAAGGGGCAGATGCCTGTGGCCAAAAATGAAGTAGTCGAAAAACTCCTTCTCCAGCACCTCTTTTGCGTAAATAACTAACCATTCTTGATCCTCGCCATGAAACTCAGCATCTTTATGGCCGGTTTTAGCACGGCTACTGCGTGAGAAGTAATCGGCCAGGCCTATGCCAAAATTAGGATGCAATCGGGCGAAAGCCCACTGTAAAAAAGGATTGGCAAAGACCTTTTTAATGAACTTATAACCGTGATCACCCGGACCCAAACCATCTCCGTGTCCAATGTAAAATTTCTTGTTGTTCCAGGTTCTCGTGATAGGTTCTCGGTACAATTGAGCTCCAAGCTCCTGCGGCAGATAGTCAAAAATCCACATATCGTGATTGCCGGTAAACAAATGAATGGGAATGCCTTCATCGGCCAACTGAGCCAGTTTACCCAAAACCCGCACAAAGCCGCGCGGCACCGCCTTTTTGTACTCAAACCAAAAGTCAAAAAGATCACCTACAATAAATATTTCGGCCGCGGTGGGTGCAATCTCATCCAGCCATTTTACAAACTGCTTTTCACGCTTTAGACTAGCCTGATAATTAGGCACACCTAAATGCAAGTCTGAGGCGAAGTAGATTTTTTTTCCAGGCGCTAATTGCATGGGGGCTAAGATAGCAGTCTCTGCCCAAAAGGATCACCTATTCTGAGGCTAAAAACGCAATTGTAAACCGCCTTGCCAAAGATGGTCAGCAGCAGCATCTAAATCATACACCATAGGCGTGTATTGGGCGGTGGCCAATAGCCAGGAAAAAATCTGGTAACTAACTCCTGCATGGCCTACCATCATGAAAGAATCTGTATTGGCTGTAAACTCATAATTTAAGGGAGGGTTATTAAGGGTAATCGTTTCTTCAATCCAAGCGTTACCCAAACCGGCTAGCAAATGAGCTTTTAGCCTTTCTGATTTCAGCGGGGTAAACTCTATTCCCGTGCCCAGGTATACACCGTCTAACTCATAGGTTGAGGTGTTTCTCTGCTGATCAAAATATCCCAGTTTTAGCAACCAATTTCCAGTAACTATCCCAAACTCAAAGCCAGAGCCTGGCCCGTAACGGTGTGCCCCCGCTAAAATATTGAAGTAAAAATCTTGCTTGATATTTTTCCGCTTGGGCGATGTTTTACGCTTGTCGGGCGGTAAGATGCTCCTGCCGGGCCAAGTGCCAAAGCGCAGCCCTAAGCTTAACTGTAGCCAGTTTTCTGTAAAAACACCAACAGGGAGATTTAAGGCCAGGCTGGTATTAAAGGCCCAACCTTTATGCAGCTTAAAGCTAGACTGAAGCATGGGCAGGAAAATTGGAATAATCTGATAATCTGGCTCCATGCCTCCTGTACCGTCCATTAAAAAACCATCTGTGATAATGCTTACAGCGGGGCCAAGGCGAAAATCCATATTAAAACGATCGCTGACGGGAAAGTGAAAACCGGTACCCAAGTAAATATCATGCGCCCGGGTGCCAAAGCGATAATCTGCATAGTTATGAAAACGATAGCCCAAGGTAAAGGCCTTATTATTGAGGGCTAAATGTGCCTCTGCACCTACGTTGTAACCCATTTCACCGGTAATACCCGGGCCGGCCGTGAGGGTATACCAATGGTTTACTTGGTATGACTGGGCGCAAAGCCACCAGGATTGTGAAAGCAGAAGGATCAGAAAAGTTTTTTTCATTTCTAAAAGAATTTGCCAAAGCCTAGGGTGAGTCCGGCATAGAATCCTGCATCAGCTCTTGCCCCGGTGGCACCTACATTAAGCCCTAGCAGAAATACTTTCAAGTTAAAGGAGGCCTGGGCGGCCACAACCCAGCTGAAAGAGGGATTTTCCGCTATATCGTAATCGTATCCTAAAAAACGTGACGACACATTAACCGGAACTCCATAACTACCAAAGCCCACCCCTGCATGCAGATCCACTAAAAATAACTTGGCCTTAAAAAGCTTTCCTGCCTTTAAATTGAAAGCACGCAATCTAGGATTAGGCTCACCAAATATCTCCAACTCACCCATTGAAGATTCTCTATATTCCAAACCTAGTCGGATTGGTCCTACTTCGCCATTAAGGCTCACGCTGCCAGAAGAAATGGAACCTAAACCACCAGAAAACTCTAGCCAATAATAGGCTTGGGCAGCCGGCCCAGTAACAATGTTGGTTTTATTTTCTGATTGTGCTCCTAGTTTAATAGGGTTTGCCAAGAGCAGAAGCAGAAGAGTGCCCCAATACGCCTTTCCAAAAAAACGAAGCTTAGAATAGCCCATGCTTTTAGGTTTTGTCAGAATTAGTACGCGCCTAAAACTAACAAAAAAACCCCGCAAAATGCGGGGCCTCACTCTAAATAAAACAGTGGGTGATTATTTGGCAGCTGCGTAGCGCTTAGCCACTTCGTCCCAATTAATCACATTAAAGAATGCGCTCACATAATCAGGGCGTTTGTTTTGATACTTTAAGTAGTAGGCATGTTCCCAAACGTCTAAACCTAAAATGGGCGTACCTTTTACCTCAGCCACATCCATTAAAGGATTGTCTTGGTTAGGGGTAGAGCTTACGTGTAGTTTACCATCGGCTCCCACCAAAAGCCAAGCCCAACCTGAACCAAATTGCGTGGTAGCTGCTTTGGCAAATTCTTCTTTAAAGCTTTCGTAAGAACCAAAAGCTGCATTAATAGCATCGGCTAGCTCACCGCTGGGGTTTCCTCCGCCATTGGGACCCATAACTTCCCAAAACAAAGCGTGGTTGTAAAAGCCACCGCCATTGTTGCGCACTCCCGCACCATGCTGCGAAATGTTTGCTAAAATATCTTCAATCTTTTTGCCTTCTAAGTCCGTGCCTTCTATGGCTGCATTCAACTTAGTAGTATAGCCCGCGTGGTGTTTATCATGATGTATTTCCATGGTTTGGGCATCAATATGCGGCTCTAAGGCATCTTTAGAATAAGGTAATTCTGGAAGTTCAAAAGCCATAATGTTGGTTTTAATTATTTGAATTTTTGTTTAATAAAGAATTGGGCTAACAAATCTATTTGAAAGAAGGTTTTTATAAAAACCCTAAATGCAGAAAGTTTTTAGGGTGCCTCTTTTAAACCCGGCAAATTGGCTTTAAGCCGATGGTAAAACTCTGGCGGTAAAGCCTTTGTGAACCCATCTAAACTAAGGAGGGCAATTTTTCTACCTTTGCGGCAAAGCCAAAAAAAAAATGAAAACAACATACGATAACAGCTCTTTAAAATTAAAAAAGGAGTTTGCTGAAGCGGAAGACTTTCTGCCTCTAAATGGAACTGATTACGTTGAACTTTACGTGGGCAACGCCAAGCAGGCGGCTCACTTTTATAAAACAGCCTTTGGCTTTCAAAGTGTGGCCTACAGTGGTTTAGAAACCGGCATGAAAGATCGCGTAAGCTACGTTTTACAGCAAGATAAAATCAGACTGGTACTAACCTCGCCCATGGAGCCCCATGGCCCCATTAATGACCATATTAACACCCATGGCGATGGCGTTAAAAATGTAGCCCTTTGGGTAGATGATGCCACCAAAAGCTTTGAGGAAACCGTAAAGCGGGGCGCTGAAGTTGCCTTTGAACCTAAAACCATTGAAGATGACCACGGCAAAGTGGTGATGAGTGGCATTAAAACCTACGGTGAAACGGTGCACATCTTTGTGGAGCGCTCTGCCTATGAGGGTCCGTTTATGCCCGGCTTTAGAAAATGGGAAAGTGATTACAACCCGCAGCCGGCCGGACTCAAATTTATTGACCACATGGTAGGCAACGTGGGTTGGGGCGAAATGAATAAGTGGGTAGATTTTTACGCCAAGGTTTTAGGCTTCGCACAGCTGGTTTCTTTTGATGATAAGGATATTTCTACCGATTACACCGCGCTCATGAGCAAGGTAATGACCAATGGCAACGGCCGTATTAAGTTCCCCATTAATGAACCGGCCAAAGGCAAAAAGAAAAGCCAAATTGAAGAATACATAGACTTTTACAAGGGCGCAGGGGTACAACACATTGCCGTGGCAACCGATGACATTTTAACTACCATTGATCGGCTTAAAGCCGGAGGGGTAGAGTTTTTATACGTACCAGACACCTACTACGATGATCTTTTAGACCGGGTGGGCCATATTGATGAAGAAATTGAGGAGCTGCGCAAGCGCGGCATTTTGGTAGACCGTGACGATGAGGGCTACCTCTTACAGCTGTTTACCAAACCGGTAGGCGATCGGCCTACGTTGTTTTTTGAGATTATTCAGCGTAAAGGCGCCAAAAGCTTTGGCAAAGGAAACTTCAAGGCGCTGTTTGAAGCCATTGAGCACGAGCAAGAATTGCGCGGTACTTTGTAAAAAGTGCGTACCTGATTTTAGAAAGCCATTCGGGAAAAGTTTCCGGATGGCTTTTTTATTTCTCAGCCATTGAAAGTCTAAATCGCCTGGCTAACGGCTCAGTACCACCGTTTCCTTTACCACCCCACTGCTACCGTTGGGATTAAAATAGTCCATCACCACCAGGTAAGGCCCCCTTTGCGCCAACTGCCCTTGCCGGGTTGTACCATCCCACGTAAGTGTACCGGTTTGTGCCGTAGGCTCCTGGGTGCTAAGGGTGGTGAGAAGCTGCCCTTTGACGGTGAAAATGCGCACCGAAACTACCTGGCCGCCTTGCGGAAACTGGTACTGAATGCTCACAAAATCATGGTAGCCGTCTTGGTTGGGTGAAAATACTTTAGGGCTAAGGCTCAGTTTGGCTTGGCCGGGCATTGGCTGGTGCCACTGTGAATTTTGCCTACCGGGTGTTGCGTAACCGTCTGCAGCAGCAGCGCTCAGCCAGTTGTTAGGGTCTTGGCTGGCGCCCGTGTAGCGGATGCGCTCCAAACTCACCCCTTCGGTTTGGTCCAGCACCTGCAAATGCCAATCTTCCTGATAGGCCACCGCGTCTAGCACCTCAAAATTGGCACTGGTCAGGCAAACCGTGCCTTCCCCGTCTGGCATAGAAGGGAGATCGGCCACCGGTACCAAAGCTCCCTCAGGAATATTCTCATAAAAAGGCAAAACACCAGGCAGGCTTTCGGTGAGCGCCAGGTGGTCGCCCGGGTACATTAAATAACTCACACTTAAAAGGGGCTCTAAATCCAAGGGGCTTTGGCCGATGGGATCCCAATTCCCCATCCGCAGCGTAGCCAGGTCTATAATTTTGGCGCTGGCATTGTAAATTTCCACAAAATCACTGCCCCCAGTGTAAGGGTTAAAAAGGAGCTCATTAATCACTAGGTCGCCCTTTTCGGCTGCAGCCGGAAGGCCGAAGGTCAAAGTATCAGGGGCCATGGTGTTTCCCGCACAATCATTTGGCCACTCGGCCAGCCATAGCTTGTACAGTTCTTGGGGTTGAAGCGGCTGGTTCAGCTGTAACAAAACGCGATCGCGGGTGGGCAGCACCGTTACACGGTTTACGCTCAAGCCCGCGTTAAACTGATACAGGCCAGACTTTTCCAGAAAGCCAGGCGCGAGGCGCTCGGTGAAAAAAAGTAGCATGGCACTATCCCCAGGCAACGTGATCCGTTGAAAGGCTGGCGGCACCGTATCGGGGTTTAAGCCAGCCACGCTGTTCACGTAGCCGGGCGTGCCCCCCACCGCACTGACCGAACCGCGCCAATTGGTAGCACCGCTGCAAATATTCTGGGGGTCAATTTGCTCCAGGCTCCAGCCGCCCTCCGCTTTATTGGGGTCGCGAAACCACTCTGGGCGGTAGCTAACCGTACTTAAAATGATTTGCTGCGGACTGCGCAGAGTTACGGTAGCGCCTCCGTTGGTGAGGGCTACGCTGCTTAAATCGAGACCTAAAAGCGGAGTGCCGGGCGGAAATTCAGCCAGACCCTCATCTTTGGTGAGCACCACGTAGCCACCAGCTGGCAAAAGGTAGTCAGGCAGCGTGGCCGTGCTATTGCCGGCTTCCAGTACGTAATCTCGCAGGTTTAAATCCAAAGCACTTTGGTTATAAAGTTCCAGGTATTCCCGTTCTGGTAAGGCATTGGGTGGCGTGCCAACTACCGGATTGGGGTCAAACATGATTTCGTTGAGCACCACATCGCCTTCTTGGGGCACCACGTAACGGAAGGACAAACTATCCTGAGCCCGGTTGCCCACACGGTCGCTTACCCCGTTCACGCGCAGCCAGTACAGTTGTTTATTTACAAAAGTGTCGGTAAAACTTAAGCTTACCCTGCGGGTATCTTGCGCATCCAGCACCGCCAGGGCTGGGTTGCCCAAGCCAGTTACACTGTAATTTTTTTCTTCTTCTGCTGAGATCTGATCTAAGCTTTCGCTGAAAAGCAGGGCCAGGGAATTGGCGCTGGAAACCCGTAAGGAGTCCAAGCGGGGAGCCAGCGTATCGGTAAAGGGGAAGCCGCTAACCTGCAGGCTATCCACGAAAAACTTATCGGCCCTGGTCTTCGTGTAGTGGCAACGCCAACCTACATGGGTGCTAAAAGTATGGGTAGCGTCTAAAGCCGAGTCTAAGGCTACTAAACCAGAGCCCGTATCGGCCTCCAGGCGCCAAAAACCACCAGCCGAACGACTGACCGCAACGGTGGCTTTTACAGGGTCCAAATCCAACCAGTCGGCTGGGCTTTCACACACCAGCGTGCTGGCGGCCCCCGTTTGCCGGTACAGACTTACCTTATCGGCCGAAGAGCCCCCCAAACGAAGGTAATAACCATTGAGGCCACCGGCTAAATTGGCTTGGTCACTCATCAGGTAAAAGCGGGCGTAATTGCTGCCCGAGGGGTTAAAATCCAACTCAAAGGTGATGGTCCAGCGGGCGTTGTTGATCAGATTAACAGGCGTGCTTAAATAGGCCCTGCCGGCTGCGGTGTCTTGCAATTGCAGGCGTTGTTGACTTACCCTAAAAAGGGCCGTATCTCCTTGCCAGGGCGGGTTTTGGGTGAAGTCGCCATCGGCAAAGTTTTCGGTGAAAACTTGCTGCCCCCAGGCAAAAAGAGAACAAAGGGTAAGGCTCAGGCTTAGGAGGTATTTCATGGCTAATTACCTAATTTTGCGGCCTTTTGGGCCAATAATTTAAAGGCATTAAGATAGGTATTTTATGAAAGTAGCGGTTGTAGGCGCCACCGGCATGGTGGGACAAGTAATGATGGATTTATTGGCACAACGGGAGTTTCCGGTAAGGGAATTGTTGGCGGTAGCCTCTGAGCGCTCGGTGGGTAAAGAACTGGTTTTTAAAGATCAAAAGGTGAAAGTAATGGGTTTGCAGGAGGCTGTAGACCAAAAACCCGATCTGGCTCTTTTTTCTGCCGGGGGTGCTACGTCCCGCGCCTGGGCGCCCAAGTTTGCCGAGGTAGGCTGCGTGGTGATTGACAATTCTTCGGCCTGGCGGATGGAACCAACCGTAAAACTGGTGGTACCTGAAATTAATGGCGATAGCCTTACGGCTGAAGACCGCATTATTGCCAACCCCAACTGTTCTACCATTCAACTGGTGATGGTGCTAAACCCCTTGCATAAAAAATACGGGATTAAACGGGCGGTGGTAAGCACCTACCAAAGCATTACCGGTACCGGTATGGCAGCCTTGCAGCAAATGCAAAACGAGCGCGATGGCCTGGAAAGTAAAATGGCCTATCCCTATAAAATTGACCAAAACTGCCTGCCACACTGCGATGTGTTTCTGGAAAACGGCTATACCAAAGAGGAAATGAAACTCACCCAGGAAACGAAAAAAATACTAGCGGATGATACGGTGTTGGTGACCGCCACCGCGGTGCGGGTTCCGGTACTGGGCGGGCACAGTGAGAGCGTG
The DNA here is from genome assembly GCA_913057235.1 of uncultured Bacteroidota bacterium. Taxonomy (GTDB): domain Bacteria; phylum Bacteroidota; class Bacteroidia; order Flavobacteriales; family Schleiferiaceae; genus CAJXNI01. Next base: position 8,621 of record CAJXNI010000021.1, read on the forward strand.
AACCTGGAGTTTGCTCAAGAGTTTCACACCACGGATTTACGCAAGCTTTTAGCCGATACCCCCGGGGTGGTAGTGCAAGACAATCCGGATGTAAATCAGTACCCCATGCCCTTGTACGCCCAGGGGCGCGATGAAGTTTTTGTAGGCCGCATCCGCAGGGATTTAAGTTTGGTAAACAGCCTGAACCTTTGGATTGTAGCCGACAACCTACGCAAAGGAGCCGCCACCAATGCCCTGCAAATTGCGGAAAAACTTTTGGAGAAGGGGGTTTTGAAAAGTTAGGGGACGGACATCAGTACAAAGACTTCAGTATAAAGACATCGGTACAAAGACCCCTCTCAAGTGCGCTTGTAGCGCGTTTGGATGGTACCTTGATTTCATAATTATTGAGGTGACTCATACCAACGATACGCACGCGGTGCCACCGCGCACGAGAGGGTCCCTCTCCAGAAGCGAGAGGTTGGCCTGAACGATTTAATCCAAAGTCTACGAAGACAAGTTCCCAACCGTCTTCATGAAAATAGGTATCACCTTCATCCAAATCACGCATGGCCCCTTGGTTAGAGGCATAGGGGTTACCCATAGTCGTAGTGTTTCCTCCTTCAAAAAACACATCGTAAAAAGGAGCCGTCCAATCAAAATGATTGGTGTAAAAGGGACTTTGTGGGTTTTGTGGGTTTTGCGGATTGGTGGTTACTCCAGTAGGTGGACAAGGCTCATTTTGAGCATTGGCCCAATATGTCATGTAAAAAACTAAGAGAATTATATAATACTTTTTCATTTTGTTATTATTTTCTACCCGTAAAACGGTTGTTGTTATAAGGATCATTTCGTACACTCCACTGACATGAGTCTTGACTTTCTGGATAGCTGCCATATTTCAAGGTTAATTCTTGGTCTTTTACTATTCCAAAAGCACTTAAGCCATGACAACAACCGAGTTTTGTACCTAGGCTGCTTACATAAAAACTACGGTAACCAATAGCATAATCTTCTAAGCCCCATGAAGGGTTAATAGAGCAATTGCGGGATATGCCTTGAACGGTGTATAAATTACGGCCATCCGATCGTTTGTAAGTCTCTATTTGAAAAAAGTTAGGCTCATTGGGTTTACTATCTACAAAGCCTTGGTATTTCCCGTATATTTTTGAGCTGTCATAGGGCACGGTAATTAGGGTGCGTTTAAAAACAGCGGTATCATTTGCATTAGGAAAACATGCGCTGCTGGTAGATTTATAAACTTTTAGCTGTATATCTACTGGCGTGTAATAGGGTATTAGGCCAAACCTAAGGGTTAGGTCCTTGGTATTCCAAGTACGTTCGTCATCACCCACCTTCCATTCGTAATAGTCGGCTTCAAAATCGGCCACCATTTTTGCGAAATTTATGAAAATGATGGTATCCGTTGGCTGGTCAACCACCTCAAATCCCACGATATTAGGCTGAGGCTTGTAACCTAACACCTCATAAATCGTAAAACTGGCATCCGCGGGGCTTTGCCCGCAGCAGGGGTCGTAGTTATCGCAATCTATATTGCAGGGGTCATTGCATTTTTTGCAGGCTCCTAAACCCAAGGTAAGCAGCAAGGCCAACAGCACCACTAGCGGGCGCATGGGCCTTATCAATTTAAACTGTTTCATCATTTATTGTTTTTCTACTTGCTTTTCCAGTTCAATCAAGCGCAAGTGTAGTTCTTCAATTTTCGCTAAAAGAATTTTATTCATTTCGGCCAGTTCTACCCCGTTTTCCACTACTTCTTCGGCACTGGGTACGCCCGGTAAATGCTTATTTTGTTTAATATAGGCCTCTACTTCTACCAAAGGCATTAATACATAATCATCGGCAAAAACATAATCGGCCCAGCCGTTTACGCTGGCAATATCTACTTTAACTTTTTCTGTACGTATACCGCCTTCTACCCACAGTTTATATTCACTATCAGGTATGCTACGGTTTAAGGTATTACCTATGTGCACTGTGCCTGCATTTCCTACTGTAAATACCTTGCCAAGGCCGCTGTTTATTTGCAGGGCGTAATCATGGTTTCTCCAGCCATTATTTTCAATGAGTAGACCATTAATTTTTTCAGTAGGGCTGCCTTCTTGGTTTATTTCGGCTGATGGCGTGTTGTCTTTTAGGTGTAGCACGGTTGCGGGCGTTTGCGTGCCAAGGCCAGCCAATCCATAAGGGGTTAGGGTAAAAAGGTTAGTTTGAGTGGTGTTGCCAGCGTTGCCAAAACCTATCTGAAAGGGGTTGTTGTTGCCACTGTACCAGCGTATGCTATTTTGGTGCAAATAGGTATATCTATTAGGGTTGGTGTACACGCCCATAGAGTGTAAAACGTTTAAGCGCGAATTGAACACTACAGGGAATCCGGTAAAATCACCGCCCAAATCTAAGCGGCCATTGGCGTGCCAACGTGCGCGTAATTCATTATTTATACTTGGCTGTAAGTTAGCATCGGTGTAGAAAATCTCCAATGGATAAATGGAGCTTGGCGTTGAAGTATTGTTTTCACCAGGCTCACCTAAAGCCGGCCCAGCCCCTCCCGCTAATTGGTTTACGTCAATAACAATTCCAACTTCAGAGCTGGTTTTCACATGCAATTTGCCTTGCGGGTTGGGAATGCCAATACCCACGTTTTGGTTACCGGAGCTGCCTTGTATTTGTCCATTAGAACCAGGGGTGTAAATTTGAGCGGTTGTGATCACGCTAAACATTGTGAACACGCAAATAATCTTTGCTTTCATAGTAGAAGGTTTTGAATAATTGATTAGTTAATAACTTAGGTTTTCTGCACTTTTTTTGCAGAAGATCTAAGCCTAAGTTACTAAATTTCAGAGCTTCACGAGTAGGTTAGCATACCCTTAATTCATAAACACACCCTCTGAGTTCATGAACGGTAGGTTTGAGTTCATGAACGTGTATTTTTCTAAATCTATCGGGTAAAGTCTTTTGTGCTAATCATTTTTGACGGCTGGCCCTGACGTATCTTTTTCCGGTTGTATTTCGGTTTGTCAATTTAGTCAACAGAAGCTAATGGTATATGACTCATACCAACGATACGCACGCGGTAGAACCGCGCACAAGAAGGAGGCCAACCATCATTTAACAATCCTTTTAAAACCCTAAGGCTGTAATTTTCGTTTGTACCATTGAAAATGCATTCCAATGAAAAAATTAAAATACGTGCTAGGTGCTTTAAGCCTAGTGCTAACCTTAAATGCCCAAAAAATGAGTGATTCTAATACCTATAAAAAAGCGGTGTTTGCCAGTGGTTGTTACTGGGGCACTGAATACTACCTCCAACAGGCCGATGGCGTGATTGAAACTACGGTGGGCTATGCCGGTGGCAACGTTAAAAACCCCAGTTACCGCCAGGTAACCACGGGTACCACCGGTCATGCCGAAAGTGTGGAAGTGGTTTACGACCCAAGCAAAACCGACTACGAAACACTGGCCCGTTTATTCTTTGAAACCCACGATCCCACGCAAGTGAATCGGCAAGGGCCCGATATTGGCACCCAATACCGCTCGGCCATTTTTTACGCTAATGAAGAGCAGAAGGCCATCGCTGAAAAGCTGGTGAAAATACTGGAAGACAAAGGCCTGGATGTGGCTACCGAAATTACCGCCCTGGAAGAATTCTTTCCGGAAGAAAAAGACTACCACCACGATTACTACAAGAAAACAGGTGGCACCCCCTACTGTCACGCGTATAAGCAACGGTTCTGAGCAGGGGACACCATTACGAAGACATCAGTATTAAGACATCTGTATATAGAAGTCCGTATTAAGACTTGAGAAATAGGTTGGTGGGCTTGATGGTCAATAGCTGACAGTCCATGGTTAATGGTCATTGGGCTGTAAACTATGGACCAAAGACCGATAGCTGTGGTCTGTGAACTGCCGACTGTGAACTGCGGAGCGGACCAATCACTCGGCAAACTCACTCAATTCCAGCCAACGCATTTCTTTGGTTTCCAGCTCTTGGGTGAGGGCGTTCATTTCACGGCTTAATTCCTCCAGTTTTTCGGCATCGGTGGTGGCGTCTTCAAAGGCCTGAGCAATTTCAGCTTTGCGTGCTTCCAGCGTTTCCAGGTCTTTTTCCAGTTGCTCCATTTCCAGCCGCTCGGCATAGGTGAGCTTGGTTTTGGCGCCCTGCGCTTTCGCGGAAGCGTTTTGAGTAGTAGCCGTTTTTTTGGGTTTTACCTGACTTTGCTCCTTCAGCTTGGCGGTTAACTCCTCATCGGCTTTTTTAGCGCGGTACTCGCTGTAATTTCCAGGAAAATCGCGGATATGTCCCTCGCCCTCAAAAACGAAAAGGTGATCAGTAAGCTTGTCCATAAAATAACGATCGTGCGTAACCACCATCAGGCAGCCTTGAAAATCCTGTAAAAAGTCTTCCAGCACATTGAGAGTGAGGATATCCAAGTCATTGGTGGGCTCATCCAGAATGAGAAAATTGGGGTTGTCCATTAAAATAGTGAGCAGGTATAGTCTGCGCTTTTCACCGCCACTGAGCTTAGAAACGTAGCTGTACTGCTGGTCGCCTTCAAAGAGAAAACGCTCCAAAAGTTGGCTGGCGCTCAAATCGCCCCCCTTGCCCGCCAAGGGTATGTATTCTGCAATATCTTTCACCACGTCAATCACCCGCTGATCATCTTTCAACTGCATGCCGCTTTGGGTGTAAAAACCAAATTTGATGGTCTCACCGGTCACAATTTTGCCGCCATCAGGTGCTTCCTGGCCGGTGATCATTTTTAAGAAGGTAGACTTGCCCACGCCATTGGGTCCCACAATACCCACGCGCTCGGCCCGCTTAAAAGTGTGGCTAAAGCCATCTACAATTTTTTTAGCCCCGTATTGCTTGCGCAGATTGTGCAACTCCAAAATCTTGCTGCCCAGGCGCGTCATTTTTACATCCAGTTGCAACTCGCTTTCGCGGAGGTCTTTGCCGGCCTCTTTCTTTAAATCGTGGAAAGCGTCTACGCGCGATTTACTTTTAGTACCGCGGGCTTTGGGCTGCCGCCTGATCCACTCCAGCTCCTTGCGCATGAGGTTTTTGGCCTTGTCCACATTGGTAGCTTCCACCTCTTGCCGCTCTGCTTTTCGGGCTAAAAAAGCGCTGTAGTTGCCGGGGTGGCGGTACAGGTTTTCTCCATCTAATTCCAAAATAGTGGTGCAGACCCGCTCCAGAAAATACCGGTCGTGAGTAACCATCAAAAGGGCCAAGCCTTTTTGGGTCAGGTATTCTTCCAACCACTCAATCATGTCAATGTCTAGGTGGTTGGTAGGCTCATCCAGCACCACTAGGTCGGGTTTGGCAATTAACACCTTGGCCAGGGCCACCCGCTTTTTTTGTCCCCCAGAAAGGGTAGCAATTTTTACCGAAGTGTCTTCAAAGCCCAGCTTGCTCAACACTTGCTTCACCTGGTTTTCAAAATCCCAGGCTTGGGCGCGCTCCATCTCGTCAAAGGCTTTTTGGTAGGCCTCGGTATTATCGGGATTTAGCAGGGCATACTCGTACTTTACTATGGCTTCGGTCATAGCATTTTGCGCAGCCAGTACGCTGTCTAAAATCGTTTTTTGCGGATCTAAGTTGGGCTCCTGCGCCAGGAATTCTACCGCCAAACCTTTGCGGTAGGTTACCCGACCCGCATCGGGCTGCTCTTGCCCTGAGAGAATGTTGAAGATGGTGGTTTTCCCCGATCCATTACGGGCAATCAAAGCCACTTTTTCGCCTTCGGCAATACCAAAGCTCAGGTTTTGAAACAGCCCCCGGGCTCCGTAATTCTTGCTTATATTTTCTACCGAAAGGTAATTGACCGTGCTTTGCGCCATGCTCTTTTTTGTGGCCGCAAAGTTGCGGAAAAACTAGAGGGCCACACACTAATAAAGGTTTAACTCTGCCGTTGGGCATCCAACTCCTGCAAACGCATCACCTCGGCTTCACCAAAAAGAGGCTCCTTAATGCGCAAGGTGAAAAGCGCGGCCAGCAGAAATAAGACTCCGCCAAAGGCTAAGTAGTAGGTGGCGTAATCATTAAAAAAGGCATGCACAATGGGGCCGCCAATTAAAGCATTAATAATTTGTGGAATTACAATGAAAAAGTTAAAAATACCCATGTACACCCCCATTTTAGCCGGAGGCAAGGAATCAATCAACAGTGCGTAGGGCATGCTTAAAATACTGGCCCAGGCCATACCTACGCCTACCATGCCTAAAAGGAGCCACTCGGGTTCGGTAATAAACATCATGGAAATGAGGCCTAAACCACCCATGACCAGCGAGAAAATGTGGGTAAACTTGCGGCTGGTTTTGCGAGCAATAAAGGATAGCAAAAAAGCAAAGGCGGTGGCAATGGCATTGTAGGTGCCAAAAAGCACGTTGGTCCAATCGCCCCCGAGGCCATGCTGTAAATTAATGTATTTAAACTCTAAGCTGGCCCGGGCCTCTGCGCTAAGCTCGGGTAAGTCTTTCAGCTGGGCCATTAATTCCGCATCGCTGTATTTTTCTGACTCCGGCAGGGCTTGCCACTTTGAGAGAGTCTGCGCATCGGCCGAAGCCGTATTTTGGGCTATAGCCTGAGGCAGCTGCTCATTGGGGTAGACCACACCATTGGCCAAAAAAGCAGCCGCTTTGGAGTTAATAAAGTAACCCTTGTCGCCCGGTTCTACTTCTTCTAAACTGGCCAATAGCTTTTGGGCGTCTTGTGCTTCCTTGCCCGTATGGGTTTCTACATAGGTCTGTAACTTCTCTTTAGCCAAATTGTAGATGGCAGCGTTTACCTCGGTATCGTACACGTTTTGCGAAATAGCCACCGTGGTAAACACCCACATGGTGAACAGGGCAAACCACGAGAAAAATTGCACCAGGCCTAAACGCTTCATGCGCGTGGGCATGTTCCAGGCGTCTACAAAAATATCGCTGAGCTTGCTTTTTTGAAAACCGTCATCAGCGGGCTCTCCCTGGTATTTGGCAAAGTCTTCGGGTGGATACTCCTTTACGGTGAGGATGGTGTACAAAATGGTGATGATTAAAATGGCCGCACCCAAATAAAAAGACCAAATTACATTGGGCGCTACACTACCCGCTTCAGCGGTGTTGGCAATGCCAAACCAGTTGAATAAAATCCAAGGGAAAAAAGACCCTAAAATGGCCCCTAAACCAATGAGTATGGTTTGCACGCTAAAGCCCAGGGTACTTTGGCTCTTGGGCAGCATATCGCCCACCAGGGCCCGGAAAGGTTCCATGGAAATGTTAAAAGAAACATCCATAAGGGCTAGAAAGCCTATGCCAATCCAAAGAATGGCTGAGATGCCCATGAACTCCATTACCGACATGCCCTCACCGGCAACGATGTTGGAGTTGGGTAAAAAAATCAGGCCCAGGGCTGCTAAAATTGCGCCTACTAAAAAGTAGGGTTTTCTGCGGCCCATTTTGCCCCAGGTGTTATCACCCATGTGGCCAATAATTGGCTGAACAATTAAACCGGTTAAAGGAGCTACTATCCAAAACCAACTCAGCTCGTGCACATCGGCCCCAAAGTCTGATAGGATTCTACTGGCATTGCCATTCTGCAGGCCAAAGCCCATTTGAATGCCCATGAAGCCCATGCTGAGATTGATGATACCGCCCAGACTTAACTTGGGCTTCTGCAGGGCGGCTTGCGTGGTTTGATTGGCCATGGATTTATTTTTTCAGTAATAGGAAATTATGGGCCGGCACGCGTACTTCCGTACCTTCATTAAACTGCAGCGTTTCGCCCGTTAACACGTTGGTGTAACTACCCAATAAATGCTCAGATTCCAAACCAAAACTATTGTTACTAAAGTTTAGCATTACCACTACTTCCTCCTGGCCCTTCGCTCTTTTATAGGCGTACACTGGCATTTGGCTCAGGGTAATTAGCTCCTGAAAATCGCCTTGGCTGGCTCCGTTGGCTAAAGCCGGATGGTTGGTCTTGAGATCAATCACTTTTTGGTAAAATGGTAAAAGGGAGTCATTTTTGAAATCAATGCTATCTTTTTCAAAAAAGCTTAAGCGGTGATTAAGACCAGCCTCCTGACCGCTGTAGATTAAAGGCATACAGTTTTGAAAAGTAGCACAGAGCACAAAGAAGTTCTTGTGGTTGTTCCCCATGCGCTCATACACCGTGCCTTGCCAGGAATTCTCATCATGGTTGGTGGTAAAAGCCATGCGGTAATCTTTGGGCTGGTACAAGCTGTCTTGCTTCTGACGGTAGGCCTCTAATTCTGTAACCTGCTTTTCACCCTTGGCAATGTCATTCATCAAGTGGTGTAGCTCCCAGCTGTAGGTCATGTCAAAAGCTGCATTGTGGAACTCAGGTCCTTCGGCCTCAGCCAGCATGAAAACGGGTTTCACCGCTTCCAGTTGTTTACGCGTGTTTTGCCAAAATTCCAGCGGCACCATCATGGCCATGTCGCAGCGGAAACCATCAATATCGGCCTCGTTTACCCACCAAAGCATTTCATCGGTCATGGCCTGCGGCATGCCCTCCGCATCGTAGTTTAAATCTGCCACGTCACTCCAGTCTTCTACGGGCGCCACAATTTCACCTTTCTCATTTTTAGTGTACCATTCAGGATGCTCGTTAATCCAGTGATGGTCCCAAGCGGTATGGTTGGCCACCCAGTCTAAAATCACCTTCATGCCGCGGCTATGCGCATCTTCCACTACCGCTTTAAAATCATCCAGCGTACCAAAGTTGGGATTCACAGCCGTGTAGTCTTTGATGGAATAATAACTTCCCAGGGTGCCTTTACGTTTTTCTTCGCCAATAGGCTGAATGGGCATAAACCACAGGATTTTAACCCCTAGTTCTTCCAGGCGGGGCAAGTGCGCCTGAAATGCTTTGAGCGTACCCTCTGAGGTATACTGCCTTACGTTTACCTCATAAATAGTGGCATGCTCATGCCAGTTGCTATCATTTTTCATGGCGTTGGTGTCATTAGCGTTTGTAACCTCAGCTGTGGCTTTTTGGGTGTTTTCCTGAGACGAGTTATTGCAGGCGGCAAATAGCGCCAGCGCAGCAAAAAGTACTAAAGTTTTTCTCATGGTTGGGATTGATTACTTAAAATAAGGTAGCTCCAGGGGGGCAAAGTATAACCCTCTGCCTCTTGATCGCTTGAAGCGCGAGCCGGTGATTTTGTAAGTTCATGGAGGGGAGCTTCTGTTTCAAAAGGTAAAGTCACCTGTTGTTTTTGACCACTGGCATTTAAGAACACCACTACTTCTTCATTCAAATAGCTGCGCCTTAACACCAGAACTTTTTCATTCACTAAACTAAATTGGGTACTGCCAAAAATCAAAGGTAAGTGCTCTGCCCTTAGCTGGTTGAGCGTTTGCACCTGCTGATAGAGGTTTTGCTCATCGGCATCCCAATTTTCAAAATACATCATCCTTCGGTTATCCGGATCATTGGCACCCGGTAAGCCAATCTCATCGCCATAATAGGTGCAGGGTACACCCGGAATAGCGTTGTTAAAGGCATGCAGCAAAGCCAGCTTTTTGTAGGCCACCGCTTTGGGTTTGCCAATGGTGCGGTCCCAGCCGGCCAATTTTTGGTCTTCATCAAAACGCACCTCTCCGCTGGCCAGACTAATAAAGCGACTGCGGTCTTGGTTGCCCGAAATATTGCCCATCAGGTGGTGGTAGCCATAGGTCTTTAAACCGGCTTCTAACACGTTAAGCAAGTGCTGGTGATTGCTGCCGGTGGCAAAGGTGGTAACTGCCGCATCATAGAGGTTAAAGTCAAACTGGGCATCTAGCATGCCGGTAGAAATGTAGCTATTGATCAGCCCCGGACTGCCGTAGGTTTCGCCAATTTGGTACACCGGCCGCTCGGTGTTTTTTCGGATGCGGTAGGTAAGCGTGCGCCAGTACAGTTCATCAATGTGCTTGGTGGCATCGTGGCGAAAGCCATCAAATTCAAAATCAGTAAGCCACACCAAGGCACTGTCTACCATGGGGTCAACTACTTCATAGCGCCTTAAATCCAGGGTGGGTAAGTGATCGTCAAACCAGGTGGTCAGGCGCTCTTCATCCCATTTTTCGGTGTTCTTGGTACCATCGGGTAAATACAGGTTGGTGGCCCAGTCTTTATTGTTTTGGTACACGGGGTGGTTGATGTGTACGTGATTGGCCACGTAATCCAATAGTACATTGTAGTCTTCTTTGTGGGCTTCTTCCAAAAGATTGGTCACATCTTCGGCCTGACCAAAACGGTAATCTACCCGTACATTGCTGACCGGCCAATAACCGTGGTACCCCGAAAATGTACTGTGTACGCGGCCCTTGTTCCAAAGCCCCCAGGCATCGGTTGGGTTTTGGGTGATGGGAGAAAGCCACAAAGTGTTGATGCCCAGCTCATCAAAGTAGCCATTGCGCAAAGCCTGCTCCACGCCTCTGATGTCGCCCCCCAGGTAATTGGACAAAGGCTGTATGCTGGTGTCAGCCACGGGTTCATCGTTGCTGGAATCGCCATTTTTAAAACGATCTACCATTAAAAAGTAGAGGCGCGCCTGATGCCAGTCGGTGCGGGTAAGCTGCGCGCTGCTACTCACCGGCTGGCCGTACTCCAAAGGAATTAGTTGGTTGCGGCCCTTTTGATTGCCATGAAAACTGTAAATGCGCAAATAGCTGCGCTTCATTTCTTGAGCCGCCTCAGGCAGAGCTATTCTGCAGCGGGGCGGTATGCTTTTGATGCAGGGTACCGTTAAGAGTTGGTTGTTCCAAAAAGCCAAAAATTGCACGGGTTTTCCCAGCCCGCTTACACTAAGGCCGCCCTCTAGAGCTTCCACCTTAAACTCGCCAGGCGCTTCTCCGGGCGATGGCACTTCCAAAACATTGTTAAAAGCGCCCATTCCGTTAGGCACGGTTTCCTGATTGGTTGGATCCATAAGCTCCTCACCTTTGCGATAGAGCTTGTACTCGTAGCGGCCGGGTTCTAAATAATACGTGCGAGAGTAATTTCCGTCTGCATAGTCTAAGGGGGCGCTAGCACGGTTCCAGTTATTAAAAGAGCCAATTACTCTTAACTCTCCTTTGCCTATGGCCTGGCGCGGTATGCTTAAAGTTACGGCTTGAGCCGATGGTTTAATCAAAAGTAAATGCCTACTGCCTTGTGCAGTTTGAAAGGTGAGGCTGGCCATTTTTTGCGGTAAGTTGCCTACCAGCACCAAAGTATCTAAGCTGGTGCCTACCTTTTTCAGGCCTTTGGGCAAAATAACTTCTTCCAGAGGGTTGTCCACCAGATAATCTCTGCTGTAAAGAATGGTGGTATCGCGGTTAAGCTGCAAAGGGGTGAATAAACCTCCTAAGGCAACCTGGGCCTTTAAGCCAAGTGTTCCTAGTGCTAAGGCCAGGCAAAGGGTAAAAATTCTACTCATGAAAGGCTGTTAATCCAACAAATATAGTTTTTAGTGTACAATTTACACTAACCAAATATTGCCCAAACCTAGTGGCCTGATTACCTCTCAATCGTTAGGCGGCCATTTTAGCTAAAAGCCACCTTTTCTCCATTCACCTGAACCTCTACTTGAGGGCCACTTAATTTCTCTAATTTATATTGCTTGCCGCTAAAGTTTACCTTGAGTACGGCCTCTCTAAAATTAATGGTAAAGGCCAAGGCCTTCCAGTTCTCCGGCAGCTTAGGGTTAAAGTGCAAAACGTTATCGCGCACACGCATACCGCCAAAACCTTCAATTACGCTAAGCCAGGTACCGGCCATACTGGTAATGTGCAAGCCCTCATGCACCTCACGGTTGTAATCGTCTAAATCTAAACGACTGGTGCGCAAGTACAGCTCGTAGGCTTTGTCCATTTTGTCTAGGTAAGCAGCGGTAACCACATGCACGCAAGGCGAAAGGGAGCTTTCGTGCAGTGTGCGTGGTTCGTAGAAGTCAAAATTGCGCTCAATCTCTTCACGGCTAAAATGATCTTCAAAGAAGTACATGCCTTGCAGCACGTCTGCCTGTTTTATGAAACATGAGCGCAAAATGCGGTCCCAGCTCCAAAATTGGTTAATAGGTCTTTCGGCCATGCTTAAGTCATCGGCCGTGCGCTGTTCTTTGTCTAAATAGCCTTCTTGTTGTAAGACTACTCCCAGTTCCTCATTAGAAGGCAGATACACATTTTCGCTGATTTGGGCCCACTGCGCCAATTCTTTCTGCGGCTCAAAATGGGCGCGTTTAGCCAGGCTTTCCAGTTTTTCAGGTACCTCCTTCTGCATTTGCGCCACCACTTCTGCCGTGTACCGCATGCACCAGCGGGCAATATAATTGGTGTACCAGTTGTTGTTTACGTTGTTCTCGTATTCATTGGGGCCGGTAACACCCAACATCACGTACTGCTTTTTAGCGGTGCTGTAGTTAAAGCGTTGCGCCCAGAAGCGGCTAATGGCAATCAGCACCTCCAAGCCGTATTCCTGCACGTAGGTGGGATCGTCAAAATAGCGGGTGTAATTGAAAATGGCGTAGGCAATAGCCCCGTTGCGGTGGATTTCCTCAAAGGTAATTTCCCACTCATTGTGGCACTCCTCGCCATTCATGGTAACCATGGGGTACAGGGCAGCTCCATTGGTAAAACCTAATTTTTGGGCATTCTCAATGGCTTTGCCCAGTTGGTTGTAGCGGTATTTCAGCAAGTTCTGTGAAACCTCCTTACCAGCCGAAGCCATGTAGAAAGGCAAGCAGTAGGCCTCGGTATCCCAGTAGGTGCTACCCCCATACTTCTCTCCCGTGAAGCCCTTAGGGCCTATGTTTAAGCGGGCGTCTTCTCCGGTGTAGGTTTGGGTTAACTGAAAAATATTGAAGCGGATACCTTGTTGCGCCTCCGGATCTCCTTCAATTTTAATGTCGCTAGTGCTCCATCTTTGCGCCCAATCTTGCTTTTGTTCTTCCAAAAGCTTGTTGAAACCAGCCCGCATAGCTTGGCTGGCCAATTCATCGGCCAGGGGAATAAGCTCTTTGTTGGGATGCATAAAAGAAGAGCAGATGGCGGCATATTTGTGCAGCGTGTATTCCTTACCTTCTTGAGCCTTTAAGCTAAAAGAATTCTCTACGTATTTGGGTTTTTTATCCGTTTCAGGGTAAAGGGTAAAATGCTCACCATCCACTAAAAACTCATAGCGCATGGCCGCACTTACATTAAAATCCAGTTTTTTGGTTTTGGCCTGCAACACGGCCTTTTGGCTGCCCACATTTTCGGCTACGGGTTCCCAAAACTTCTCATCGTAGTTACTGTCGTGGTTAATTACGTCAAAGTCAAGGTAGGGTACCATTTTTAAAGAGGCACTAAAATTTTTAAGCTTCACGCTGTAGCGGATGGCCCCAATTTCTTTGCGCTTCATGCTCACAAAGCGGGTGGCGCGCACGGCAATAAAACGGCCGTCACCAATATCGGCTGTAAAGCTGCGGCTTAGGTAGCCTTCTTGCATGTTTAACTCACGCTGAAAGTCAGTCACCTGCACCTTGGCTAAATCCAGCTCCTGCTCATCAATAAAGATACGAATGCCTATCCAGTTTACCGCGTTTAGCACCTTAGCAAAATACTCGGGGTAACCATTTTTCCACCAACCCACGCGGGTTTTATCGGGGTAGTACACCCCCCCTAAATAGGTGCCTTGTAAAGATTGGCCGGTATAAGTTTCTTCAAAATTAGCACGCTGGCCCATGTGGCCATTGCCAATGCTGAAAATAGATTCAGAGCCCTGGTGCAACTCAGGACGCCACTGGTTTTCAATAATTTTCCACTGGTCGGTTACCAGATATTTATTGTGCATGAGAGTAGTTAAAAGTTCAGTTGGTTAATGACTTGGGCGGGCGTGGTATCCCCTAAACCTTCAATAATGAGATGGGCTTTTTCAAGGGTTTTGGCATCCCCAACCCCCACGGCTTTAAAGTCTCCTTTAATAGCGGCTTCAACCCCTGCTACTGAGTCTTCAAAAACCACACAATCGGCAGGGTCTAAATTCAGCGCGTCTGAACCCAGCAAGAAAACCTGCGGACTAGGTTTGCTTTTAGTGGTTTTGTTCCCATCAATAATGGCTTCAAACTGATCCTTAATTTGCAGCTTATCTAAAATCTTAACCGCATTTTTAGAGGCTGAACCCAAAGCAATGCGGAGGTTCAAATCCTTGGCAGCTTGTAGAAACTCTTTGGCGCCCGGTAAGGCTTCATCTGCCGGCATCTGGTCTACATACTCCAGGTACCACTCGTTTTTACGATGCATGAGCGTTTCCTTTTCCTCCTGGCTAATGGTTTTATTGCCCCATCCTAAGATCTTTTCTAACGATTCTTTGCGGCTCACCCCTTTGAGTTGCTCGTTGTCTTGCTCATCAAAGTGAATGTCTAGCTCTTTAGCCAGGCGCTGCCAGGCCTTAAAATGGTACTTAGCAGTGTCTACAATTACCCCATCCAAGTCAAAAATAAAGGCTTTGATAGTGGCCATAATTTTGTTTAAGTGTTTTGCAATTTTAGCACGTTCTGCCTGTGGTATTCAATCAAACCATCTACGGGCCGTCTAATAATTACACCCATGCGCAAATCAAAAAAGTTAAGCACATCGCGCAAGACAGTCTCAAAGTGATACGCTACGGACCCCACAAAGTTTATGGTGCATTCTCTGGACTGCGGGAAAGTCAGCACCTGCGTTTGAATGAACTCCTTAAAGCTATCAAACACCATGTTGTAGAAAAAGGGTTCATTGATACGCTCATGGGCAAAAGGCGCCAAATTTCCTAAAAACACGTTGGGGCCGGGCTTGCTGTAAATGCTTTCGCGGATATCTTCTTCGGTAAGGTGGTAGCGACTGAAAAATTCATGGCGATAATTTTCAGGCATAAGCCGATACAGGTAAGAACGCACCAGCTGCTTACCTATGTAAGAAGCAGAACCTTCGTCACCAATAATAAAACCAAAACCCGAGTAACCCGGCTGGGTTTTTTCGCCATCAAAATACACGCAGTTACTGCCAGTGCCTAAAATGCAGCTAATGCCCGGCTCTCCCTGATAGGTAGCGTAAGCTGCGGCCGTGAGGTCATGATCTACGCTTATTTCCGCGTTGGGAAACCCTGCTTTTAAGCCTTCGGCAATCTCTAAATTTAACTCTGGTGAAGAACAGCCAGCGCCATAAAAGTGCACCTTGGTCACTTGCTCTCCTAGCTCTTTCACCTCAGGCACCTTCACAATTTCACGTGCCACAAAATCACGCTTGTGAAAATAGGGGTTAAACCCGATGGTTCGAATGCGCTTTACCTCTTCACCATGGTCGTTTAAAAAAACGGCATCGCATTTAGTGCTACCACTTTCCGCTAAATAAATCATACGCTTTAAATTAATGCTAACTTCACTGGGAATTAGCTGGCACCCATTTTAATGGCCATATCGGCTAAACGGGCTGAATAACCTGCCTCATTATCATACCAACCTACCACTTTGGCCATATTGCCATTGGCATTGGTTAAATCGGCATCAAAAATGCAACTATATGGGCTACCCACAATATCGGCTGATACGATAGGGTCTTCTGTGTACTGCAAAATACCTTTCAACTCGGCCTGAGCCGCTTCCTTAATGGCCGCATTAATTTCTTCTTTGCTAGCTTCTTGTTTCAACTCTACCGTCAAGTCAGTAACCGAACCTGTAGGGGTAGGTACCCGCATGGCAAAGCCATCTAGTTTTCCTTTTAATTCGGGTAAAACCAAGCCTACCGCTTTAGCCGCGCCTGTAGTGGTAGGAATTATGCTTAAGGCAGCTGCCCGTGCTCTGCGTAAATCCTTGTGAGGAGCATCTTGCAAATTCTGATCGGCTGTGTAGGCATGCGTGGTGGTCATAAAGCCTTTAACAATGCCAAATTTTTCATGCAATACTTTGGCCATGGGTGCCAAACAGTTGGTGGTGCAGGAGGCATTGCTGAGCAAGGTGTCTTCTGCTGAAAACTCTTGGTCATTTACACCTAGCACAATGGTTTTAACATCGCCTTGAGCGGGTGCACTCAAAAGTACTTTGCGAGCACCCGCCTGTAAATGCAGGCTCATTTTCTCTCTATTTCTGAAAATACCTGTACACTCTAAAACCAAGTCTACCTGATGATCTTTCCAAGGTAATTGAGCAGGGTCACGCTCCGCCAATAACTTAATATTTTGATTGCCTACCGTTAAAACGTCTCCGTTTAAACTAACCTCTTTTTTAAGCGCACCTTGTACAGAGTCATACTTTAGTAGGTGCAGCAAAGTTGCCGGATCGGTTAAATCGTTTATAGCCACAATTTTCACCTCCGGGTTCTCTAACAAATTGCGAAAGGTTAACCTTCCTATACGGCCAAAACCGTTGATTGCGATGTTAATCATAGATCTTTTTTTAAGTAGATAAAATTTTGCTGATTCTTATTAATTCTTCGTCTATACGAGATTGTTGGGCAATAGCTTCTTGAAAGGGCGTAAAGGTGATTTTACCGTTAATCATTCCCACCATTTCTTTGGTGCGCCCCTGACGCAAACTCTCAACGGCCGCTACGCCTAGGTGACTGGCTAAAATACGATCACTGCAAGTGGGTGCGCCCCCTCGTTGTAGGTGGCCTAGTATGGTAACTTTACTTTCTAAATGAGGAAATTTTTGACGAACCGCCTCGGCAATTTCCATGGTACTGCCCAGCTTGTTGCCTTCAGAAACAATAATTAATTTATTGGTTTTTTGATTGTCTTCGCCCTTTTGCAACTCAAAAAGGAGGTCTTCCATGGGCTGGCTTTCTTCAGGCAACACCACATCTAAAGCACCAGAGGCTAAACCGGTGTGCAAGGCTATAAAACCTGAGTCTCTACCCATAACCTCAACAAAAAACAAACGGTTATGGCTTTCTGCAGTGTCCCTGATTTTATCCACAGCATCAACCACCACGTTAGAGGCGCTGTCAAAACCAATGGTAAAATCGGTGCCGTGCAGGTCATTATCAATCGTTCCGGGCAAGCCCATTACGGGTAGGTCAAATTCTTCACTGAAATACATTCCCCCGGTGAAGGTTCCGTTACCCCCAATAATAACTAAGGCGTCTATGCCGTACTTTTTGAGATTGTTATAAGCCTTTTCACGGCCTGCTTTTGTTTTGAATCCCTCACTGCGCGATGACTTTAAAACCGTACCTCCGCGGCTTAAAATGTTCTTTACGGAACGGGCGTCCAAGGGCTTAATACTGTCCTCAATTAATCCCTGGTACCCTTCATAAATGCCAAACACGTTTAGCTGGTAAAACTTGGCGCAACGCACAACTGCCCTAATGGCGGCATTCATGCCCGGGGCATCTCCCCCCGAGGTTAATACTCCTATGGTTTTAATGGTGTTTTTCATGGGTTTTGTTGCAAAGCAAACTTAGTGTAATTTTTACACTTAATTAAACATACAGTCTTCAAATAAGCCAAAACTAATTATATTGGTCGCTTCAAAAAATTAAAACTTGAGTTTAAATACGGCTATAAACCCCAATGTTTCTGTTGATTGCGTTGTTTTTGGTTTTGACAATGAGAAGCTAAACGTTTTACTGATTCAACAAAAACTTCCCAGCACCAAAGAACAGCGCTACGCCCTACCAGGCGATTTGATTTTAGATAACGAAAGCTTAGACACCGCGGCCAACCGGGTACTAAAAGAAATTTCGGGTTTATCAGGTATTTTTCTTAAGCAATTTAGGGCCTTTGGCGACCCCGACCGGGTGAGCAACATCAAAGATTTGGAGTTTTTGAAAAGCTATCGAAAAAACCCCCAAGCTCGCGTAATTACCATTGCCTATTTTGCCTTGGTGCGGATGGAGAATTTTAAACCCGAAGCCAGCAGCTTTGCTGAAAAAGTTTTTTGGCAAGACGTTACCGAACTACCCGACCTTTCTTTTGACCACACTAAAATTGTTAGCCAAGCCCTGGAAAAACTCCGCCACGATTTTATCCGCGATAAAACCGGTTTTGAACTGCTACCAGAGCGCTTCACCTTGGGGCAAATTCAAAAGCTTTACGAAATTATTCTCAATGAGAATTTAGACAAGCGCAACTTCAGGAAAAAGATTTTAAAAGAAGAATTGGTAAAAGCCACCAATCAAAAGCAAACCGGGGTGCTCCACAAACCCGCCCGTTTGTATAAAATCAATAATTAAGAGCGTACCTATTCTTAAGCGTGCACGCTAAAGCGCAATGCTGCACCCTGCCCCGGCCCTTTTGAATAATTGTGTAAAAAGTACACTAACTAAACTTTTTGTTTACATTTGAGCCACAAAATTTTAACATTTCTTTTATGAAAAGACTAGTACAAAGCTGTTTTGTATGGCTCTTTCTCTTGGCAGGCGCCAGTCTTTTGGCCCAAAACGTAAAAGGTACAATTACGGACGAAAAAGGAGAGCCGTTACCGGGAGCTTCAGTGGTAGTTAAAGGACAAGCGGGCAAAGGAGCCGCTACAGACCTTAATGGGAAATATACCATTAGTGACCTCCAGCCTGGGGAGATTCAATTGGAATTCTCATTTATTGGCTTTGAAAAACAGACCAAAACCATTCAACTTTCAGCCAATGAAACCAAAGTGGTAAACGCCATGCTGAAAGAATCTTCCAGGCGTTTAGATGAAGTGGTGGTAGTGGGCTACGGTGTGCAGCGCAAGCGTAATGTTACTGGTAACATCGTTAGCCTTGATGGAAAAGAAGTGCGCGATATGCCTGCGCCTAGTTTTGAAGTAGCCCTGCAAGGTAAAGCGCCTGGGGTACAAATTTCAACTAGTGGCGGTATGGCCGGTAGCGCCTCAGTAGTGCGCGTACGCGGAATTGCCTCCGTTGGAGGTGGCGGTGACCCACTTTATATTGTTGACGGAGTGCAAATTAATCAGGATTATTTTGCCGGCAGTGGCCACGGTAGAGCTGATGCAGGCGGTATGAACCAAAACCCATTGGCCTTCTTAAACCCTGATGACATTGAATCAGTAGAAGTTTTAAAAGATGCTTCGGCAACCGCCATTTATGGTTCACGGGGTGCCAACGGAGTTATCATCATTACCACCAAAAGAGGAGCGCAAAAAGGCTTGCGCTTTAATTTCTCTACCACCCAAGGTGTTTCGTTACCCACCAATCGTCCAGAAATGTTTAACGGTAGAGAATATTTAGACTTGTATGAGGAAGCCTGGATTAACGATGGCAATACCGGAGTGCCCACAGGCCTGCCCGCTGGCTTAAGCTGGAATGAAGTGCAAAACACCAACACAGACTGGGTAGATGAAACCATTCGTACCGGCTACAAGCAATTTTATGACTTTGGGGTAGAATACGGCAAGGATAAATACAACTTCTACGCAGGGGTTTCGTACGATGCCAACCAAAGCTACATTGAAGGTGATCAATACAACCGCTTGAGCGGAAGATTTAATGGCGACTATCGCTTTAGCGATAAATTAAGTATGTCTTTAAGCACCAACCTAACTCAAGGCGTGTATTACCGGGTAGACAACGGTCCGGCCGGAGGTTTAGGCGCGGCCATGTCTACTGCTTTGCCTATTTACCCCATCCGGTACAACCGAGACGTGTACACTCAAGACCCCGATAATCCCATGGATAGCGTGATTCAGCATCGCCAAGGTGATTATTGGTTTGAAGGTGGTGTAAACAACAACCCTACCGGCTTGCGCGATTTAAAACGCTGGCGAAACACAGAAATCCGCTCCATCAACAACCTTTCGATTACCTATTCTCCTTTTAAAAACTTTACCTTAACCGGAAGTGGTAGTTATGACT
Source organism: uncultured Bacteroidota bacterium (assembly GCA_913057235.1). GTDB lineage: Bacteria > Bacteroidota > Bacteroidia > Flavobacteriales > Schleiferiaceae > CAJXNI01. The sequence continues at coordinate 28,403 of CAJXNI010000021.1, forward strand.
ACAGCGGTTTCACCGAAGATCTTTATGAGCCCCTTGATATTCTACCAGGAGCAGACCCCAATATTGTAGGCCAGGGTATTGCCAAGCGCTACCCGCGCACCTCCAACAGTGTAAACCTGCACGGAACCGCCAGCTACATTTGGGATCTTAATGAGAATCACTCCTTTAATTTTATGGTGGGTACGGAGTACGTAGACAGACGCTCTGAGGTTAGCAATATTGTGCTCACCGATTCGGCTGGAAATTTTAGCGGCTTAACCAACGAGGTTTTTGATGCCAACGGTCCTTTTTACGATTTTGCTTACCTAAGAGATTCCGTAGAATTTGATTCGGTTCAGTTGGAAAGCCAGAGAATTTACGCCAGTTATTTTGGCCGCGTTAACTACGCCTACAAAAATAAGTATCTGGCACAGGTAGTGCTTAGAGCAGATGGTAGCTCATCCTTTGGCCCCGAAAATCGTTTTGGCTTCTTCCCTTCTGTTTCGGGTGGGTGGATTATCTCCGATGAAAAGTGGATGAAATACAACCGCGTCATCAATTACTTAAAATTGAAGTCCAGTATTGGTTTTATAGGAAATTCAGATTTTGCCCAAAACCAATTTATCTCACGCTATAACTTTATACAGGCACCCGGTTACAACAACAACCCAATCTTATTTCCAATTAACGCCCCCAACCCCGATCTCAAATGGGAAACCACCGAAATTTTTGACCTGGGTCTTGAGTTTGGGCTTTGGGAAGATCGTATAACGGGTGAAATTGCTTATTACCGAAAGAACACCCGCGATGTGCTGATGCGCGTTCAACTGCCCCGCAATAACGGTTTTACGGAATACTTTGATAATGTGGGAGGCGTACTAAATTACGGAGTAGAATTCAGCCTAAGCTCTAATAACATTACCACTGAAAACTTTAGCTGGAAAACCGACTTCAACATTGCCTTCAATCGCAACCGTATCACCAGCCTGGGTGGCTATTCAGAAGATGCGGTAGCCGGAGGCACCAACGATACCCGAGTTGTTGAGGGAGAGTCAGTAGGTACTTTTTACATGGTGCCCGTTACCGGGATTGATCCCTCAACCGGTTTGCCCATTTACCGTGGCATAAATGGAGAGCCCACCAACGTGTACGATCAGGCTAACCGCGTGCCGGTAGGTAAGGGTATTCCAGACGCCATTGGCGGTATCACCAATACCTTTAACTATAAAAACTGGACCTTAAGCACCTTGTTGGTATTCTCCATTGGTGCTGACGTATACGATCACTCCGCCAAGTACCAGCAAACCGGTTGGCCTGCTTTTGGCAACTTTTGGAACTTTACCCCGGCCGCGTACGACCGCTGGACCAGACCGGGCGAAGAGGCCCGTCTACCCCGCTTAACGCTAGACAACAACACCTATCCTGGTTTAGAAGAAGATTTTTGGAACACCAGCCTTTGGGTACAAGATGCTAGCTATTTGCGCCTGCGAAATGTAACCATCAGCTATAATTTTGATCGCGATAAAGCCCAAAAAATTGGTTTAGAGGGCCTAAGCATTGCTCTTATTGGTACTAACCTGCTCACCTTTACTGAGTTTACCGGATTAGATCCCGAAGTGGCCCGCGACTTTACCGATGTTACCGACCGGAACATGAGCCTGAACACCACTTACTTGACGGCCCCTCAGGAGCAAACCTATTCCATTCGTATAAATGCTAACTTCTAAAATATTTGCCGTGAAATTATTTAAACACATCTTCATACTATTGGCTACCGGCCTGCTATTTACAGGCTGTGAAGATTATTTAGAAGCCGAGTTACCCAATAACGAACTATTGGAAGAAGAAGCCCTGGAAAGCAAAGAAGACGTGCTTCAGGTGTTAAATTCATGCTATGATGTAAACGCCAACGTTTTTAACGGAAAGGTGCAATACGCACATGAACTATTAGGTGATAACCTTTCTATGCTCAATGAATCAGGTGACTTAGGCCAGATTTACAATCGTAATGTTTCCATTTTTAATGGAGTAGTAGATGGCCTATTGGCTGATTTATACCGCACGGTTTTCCGCTGCAACCGCATTGAAGAGGTGGTAGGCGACTTTGATTTTTCACCCGCTGAAGAAGCTCGCGTGATTGCAGAATTACAAACCCTAAGAGCACTTAGCCACTTTGAAATTGTGAAACTGTGGGCGCAACCTGCGGGTTACACCGCTAACAACAGTCACCCAGGCATTATCTACCGCACCGAAACTTCCGTTACGGTTTTACCCAGACCTTCTGTGGCGGAAACCTACAACAACATTTTGGCAGATTTAACAGCCGCGGTAAATAGCAATGCCCTTTCGGTAAACAACCCGTACGCCATTTCAGCGGGCGCAGCTGAAGCCCTTCTAGCAAAAGTTTATTTCCAGTTAGGAGACTATAGCAATGCGCTTTTACATGCTGATAATGTGATTAATTCAGGCGCCTATCGTTTGGATACCACCATTGATCGGTTTCAAACCGATACGGCCAACTTGAGTGAAATTATTTTTAAAACCCGCAGCTTTGTAACTTCCACCATTAACGATCCACGCAGCGGTGATTTCACCGGTAACTATCGAACCGATTTACCGCAGCCTCCCTTCTTGCGGGCTTCAGCCGATTTTTATGAAGACTACGCAGAAGATACGCTAGACAGCCGCGTTACCGAACTCTTTGAGGTGATTAATGCCGACACACCGGATGAGTTTGTGGGTGTGAAGAAATTTAACAAGCCTTATTTTGATGTGCCTATTTTACACTTAACTGATCTTAAATTGCTTAGGGCAGAGTGCTTAACTTTGCTAAACCAAGATTTAAATACCGCTACTCAAGACGTTAATGACATAAGAGAGCGTGCCTATGGTAACAGCTCGGCTAACGTGCCCGCAGGGGTGCCTGCCAACGCTTTACTAGAAGAAGTACGTAAAGAACGTAGAATTGAAATGTTTGGAGAAGGCGATCGGGTGCAACAATTAAAAAGACGGGGAGCTTTTGAAGACGATCAACTCATGATTAGAGACGTAATCTGGAATTGCGATGGAATGATTTTACAATTTCCAGGGGTAGAAAGAACCGAATTATTTGACATTAACCCGCAAGGCGGTTGCTAATTTTAAATTACAAAAACATGAAAAAGACAGTTGTAACCTTTATGATATTAGGGCTTTTGGCCGCCTGTACGCCAGACCCCTTCAAATCGCCTGATGGCAGCTATGACCTGTCTACGGGCATTAACGGAAACTGGGAGCTGAACAAAGTGACTATTGAAGACCGCTCTTTTCCGCAGTTTAGCACCAAAGATATTTCTGAGTTTTACGCCAGTGACCCTGTATCCATCACCTTTAATGCCGCTGACCAAAGCTATGTAGTTGAAGGCACCACCACGGGCCACCCTTTTGGAGGTGGAGGTTTCTTTGCATTTGACAATGCTGAATACCCTGAAAACATTACCATTACTCCAGATAATGCAGATCTCGGTAGTGTAACCTTAAGCTTAGGCAATATGGTGCGTTCTATTGACCCCACCATGACCTTTTTAGATACTAAAGTTTCGTGCGATCAAGTGTACGCCCAGTACAACTATACCTTTAACCGTAAGAAATAAAAGAATTATGAAAAAGATACTTAACACCTTAGCCGCAGTGTTTTTGGGTACCAGGTTGTTGCTGGCCCAGGTAAGCACAGACCCACCCAAACCCAATGAAATTGACCCGGCTGGCGTCCTAAAGATTACCGTAAACATTAATGGCCTTAATACCACTAATGATTATGTGCAAAATCTTATAGACTCTGCTAACGCAGGTGCCGATCTCTACATTTGGACCTGGAGCCCTGCTGAGCACCCTAGCGGCCACCCCCTAGTTAATGGCACCGGACAGCGCCCTTGGCAAAATAGCAATGATAGCCTTAAAATGACTAAAGAGGAAGAGGGCATCTACAGCTTTACCATGGTTCCTACAGAGTTTTACGAGGTTACCGTCCAAGATGTGTATGCCAATGATATCATGTTTTTGGTTAAGACCAAAAATGGCGGGGGCTATGGTGACCCGGATGTGAAATCAGATGATCTCACCGTTCTAGTAGACCCGCCCAGCTTAGAGCGTAATCCTGCTTACCTGTTTCCCGGAAGGTTTCAACAAGATGATTTAGTGCTTCTTTACTATGACAACAATGAAGAAGAAAAAGAAGGTATGCAAAACCTGGGTGATGATGAGGTCTACTTCTTTGCCCAAGCTACCTTATCCGACAGCTCGGTGGTGCGCATTGCCAATAACCCATTTACCGTGGGTTCTAACCCAGAGTTAAAAATGGAGAGCTATGGCAATGGGATTTTCAAAAAATACTTTATTGCCGAAGAGTTTTTTAACGTACCGGAAGGTTTAGAAATTAATCAGATACTTTTCTTCATCCAGAAGAAAGATTATTTCAGCCCCACTACAGACCGCATTGAATACGATGTGGTGGCCAACCTGGGTTGCGATTAGATAAAAATAAATTCGCTCAAAAGCCTGACCCCAACCGGTCGGGCTTTTTTTTTTGCCGGGTGCTCTAAAAAGAGATTATTAAAACTCGTCAATTAGACGACCCGCCACACGCATGAGCTCCAACTCCGCCAATTTAACATTGTAGCTTAATTGGTTCAGGTTGGCTTTGGCATTGATATAATTTAGCTGTGCCTCGCGAAGTTGAGTGTTATTAGCCTGGCCCAAACGGTAGCTCTCTTGCGTACGTTCATAGTTCAAGCGGCTCACTTTCAGATTGCGCTTTTGCAGTGCCTTAATCTTTTTGTTGTTTTCAAAATCCAGCCAGGCGTTGGCCAGGTCAGTTTTCAGCTGTTGCCGGGCCTGTTCAAACTGCAGCTTAGATTGGTACACGCGTATCCGGGCTGTTTCAATTTGGGTTTGGGTGCGATAGCTACTAAACAAATTCCACTGGGCATTTAGTCCGTACTGCCAACCGCTGGTTTCCGTAAATCGCAAAAAGCCTCCTTCATTTTCTTGGCGGTTAAAGTTGTAACCTCCAGAGGCTGTTACCTGAGGCAAGCGTTCACTCCAGGCCAGGTTCACCTCTTTTTGCGCAATGGAGCGGCTCATTTCGGCTTGAACCAGGGCGGCATTGTTTTGTAAGGCTTGATTTTGCAAAGCTAGATAGTTTAAATCGGCCGTAAGGCTAACGCTGGTGTCTACTTTAAAGGAGGTATCAATGGGTAGATTTAGTGCGCGGTTTAATTCTCTTTGGCTTTTTTGCAGTTGATTAAAAGTGTTGAAATAAGCAATGCTGTCATTACGTAAATCAACCAAGGCGCTTAACCGAGCCAAATTGTTTTGACTACCCAGCTCTGTGGCCGTTTGTGCCCGCTGATACCGCTGCTGGCTTAAGCTTAATGATTCTTTACTAATGCTTAAAAGCTCTTGCTGCTGCGCTACCTGGTAAAAGGTAGTAAACACCTGGAGTAAGGTATTTTCAACGGTGAAGCGCAATTGCGTTTTCGTGAGATCTTTCTGCAACTGCAGCTTGCGCAGATTATTCAATCGGCCTAAGCCATTGAACAAAACGTAGCTTGCGGTAACATCGTAGGCGTACACCGTGCTTTCAGCATCATTAAATTCTAAAGGGCGCTGTGGCTGACCGGTTTCGCCACCGGTGGCTAACTCTTGGGTAACATCATTTACCGAAGTGTTAAAACTGCCATTGGCCGTAACATTGGGCAAAAAGCCTGCATTGCCCCAGTTTTCTTGTTTATCGGCAATAGCCAAATCTTGCTCTGCCACCTGAATTTGCAAGTTGTTTGCCAAAGCAATTTTTACGGCCTTGGCCAGCGTAAGCGGCTCTTGCGACCAGCCTGAAAAAAAGGTGATTAGCGCCAGAACACTCCAAAATAGCTTACTCTTCATTTTCACTTTTTAGTTCAATTATAGCGGGCTCTACCTCTTGCGAATTGGGCTTTTTGCCTTGCCAAAACCAAATGCCGTGCCTGCGCACCTCATTAAGAACGCTTAGTAAAATGGGCAGCACTAAAAGGGTGAGAACCGTGGCCATTACAATGCCGTAGGCCAATGCAATAGCCATGGGAATTAAAAACTGGGCTTGCACGCTCTCTTCTAAAATCAAAGGTGCCAGCCCGGCAATAGTCGTAGCCGATGTAAGCAGTATCGCTCTAAAGCGAGAAAGCCCCGCCTGAAAAACTGCGTCTTTAAAATCAAGGCCCTCTTTAAGATAGCCGTTCATTTTGCTAACCAACACTAAGGAGTCATTTACAATTACGCCAATGAGCGCAATTACGCCTAAAAAGGAAAAAATGCTGAGCGGCAGGCCGTGCAACCAGTGGCCCCAGCCTACGCCTACCAAACTAAGGGGTATCAGTAAGAAAATGGTGACCGCCTGTGAGAAGCTCCTGAAAGTGAAGGTGATGACCAAAATGATTAAGAGTAAAACCAAGGGAAGCACCACTTTAGAGCTGGCCAGCGTTTTTTGGGCCTCCCGGTTTTGGCCCTCGTAGAGGGCGGTTACGCTAGGGTATTTCTCTAAGAGGTCGTCCAGCACCTCCGTGCGAATGCGCTCAATGGCATCTGGAGCTGAGCCATTGGGATCGGCCAGGTCTGCCTCTACCTTTATTTCGCGTTCGCCATCCAAATGGTTAATTTTTAAAGGTCCTCTTTCAATGGTATAATCAGTGAGTTCGGTTAAGGGATACTTTTGACCTTGCGGACTACGAATGTACATGTCTTCCAGGTTGTAAAGCGAGGCGCGCTCTTCAGGCGTGTAACGCACCCAAACTTTTACCTCATCTTCTCCTTTTTGCAGCCTTTGTACCTCATAGCCAAAAAAACCGTTACGTACCTGCTGCATAATTAGAGCCGGATTTAGTCCCAATAGGTAGGCCTTGTTCTTAAGTTTCAGACGCACTTCCTTCACCCCTTCCAGGTCATTGTCTACCACGTCTCGTAACTCAGCATAACGACTCATGCTTTCTTTGAGGGTGTTTTTTACTTTACGCAGGTCTTCATAGTTTTCACCCAGCAAGGAGACCGAAACCGGCTTACCAAAGGCACTCACCGTACCAAAGGTTACGTTTTCAGCCTCATAGATGGGGCCTGTTTTTTCTCTAAGCGCATTCACCACCACACTGCTGCTTACGCCACGTATTTCACTGCTTAACAGAATAATGTTGAGGTTTCCCTCATTGGTGGTTGGGCCCACAGTTTCCTCAACCAATTGAATTACGTCTTCGCCATTAGGCATAATGGGACGTAGGCTATCGTTTACTTCCTGGGCGGCCAATCTGATTTCATTGAGGTGAAACTGGGTAATGGAATCCCGGGTACCGGCCGGCATTTTTAAGCTCACCTCAAAATTATCACGGTCTATAAAAGGGAAATAGCTAATGCGGATGATCTTGCCTTGCATAGCGCCCAGCGTCATGAGAAACAGGGCCATTATGATAGACAGACTCAGCACTTTATAACGCAAGGCAAAACTAAGTAACGGGCGATACAGCTTTTCACGGGCGTAAGCCATGCCCTTGTCGAGCGCAAGTTCTAGCTTGTTCTTTTTGTATTTGTGCGAAAGTGCTTTAGAATGCCCAATGTGCGAGGGTAAAATAATGAGGGCTTCAATGAGCGAAACCGCCAAAGTGGCCACCACAATAAAAGCCATTTCTGAGAAAAAATCACCTGCGGTGCCGTCTACGTAAAAGAAAGCTGAAAAGGCAATCATGGTGGTGAGCACCGCAGAAATTACCGCGGGCAATACTTCCATGGTGCCGTCTATGGCGGCCTTTAAGCGGGTTTTACCTTTTTCATAATGGTGGTAAATGTTTTCACTAATTACAATGCCGTCATCTACTAAAATGCCCACTACCACAATCATCCCGAAAAGGGAAATTACATTGATAGTAGCGCCAAAATAGGTAGCCAAAATAAACATCCCAAAAAAGGAAACCGGCAAACCAGCCGCCACCCAAAAGGCCACCCTGAAATTGAGGAAAAGCGAAAGTAAAATTAAGACCAGCACAATCCCTATCAAACCGTTCTCAATCAGCAGGGCTTTACGTTGTTCCAGCACATCCGCTCGGTCATTTACAATGGTAGTTTGCAGGTGCTGATGTTGGCGGTTAAAATCTTCTACATACTGGCGCACAAATTGAGCGGTGCTTAAAATATCTTCACTGTCTGTATTCTCAATTTGCAGTTTTAGGGCGGTTTGGCCATCTAGCTCAATGGCGGTGGGCTCATCCGCAAATTGCTGTTGTACCTCTGCTACGTCATGCAGGCGCACAATATTACCGTTGGGATCGGCCTTAATAACAATGTTCAGCAACTCGGTAGGCTCGTAATTTTTGTAACGCGCACGGATTAAATATTCTTCTGTTTCAGTTTTTACGCTGCCCCCGGTAATATCAAAATTATTGGCTGCTACCGCCTCTCCTATTTGCTCAAAACTCAGGTTGTAAGCCCGCAGTGCGTCTTCATCTACCGCAATTTCAATTTCCTCATTGGGGAAGCCCTGAAGGGTAACCTTGCTAATTCCTTCAAAATTTCTCAGGTCGTCTTCAATTTGCCGCGCCAGGGTTTTTAGGCTTTTCAGCGAAATAGCATCCCCCGTAAGGGAAAAGGTAATGGTAAGGGTGAGGTTCTCCCGCAAAAAAACGGTTACCGGCTCTAAACCTGCCGGGAAAGAAGAAATTTGATTAACTGCGTTTTCTACATCATCCAGCACTTCTTTAGAGTCTGCGCTGCGCAAGGCTTCTACGGTTACCGTAGCCGTATTTTCTGAGCTTACGGAGGTGTAACGGTCTACGCCCGAAATACCCTTAAGGTTTTCTTCTATTTTGGTAACCACCCCTTCCTCTATTTCCTCAGGTGAAGCCCCGGGATAAATGGCTTTGATAACGATAAAACGCTCTGGAATAAGCGGAAAAAAGGTAGAGTTTAAACTGTACCAGGCCACTGAACCGTAGATGAGTGCTCCAAACAAGAGCACATTCACCGTGATGGGGTATTTTATAAAAAAGCCTAAAAACTTTTTCATGCTTACTGCCCCTTAATGATTTTAACTGGCATACCACTGTAGGCACCAGGTACAGGTTTCTTGGGAACGCGTGTGCCGTTAGGCAAGTTGGTGACTACTACCGTTTCAGGGGATTTATGAATAATCTCTAACTTGACCGACCGCAGAACCGTGTCTGCCACCACAAAAAGCTTATTGCGCTGCACTACCAGGTTCCGAGCCACTTTAGCAGCCTTGGGTATGGTTTGGGTTTGAATGGTGCCCGTGAGAAACTGCCCATCTTGCAGATATTCTCCGCTTACCTGAATAAAAACACTGACCCGTAAACTACTGCTGTTTACTTTTGAATTTATGCGGCTAACCGTGCCCTGCCAGCTTTGGGTGCCCTCTGGATTTTGCAGTTGCACGCTGTCGCCAATTTTAATAAAAGCCAGCTGGCTGGAACCTACGGTAGCTTCTAATTCAAAAACATCTTGGGCCATAAACTCACCCAAGGGCTGCCCCGGTCTTACCAGTGTACCGGTCTCAACCAGCGCCTCGGTAAGAGTGCCGTTAAAGGGCGCCTGTATTTGATATTTGCTAAGGCGTTCTCGGCTGCTGGCCAAATTTTGGTAGTCTCGGTACAACCCCTGACCCGTTAAAAACAAACGAAGTTTATCGTTCTGGGGAATAGCGGGCTGCGGCACTTTCTTGCTTTTGGTAATTTCATTGAGGTAATTATACCACTGCTCATAACTTTCGGGGTAATCAATTTTCACATCGGGCAAGAGCCGAGCCAGAGTATTGATGTAGGTGTTGCGCTGCGCCTCATAGGCCGCACGGGCTTCGGTATTGTTTAAAGAAAGTAGTGTTTGCCCTTTTTGATAGCTTACTCCCGCCTCAAAGGGTTTAGGTCCTGGCTGCAAGATGCCGTTTACCTCGGCATAGAGCTCAATTTTTTGGGTGGCTTTTAAAGACCCGTCTACGCGGATGGTGAGGGGAACCGGGCCATTTTGAATCTCGGTGACTTCCACGCCCCGGGCGGAAACACTTCGGCTTAAAGCCTCTTTTTCTGGGGGAGTTTTTAGTTGGTTATAGGTCAAAAACGCTAAGCCCAAAACCACCACAGCGGCCAAAATAGACCATTGCCTTTTTTTCATGGCCAATTATTGTGTTTTAAGAATTGTTGTTGCACGACTCATAAAGACAATTTGGCCGGCCCAATGTTTAAGGAACAAAGTTAGTACTAGCAGATTCTTTCGTTTTACATTTGCCTTCATGAAACCATTTTGGCGCATAGTGCGGTATGCCTTTCCCTACAAAGGTAACGTGCTGCTTAATATACTTTTCAACCTCTTGGCCACGGTTTTTTCCTTGGTATCTATTGGTTTGGTGGTACCGGTGCTGGAAATCATTTTTGATAAAAATGCCGGATTAACCGAAGCGCCCGTGCTGGAGGGCGACATGCTGGACTATCTTAAAGACCTGCTTTACTATGAAATTGGCCAACGCATGGCCGAAACCGGACAAAATGAAGCTTTGCTGTTTGTGAGCGTTACCGTGGTAATCAGTTTCTTTCTTAAAAACCTCTTTCGCTACCTGGCCATGTATTTTGTGGCTCCCATGCGCAATGGCGTTACCCGCGATATTCGCCAAGACCTACACGCAAAAATTCTGGCCTTGCCCTTAAGTTATTTTACCGAGCAGCGCAAGGGCGATATTATTTCACGCATGACCTCAGATTTAAAAGAGGTAGAGAACAGCATTCTTACCACCATTGAGATGATTTTTAGGGAGCCCATCATGATTATTAGCAGCCTGGTGCTTTTGGTATGGATCAGCCCCCAGCTTACCCTCTTTGTATTTGTTTTGTTGCCCGTAGTTACTTTCTTGATTACCCGCATCGGCAAAAGCCTCAAGCGCAGCAGTAAAAAAGCCCAAAAACGCGTGGGTGAAATACTTTCTCAAACCGAAGAAGACGTGAGTGGCCTTAAAGTTATTAAGGCTTTTAATGCCGAAGCGCAAAAAGCCACCCTTTTTGAAAAGGTGACCAACAACTACTTCAACATCATGAACAAGGTGTTTCGGAAAAACGACCTGGCCTCACCCATTAGTGAGTTTTTAGGAGTAGTGGTTATGGCCCTGGTTATTTGGTACGGAGGTGGGCTGGTGCTTTCGCAGGATGGCTTTACCGCTGAAAAATTCATTGCCTACGTATTGTTTTTCTACCAAATAATTCCCCCCGCTAAAAACCTGTCTAAAGCCAGTTATAAAATTCAACGGGGCAATGCCAGCAGTGAACGTATTCTAGAGGTGCTAGACGCCCAAAACCCTATTCAAGACGCTCCCAATGCGGTGGCTTTACCAAGCTTCTCCAAAGCCATTCGCTTTGAAAATGTCAACTTTTCCTACCAGGAAAAAATGGTGCTGAAAAATATAAATCTCACCATAGAAAAAGGTAAAATGATTGCCCTGGTTGGGCAAAGCGGGGGTGGGAAATCTACCCTTACCAGCCTGGTACCGCGCTTTTACGAGGTGAATAGCGGCCGCCTCACTATTGACGACTTAGAGGTGCGACAAATCAAGCTACATGACCTACGAAACCAGTTGGGTATTGTAACCCAGGAGACCTTACTTTTTAATGAAACCGTGGCCTATAACATTGCGCTTGGTCGCCCACAGGCCAGCCGTGAAGAAGTGATTGCTGCGGCCAAAATTGCCAATGCGCATGATTTTATTGAGCAGTTAGAAAATGGCTACGATACCAACATAGGTGACGGGGGCTCCAAGCTTAGCGGTGGCCAAAAACAACGGCTGAGCATTGCCCGGGCGGTGCTTAAAAACCCCCCTATTCTTATTTTAGATGAGGCCACCAGTGCCCTGGATACGGAAAGTGAAAAACTGGTGCAGGAAGCTTTGTATAAACTGATGAAAAACCGCACATCGCTGGTAATTGCCCACCGCTTAAGCACCATACAGCATGCCGATGAGATTGTGGTATTGCATGAGGGGGAAATTGCGGAGCGCGGCTCGCACCAGGAACTGCTAGACCAAGATGGGATTTACAAGAAGTTGGTAGACATGCAGAGTTTTGCCTAATCATAGAATTTGAAGAAGATGGATAAAATTGAACACATTGGCATTGCCGTAAAAAATCTGGAAAAAAGTAATGCGCTCTTTAGCAAGCTTTTTGGTGCTGAACATTACAAAGTAGAGCGCGTAGAACGCGAAGGCGTAAGCACCTCTTTCTTTCAGGTTGGCCCCAACAAAATAGAATTATTGGAAGCAACCAACCCTGACAGTCCCATTGCCAAATTCTTAAACAAAAAAGGGGAAGGAATTCATCACATTGCCTTTGCCGTAGAAGACATTCACGGAGAAATGGCTCGGCTTCAAGCCGAGGGGTTTACCCTTTTAAGCGATGAACCAAAGCCCGGAGCCGATAATAAATTAGTGGTCTTTTTGCACCCCAAGAGCAGCAACGGAGTGTTGATTGAATTGTGTCAGGAGCGCACCTAAGCCAGCTTATCAATTTGCCTGCGTAATACTTCTAGATTGTGCTCTTCAGGCTGAAAGTGAAAGGTATGCATCCCTAATTTGGCAGCCGCTTTTACATTTTTCTTTTTGTCATCCGTAAAGAAACACTCCTCCGCTTGAAGCTGATGGTCGTCTAGAATTTTCTGGTAAATGGCTTTGTCTGGTTTGCGCATGCCCAATTCATGGCTGTAATACACCTGCTCAAAAAACTTGGTAAACCGTTTATAATCAAACAGGCCGCTGCGCTCCTTAATTTTTTCAATATGCAAAGCATTGGTGTTACTGAGCAAAAAAAGTTTGTAGCCTTTTTTCTTTAGCTGTTGCAGAAACTCCAAGGTTTCAGCCGGCAAGGGTGCGTAACAAATAGCCGACCACGCCTCCGCCAAATCAGGTTTAAAAATCGTATTGCGAAAAAAATGCGGTTGCAAGGCCTTTAGAAAGGCATCGGTATTCAGTTCCCCAATCTCGTATTTTTTAAAAAGCTCGGTTTGTTCGCTCAAAGAATCTTTGGCTCCCAATGCCTTAAAAGCATCGTGGGTGCGTTGTTCCTCAATAGGAATAAGCACCGCCCCGAAATCAAAAATCAGATTTTTAGCCATGGCCATTTTTTAAAAAGCAAGAATAAGGATTATTGGCTGAAAAATTTAGGGCCTACTTGGTTAAGAATCCCTGAGGTTGAAAATAGCCCTTTACTAGGCATGGCGGCTTGGCTTTCCCCAACTTGCTCACCTCAGACTTGCAAGCCGCCCCGTCCTAAGGGGGACAAGCGAAGGTCTTCATTCATTTACCATGCTTGCCTGAAACTTCTTTTACCGAGCCTAAAAATTTTAGTATTTTTGCCCACCCTAAATTAGGGCCCTTAGCTCAGTTGGTTAGAGTAGATGACTCATAATCATTTGGTCCGCGGTTCGAGCCCGCGAGGGCCCACAAAAAAAGGCTATCCGCAAGGATGGTCTTTTTTTTGGCACCCGGGCGAGAAGCCTGTCCTGAGAGTAGCGCAGCGAAACCGAAGGGAGCCCGCGAGGGCCCACAAACAAAGCTCACCTCTTTTCAGGTGGGCTTTTTTTTGGCCCACGGGCGAGAAGCCTGTCCTGAGAGTAGCACAGCGAAACCGAAGGGAGCCTCAATAGTCACTAAAGTCTTGGGCCAAGGAACCTCCAGCAGCAGCTAAACACGCAGCGAGGCCCGCTCATGAATTGTAGACAGCAGCCTAAGTTTTAGTAAATATCAATTTGAAGAAATTACCTTCTTGATCGTAAGCGCTTGAAAAGGTTGGATTTATTTTACTTTTCAGGTTGGATTTTTTTCTAGCCCTTTTTCTTTTTTGCTCGATTGAACGCAGGCATTTTTTAAAATATTCTTGCCTTTGCCCAATGAGCGGATCAGTCTTAATTCTTTTTGTACGGCACATTTGCACAAAAAGTTTAGTAAATCTTATTCTCTGTTTAGCTGCTTTTGTTTTAGCGATATTTTCATCAAAGATTTGAACGTGATTTGCTTGATTTAAAATCTTCTCAATTTCCTGCATTTTCCTTGCAAGCCGTTGACGCGCTTTCTGTTTTCGCTCACTTCTTTTCATAATCGCTTAATTTGATTATTAACTCTCCACCACCTTCATACTCTCCTCCCCAAACTGGCTGATTACCCGCACGGCAATCTTTTGCCCGGGTTTCACTTGTATGGGGTGAGACTGAAAGCCGTAAAGCCTATCAAAGGCCTCATCGTCTATTTCGATTTTTAAAGTGGCTTCGGCTTTCTTTTTGGTAGATTGTTTGGCAAGATCGCTGAGGCCTTTCTCCCATTTTTTGTACTCGTCTTTGCTACCTCCGCAGAAGAAGACTTGCTTAACCACGAAGTTGCTGCCATCGTAGTTATCATCCACCATCCAGTAAGCGATGTCCTGTACATTTCGACTCTTTACCACATCTTTAATGGGGTCGTAAATGTCGAGGCCGGCAATTTCGATTTGTTTCCACCCTTCGATACGATTCTTCCTATCGTCAGAATCACTCAGGGTGACAGGAGCTTCGGCATCTATCAGGCGGACATCCGGTTCACCAATTGTGATGAAGGAGCCGGCTTTTTTGTCTTTTTTGAGGAGGCCGTCTTGCATCAGGTCATCGTGCATGCGCACTTTGGTGACGATGAAGTTGCCCACGCTCATGGATACGTTTTCGTTTTTGATGTCGCTCTCAAAGCTGAAGCCTAGGATGATGAGCCAATCGGCATCGCCACGGTTGCGGCATTCCTTTACGGCATTATTTACCACCTGCCGGCTTACGGTGCCAAATTTGGGGCCGATATACACATAGGCTTTGCGCTCCCGGTCTTCACTGTCTTTATAAAAACCTTCGGCATGAAGGATTTCGGAGGAAAGCCGTTCCACGCGGATGAACTTGGCTTTTTCGTTCTTCACCCCGTTCATTACCCCGGCTGAGCGCATATGCTCAAACACCCGCTCTTCAAAGTCTTCGTTTTCCTGGTGGTCTTTTTCCAGTTCCGGCATATCATCCGGGCTTACCGGCTCGTAGTTTTGCAGGGTTTCTACCGTAAAAGGCCCGGCTACGCGCAGCTTCTTTTTGTCTTCAAAGGGCTGGTCGTAGAGGGTTTCCGTGGCGGGCGGTTCATCGTTTGCCAGGCTCTTTAAGGTGATGTGCGGCACTTCCTCGTACACAAAGCCCTGGCGGATATCCCCTTCCTGCTCGGACTCCGGTTTGGGTGAAATCTTTTTTTTGATCTTGCCCTGATCGGTATGGCTTTTCTCCACGTTTACATCGCTGTGCAGGTGGTAGTAGGGAAACGTGGCCGTCATCAAACGGGTTTTGGCAATGTTGAGGGCAATGCGGCTGGTATCAATGGTTATCCACCTGCGGCCCCATTGTTCAGCAACGTAAGCACCTGTACCGCTGCCACACGTTGGGTCCAGCACTAAATCACCAGGATCGGTAGTCATCAAAATGCATCTTTGGATCACTTTTATTGCAGTTTGTACAACATACATTTTGCCCATGCCGCTTCCAGTAGCAGTATCATTCCAAATATTATCTAAATAGGAGGCTGGAAAATCTTTAGCGTATCTTATACCTGAAACAGTTTTTCCTGTTGAAGCGATACGCTTGATTTTCCCTAATTTTTCTAAACTATCTTTTGGAAAGCCCCACCATCTATTACCGGCAGTGTATTTTTTTCCTTCAAAGTCAAAATCATATTTAGAACCAGGACCTGGTTTTGTGAGTATTATGTAACGAAAGTATTCACGTGTTTTATCGAAGGTACCCGTATCTATTTCTTTTTGTGGAACTGACTTTATTGATCCATCTTCGTCAAAATAGTATCGATATTGTTGAATGTCATCCTCTATAAGCTTAGGAGCAAATAATTGCCGATATTTTACCTGAGATACATCCTTAGCGTACCAAATCAAATAGTCGTTTCTTCTAGGAAGTAAATTTGCACCTAATGCTCCTGATTTTGTTACACTTATCAAGCTAACAAAATTCTCACTTCCAAAAATCTCATCCATCAGGCATCGGACCAGATGCACGTTTTCATCGGAGATCTGCACAAAGCAGGAGCCGCTTTCGGTGAGCAGGTCGCGGGCCACGGTGAGGCGGTCGCGCAGGTAGGTGA
>CAJXNI010000022.1 GCA_913057235.1 uncultured Bacteroidota bacterium
CAGGGCTGATCGCAAGTTCGGGTGCTTTAAGGTTAAAACCTTATGGTATAAATGTAAAAGAACCCATTGATGAACCTAGATGGTTTCTTGATGGGCCTGAAGATGTCAGGTCATCATTTTACCTGGAAATACCCGCTACCGAGTTTGGAATACAGGGATTAGAGATTGACTGGGCCGGTCTCTGTTGGGACTTAGATTTGAGAAGATCAAATGGTAAGTGGGTTTTCAAACGGTTTAGAGGTAGTAAGTGGACTGAGATTAATAAACCAGTTGAAAGAGTTTATACAATTAACAAATATCGAGTGTTGTTAACTAGAGCAAGAGAAGGTCTTATAATCTGGATACCAGATGGCTCAAAAGACGAATTATACGGAAAAAAGCAATGGTATGATGAAATTGCAAATTACCTAAAAGACTGTGGTGTACTTGAAATTTAACTTACTCCCTATAGCCTCCCTTAAAAACCTCCTTAACCTGCCAATTGATGTATTCGGGTTCGGGGTAAAAGTTTTTGCTCTGAGGTCTATTGATGGTCTGATCATTAAACCGAAGTAGCCAATCATGGAAAGATTCATTTCCGTTAGCCTTCGTGGAAACCTTTAGCCTGAAATCCTCCGTTATGGTGAACAGACCGAAATCATAGAGTTTGTGATGTAACGAGCAAAGTGCCACTCCGTTTTGAACTACATCTGGTCCTTTAAATTGATGCCATTTTATGTGTGCGGCTTCAATACCTACGAGCGTATCATCTCGCCTTATTTGGTAATTGCAAACTGCGCATTTTCGTTCATAGGCTTCCAATACCTGATTTCTAAAATTAGGATCGCGGGAGCTTTTTGATAATTTTTTGGTTTCAGCCCCCATTTGTATTCCAGCTGCTAGAAGTAACGACTCGTGTAGACTTTCAGGGAAATGCATTTCCAAAACCTGTTCAGCAACTTGTGAAATTAAGTTAGGGTTATTGTTGAGGAGGTTTGATACCTCAGGAGTAAAAGATCCTTCAGCTCTAGTTGACCTTAAGTCCTTATCAGAATAGGTAACCCTACGATCAATAAGTTTATTTGCTTGCACGTCCCAAATGCCGTCTGTAATTAACCGCGTGAATGGATTAGCCATGGTGGGTTTTCGGTCAGGACCAAAGTCTCGAAAAAGGTCTTTGAGCGCTTCTTCATGTTCAAAATAGGCCAGTTTTCTTTTTCCCCTTTGCCATTGGCCTAAGGCATAGAGAATTAGAAAGGGCTTGTGGGGCGCCCGCTCATCACCACGTTTCCACGGTTTGATATTTTCAATCTTCTGAAAAAGCTCTTTAGCAGTCATTGAATTTGTTCAATCTGCTAATCTACCTCAATCTCACCCCTTCACCAATTCATTCTGGCGGCTAATTTCCAAAAGGTAAAAGCGGAAATAGTAATCGCCCGGGCGGCCGCTCAGTTTGGGTTGCAGGTACTCAATGAGTTCTGGGCGTTGCGCCACGTGGGCGTAGAGGGGTAAGCGCATGCCGTCCAGTACCTCGTACTGGAAATGCAAAGCGTGGAGCTGGCGTAGGGTGGGGAGCATTTGGGCTAAGTCGGTGTGAATGAGCCAAAGCTTGCCTTGGGGGGCGAGTAGCTCCGGCAGACGATTGAGCAAGGCCTCAATCATGCTGCGGCCATCCAGACCTACAAAGTAGGGTCCTTCCCCAAAGAAATCGTAGGGGCGGGGCAGGGGCAGTTGCGCGGCATTGCAAAGCACTAAGTCAAAGCGCTGCTCCGGAGTAAAATCCTCAATGCGGGAAAGGGTGAAATTCAAATCCTCAAAGTGGTAGTCGGCTTTGGCTTGCTGGGCCCAGTAGATGGCCTGCGGATTGGCATCCAGGCCGGTTACGGAGCGGGCGCCTCGGTCGGCTGCCGCCAAACTGAGCAGTCCGTTGCCGCAACCTACGTCTAACACGCGTTGATTTTGCACGGCCGCACTGTTCAAATTGCGCAGCAGTAAATCACTCATCTCAGGAAAAATTCCCTTACTGCCTTTGCGGATTACTTTATCTTCCTGGTAATAGCTGGCACTCAACTTCATCATCATACGTCATTTTACAGCTACATAATTCAAAATCAGGGTTTTTGTTTGGAGATGGTGGTTGTTGGATGACGGGTGACCGGTGTCTGATGTGTTGTTCATGGCCTTTGGTTTATGGTCCATGGTCCATGGTCTATTGACCACGGTCTTCGGTCTTCCGTCATCGGACATCGGACAGACCACTAAATCATCCTTCGACTACCGCTCCCGTCCAAAGGCCGGGCAGGCAGGATGACAGCTTCCATCTCACATCTAACATCCAACATCTCACATCTATACTCCATAGAATTGTAATTTAGGCGCGGCTTTGTAAAACCCTAAGGTCATCACTAATTTCCCTACCATGCAGGCACGCTACACGCGCTCATCACAAATAGTGCTTTTATTAGGCGATGTTTTTTGGCTGAACCTGGCTTTTCTGGCGGCCGGGGCGCTGCGCTTTCAGGAAATTAAACTGCAGGGCACAGAGTATTACGATTATTACGTGCAGCTGGGCGTTTTTCTAAACCTGCTGTGGCTGCTGCTGAGCTTGGTCTTTAAAACCTACAACACGGGGCTGAGCCTGGAACCGCGTAAATCAGTAGGCAAAACCTTCAACGTATTTTTCTGGCATATTTTTATGCTTTTGCTGCTTTTGGTAAGCCTTAAAAAGAGCGAGTACTCGCGCTTGTTTCTCACCTATTTTTACCTTTTTGCCGGTGCCTCCATTTTACCCTGGCATTTCTTTTACCTGCGCTTTCTGCGGATTTTAAGGCAGCGCGGAGGGGGCTACCGCAAGGCCATTTTGGTAGGTGATGCCCAACGCCTGGTGGCTTTTGCCGATACCATCGGGCAACGACCTGAACTGGGTTTGCAAATTGTAGGGGTGTTTTCAGATCAGCCGGTACCGGGTTTTCAAGCGCAGCCGCTATCGGCCGTAGAGCCTTATTTGAAGAAGCACCGCGTAGATGAACTGTACGGAGCCTTTAGCCAGGAAGGAGATGCTTTGCAGCGCTATTTTTACCTGGCCGATGCGCATTTGGTGCGTTTTAAGGTGCTGCCTGATTTGGGATTGGCGCATTCTAAAAACATGCAAATTGATTTTTATGGCGATGTGCCGGTGCTGAGTTTGCGCAAAGAGCCCCTGGAGCAGCTGCACAATCGCTGGCTAAAGCGAAGTGGTGATGTGGTGGTTGCTGCGCTGGTACTCTTGTTGGTATTGCCCTGGCTCTTTCCCTTGCTGGCTTTAGCGGTGCGACTTTCCGGTGGGGGCCCGGTGCTTTTTAAGCAGGTGCGCAGCGGCTATCAAAACCGCGAGTTCACCTTGTACAAGTTCCGCACCATGGTGCCCAACGCTCAAGCCCATCGCCAGCAGGCTAGCGAGAATGATGCGCGCATTACCCCGCTGGGGCGTTTTTTACGCAGGCACCATTTAGATGAGCTGCCGCAGTTTTGGAATATTCTCAAGGGCGACATGAGTCTAGTGGGGCCGCGGCCGCACATGCTGGCGCATACTGAGGCTTATCAAAAGGCCATTAGCCAGTTTATGGTGCGGCATTTTGTAAAGCCCGGTTTAACCGGATTGGCGCAGGTGCAGGGCCTGAAAGGTGCGCATGATTTGCAGCAAATGCAAGAGCGCGTGCAGGCCGATGTGTATTATTTGGAAAACTGGAGTGCCCTGCTGGATTTCAGCATTCTCTTGCGCACGGTGGGGGTAGCGCTTAAAGGCGATTAAGCTAATCTTTGTTTTTACCGATGAGGGCCTGCTGAAACACCACCTCGTACTGCTCGGCAATCAGTTTCCAGTTGTAGCGCTCTTTAATTTTGTTGAGGTTGTTACTGATGCGTTGTTTTTGCACGCCATTGCGCTCCAGGTGATCCAGGGCATTGGCCACGTCTCGTTCATCAATAAAATAATTACCATCTTTACCTAAAACCTCCAAGTTAAAGGGGTTGCGGTGCGCCACTACCACACAGCGGCAAGCCATGGCTTCCAGTAAACTGGGGTTGGTGCCACCTACGCTGTGGCCGTGAAAATAGAGGTGGGCGTGGTAGCGCAGGTTGTTCATTTTCTCTTTCTCAAAAATGCCTTGCACAAAGCGGATGCGGCTGTCTTTAAAGCGGGCCTTTAATTTTTCTCCGTAGGGCGTCTCGTGATTGCCCACCACCAGGGTGATTTTTTCGGTGATACTTTGCTGTACGCCCTTTAAAATAATCTCTAAATTATTTTCAGGCTCTAGCCGCGCCACTACCAAATTGTATTCAAAAGGGCTTACGTTGTAGGTGCTCAAAGCTTCTGGGTCGGGGTTTTTAAACACCTTCGCCCCGTAGGCAATGTGTACCGCTTCCGCGCGATATTTCCGTTCCAGGTAGTTTTCAATTTCCAGAGAATCGGCAATGAGCAGTTGGCTGCGCAGGGCGGCCCATTTTTCGGCTTTGCGGAGGAAGGTTTTCACCCGGGGGCTGTACTTATTGCGCTTCCACTCCAGCCCGTCCATGTTGGTGATAATTTGCGGCTTACGCGGCAGGAGGCTCAGCCTTTGCCAAATGCTGCTAGAGGTGTAGCCTAGCATTAGAATCACTTCAAAGTCTCGCTGGCGGGCGTCAATCACGCAGTTAAAATCATAAATAAATTGGCCAAAGGTGCCCAGGCGTGGCTCGGGATCGTACTTGTGAATGATTTCAACTCCTTCAAACTCTTTTTCGGCATAGGGGTGGTTGTGCGAGTTGTAGACCCAAACGGCATGGCCCATTTTTACCAAACGCACGCCAATTTGCTGAGCGCACTCTTCAAATCCCCCGTAATTGTTGGGAATACCGCGACTGCCAATAATGCCAATTTTTATTCGTCTGCCGTTCTGCATAAATCCTGGTAAAGATCTGATAATTTTTCAGCCGCCCGCACCCAACTGAATTGCGGGGCTAATGAGCGGCCCGCTGCGCTGGTGTTTGTGTCTTGGGCAGCCTGCAGGGCTTTTTGCAAGGCCGCTTTAATACTTTCTACCTCAGTAGGTTCGCAAAAACAGGCTTGGGAGCCGAAGAGTTCCTGCGTGATGGGGTGCTTGCCTACTACTACCGGGGCACCGTTTTTTAAGGCTTCCAGGGTGCTGAGTCCGGTACTCTCGTAAAAACTGGGCAAGGCATGCACGGCACAACGGGCCATGGCCTCCGCTAATGGAGCGGGGGCAAGCTCGCCCACAAACTGCACGCTATCATCGGCTGCAGCCCGGCAGGCCTGGTAATAGGCAGCGTGGTTACGGGAAGCCTTGCCGGCTAAGATCAAAGGCAGCTTTAGTTGCTGGCAGGCTTTGATTAAGTTCAGTTGATTTTTGAGAGGTTCAATGCGGGCGGCACAAAGCACCCCTTGGCGCCTTGGCGCGGGCTTCGCCTGCGGAAAATGCTCGTGCCCCAAAGGCAAACAAAGATGTTTGTTTTCAATGCCGTAGCGCTCTCGCAGCAACTCGTACTCTGCTTCTGAGGCGGTTACCAAACACTGCGCCCGCCTTAAAACTTCTTGTACGGCCCAGCGGTGCCCCAACAGCAGGTAGCGCCAACCCGGCCAGGGTTCTTGCTTTTTAAGGAAGCGGGCCAGATTTTTAAGGTATTCCAGGGCATCCACGCCCAAGTGGTTGAGAATCAATTTCCGTAAACCATTTTGTTGGGCTTCGGTGGCGGTGTAATCTACGTACACGGTGCTTACCACTAAGGGAGGTTTCTGCGGCCCAAGCAGCGGTAAAATCCACTGCGGCTTGCCCATGTTAAAGGCATGCCAAACGCTTTGTTTTTCCGCTTCTGCCTTAGGTTTTTCAGCGGTTTTCACCGGATGGCCTGCGGCTTTCAGCGCCTGTAAGGTAGCCATGGCATGTTGCAGGTCGCCCCCGCCTTGTTTTTGGGACTGGGGTCTGAGAAAGAAGACAACTGAAATTTTAGACATCTTTTAAACTTCGAGCGGACTCGTGGGTTAATTTTGCTGACTAAACTATTAAAACAACAAAGTAATGAAGCGAATTGCAGTATCAATTAGCGCACTTTTTTTAGTAGCGGCCTGTGGCGGTGGCGGAGGTGAAGCTCCGGCCAGCGATATGGAAAGCACTAAAACCGAAACGCAGCAGAACGAGGCAGCTCAAGAGGAAACTATGGAAGAGCCGGCCAATGATGAGCCCCAAGCGGTAACCTTAGAGCTTAAAGCGGTAGGCGAAACCATGAACGAGATGGCTTATGAGCCCAATCGTTTGGAAGTACCCGCGGGAGCCGAAGTAACTGTAAATCTACAGAACACCGCATCGGCCGAAGCCATGATTCACAACGTGGTGTTTATTCAGCGTGGTGCTCAGGAAGAAGTAAGCATGGCGGGATTAGAGGCCGGTAAGGAAAATGATTTTATTCCGGAAGGCAATGAAAACATCATCGCGCACACGGCTTTGGCACAGCCCGGTGAATCTAAGTCGGTAACCTTTACCGCCCCTGAAGAAGCAGGTACCTACCAATTTATTTGTACTTACCCTGGCCACACCGCCATGAAAGGTATACTTCTTGTAAAATAAATTTTTGCTTAGTTAATACATTAAAGCAGTTCATTGGGTGTACCCTGATGAGCTGCTTTTTTTGTTTAAGCTGCTTGCCTAAGAATAAAAACCCCAAGCAATCCACCCAGTAGGCTTTTCACAAGCAGCCCGGGTATTAGCCGCACAAAAGTGGGATACAATTCTACGCCTTCCATGCGCCATTGCAGGACTAAAAATCCGGGAATCAGTAAAAGAGCGTGGGCTATAAACACCCAAACCACCGCCATAAAATAATTCGGTTTATTTAACTGCACCTGCCAGCTCAGTAGGGTGGTTACCAGCCAAAAACCCCATAAAAAACCAGCGGTGGGGCCAATCAGTTTTTCCCACCCCGACTGATGCCCGGCATATATGGGTAAGCCCAATGCGCCTAAAAGCAGGTAAAGCCCTACCACCACAAAGGTTTCGCGCCAGCTTAGCCAAAAGGCCAGGGTAAAGAGCACCAGCGTTTGTAAGGTAATGGGCACATCAAAGGCCACCACCTTAAAGGGTGCAAGCAGGCCTAGGGCCAACAGACCTACCGCTATTTTTGGAAGACTTTTAGATGACCACATGTTCTTGAGAATGATGGGAAATTAATTTTTTTGCACGATTTTCGAAACGCCAGTACAAAAGCACCGAGGCCACGGTAAGCCCAATAGCCAGGCCGTACCAAATGCCCATACCCCCAAAATTCCCTTTGATTCCCAAAAGGTAGGAGGCGGGCAGACCAACTCCCCAATAGGTGAAAAGGGTAATTAAGGTGGGAATGCGCGTTTCAGACAGGCCCCGCAGTGCCCCCAGGGCGGTTACTTGTAAGCCGTCAAACAACTGAAAAAATACCGCTACAATGAGGAGGTCGGCTGCCAGGGCAATAACGGTAGCCTCGTCACTGTAAAAGGTAGGCAGGTAAAAGCGCCCCAGGTAAAACACCAAACCGCAAAATGCCATAAAAACTACCGTCATAATAAAATTGGTGCGGGCCGCCAGGTGCATATCGGTTACATTTTTAGCGCCCAACTGATTGCTCACTCTAACGTTTGCCGCGGCTCCAAAGCCGGTGGCCGCCATGTAACTTACCGAGGCCAGCGAAATGGCTATTTGGTGGGCGGCCAGGGTTTCGGCATTGAGCCAACCCATCATTACCGCAGCTGCTGCAAAAGCTGACACTTCAAAAATATACTGCAATCCCGAAGGCACGCCAATGTTTAAGATGGTGATGAAGTGGCTTTTCTGAACGGTGAGCCATTGAAAAGCTTCGGTGTAGGCCTTAAAGGCTTGTTTTCTAAAAACGTAAAGTACCATGGCCAAAGCCATAAGCACCCGGGCAATGAAGGTAGCGTAACCGGCTCCGTTCAAGCCCAATTCCGGGAAACCGGCATAGCCGTAAATAAGTACATAGTTCAAGCCCACGTTAATGAGGTTGGCGCCAATAGAAATAGCCATGGCTATGCGGGTATCGCTTAATCCTTCAGCAAACTGTTTGAAGGTTAAGAAGAGCAGCAGCGGAATTAAAGAGCTGCTGATGATGGTGAAGTAGGGCCTTGCTAAGGCTACCACCGGGGGCTCCTGCCCGAGTTGGTTCATGAAAGGAGTGAAGAGCAGCAAGAGGATGAAGAGTACAATGCCGGCTGCCAGGTTTAAATACAAACCGTGCTTCAGGTAGCTGCGCACCTTTTCAGGAAGCCCCTGTCCATCGGCATTAGCCACGGGAGTAGTAAGGC
Organism: uncultured Bacteroidota bacterium; assembly: GCA_913057235.1. Lineage (GTDB taxonomy): Bacteria > Bacteroidota > Bacteroidia > Flavobacteriales > Schleiferiaceae > CAJXNI01. Next base: position 8,303 of record CAJXNI010000022.1, read on the forward strand.
CAAATGCCATACCGATGCCAAAAACCATGGGAATGATAAATATGGAGTTGGCAAAGGCACCAGCGGCCAAAGGCAGGGTGCCCAGGCGCCCAATCATAATGCTATCGGCCAGGCCCACCATCACGTGGCCTAGTTGGCCGATCATGACGGGCCAGGCAATAGCAATGTTCTTAAGATAGTGCTCTTTAACGGTCAAAAGGGTAGGGCTTTAGCAGCGGCAAAAGTAGCTAAACCCTGCTGACCTCAAGGGGGGCAGGAATACTTAATTTAAGGGCAGGCGGTGTAGGAAATTAGCCGGCCTCGGCCTCGTGTACGCGCATTTCTCGTTCGTAGAAAGCTTCGGCTGTAGCCATTAATTCACCCACTTCATTCACAAGTTCTTCTTCCTCGCCCTCTAGTTCATCAAACCATTCTACTTCATCGTGGTGCACATCCCAAACAAAGCGGGGGTACTGGGTGTGGATAATATACAGGCTATCAGGTTGGTCGGTATTGTCGGCCAGTAAAAAATGTGGTAAATCCATTTACGTTCAATTGATTTAGACAAGGTATTAAAATCCCTTATTTTCCGGCAAAGGCGGCCACATCTTTTTCAGTTATTTCCTGATCTCCTAAAATGATAAGCCGTTCTACCACGTTGCGTAACTCCCGAATGTTGCCGGTCCAGTCTTTGGCCTGCAAGGCCTTTAAGGCCTCAGCCGTAAATTGCTTGGGAGCCGAGCCATATTCTTGTCCTATTTTTTGCGCAAAGTGTTCTACCAATTCAGGAATATCTTCTTTGCGGTCATTCAAAGCGGGCACTTTAATTACAATTACGCTTAGGCGATGGTAGAGGTCTTCGCGAAAGTTGCCCTCCTTAATTTCCTGACTTAAGTCTTTGTTGGTAGCGGCCAGCACGCGCACGTCTACTTTAATTTCTTTGTCTCCGCCCACAGGCGAAACCTTGCCTTCTTGCAAGGCCCGTAAAACTTTGCTTTGGGCCGAGAGGCTCATATCGCCAATTTCGTCTAAAAAGAGGGTGCCTTTGTGGGCCAACTCAAATTTGCCCTTCCGGTCTTTTACGGCTGAGGTAAAGGCGCCTTTTTTATGACCAAAGAGTTCGCTTTCAATCAGTTCAGCGGGAATAGCCGCGCAGTTAACCTCCACCAGCGGTTGGGCACTGCGGTCACTTTTAGCGTGCAGCCAGTGGGCCACCAATTCTTTACCAGTTCCGTTGGGTCCGGTAATCAGCACGCGCGCATCGGTAGGGGCTACTTTTTCAATCATTTCTTTAATGGACGCCAGCTTTTGGGAGCTGCCCACCATTTGAAAGTTCTTGCTGATTTTCTTCTTGAGTGACTTATTCTCTTTCACCAGTTGATTCCGGTCCAGGCCATTGCGCACCGTGCTTATTAAGCGGTTTAAATCTGGTGGCTTGGAAATATAATCGTAGGCGCCTTTTTTCATGCAGTCTACGGCTGTTTCCAAATCACCGTGCCCTGAAATCATAACTACGGCCGTATCGGGATATTTTGCTACAACCTGTTCCAAAACTTCCACTCCGTCTATGCCCGGCATTTTTATATCGCAAAGCAGCAGGTCAAAATCTTCTTTAGCCATTAAGTCTAAAGCCTGCTTACCGTGTTCAGCGGTACTTACTTCAAATGATTTGTCTTCTTCGGTTAAGATGTTTTGCAACACGTTGCGTATTGCTTGTTCATCTTCTACAATGAGGATTTTTGCCATTTCTCGGGGTTCGCTTTAAGTGAGTGAAAAAGCCCTTCTTTAAGAGCGAAGTTACATTGCTGCAGGGTTTTAATGCCCAGGCGTTTTACCAGTAAGTTTATTTGCAAGTGCGCCATTACAATTAAGTCGGCCCGCATGGGAATCATGCCCGGGGTATGCAGGCGTTCATCATAGGTGGCTTCGGCCATGCGCTGGGCAATTTGCATGTATTCATGCAATTTAAAAGTATAGTAGCCTTTTTCAGGCTCCAGTTTGGTGGTTTTAAAATTTTGCACGCACATATCGGCAATAGTATCAAAAGAGCCGCTGCTGCCTATAAGAATGCGGGGTTGGTACTTTTGGCACACCGCTAAGAGGTCTTGCAGTTCAGTTTCCAGGTAGTCGGTAATTTTTTTCGCCTCTTCGGGTAAAATGGGGTCGGCTGGTCTAAAGTTTTCCATGAGCCGGCTGCTGCCGATGTTGTAGGAGGCCTGAAAAACTGGCTTTTGATTTTCTACCAAAATAAACTCGCTGCTGCCCCCGCCAATGTCCATGATCAGGGTTGGCGCATCCGGTAAGTTCATGCCTTGCTGTACCCCTTTAAAGATCAGTTCAGCCTCCTGGTCGCCACTAATTACATTGAGCTTTAGGCCGGTTTCATCGGCCACAGCCTTTACAAAAGCTGCGCCATTGCTGGCACTGCGCACGGCCGAGGTAGCCATTACATAGATGGGTGCATTTGGGGCCAGTTGCGCGATGGTCTTTTTATGGGAATGCAAAGCATCTAAGCCTCGCTGCCAAGAGGCCTCGTTAAGAGTATTGTCTTCCAAGCCGCCCTGACCCAAGCGCACCGGAATTTTGTCATTATAATGAATTTCACCCGTTTGCTGATTTTTAATGAGCAGGTTAAAGGTGTTGGTGCCACAATCGATTACGGCAATTTTCATGTTAGTCTTTTTGATTTTTGGGTGCTTCCTTGATCCACAAATCGCGCTGTGGGAATGGAATGTGCACGCCATGCTCCCTAAAGAGGGCGTCTATATTAAAACGTATGGCGCTTTTGGTGCGCTCTATGCGGAAGAGGTTTTGGGAGAAAAAGAAAATGCTGAAGTCCAGGGAGCTGTCGCCAAAATCCTGAAAAGACACAAAGGGTGCAGGTTTGGTGAGTACCTCGGGTACGCCTTGTAAACTTTGCAGCAGCAGCTTTTCTACCTTGGCGGTGTCACTGCCGTAGGCTACTCCCACGTCAATTCTAAAGCGGCTTACGCGATGGTTTTGACTCCAGTTGATAAAATGATCGGTGGTTAGTTTGGAGTTGGGTACAATCATTACAATATCGTCTCGGGTAATAATACTGGCGGTGCGCAGCCCTACCTCTTTCACTTGACCAATGTTGCCCGCAATTTCTACAATGTCGCCTGCGGTAATAGCGCGCTCAAAGAGAATGATAAAACCGGCAATCATATCCCTGAAAAGGTCTTGTAAACCTAGGCCTAAACCTACCAGTAATGCCGTGGAGCCGGCCAAAAGTACCGTGATGTTAAAACCGAGGGCATCTACCGCAGCCATTAGGGCGGTCACCCAAATAATGTAGGTGGCAATTTGCGTAAGGGCGTAGAGTTTACCTTCATCAAACTTGCCCAGATTTTTCTTTCGCCTTAGGTATTTTTTAATAGTCCAAAGCAGCAGCCAGGCAAAAAATAGAATAAGTACCACCCATAAGAGGTTGATAATCCGCAGCTCAAAGGAGCCTACGGTGAACAGAACATCTTCTAAAAAAGCTTTTACTTCCTTCATGTGGTTTTATGCCGCAGCCATTTAAAAAGCTCTGTGAATTTAGGCTTTTTGCCATACATTAAAATGCCGGTGCGGTAAATCTTGGCGGCTACCCACAGCCCGCCCACAAAGGTGAGCAAGAGAAGGCTCATTGATAAAACCAGCTCCCAGCCCGGCACGCCAAAGGGGATACGGGCCAACATGATTACCGGGCTGGTAAAAGGCACCAAGCTAAACCAAAAGGCCAGGGCACCATTGGGGTCATCTACCGCCCTAAAAAGAACAATTATGGCTAGGATCAAAGGCAAGCTTACCGGAAAGGTAAATTGCCCGGCATCGCTTTCTTTATCAACTACACTAGCCAAACCTGCAAAGAGGGAGGCGTAAAGCAGGTAGCCCACCACAAAGTAGAAGAGAAACACGCCCAGTAAAAGCGGGAAGTTAATGGTGCTAAGACTTTTGAAAATATCCAGCGCCCTACTGGAAGAAGCGCTTTGCGCTCCTGCGGCAATTTTTTCCGGATCCAGCGCATCACCCAGGAAAACGCTTACACTTAAAAAGTAGAGTAGGGCGCCAAAGCCTACCCAAATGGTGAACTGCAGCAAGGCCACCAGCGCAATGCCCAGAATTTTGCCCGTCATTAGTTCCAGGGGCTTTACGCTGGAAACCATGACCTCTACAATGCGATTGGTTTTTTCTTCAATAACCCCCCGCATTACCTGTGAGCCGTACAAAAACACAAACATGTAAATAAGGAAGGCCGCTACATAGCCAATGCCCATTTTTAAAAAGGTGGCATTTTCCGTTTCGGTGCCCTCTTTGGTATTTATGGTGCGCAGATTGACCTGAGTTTTAGTGCGGGCTACAATCTCGGGACTCACCCCAGAGGCTTTTAACTTTTCATTTTGCAGATACTTTTCCAGCCGCTTTTCCAGATAGGATTGCACCCCCATGCTTAAGTCACCCGCCCGGTACACTTTAATGTTTCGGGCCAGCCAGTCTGGGTCTCCGCCCGATGAGCGCGGCACGTGTAAAAAGGCGTAGTCTTGCTCTTTTTCCGAAAAGGCCCGGGCTTGCTCCAAATTAAACTTTTGAGGTGGTAAATAGCGCAGTTTAATTTCTTCATTGCCCTTATCAAAGTCCATGAGCAGCGACTCATCCAAAACGGTAATCATTTTTTCATCGCCCGGCAGGGTGGCAATGTAGGCGGGTACTACAAAAACAGCCGCAGAAAGGATGGGCCCTAGAATGGTGAGAATAATAAAGGTTTTTTTGCGCACCCGTGTGCTAAATTCCCGCTTAACAATCAAGCCAATTTTACCCATGTTGCACTTGGTTTATGAAAATTTCATTGAGGCTGGGCAATTCTTCGGCAAAAGCCACCAAGCCATACTGGCTGCTAATGTTTTGCAGAGCCTGTGGTACTGAGGCACCTGATCCTATCGGCTTTAGCCAGGTAATGATTTCACCGGTTTTTTGCTGTTCGTTCACCTTTTCAAAATGGGCCGGCAAAGCGCTGATGGGTTCACGGGTCACAAAACGCAAAATCCCTTGGCTAAAACGCTGTTTGACCTCTTGAATATCGCCTTCCAATATTTTTTTCGATTGGTGGATTAAGGCAATGGAGTCGCAAATTTCTTCGACCGACTCCATGCGGTGGGTGGAAAAAATTACGGTAGCTCCCGCTTGCCGGAGCTTGCGGATTTCTGCTTTAATTAAGTTGGTATTGACCGGATCAAAACCGGTAAAGGGTTCATCAAAAATGAGCAAAGAAGGTTGATGCAGGGTAGTGGCTAAAAACTGCACTTTCTGGGCCATACCCTTGCTCAGTTCTTCTATGGTTTTGTTTTGCCAGGCGCTGAGCTCAAATTTCTCCAGGCCCTCTTTCACCCGTTTTTGGGCAGTAGACTTATCCAAACCTTTCAGGCGGCCCAGGTATACCAATTGCTCCGCTACCTGCATTTTGGGATAGAGACCCCGTTCTTCGGGCAGATAGCCAATTTGCGCAATGTGCTTGGCTTGCAGGCGCTCTTGGTTCAACCAAATTTGCCCCGCATCGGGGGCAATAATTTGGTTTATAATTCTAATTAAACTGGTTTTACCAGCTCCGTTGGGTCCTAAAAGTCCAAAGATGGCACCCTGCTTAATGCTCAGGCTCACCTGGCTTAAAGCCTGATGCCCGTCATAGGATTTAGATACTTCTTGAATCTCAAGCATAGCCCAAAATTACGGCAGTTCAGGCCATAGAAACGTTTTAGGTAAACATTTCTTTCACCTTGTCAAAAAAGGATTTATCCGAACGTCCGGGGTTGGGGTCAAACTCCGCATCACCCTGCATTTCTTCAAACACCTTTTTGTATTTGTCCGATACATTTTTGGGCGTCCAAACGTTCACATGCACCAGTAAATCACCGGTACCGTAGCTTTCAACGCTGGGCAAGCCTTTTCCGCGGAGGCGTAATATCTTACCGCTTTGAGTGCCAGGATCTAGTTTTATGCGCGCCTTGCCTTTAACGGTAGGCACATCTACCTTGGTGCCCAGCACCGCATCGGGTAAACTTATGTACAGGTCGTAGTGTAGGTTTTGGCCTTCGCGTTCCAGTTCTACGTGGTCTTCTACTTCTATGACTACAATTAAGTCGCCATTAACGCCTCCCATGGGGCCGGCATTTCCTTTGCCCGAAACTTTGAGCTGCATGCCGTCTACCACACCGGCCGGAATTTTCACTTCTACCACTTCTTCTTTGCGGGTCATCCCGTTTTCATCGGTACCAGAAGGTTTGTTGGTAATTGTTTTTCCTAAGCCCTTACAGGCCGGGCAGGTACTGGCCGTTTGCATTTGGCCTAATATGGTGTTGGTTACCCGGTTTACCTGACCGCTACCTCTACAGGTAGCGCAGGTGGTGTAGTTAATGCCATCAGCTTCTACCTGACGTTTTAAGCGTAACTTTTTGGTAACACCATTGGCTACTTCCTCCAGTGTTAGCTTTACGCGAACCCGTAGGTTAGAGCCTTTGAAGACTCTGCGGCCCCCGCGGCTGCGGCCGCCACCGCCAAAGCCACCGAAGCCTCCGCCACCACCAAAGGCCCCGCCAAAGATGTCGCCAAACTGCTCAAAGATGTCGTCCATGTTCATGCCACCACCGTAGCCTCCACCACCGGCAGCGCCACCCATGCCTGCGTGACCAAACTGGTCATAGCGCTGGCGTTTCTGCGCATTGCTAAGCACCTCGTACGCCTCAGCTGCTTCTTTAAACTTGGCCTCGGCCTCTTGGTCATCCGGATTTTTATCGGGATGGTATTTGATGGCCAGTTTGCGATAGGCCTTCTTAATTTCCGCGTCTGAGGCGCCTTTAGAAACGCCTAGTACTTCGTAATAATCTCTTTTTGCCATAGCTGCTTATTCGCCCACTACTACTCTGGCGTAGCGGATAATTTTTGTTCCCAGGTAAAAGCCCTGTTCAATTTCGTCTACCACTTTCCCTTTGAGCTTTTTGTCTGGGGCGGGTATGCGGGTTACGGCCTCCATGGTGTCTACGTCAAACTCTTTGCCGGTAGTGTCTTCCATGGGCTTTAGCCCTTTCTGCTTAAGAATGCCTTCAAATTTATTGGCGATTAATTTAACGCCTTCCAGCGCTTCACCGTCCATATTTTTGAGCGCGCGTTTAAAATCGTCTAAAACGGGCAATAAGGCAGACATCAGTTCAATATTGGCAGTGCCAAAAAGCTCTATGCGCTCTTTAGCGGTGCGCTTCTTGTAGTTTTCAAAATCCGCAAAGAGGCGCAAGTGCTGGTCTTTTAATTTAGAGACCTCTTCTTGCAATTGCTCTACCTCATTGGCCGGCTCTTCAGCTTCCTCAGCGGATTCTTCGGGCTGCTCTTGATTTTCTTGTTCTTCCGCTTGGGCGGAAGCCTCTTGTTCCTGGCTAGAATCAGACGTTTGAGCGTCTTTTAATTCTTCTTCTTGAATATTTTGTTCAGAGTTTTTGCTACTCATCTTACTTCTTTTTTGCGGTGGAAAGTCAAAAAATCTGCCAAGCGTTGAAAGGTGTCAGGGTGGCAGAACGCTTTTTGGAAAGAGGAAGCGAATCAGATCTGGTTTGGCTAATACAAGGTTGCATTGTGTACGCTTTGTAATGGACCAATCACTGACAGTTTGAATTACAGCTTTAGATACAATCTTTTTTGGGTAATGCAGTGTACAATGCGAACGCGCTGCAAGCGCGCTCGAAAAGTAGGGAAGCCCGTGAGAGACGCGGTTCTCTTTTCTAATTCCAAAACGGAAAGCCTTTTAAATTCTAAACAATGCCCCAAAGCTCACTTGTACTTAACTAATACAGTAAATTATTATGGACGAATTAGAGATTAAAGGAAACTGGAACGAAACCAAAGGTAAACTCAAAGAGAAGTTTGGAGAACTTACTGATGACGACCTCGCCTTTGAGGAAGGACAGGAAGATCAATTGGTAGGCCAAATTCAAAAGAAAACCGGTAAAACCCGAGATGAAATGGTAAAGGCTATAAAATCACTCTAGGGTGTAGTATCTATTCAATTAAGTACGAGTTGATAGCTTTCTAAGCTGCAAACGCGCAGATGCGCGTGTGAAAATTGCATAGGAGCTATTGCCAATAAAAAAAGCCTGGGCTAAAAAGCGCAGGCTTTTTTAGTGATGGTCTTAAATCTTTACTTCACCATTTTAGACAAGGCACTTTCTAATGCTCCACCTCTGAGGTTGCGGGCTAAAATCACCCCGTTTTCATCAATTAAAAAAGTAGCCGGGATGGAGTTTACGTTATAGGTACGTGCGGCCTGTGAGCTCCAGAATTTAAGGTCACTTACGTGATTGTCCCAAATGAGGCCATCTTGTTCAATGGCTTTTACCCAATCAGTTTTATTGCGATCTAAAGACACGCTGTAGACTGTAAAACCTTCTCCGTATTTAAAATCCTGATCTTTATACTTTTTGTAAAGCTTTACCACATTGGGGTTTTCCATACGGCAAGGACGACACCAGGCGGCCCAAAAATCTATGAGGACTACTTTACCGCGTAGGTCGCTTAATTTCATCACCTCCCCATCTGGGTTTTTAAGGGCAATTTCAGGGGCGGTATCGCCAACGTTTAAAGTTTTACGCTGCTCTTCTTTGTTATCTTCATAAAGACCTTCGGCAAAAGCCACGCCTATAAGACTAATGGCACCTAAAGCAATTACAAAAAATGGTTTCTTCAGCAATGTCATAAAATCAAATCTATTTTAATTTACTCTTACAATTTGGGCGCCTATCGCTTTCAGGCGCTCGTCAATATTTTCATAACCGCGGTCAATTTGCTCGATGTTATGAATGGTGCTCACACCATCAGCACTTAAAGCGGCAATCAGTAGGGAGATGCCGGCTCTAATATCGGGGCTGGTCATGGTGGTAGCGCGTAAAGGTACGGCATTATCCATACCAATTACGGTTGCGCGATGTGGGTCACACAAGATAATTTGGGCACCCATATCTATTAATTTATCTACAAAGAACAAGCGGCTCTCAAACATTTTTTGATGAATGAGCACGCTGCCGCGGGCTTGGGTGGCTACTACCAGGGCAATGCTTAAAAGGTCGGGCGTAAAGCCTGGCCAAGGTGCATCGCTAATGGTAAGTATGGAACCGTCAATGTAGGTTTCAATCTCGTAATGTTCTTGGGCCGGTACTACAATGTCATCGCCTTTAAGGCTGAGTTTGATTCCCATTTTTTCAAACACGCTGGGAATTACACCTAGTTTGGGGAAACTCACGTTTTTAATGGTGAGCTCTGATTTTGTCATGGCCGCCATGCCAATCCAAGACCCAATTTCAATCATATCGGGCAATACCCTATGTTCACAACCCCCTAGTTCTTTAACGCCCTTTATGGTTAGAAGGTTAGAACCCACCCCGCTAATTTTGGCGCCCATGGCATTGAGCATTTCGCAAAGCTGTTGCAGGTAAGGCTCACAGGCCGCGTTGTAAATAGTAGTGGTGCCTTGGGCCAGGGTTGCAGCCATTACAATGTTGGCGGTTCCGGTAACGGAGGCTTCGTCTAAGAGCATGTAGGTGCCCTTTAATTGATCGCCTTCTACGCCATAAAATGACTCTTCAGGGTTGTAGCGAAATTTGGCGCCTAGTTTTTGAAAGCCCTGAAAATGGGTGTCTAGTCTTCTGCGGCCAATTTTATCGCCTCCCGGTTTGGGAATGTAGCCCTTGCCAAAGCGCGCCAAAAGGGGGCCTACAATCATAATGCTTCCGCGTAAAGCGGCCCCTTTCTCCTTAAACTCAGGCGAGGTTAAATAATCAAGATTTAGATCATTAGCTTGAAAGGTGTAGTTGCCGTGCCCTTTGCGTTGCACGGTTACGCCTAAATCGGCTAAGAGATCTATGAGTTTGTTGACGTCAACAATGTCTGGAATGTTGCTAATGTTGACTTTTTCAGCGGTAAGAAGCGTGGCGCAAATAACTTGCAGTGCTTCATTTTTGGCCCCCTGCGGAGTAATGCTTCCGCTTAGTTTTTGGCCTCCGGTAATTTGAAAAGTGCCCAATGTGTTACTTTTTGCCTTTGTATCTTTTTTTACGCTTTTTGGAGTATTTCTTTTTGTTGCCGGTGGTGCCCACCAAATCACTTTTCTCAGAAAGACTCACTTCATTGAGCTTAAGCCTGCCTTTGGCTAAGCGGTTCATGTCTTCTAGAATTACCGAATCTTCCACATTGTCTTTATTCCACAGCAGGTAAGTTTTTTTCATGTGGTTGGCCACTGCTTTCTTCAGCGCCTCTTTTTCCTCACCGGCTTCCAGCTCAGCGGTATATTCTACCATTTTACGGGTAATATTTCCGTAGTGGCGGTAGGTAGCGCTGCTGGCCGGGTAGGGCATGTCGTCTGGGCGGGCCTCAAAGGTTTCAGGGTCTGGAGCCGGATAAGGGCCATCAACATCTAATTTAAAATCAGACATTATGTAGAGGTGATCCCAAAGTTTGTGTTTAAAATCGGGCACATCCCGTACTTGCGGGTTTAGATTGCCAATGATTTCTACCAAGTTTTGGGCTTGTCGGTTGCGATCTTCTCTATCTTCAACGGTTAAAAGGTGGTCAACCATTTTTTGTACGTTACGCCCATATTCTGGGATGATAAGGCGTGGTAAACTGGTGTTATACTCCATATTGAGTTTTAAATCCTGTAATTTTTAGGAAAGCGGCAAGATAAAAATCTTTTGCCTTTTTTTAGGTGAGACGCTCTAACTTGGCAAATTTCAAGAGTAATTTCTTTTCGCCCACGTTTTCAAATTCTATTAAGGCTTTTTTATTGGCGCCATCACCCTCTAAGGCTTTAATTACCCCCCGGCCAAAACGTTGATGTTTTACCCGCATGCCTTCGTTTACCTTGGTTAGTGCCTGGTAATTGCCATCATCGGCTGTAGCCTGATTGTAAGCGGTAAGGTTACGACCTGGTTTGGGGCTCATGGGTTTGCGGGTGGCCTGTCTTTTCGGTTTGCGGGCGCTTTCGCGCGATGGGGAGGTAGTGCCCCGCGTGCGCAGCTGCTGCATTTCATCGGGTCCTAGAAAAGGGCTGAAGTCTGGGGTTTTCACCAGCAGGAATTCTTCGTCAATTTCTTCCAGGAAACGGCTGGGCTCACAATCAATCAACTTACCCCAGCGGTAGCGCATTTGCGTGTAGGTGAGGTAGGCTTGTTTTTCAGCCCGGGTGAGGGCTACGTAGAAAAGCCTGCGCTCTTCTTCCAGGTCGCTGCGGCTGTTTACAGTCATCATGCTGGGGAAAAGATTTTCCTCCATGCCTACTATAAAAACAATGGGGAATTCCAAACCCTTGGCGAGGTGAATCGTCATCAAAGAGACCTTGTTACGATCATTCGGATCATCATTGTCCTGATCGGTAAGCAAGGCTACATCCTTCATAAAGTTGGCCAGACTGGGGTCGCCATCTTCCACTTCTCTCTGCTCCTCATCAAACTCTTTTACCGAGTTTAAAAGCTCCTGAATGTTTTCATAGCGGTTAACGCCCTCTGGGGTTTTGTCTTGCGAAAGTTCCTTGAGCAGACCAGAGGTTTTGGCAATATGACTGGCCACCTCAAAGACCCCAGACTTATGGGCCATGATGCGGTAGCTCTCAATTTTGGCTACAAAATCCTGAATTTTGGCGTTGACCCCCCGCGATATTTTCACATCGCTGTAAAAGTCCAGCTTTTCGCAGACCTCCCAAAGACTGCAGCTTTCTTGGTTGGCTTTAATGGTAAGCCGCTCCATGGTGGTGTCTCCAATACCGCGCTTAGGCAGATTTATCACTCTGCGTAGCGCCTCTTCATCTTTAGGGTTTATGGTCAGCCTAAAATAGGCCAAAAGGTCTTTCACTTCCTTACGCTGATAGAAAGAAAGGCCTCCGTAAATGCGGTAGGGAATGTTTTTTTTGCGCAAAGCATCTTCCATGGCGCGGCTTTGGGCATTGGTGCGATATAAAATGGCAAAATCACTGTAAGCCAAATTTTGGTTCATTTGCTGCTCCCAAATGGTGCGCGCTACGTAGGCGCCTTCATCATTATCGCTTACCGTTTTGTGTAAAATAATTTGCTCGCCCGAATCATTGCTGGTCCAAACCTCTTTATGCAATTGATCTTTATTCTTTTTAATAAGCGAGTTGGCCGCACCTACAATATTTTTTGTGCTCCGGTAATTTTGCTCCAGCTTATATACTTGTACCTGCTCGTAATCGCGCTGGTAGTTTAAAATGTTTTGGATGTTGGCTCCTCTAAAGGCATAAATAGACTGGGCGTCATCACCCACAACACAAATATTTTGAAATTTATTAGCCAGCGCTTTCACAATAAGATACTGGGCGTGGTTGGTATCCTGGTACTCATCTACCAAAATATACCGAAAACGGTTTTGGTATTTGGCCAGCACATCCGGAAACTTGCGCAATATTATATAGGTGTTTAAAAGAATGTCGTCAAAGTCCATGGCCCCGGCTCTAAAACACTTTTCATTGTAGGCATTAAATATCTCGCCCAGCAAAGGCATACGGGCGGCCGCATCTTGCTCCTGAAGCTCGGGGCTCTGCATATATTCCCGGGGGGTAATCAAACCATTTTTATAAGCCGAAATTCTGCGCGCTACATTATTAGTTTTGTAGATCTCTTTATCGAGGTTGAGTTCTTTAATAACATTATTGATGGTCTTTTTTTGATCCTCGGCATCGTATATTGTGAAATTGCTGGGATAGCCAAGCTTATCGCCCTCCACCCGAAGTATGCGGGCAAATACCGAGTGAAAGGTACCCATCCAGAGGTTTTTAGCTTCACTGGCGCCCACAATTTTACCAATGCGTTCTTTCATTTCCCGAGCCGCCTTGTTGGTAAAGGTGAGGGAGAGAATGTTAAAAGGGTCTACGCCTTTTTCAGCCATTAAATAAGCAATGCGGTAGGTGAGCACCCGGGTTTTCCCCGATCCGGCACCGGCAATGACCATAATGGGGCCTTCCGTGGCTTTTACAGCTGCCTTTTGCGAAGGGTTAAGCTTTTCAAGAATTTCCTGCACAGGACTAATTTTTTATCTGGTGACAAAGGTCTGAGAAAAAACAGGAGCGAACAAGTTTAGTTAAGCCTGAGCTAACAATCTATTAATGCCAGTTTATTTGGGCAGGTGGGCTACTTGCAGCGTGCTCAAATTCAAGACAATAGGCTAAAACAGATAAAAAAGTGAAAAAGCCTAAAACATTTTTTATCAGTCACTTGCCACATAAGTGAATTGTTATACATTTGCAGTCCCCAAAAAAAATGGGGTCGAAAAGATTGTAATTAGCTTATATAGAAAGGTATATGCCAACTATACAACAATTAGTAAAAAAAGGAAGAAGCAAGATTGCTAAGAAGAGCAAGTCTGCCGCTCTTCAATCATCGCCTCAGCGCAGAGGGGTGTGTACTCGTGTATACACTACCACACCTAAAAAGCCTAACTCGGCTATGCGCAAAGTGGCACGTGTTCGCTTAACCAACGGAAATGAGGTGAACGCCTACATTCCAGGCGAGGGTCACAACTTACAGGAGCATAGTATTGTACTAGTGCGTGGCGGACGTGTGAAGGATTTACCAGGTGTGCGCTATCACATTGTGCGTGGTGCTTTAGATACCGCTGGTGTAAGCGGAAGAACGCAACGCAGAAGTAAGTATGGTGCTAAAAAACCTAAAGACAAGAAATAATTTATTCTCATGAGAAAGGCAAGAGCTAAAAAGAGACCCCTACTACCAGATCCTCGCTTTAAAGATGAGTTGGTAACTCGGTTTGTGAATATGATGATGTTAGACGGTAAGAAGAGTACTTCTTATCGTATTTTTTATGATGCGGTAGATATGGTTTCTGAAAAAACTGGAGAGGCCAACGGTTTGGAGCTTTGGAAAGAAGCTTTAAACAATGTAATGCCACATGTAGAGGTTAGAAGTAAGCGTGTGGGTGGTGCTACCTTTCAAATTCCCATTCAAATTCGTCCAGATCGCAAAGTATCGGTGGCTATGAAATGGCTTATTACTTATTCGCGCAAGCGTAATGAGAAAACCATGGCGCAACGTCTTGCTGCTGAGATTTTAGCCGCTTCAAAGGAAGAGGGCGCTGCAGTTAAGAAGCGCATGGATACCCACAAAATGGCAGATGCTAATAAAGCTTTTGCTCACTTCGGAAGATTTTAAAAACCCTTATAAGAAGACTTTTTTTCTACCATGGCAAAAAGAGATTTAACATACACCCGTAACATTGGTATTGCCGCGCACATTGATGCCGGTAAAACCACAACCACTGAGCGTATTTTATATTACGGTGGGGTTAGCCATAAAATTGGTGAGGTGCATGATGGTGCGGCAACAATGGACTGGATGGAGCAGGAGCAAGAGCGTGGTATTACCATTACCTCTGCTGCTACCACCCTTAAGTGGCCACACCGTGGTAAAGAATACCACATGAATATTATTGACACTCCCGGGCACGTGGACTTTACTGTTGAGGTAAATCGTTCTTTGCGGGTACTGGACGGTTTGGTATTCTTATTTTCTGCTGTTGATGGCGTAGAGCCACAGAGTGAGACCAACTGGCGTTTGGCCGACAACTACAATGTGCCGCGTATTGGTTTCGTGAATAAAATGGATCGCCAGGGAGCGGATTTCTTGAACGTGTGCAGACAAGTAAAAGAAATGCTTGGCACCAAGGCAGTGCCTTTGCAAATTCCTATTGGGGCTGAGGCTGATTTCAAGGGAGTGGTGGATCTCATTAACTTCCGTGGGGTTGTTTGGAACGAAGAAGATATGGGTATGACCTTTAACGAGGTGGAAATACCAGAAGAGCTGATGGAAGAAGCTACCGAATATCGTGAATTGCTTTTAGAGGCTGTAGCCGAGCATGACGATACTTTAATGGAAAAATACTTTGAAGACCCCGCCTCTTTAACGGAGGCCGAAATTCTAAAAGCATTAAGGGAGGCTACCATCGCTGGTGATTTTGTACCCATGATGTGTGGTTCTGCCTTTAAAAATAAAGGAGTGCAGGCTATGCTTGATATGGTAATGGAAATTTTACCTTCTCCTTTAGATGTTGAAAATATTGTGGGAACCAACCCTAAAACTGAAGAAGAGGAGCAGCGCAAGCCAGATTATGATGCCCCCTTTGCTGGGTTGGCCTTTAAAATTGCTACTGACCCATTTGTGGGTAGGCTGTGTTTTACTCGCGCTTATTCTGGTGTTTTAGAATCAGGCTCTTACGTGTACAATAGCCGCACCGGTAAGAAGGAGCGTATTTCCAGAATCTTCCAAATGCACTCTAACAAGCAAAATCAAATTGATTCGCTAGGTGCAGGTGACATTGGTGCCTTAGTAGGTTTTAAGGATATTAAAACTGGAGATACCCTTTGTGATGAGAAAGCACCCATCGTGTTGGAATCCATGGACTTTCCCGAGCCGGTAATTGGATTGGCTATTGAGCCAAAGTCTCAAGCCGATGTGGATAAGCTGGGTATGGCGCTGGCTAAACTGGCAGAAGAAGATCCCACCTTTGTGGTTAAAACCGATGAAGAAACAGGTCAGACTGTGGTAAGCGGTATGGGTGAACTTCACTTGGATATTATTTGCGATCGTTTGCGCAGAGAGTTTAAAGTAGATGTGAGCCAAGGTGCCCCTCAGGTATCTTACAAAGAGGCAATCACAGGTTCTGCCCAGCATCGTGAGATCTACAAAAAGCAGACAGGTGGTAGAGGTAAGTTTGCCGATATCATCGTGAAGATTGAGCCAAGCGACTCTGAGGAACCTGGTCTAATTTTCGAAAATCAGGTGAAAGGTGGTAACGTTCCTAAGGAATTTGTTCCTTCGGTTGAAAAAGGTTTTAAAGATGCCATGGCCAATGGTGTTTTGGCCGGTTATCCTATGGATAGTTTGAAAGTAACCTTGTTAGATGGTTCATTTCACCCTGTGGATTCTGATCAGCTTTCATTTGAGGTGGCCGCTAAAATGGCCTATCGTAATGCTATTCCTCAGTGTTCTCCAGCCCTATTAGAACCCATCATGAAATTGGAGGTGCTTACCCCTGAAGAGAATATGGGTGATATTGTTGGTGACCTTAACCGTAGAAGAGGTATGGTTGAAGGTATGGGCGATCGCTCTGGGTCTAAGGTAGTGAAGGCCAAAGTGCCATTGTCTGAGATGTTTGGTTACGTAACAGATTTGCGTACCATTTCTTCTGGTAGAGCTACTTCTACTATGGAGTTCTCTCACTTTGAAGAAGCTCCTAAGAACATTGCTCAAGAGGTTATTGAAAAAGTTAAAGGCGAATAAGTTTAGTAGGTTAAGATGAGCCAAAAAATTAGAATAAAGCTAAAATCATACGATCACAACTTGGTAGACAAATCTGCTGAGAAGATTGTGAAGACGGTAAAGAGCACGGGTGCTATTATTAATGGCCCCATTCCTCTTCCAACCAATAAGAGAATTTACACGGTGCTTCGTTCACCGCACGTAAATAAAAAGTCGCGTGAGCAGTTTCAATTAAGCTCTTTTAAAAGGCTGTTAGATATCTACAGTTCTTCATCTAAGACGATTGATGCGCTTATGAAGTTAGAACTTCCTAGTGGTGTGGAAGTAGAAATTAAAGTGTAAGTACACCAAATCATAAATTTAAATTTTAGGTCGAATGCCTGGATTGATCGGAAAAAAGATCGGAATGACAAGCCTCTTTGACGAAAACGGAAAAAATCTTCCGTGTACCGTTATCGAGGTTGCTCCCAACGTAGTAACGCAAGTTAAAACCACCGAAAAGGATGGTTATGAGGCTGTGCAGTTAGGGGCTATCGAAAAAAGAGAAAAGTCTACTAGCCAAGCTCTTCAAGGGCACTTCAAAAAGGCTAAAGTATCTCCAAAGCAAAAGTTACAAGAATTTGACATGGCCTATGGCGATGTTGAACTGAAAACCGGAGTAGAAGTAAAGCTTTCAGATTTAGTAAATGAAGGTGAATTTGTGGATGTTTCAGGTACTTCTAAGGGAAAAGGTTTCCAAGGGGTGGTGAAACGTCACGGATTTGGTGGTGTGGGTCAAGCCACACACGGTCAACATAACCGATTAAGAGCACCAGGTTCAATAGGTGCAGGTTCAGATCCTTCACGTGTATTTAAAGGTATGCGTATGGCGGGGCGTACCGGAGGCAAATCTACTATGGTAGAGAACCTCTTGGTGATAAAGGTTGATACCGACAAAAATCTTTTGGTTGTTAAAGGGTCAGTTCCTGGTCCAAAGAATTCACTCGTAACAATTACCAAGTAAAATGGAATTAGCAGTATTAGATAAGAGCGGTAAAGAAACCGGAAGAAAGGTGAAACTGGCCGATGATCTTTATGGCATTGAGCCTAATAATCACGCCATTTATCTTGATGTAAAGCAGTACTTGGCAAATCAGCGTCAGGGCACACACAAGGCTAAGGAAAGAGGCGAAATTGCCAGAACCACCAAAAAGTTCTTTCGTCAAAAAGGTACCGGTAATGCGCGAGTAGGGTCCCTTCGTTCGCCAATTCAAAGAGGCGGTGGTACCGTGTTCGGTCCCAGACCCCGTGATTACAGCTTTAAGCTGAATAAGAAATTAAAAGCTTTGGCGCGTAAATCAGCGATCAGCGCGAAAGTGGCTTCCAAAGATCTGATGGTTTTAGAAAACCTGGTAATGGATAAGCCCAGTACCAAAGACTTTGTAGAAGTTTTAAAAGCTTTAAAGGTTGATACGAAAAAAACACTCCTAGTAGTTGGTGAGCCAAATAAAGCTGTATATTTGTCGTCCCGAAATTTTAAGGGGTCTAATGTGATAAACGCCTCACAATTAAATACTTACAGCGTTTTAAACGCTCAAAAGTTAATTTTTACTGAGGATTCACTGGAAAAATTAGAAACCGTTTTAAGAAAATAAGCAAATGGGAACCTTGATTAAGCCAATAATTACAGAAAAAGCTACGGCAGACAGCGAAGTGCGGAATCGCTTTGCTTTTGAGGTTGCCATTGATGCGAATAAAGTAGAAATCAAAAAGGCGGTTGAGGAGCTTTACGGTGTTCACATTGAAAAGGTACGCACCATTATTGTTCCTGGTAAAGTAAAAAGCCGTTACACTAAAAATGGCACTGTAACCGGTAGTACTGGTAAATACAAGAAAGCCATTGTAGAGGTGCGCAGCGGTGAAACTATTGATCTCTATAGCAATATATAATTATGGCAGTTCGTAAGTTAAATCCAGTTACTCCGGGGCAGCGTTTTAAGATCGCTTCTACCTTTGATACAGTAACTGCAGCAAAGCCAGAGAAAAAGCTTACTAAAGGTAAGTCAAAGTCAGGTGGTAGGAATAACTCGGGTAAAATGACCATGCGCTACATTGGCGGTGGGCATAAGAAGAGCTACCGTATAATTGACTTTAAGCGTGATAAAGATGGCGTAGAAGGCACTATTAAGAGCATCGAATATGACCCCAATCGTTCAGCTCGTATAGCATTAGTATTTTATGCTGATGGTGAGAAGCGCTACATTATTGCGCCTAATGGTTTACAGGTAGGTCAAAAAATAGTGTCTGGTAAAGACGCAGCACCAGAGATTGGAAATACCCTCTTTCTAGCAGATATCCCTTTTGGTACGGTGATTAGCTGTATAGAGCAGCGTCCTGGTCAGGGAGCTACCATAGCACGTAGTGCGGGTTCTTTCGCACAGTTATCAGCACGCGATGGTAAATATGCTATCATTAAAATGCCAAGTGGAGAATCAAGAATGATTTTAGTTACGTGCAAGGCAATGATCGGAGCGGTTAGCAACTCAGATAATGCTTTGGAGATCAGCGGAAAGGCGGGTCGCAAACGTTGGCAGGGGAGAAGGCCTCGAGTAAGAGGTGTGGCCATGAACCCAGTAGATCACCCGATGGGTGGTGGTGAAGGTAGAGCCTCAGGTGGGCATCCACGCTCACGCACAGGGGTTCCTGCTAAAGGTTACAAGACGCGTGCTCCTAAGAAAGAGTCTAATAAGTACATCATTGAACGGAGAAAAAAATAAGATATGGCAAGGTCACTAAAAAAAGGTCCTTTTATACACTATAAGCTTGATAGAAAGGTGTTGGCTAATGCCGATGCCAGCAAGAAGTCGGTGATAAAAACGTATTCAAGAGCTTCAATGATTTCTCCTGAGGCCGTGGGCCAAACTATAGCTGTGCACAACGGTAGAACCTTTGTTCCGGTATTCGTTACCGAGAACATGGTGGGTCACAAGTATGGTGAGTTTGCCTTAACCCGCACCTATAGAGGGCACGGTGGTAATAAGAAAGATAAAGGTAAGCGCTAATTTATAAGTTATGGGTGCTAGAAAAAGATTAAGAGCAGAAGCAATGAAAGAAGCGCGTAAAAACGTGGCTTTTGCTAAATTAAATAACTGCCCCACTTCTCCTCGTAAAATGAGGCTAGTGGCCGATATGGTTCGAGGCATGAGTGTAGAGAAAGCTTTATTTCTTTTGGCTAACAGTCCAAAAGAGGCAAGTGGTCGTCTTGAAAAGCTCATTCGTTCAGCATTAAATAACTGGGTGCAGAAAAATGAAGAGGGTCGGGTGGAAGATGCCGGCTTGTACATTGGTGAAATAAGTGTTGATAGTGGCCGCATGCTTAAGCGCATTCAGCCAGCTCCTCAAGGTAGGGCACATCGTATTAGAAAGAGAAGTAATCATGTAACCGTAGTTCTGCATGAGCGTAACAGCCAAGAAGAAGTAGTTGCAGAAACTAACGAAGATAACGCATAGCCGAATGGGACAGAAAACGAATCCAATAGGTAATAGATTAGGTTTCATCAGAGGGTGGGACAGTAATTGGTACGGCGGCCGTGACTATGGCGATAAGCTAGCGGAGGATGATAAAATACGCAGATACCTCTACGCTCGCTTATCTAAGGCCAGTGTTAGTCGTATTATTATTGAGCGCACGCTTAAGTTAATTACCGTTACCATTAGCACTAGTCGTCCTGGAATTATCATTGGTAAAGGTGGGCAAGAGGTTGATAAGCTTAAAGAGGAGCTTAAGAAGATTACCAGGAAGGACGTACAAATCAACATCTTTGAAATAAAGAGACCAGAGCTTGACGCGAAGTTGGTAGGGGACAGCATAGCCCGTCAGATAGAAGGACGTATTTCCTACAGAAGAGCGGTAAAGATGGCCATTGCAGCAACCATGCGTATGGGAGCAGAAGGTATCAAAATCCAAGTGTCCGGTCGTTTAAACGGTGCTGAAATGGCGCGTTCTGAAATGTATAAGGATGGTCGTACGCCCTTGCACACTTTTAGGGCAGACATTGATTATACCACAGCAGAGGCCCATACCACCTATGGTCGTATTGGTATCAAGGTTTGGATCATGAAGGGTGAGGTATATGGTAAAAGGGATTTAAGTAACCTATTGGCCACTTCAAAGAAGTCTTCTGGCCCTGCCGGAAAAGGTGGTGGTAACCGCAGAAGAAAGAAGTAGACTAAAAGATTAAAAGGAGTTAACGATGTTACAACCGAAAAAAACAAAGCATAGAAAGCAGTTTAAGGGCCGCATGAAGGGGAATGCCCAGCGTGGTTCAACCATCTCCTTTGGAAGTTTTGCCATCAAGGCTTTAGATCCTGTTTTCATCACCTCGCGCCAAATAGAAGCTGCGCGTATCGCGGCTACTCGTTACATGAAGCGTGAAGGCCAGCTATGGATTCGCATTTTCCCAGACAAGCCCATTACCAGCAAGCCTGCCGAGGTACGTATGGGTAAGGGTAAAGGTGCTTTAGATCACTGGGTGGCTGTGGTGAAGCCTGGCCGTATCATCTTTGAATTAGATGGAGTTAATAAGGAGGTAGCGCAGGAAGCTTTGCGGTTAGCAGCTCAGAAGCTACCGGTGAAAACAAAGTTTTTAGTTCGTAGAGATTACGCTGGAGCATAGATAGTACGTTATGAAGGCATCGGTAATAAAAGAAATGACTACCCAAGAGGTACAGGAGCAAATAGTTGAAGAGAAAATCAGCTATGATAAGTTGAGGTTGGCTCACACCATATCACCTTTAGAAGATCCTAGTGAGTTAAAGAAAAAGCGCAAATACATAGCTCGCTTGCATACAGAATTACGTCAGCGCGAGCTTAACGGAGATCAAGGCTAGATTCAGATGGAAAAGACTAGAAATTTAAGAAAAGAGCGTGTAGGGATTGTGACCAGCAATAAGATGGATAAATCTATTGTAGTGTCTGTTGAGCGCAAGAAGAAACACCCTATGTACGGTAAGTTTATCAAGCTCACCAAAAAGTTCCATGCACACGATGAGAAGAATGATTGTAACGTTGGTGACACGGTGCGTATAATGGAAACTCGCCCTCTTAGTAAAACTAAGAACTGGAGATTAGTTGAAATTATTGAAAGAGCTAAGTAGAAAATGATACAGCAGGAATCAAGATTGCGTGTTGCTGACAACACCGGTGCCAAAGAGGTGCTTTGTATAAGAGTGTTGGGTGGTACCAAAAGAAGATACGCCAGCATTGGAGATAAAATTGTGGTTTCCGTAAAGGAATCAACTCCTTCAGGCAACGTTAAGAAGGGTCAGGTTTCTACAGCCGTTGTGGTGCGTACCGTAAAGGAAGTGAGAAGAGCTGACGGTTCATACATTCGCTTTGATGACAACGCCTGTGTACTTTTAAATCCACAGAATGAGATGCGTGGTACGCGGGTTTTCGGTCCGGTGGCCAGAGAGCTTCGCGACAAGCAATACATGAAAATAGTTTCGCTTGCACCAGAGGTGCTTTAAAAAAAATGGTAATGACTAAGTTTCATATAAGAAAAGGAGATAACGTAAAGGTGCTTGCCGGTGAAAGTAAAGGGAAGACCGGAAAAGTTATTGAAATGCTGCCTAAGGCAAATAAGGCTTTGGTAGAAGGTGTTAACATTGTTAAGAAACACCAAAAGCCAAGTGCTAGCAACCCTCAGGGAGGCATTACCGAGATGGAAGCGCCTATTCATCTGTCTAACTTGATGTTGATTGACCCAAAATCAAACGAGCCTACTCGTGTAGGAAGAAAGAAGGATGAGAATGGCAAGCTGGTGAGATATTCTAAGAAATCAGAAGAGATTATTAAATAATGGATTTTTCAGAGAAATTAAAAGATCGCTACGCCTCGCAAATTGTTTCAAACTTAACAGAACAATTTGGTTACAAGAACCGCATGGAGGTACCGCGCTTAGTGAAGATTGTTATTTCACAAGGTGTAGGTGAGGCTACAGCCGATAAGAAGCTGGTTGACCAGGCGGTTGAGCACTTAAGTGCTATAGCTGGTCAGAAAGCGGTGGTTACTCGTTCCAAAAAAGACATCTCTAACTTTAAGTTGAGAAAGGGAATGCCCATTGGAGCCAAAGTTACTTTACGAGGTGCTCAGATGTATGAATTTTTAGAGCGCTTAATTTGGGCTTCTCTTCCACGCATCCGCGACTTTAACGGTATTAAGAAAACCGGTTTTGACGGGCGTGGTAACTACACCCTGGGTATAAGTGAGCACATCATTTTTCCTGAAATCAATATCGATAAGGTATCTAGAATAACAGGAATGGATATCACTTTTGTGACCTCGGCTTCAACTGATAAAGAGGCAAAAGCACTTTTAGAAAACTTTGGATTACCATTTAAAAAATAGACCATGGCAAAAGAATCAATGAAAGCCCGGGAACGCAAACGGGAAGCAATGGTAAAAAGATATGCAGAAAAGCGTGCGGCTTTAAAAGAAGCCGGAGATTGGGAAGGCTTACAGAAGCTTCCTAAGAATGCTTCGCCTGTGCGTATGCACAACCGTTGCAAACTTACTGGACGGCCAAAAGGCTACATGCGTCAGTTTGGTGTTTCAAGGGTAATGTTTAGAGAAATGGCTAATAATGGCCTTATTCCAGGTGTTAAAAAAGCAAGCTGGTAAATTTTTAGAGTAATGGTTACAGATCCTATTGCAGATTATTTAACT
Organism: uncultured Bacteroidota bacterium; assembly: GCA_913057235.1. Classification (GTDB taxonomy): domain Bacteria; phylum Bacteroidota; class Bacteroidia; order Flavobacteriales; family Schleiferiaceae; genus CAJXNI01. The sequence goes on from CAJXNI010000022.1 coordinate 31,307, forward strand.
CGTGTACGAAACGGAATAATTGCCGGCCATAAAGTGGTGGAAATTCCTGCTTCAACTCTGAAGCAAAAAATCACCGAAATTCTACACGATCAAGGTTATATCCTTAACTATAAGGTTGAGGCAGATAAGGGCCCTCAGGGTACTATTAAAATCGCCTTAAAATACGATAAGGTTACCCAAGAGCCAGCTATCCGTTCACTGGAACGTGTTAGTAAGCCCGGCTTGAGAACCTATAAAAATAGTGCTGAGTTACCTAGAGTAATTAACGGCTTAGGTATAGCAATTATTTCTACCTCTAAAGGGGTAATGACTGACAAGAAAGCAAGAAAAGAAAACGTAGGCGGAGAGGTTCTTTGCTACGTATACTAAAATTAGAGTTATGTCTAGAGTAGGAAATGCTCCCATAAGTGTTGCTGATGGTGTTGACTTAAAAGTTGATGGCAACGTTGTAACAGTAAAAGGTAAGCTGGGTGAATTGTCTCAGAAAATTTCAGACAATATCACGCTTAAGCTAGAGGACGGCATCCTAACCTTAGAGCGCAAGAACGAACAAAAGCAAACCAAAGCTGATCACGGCTTGTACCGTGCGCTTGTGGCTAATATGATTGAAGGCGTTTCTAAAGGTTTTGAGAAAAAGTTGGAATTGGTAGGTGTTGGATACAGAGCCACCAACCAAGGTCAGTTGCTAGACTTAGCCTTAGGATATTCTCACAACATTGTTTTTGAAATTCCCAAAGCCGTAGGCGTGGAAACTGTTAGTGAAAAAGGTAAGAACCCTGTTGTGATTCTTAAAAGTCATGACAAGCAACTACTGGGTATGGTAGCAGCTAAGGTGAGATCTTTCAGAAAGCCTGAGCCTTACAAAGGCAAAGGTGTACGTTTTGTGGGAGAATACATTAGAAGAAAAGCGGGTAAAACTGCTAGTAAATAATAAGAGATGGCACTTACTAAGTTTCAGAAAAGAAATAAGATTCGCAGGAGAATCAGAAAGTCGGTTAGTGGTACGGCTGACAGACCTCGTTTGTCGGTTTATCGTAGTAACGAGCAAATTTATGCCCAGGTTATAGATGATAAAGCAGGGGTTACACTAGCTACAGCTTCTTCTTTAGACAAAGAATTTAAAAAGGAAGGTTCCAAAAGTGATCAAGCCAAAAAGGTAGGTGAACTTTTAGCCAAGAATGCTAAAGAAGCCGGTGTTGAGGCGGTTTCTTTTGATAGAGGCGGATACCGCTATCACGGAAGAGTTAAATCTTTGGCGGAAGGAGCCAGAGAAGGAGGATTAAAATTTTAAGAGTACCTCATGATAAAAGGACACAAAAATATTCAACGTGTTAAGCCGAGTGGTCTGGAATTGACAGATCGCGTAGTAGGCATACAAAGGGTAACCAAAGTAACAAAAGGTGGTAGAGCCTTTGGTTTTTCTGCCATAGTTGTGGTAGGTGATGAACAAGGAGTAGTTGGTTACGGTCTTGGCAAGTCTAAAGAAGTTTCTGAAGCCATTCAGAAGGGTATAGAGGATGCTAAAAAGAATTTAGTACGCATACCTATCGTAAAAAACACCATTCCGCATTCACAAAATGGTAAGTTTGGTGGTGCGCGTGTATTTCTTCGTCCGGCCTCAAATGGTACTGGTGTTATTGCTGGAGGTGCTATGCGTGCAGTGTTAGAAAGCTTGGGCGTGCATGATGTGTTGGCCAAGTCTAAGGGGTCTTCTAACCCACACAATGTGGTAAAGGCTACATTTGACGCATTGCTTTCACTTAGAGATGCAGGAAAGGTAGCCCAAACCCGTGGTATTTCGGTAGAAAAGGTATTTAACGGTTAATCATTGGCAATGGCTAAAGTGAGAATTAAACAAGTACGTAGTAAAATAAACAGGCCCGAGTCGCAGAAGCGCACTTTACAGGCACTAGGTCTACGTAAAATGAACCAAGTGGTTGAGGTAGAAGGTACCGACCAGATTATGGGCATGGTAAAAAAAGTATCGCACTTGGTTGAGGTGGAAAACATTTAAGAAGGCCAAAAAAACGAGCATAGATGGAATTGAATAATTTAAAACCCGCAGCGGGCGCAACCAAGAAAACCAAGCGTATTGGTAGAGGTGAAGGCAGTGGACACGGTGGTACATCTACGCGTGGTCACAAAGGAGCCAAGTCCAGAAGTGGTTACAAAACCAAAATTGGTTTTGAAGGTGGGCAAATGCCTCTGCAAAGAAGGGTGCCCAAGTTTGGTTTTAAAAACCCTAATCGCGTAGTGTACAAAGGAATTAATTTGGATACCCTGCAGGGCTTGGTTGATGCAAAGAAAATTAAGGATTCTTTAGATCTGTCGTCTTTAGTAGACAATGGTTTAGCCAAAAAGTCGGATCGCATTAAAATCCTTGGTAGAGGTGAATTAAAGTCAAAATTAGTGGTTGAGGTTCATGCTTTTTCAAAAAGTGCCAAGGAGGCTATAGAAAAAGCAGGAGGCGAAGCTAAAACCTTGTAGAGATCATCCATGAAGCGTTTTATAGATACCATAAAGAATATTTGGAGTATAACCGAGCTTAGGGAAAAAATCCTCTTAACCTTAGGTCTTTTGCTTATCTACCGTTTAGGTTCAAATGTGGTACTTCCGGGTATTGATACGGAAAGTTTAGAACAACTTCAGCAACAAGCGGACGGAGGCCTCTTGGGTATATTAAACGCTTTCACAGGCGGTGCATTTGCTAACGCATCAATTTTGGCCTTGGGTATTATGCCTTATATATCGGCCAGTATTGTAATACAGTTGCTGGGTATGGCTGTACCTACCATTCAAAAAATGCAAAAGGAAGGTGAGAGTGGTAGAAGAAAGCTTAACCAAATTACCCGAATTTTAACCATTGCTATTACTGGGGCTCAGGCTCCGGGATACATCGCAAATCTTATTCAGCAAAATGTAGCCATTACCACCAGTCCTTCGTTGTTTTGGATTACATCTATAGTAGTATTAACGGCTGGGACCATTTTTGCCATGTGGCTTGGTGAACGTATTACCGACAAGGGAATTGGCAATGGTATTTCGCTTTTAATTATGGTGGGCATTATAGCGAGTCTGCCTCAGGCCTTCCTACAGGAATTTATTTCTAAGGTGGGTCAAGAGGGCGGTGGTTTAGTACTCTTCATCATTGAAATAGCAGCTTTACTGATAGTGATTTTGCTATCGGTAGCCTTAGTGCAAGCAGTACGGAAGGTACCTGTGCAATACGCTAAACGCACAGCGGCTGGTGCTACGTTCACTGGTAATGCTGCCCGGCAGTATATTCCTCTAAAGGTCAATGCAGCGGGTGTAATGCCTATTATTTTCGCGCAGGCCATTATGTTTATACCTATAACCGTGCTGTCGTACAGCGGTTTGGAGAGTGGCAATGCCAATTGGTTGGTTTCTATGTTCAGTAATATTCAGGGCTTTTGGTACAATTTAGTTTTTGCGGTGCTCATTATATTATTTACATACTTCTACACGGCCATACAGGTTAACACGAATCAAATGGCGGAAGATTTGAAAAGGAATGGTGGTTTTATACCCGGCATTAAACCTGGCAAGGCTACAGCTGAGTTTCTAGATACGGTACTTAGTAGAATAACCCTTCCGGGGTCTATCTTCCTGGCCTTACTAGCCATTCTGCCTGCTTTCGCGATGGTGGCAGGTGTAAATACTGCGTTTTCGTATTTCTATGGCGGCACTAGTCTATTGATTATGGTAGGTGTGGTTTTAGATACTTTACAGCAGATAGAGAGTTATTTATTAAATCGCCATTACGATGGCTTAATGAAGTCGGGAAAACTAAAAGGAAGAGCGGTTAGCGCCTTTTAAAAAGAAAGAATACTGAATTATGGCAAAACAATCGGCAATAACACAAGATGGAACTATAGTAGAAGCATTAAGTAATGCTATGTTTCGTGTAGAGCTGGAAAATGGCCACGTTATTACTGCGCATATATCAGGTAAGATGCGCATGAACTATATAAAACTATTACCTGGCGATAAGGTGAAGCTTGAGATGTCACCTTATGATTTAACAAAAGGAAGAATCACGTACAGATATTAATTAGTATGAAGGTTAGAGCATCAATAAAAAAGAGAAGTGCTGACTGCAAGATAGTTCGCAGAAAGGGCCGCTTGTACATCATCAACAAGAAGAACCCCAAGTTTAAACAAAGACAAGGTTAATTACACAGCATTATGGCTAGGATTGCAGGTATAGATTTACCCAAAAATAAAAGAGGCGAAATAGCTCTTACCTACATCTACGGAATTGGTAGAAGCAGGGCTCAGGAAATATTGGATCAGTTGGAGATAGACCGTAACCAAAAGGTTATGGATTGGAATGATGACCAATTGACTCAATTAAGAGAGCTAATCTCCAATGAGTATACCGTTGAAGGTGAATTGCGTTCTGAAGTTCAGTTGAATATTAAGCGTTTGATGGACATAGGCTGTAACCGCGGTATCAGACATCGGGCTGGATTACCATTAAGAGGACAACGCACCAAAAATAATTCTCGTACCCGTAAGGGACGAAGAAAAACGGTTGCTAACAAGAAAAAGGCCACTAAATAATAGCATAGTGTAATGGCAAAGAAATCGGCATCTAAAAGTTCAAAGAAAAGAAACGTAGTGGTTGAAGCCGCTGGTGAAGCGCACATCAATGCTACGTTCAACAACATTATCATATCCTTAACCAACACACGCGGGCAGGTAGTAGCCTGGTCAAGTGCAGGTAAAATGGGATTTAAAGGCTCTAAAAAGAACACGCCTTACGCGGCCCAAATGGCAGCAGAAGATTGCGCGGGCAAAGGAGTGGAATACGGTCTGAAGAAAGTAAAGGTGTTTGTGAAAGGGCCTGGTAACGGACGTGAGTCTGCTATCCGTAGCCTGCATAACAATGGTATCGAGGTGACTGAAATAGTTGACGTTACCCCAATTCCACACAACGGCTGTCGTCCGCCCAAAAGAAGAAGAGTTTAACAATAGTTTAGAAGCAAAGCAACATGGCAAGATATACTGGTCCTAAAACCAAAATAGCCAGAAAGTTCGGTGACCCAATTTTTGGTCCAGATCGTTCATTCGAGAAAAAAAACTACCCGCCTGGGCAGCACGGTAATAACCGAAGACGCGGTAAGAAATCGGAGTACGCTACCCAGTTGGCTGAGAAGCAAAAGGCCAAATACACCTATGGAATTTTGGAGCGCCAATTTGCCAAAATGTTTGGCGAGGCTTCCAGGGCTAAAGGAATAACAGGTGAGGTACTTTTACAATTGTGCGAATCACGTCTAGATAATGTGGTATACCGTTTAGGTATAGCGCCCACTCGTAGAGGTGCCCGGCAATTGGTAGGTCACCGTCACATCACCGTCAATGGTGAAATGGTAAACATTCCTTCGTATCACGTTAAAGAGGGTGATGTAGTAGCCGTACGCGAAAAGTCTAAGTCAATGGTGGTTATCACCGATGCTCTAGCATCGCGCAAAGATGCTTATGAGTGGCTGGAGTGGAACGAATCCACGCAAAGCGGTAAATTTTTGAGTACTCCACTAAGAGCGCAAATACCTGAAAATATCAAGGAGCAGCTTATTGTGGAACTTTACTCTAAATAATAATATTTCTAATTTTTTGAACCTATGGCCATTCTAAATTTTCAAAAGCCAGATCAGGTAATAATGAATACCTCAACTGATACGGAAGGTCAGTTTGAGTTTAGACCCTTAGAGCCTGGTTACGGTTTAACCGTAGGCAACGCTTTAAGACGCGTTTTGCTCTCCTCCCTTGAGGGTTTCGCCCTAACTTCAGTGCGAATAGAAGGCGTTGAGCATGAGTTTTCCACCATTAAAGGCGTGGTAGAAGACGTTACCGAAATAATCCTCAACTTGAAACAAATTCGCTTCAAAAGGCAAATTGAGGATCAAGAGGAAGAAAAAATTACGGTAAGCCTAACTGGTCAAGAAAAGATTACAGCAGGTGATTTAGGCAAGTTTGCCTCTGCGTTTCAGGTATTGAATCCAGATCTGGTGATTTGTAATCTTGATCCTTCAGTGAAGCTAGATATGGAGCTTACCATTGAAAAGGGTAGAGGCTACGTTCCTGCGGAAGAGAATAAGAAAAGCAACGCACCCATTGGTAGTATTGCTATCGATGCTATTTACACACCCATTAAGAACGTGAAGTATAGCATTGAGAACTATCGCGTTGAGCAAAAGACCGATTACGAAAAGCTAATTCTGGATATTACTTCAGACGGCAGCATTCACCCAAAGAAAGCGCTTACTGAGGCGGCTAAAATTTTGATTCACCACTTCATGCTTGTGAGTGATGAGAAAATTAGCATGGAAGAAAGCAAGTCTAATGACGTGGAGAACTATGATGAAGAAATTCTCCACATGCGTCAGCTTCTTAAAACCAAGCTGGTAGACATGGATCTTTCGGTACGTGCGCTCAACTGCTTGAAGGCGGCTGAAGTAGAAACACTAGGCGACTTGGTAACCTACACCAAAAGTGATTTGATGAAGTTCAGAAACTTTGGTAAAAAGTCACTTACAGAATTAGATGAATTGGTAGAAAGCAAGGGTCTAAACTTTGGAATGGACATTGCGAAATATAAACTAGACAAGGAATAAATCCCTGATGAGACACGGAAAGAAAATAAATCACTTAGGTAGAACCGATTCTCACCGCAAGGCTATGCTAGCTAACATGGCTAGTTCACTAATTGAGCACAAGCGGATTAACACCACGGTAGCTAAGGCCAAGGCGCTTAAGGTTTTTGTAGAGCCCTTAATTACCAAGGCTAAGAATGATAATACCCACAACAGACGGACGGCATTTCGCTACCTCCGCAATAAATATGCGGTAGCGGAACTTTTCAGAGAAGTAGTAGACAAAGTAGGTGACCGCCCGGGAGGATACACTCGTATCATCCGCACCGGTAACCGCTTAGGTGATAATGCAGAGATGTGTTTGATTGAATTGGTGGACTTCAATGAGTTGTACACCAACGAAAAATCAAAAAGCAAGTCGGGTACACGCAGATCACGCAGAGGTGGCAAGAAATCTTCTGATGCAAAGTCTGAGGCACCAAAAACTGAAGCGCCTAAAAAAGAGGCTAAAGCTGAAAAAGAAGCTCCTAAAGCCGAAAAAAAAGCGGAGCCCGAGGCTAAGCCTGAGAAAGAGGCTAAGCCCAAAGCTGCTAAAAAAGAAGACGCTGGCGAAGGAAAGAAAGAAGAGTGATTTTCAGCTAACAAAGGATATGCGAGGGATAAGAGCGATTAAGTTCTTATCCCTTTTTTTTGGTCAACATTACCCCTTAAATTTGACAGATTTTCTACAACATGGCATACCAACCCAAGAAAAAGGCCGTAGTTCTTTTGGCCGATGGAACCTTGTTTTGGGGCCGCTCGATAGGTATTGAGGGCACCGCAACAGGCGAAATTTGTTTCAACACCGGCATGACCGGCTATCAGGAAATATTCACTGACCCCAGTTACTTTGGGCAGATTATGGTTACCACCAATGCTCACATTGGAAACTATGGGGTTAAAGACACCGATGTAGAAAGTGATTCTATAAAAATTGCGGGCTTGGTGTGCAAGAATTTCAGTCAAAAGCACAGCCGGGCAGGCGCTAATGGTTCTTTACGCAGCTACTTTGAGGAGAATAATAAGGTGGCCATTTCAGATGTAGACACCCGTGCCCTGGTTCGCCACATCCGCAGCAAGGGAGCCATGAACGTCATCATTTCCACGGAAGTGGACAACCTAAAAAGCTTGCACGAGCAATTGGATCAAGTACCTTCCATGGAAGGCCTGGAGCTATCCAGTAAGGTGGCTACCCGAGAGCCCTACCTATTTGGAAATGAAGATGCTGCCCACCGCATTGCGGTTTTAGACTTGGGCGTCAAGCGTAATATCCTACGCAATTTTGCGGAACGTGATTGCGTGCTTAGAGTATTTCCTATGGCCATTACGCTAGAGGAGATGCTTGCCTGGCAACCCCATGGTTTGTTTATAGCCAACGGTCCCGGTGACCCGGCCGCCATGGAGGGAACCATAACCCTGGTACAGCAAATGATCAGTACTGGGCTGCCTGTTTTCGGGATATGCCTGGGGCACCAACTTATTGCCTTGGCCAAAGGCCTGGAAACCTATAAAATGCATCAGGGGCACCGCGGCATCAACCATCCGGTGTTAAATGTACTCACGGGCAAAGGGGAAATTACCACCCAAAACCACGGCTTTGTGGTAAGTATGGAAGCTTTAGAGGTTGCAGCCGATGTAGAACTCACCCACCGCCATTTGAACGACCATGGCGTGCAAGGGCTCAGGCTCAAAGATCAGCCGGTGAGCAGTGTACAGTACCACCCCGAAGCTTTTCCTGGCCCGCATGATTCTGCCTACCTATTTGATAACTTTGTACAACAACTAATCGATCATAAAAACAATTAAATATGCCAATAATTGAACAAATTCACGCTCGTCAGATTTTAGACAGCCGCGGCAATCCTACTGTAGAAGTAGATCTTCTGGTAGAGGGCGGCATCATCGGTCGGGCAGCCGTTCCTTCAGGTGCTTCAACTGGTGCCTACGAGGCGGTGGAGCTACGAGATGGTGGTGACACCTACATGGGCAAAGGCGTAAGCAAAGCCATTGCCAACGTAAACGAAGTAATTGCCCCGGAGATTATTGGCATGTACGTAACCGATCAGGTGGCCATTGACCAAAAAATGCTGGCCTTAGACGGTACCCCCAACAAAGCTAAGTTGGGAGCCAACGCTACTCTGGCCGTTTCTTTGGCCGTGGCCAAGGCCGCAGCAGAGTTTACCGGACAGTCTTTATTCAATTACCTGGGCGGTGTAAATGCTCGCACTCTTCCGGTACCCATGATGAACATTTTAAACGGGGGAGAGCATGCCGATAACGCTATCGATTTTCAGGAGTTTATGGTAATGCCGTTTGGCGCCAGCTCATTTTCAGAGGGTTTACGCTGGGGCACCGAAATTTTCCATCACCTGAAAAAGGTATTGAAAGAAAAGGGTTACAGTACCAACGTAGGTGATGAGGGCGGCTTTGCTCCTAACATCCAGTCTAATGAAGAGGCTATTGAAACGGTACTCATCGCCATAGAGCGGGCCGGTTACAAAGCAGGTGAGCAAATTTACATTGCCATGGATGCAGCTGCCTCTGAGTTTTACAACAAGGAAGAAAAGGTATACCACTTTAAGAGCAATGGCCAAAAGCTAAGCAGTGATGAAATGGTCGCTTACTGGGCTAACTGGGTGGAGAAGTATCCGATTATTTCCATTGAAGATGGTTTGGATGAAGACGATTGGGAAGGCTGGACCAAACTCAACCAAGCCATTGGTGAAAAGGTGCAATTGGTGGGAGACGATCTTTTTGTAACCAACGTAGAGCGCGTGCAAAAGGGCCTTGAACAAGGAGCGGCCAACAGCGTTCTCATCAAAGTCAATCAAATTGGCACATTAACGGAAACCATAGAAACGGTGCAGCTGGCCCAAAATCATAATTACACCTGCGTGATGAGTCACCGCAGTGGTGAAACAGAAGATACCACCATTGCTGATTTAGCCGTGGCCCTAAATACCGGTCAGATAAAAACAGGCTCCGCTTCACGGAGCGACCGTATGGCCAAGTACAACCAGCTATTGCGCATTGAAGAAATGTTAGCCGACACCGCCAAATACATTGGCAAAGATTTTAAATTTATTAAGTAATCTCATAAACCCACTTTATCCCGAAATGGAAAGATTAAAAGAGCACTTTCAGAGTAAAATAGAGCCTGCCGCCAAGGAGGTAAAAGACTTTATAGCTGAGTATGGCGATGAAAAAATATCCGAAGTAAAAATCCGCCAGCTCTATGGTGGCATGCGCGGTGTACCGGCCCTCATCACCGAAACTTCCAAGCTAGACCCCGCTGAGGGCATTCGCTTCCGCGGATATTCCATCCCTGAATTGCAGGAAAAACTGCCTGCTTATCCAGGAGGTAACGAACCGCTACCCGAAGGTATTTTTTACCTGATGCTCTTTAATGAGTTACCGGATGATGATACCGTACGCAGGGTGAGTAACAACTGGATGCGTAGAGCCAACATACCACCGCACGTTTTTAAGGTGATTGATGCTTTACCTATGCACACCCACCCCATGACCCAGTTTGTAACGGGTATTATGGCCCTGCGCACCGAGAGTGAGTTTCAGAAAGCCTACCGCAAGGGAATCAATAAAAAGGATTATTGGCAGCCTACCTATGATGATGCCATGAACCTAATTGCGCGCCTGCCGCGCCTGGCCGCCTACATTTACCGGAGAATGTACCACAACGGTGACCATATTGAACCCGATAGCTCGCTGGACTGGGCCGGTAATTTTGCCCACATGCTGGGTTTCCCCGGAGAGGAGTTTAGAGAGTTGCTGCGCCTCTACATGACCATCCACTCAGACCATGAGGGCGGTAACGTTTCAGGGCACACCATTCATTTGGTAGGTTCCGCTTTAAGCGATGTGTATCAGTCTTTTGCGGCCGGTATGAATGGCTTGGCGGGTCCTCTACACGGCTTGGCCAATCAGGAGGTAATCCGTTGGACTTTGGCTATGCGTGATGAGTTGGGCGGAGGCTTGCCCAGCAAAGAACTAATTGCCAATTACGTAAAAGATACTTTGAATAACGGACAGGTGATACCGGGTTTTGGTCACGCAGTATTGCGTAAAACGGATCCGCGTTACACCGCCCAGCGCGAGTTTGCCCAAAAGCACATGCCGCATGATGAGCTCTTCCAGATCATCAGCCGCATTTACGAAGTGGTGCCGCCTATTTTAAAAGATTTAGGCAAGGTGAAAAATCCTTGGCCCAATGTAGATGCCCATAGCGGTCAGTTGCTCATGCATTACGGCCTTACCCAGTATGATTTTTACACGGTACTGTTTGGCGTAAGCCGTTCTTTAGGTACACTTTCCAGCCTTATTTGGGACCGTGCCCTGGGCATGCCCATTGAGCGCCCCGGTAGTACTACCACCGCTTTGTTAAAAGAGCAATACGCTAAAAAATAACAACGGCTAGATTTTTTTAAAGAAAGCCCCTTGAAGTAATTCGAGGGGCTTTTTTGTATCTTGCTTTACACTAGAAATCCTAAATACCCTAATGCCCAAATCTCTGATCGATTAAATGCACTCACCTGTTGGAAATACACACCCAAGAAAAAATATTAGATGTACAGCGTTTGGTTAAAAAGTAAAATAGCCGTTTTCTTTTATGTTTGGCTAATTCCGGCCTTTGCCCAAAGCCAATATTTTAATAGCATTCACATTTTTGGCAATAATGAAAACAATTTATTGGCTACTGATACGGGCTATGTAGTGTTGCAACAGGGCAATAACGTAGGCAATGATCACGAATTAGAATTGCAATATTTTGATTTACAGGGGCGGTTTGTGAAAATGGATAGTTTGATATGGGCTATTTTTACGAAGATTGCAGGAACTGTTTAAAACCATACAAAGATGGCTGGCTTAAGTTGGCCACGGTGTTTTACACTGGAAATAGTGCCGGTATGCACCTTACTTATTTCAATAAGCATTTAGATACGTTAAAAACTTGGGACTATTCGTATCAGAATTTGCAGCTAACTGATGCTATGGGTTTAGTGGTTAGTGGTAATGATGTTGTTTTACTGGGCAATCATTTAAACCTTAGTAACAGTCAATTTCAAGGCTTGGCCGTTTGACTAGACAGTAATCTAAACGTAAGCCATGAAACACTTTTTAGCCCACAAAACTTAAATGAGCAAGGTGGTTATGCGCTTTTCGATGGCGTTGTCCAAAAGGATGGGGGATATATTTTTAGCGGCATCCGCAGTTTTTTCGCTAGCACCAGTACTCGTAAGAACCAAGGCTTACTCCTAAAAACCGACAGCCTAGGCCAAGAAGAATGGCGCTTGGAACTTACCGGTCCAGAAGGTAATAATGAAGTGCTCTTGCAAAAGTTAAGTGATAGCACCGTGGCTTTTGTAACTACTTCCAACCAAGAAGAACCATGGAGCAATGAGTATTGGACTTACTTACGTTATGGTGTTGTTTCAGCATCAGGTGCAATTTCTTTAGATACCCTTATTGGACCTAGAGTATTAAATCTGCAGACTAGTTTCTTTGCTACTACCCTAGATGGTAATTTCATTACAGGAGGCTACGCCCAAAGTCTTAATTGGGGCAGCTATGCCTTTAAGTTTTGCCCACAAGGTGATAGCCTGTGGTTTAGGGAGTATTTTAACGGCACCGATTTTTTTAGCGATCAAGGTGTTTTAGAATCCATGCTGTTTACGCAAGATGGCGGTATGCTGTTTGGCGGTTATTTTTTAGACCGCAATGGCTTGGGCGCCCACACTTGGCTGGTAAAAACCGATAGCTTCGGCTGTTTAGTGCCGGGCTGTCAAAATATTGGTTTGCCCGAGACATTGGCTGGCAAGCGTAGTTATTTTAGTTTGTACCCCAACCCCGCAGTAGAGAGGGTTACCTTAACCTGGAATTGGTTGGAAGCGGGTCTAGCCGGGCCTTTAGAATTTAAGGTGCTGAGTACCCACGGCCAGCTTCTCAAAAGCTATCGCTTAGAAAACTACCAAAACAACCAACAGGTGCTAAACTTAGAAGCTTTAGCCGCTGGAACGTATCTTCTAGAGATTAGTGCTAATGAAAAAGTATTGGATGTACAACGTTTGGTGAAGCGTTCGGTAGAATTTTGGTTTAAGGTTGATAGTCCACAGTCCGCAGGAATAGCCTGGCTTCTGGTTAAGATGTGAGCCTATTAGCAAGCTGGCTACTCAGCTAACTCAGTAAACCCCATAAACTCAATAAACCCCATAAACCTAATAAACTCATAACCCCATAAACGAGTAAAGCAAAATTGGTGGTGCCAAAGCCATGCTTTACCTTAGCGC
>CAJXNI010000023.1 GCA_913057235.1 uncultured Bacteroidota bacterium
TCTCTAAAAAAAGACCACTCCATATTCCAAACAGCGGTGCTGTCTAAAAATGTGGGGCTTTGGGCCTTTAACGCAGCACTGGATAGCAGCAAGAAGAAGAAAATACGCAATAGGTTGGTTGGCATACTTTAAAAATTAGAACCTTAAAACTAATAAGGTCGAACTGTTAAACCAAGCACCGTTTAGTTAAAGCCAAAAAATACTAGGCCCGCACGTCTAGGACATCGCGCAAAGCGTTGCCTAGCATCATAAAAGCCAAGACCAAAAGCATAATGGCTAAACCCGGCATTATGGCCAAATGGGCTTTATCTACTATTAAATAAGCGTAGTGGTCTTTAATCATGCTACCCCAGCTGGGCATGGGGGGCTGGGCGCCTATGCCTAAAAAGCTCAAACCACTTTCTACCAAAATGGCAGCCGCAAAATTAGCAGCCGATATTACAATTAAGGGCGCGGTAACATTTGGTAAAATGTGTTTGAAGAGGATTCTGAAATCACTGTAGCCCAAAACCTGCGCGGCTTGTACGTACTCTTTTTCTTTTACCCCCAGGATTTGTCCGCGTACTACCCGCGCCACTTCCACCCACATGGTAAAGCCAATGGCCACAAAAACCTGCCAAAAGCCTTTGCCCAAGGCCAGCGTAATGGCAATTACTAGCAATAAACCCGGTATGGACCAAACCACGTTAATGAACCACATAATCACCTTATCAAGCCAGCCTCCGTAATAGGCCGCCATAGCGCCCAATGGAATACCTACCAGTAAGGAAATAAGCACCGCTACAAAGCCCACTGAAAAAGAAACACGGGTGCCTAAAAGCAAACGGCTCAGCAGGTCGCGGCCAAACCGGTCTGTACCCAGCCAAAAGGTTTTCTCTTGAACATGCGCATCGGCTGAAAAGCCATTGGAGCCAAAGGCCGCCACAGGTATAATCTTTTCTTCACCCTGAGTTTGCGGGTAAGGGCGGTAAAAAATACTATCTCCCTGCTGGCGGTGAGTACTAATGGTTATTACCTGATGCTGTAGTGGCTTGCCTTGCCATAGCTGGGTAAAAAAGGAGACTTCCTGAGGCTCTTCAAAAGGCACCTGCAGCTGGCTCACTGAGAAGCCTGGCTTTTTTCCGGCCAGGGCCAAATTCATCTGATTGGCATTGGGGCTGTTGTCTGGAATGAGAGCGTAAGCAAAAAGCGCACAAAAAAAAGCAAGGAGAATAACCAGTATTCCCCCTGCTCCTAAAGGATCTTTTAGTAATTGTTTCAGGTTACTCAAAGCTATCCGGGCTCTACGTCTTTTAAAATGGCCAGGGCTTCTTGCAGCAGCAAATCCGTACTGATGTTTTTGTGCCAGTTTTCGGCCTTGGCTTTATCTTCTTCCGTGGCGTTTATTTTTTCCAAATCAGCTTCATTGGCCTTCACCGCAAGGGTATCGGTGCTTTTTTGCATTTTTTTATAGCGTTCTGCCTTTTGGCGATAGGCTTGCTGCTGTGCCCTATAGGTTTCATAGTTAAGCGGAACTACCGTGTTTTCCCGTTCATCTTTAATCCACTGCGCATACTCCTCAATCAACTGAAATTTGGCATTGCCTTTTATGCGTTTCGCACTGGCTGTGCGCACCTCCTCTAAATTACGAGCTGCCTTAGGCCAGGGCTGGTAGCTGGCTGCTTCAATCTCATTGTAAGGCAAGGCATATTCTTGTTCCTTCTCACCAATGGGGGTGTGCATGTAATTATCGGGTAAAACCACATCGGGGCTAACCCCTCTTAGTTGGGGCGTGCCACCATTAATGCGGTAGTACTTTTGAATGGTTAATTTAAGAGCACCCAAGGGTTTTACGTCATTGGCGCTAATGCCCACCGCACGGTCCATGTCCAATACATTTTGCACGGTGCCTTTACCAAAGGTGCTTTGGCTACCTACAATTACCCCGCGGCCGTAGTCTTGAATGGCAGCCGCAAAAATTTCAGAGGCTGAGGCCGAAAAACGGTTGGTCATTACCACCAGCGGACCGTCATACACCAAACCACGGTCATCGTCTTCAAGCACCTGCGGCCTGCGGCCCGGAGCTTTCACCTGTACCACGGGGCCTTCATCAATAAACAGCCCAACAATATCTATCACACCTTGCAAAGAACCACCGCCATTGTTGCGGAGGTCTAAAATTACCCCCTCTACATTGGCGTCTTTCAGTTTTTCCAATTCAGCCTCCACATCTTCGGCACAATCGTGATTAGCATCTCCGTAAAAGTTCACGTAAAATTTGGGCAACTTTATGTAGCCATATTTTTTATCGCCTTCTTCCAGCAAGGCCGATTTAGCAAAGGTGGACTCCAACTCAACCACGTCTCTAATAATGGGAATGTCCATTTTTTGCCCGTCTAGTTTGCGCACGGTTAAAATCACCTCGGTGCCTTTTTCTCCGCGGATGTAATTCACCGCCTTGCGCACTTTCATGCCCACCATATCAACGGGATTTTCATCGTCTTCGCCCTGGGCCACTTTCAAAATTTTATCGCCTACTTCCAGGTCGCCTTGTTTCCAGCAAGGGCTACCGGTTATAATTTTGGCAATAGAAACATAATCCCCTTTTTGTTGCAACTGCGCGCCTATGCCCGTTATTTGGCCGGTCATACTTACTTCAAAGTCTTCTTTCTTCTCAGGCGGAAAGTACTGCGTGTGCGGATCGTACAAACCGGTAATGGTGTTCATGTAAGCAGCCACCCAGTCTATGCGTTCCATGTCTTGCAAATTGTCAAACCACTGCTCATGGGTTTCACGCACCTTTTCACGAGCCTTGGCCTCCAGTTCTGCCAGGGGCTTAAGCGCCACGGTGTCAAATTTCTCCGCGTCTTTAGCGTTGTCTTCCACCATTTCTTCCAAACGGTTAAGGGTGCGGTATTTCAAGTATTTCCGCCAACGTTCTTGAAGTTCTTCCTGATTCTCCGCGTAAGCTCTTTCTTCATCATCTGTGTCAATGCTCTCTTCCAGGGTAAAATCAAAAGGCTGGTCCAAAACCGCAAAGGCATAGGTTTTTGACTGTTTCAATCGCTCTTGGTACACCTCATACGCTTCTTCAAAAAAGGACAGATCGGCCTGTTTTATCTGGTCGTCAATTTCCAGCTTATGGCTTTGGAGTAAATCCAAATCTGACTGCAGAAAAAAGCGCTTGCTAAAGTCAATGTCTTCTAAAAAATTAGTGTACACTTTGGCCGAAAAAGCATCATCTATTGTGGCGGGTGAAAAGTGGGTGGAGTTCAACACCCGGTACACCAGCTCCATAATTACCTTGTCTTTTTTAGAGCTGGCTTCTCCATAATTGTAAAAGCTAAGCCCTATGCCAATGGCCACCAGGACTATTACATAGCGTAACTTGTTGATTATCTGCAAACCTTTGGGGAATTTTTCCATTTATTTTAAAATATTTTTAACGCAGCCTAATTAGAGGAGTTCTACATTTGCCGGCTATTAAAATGCTCACCGGCTCTAAAGCTACTAAAGTAACAACCGAAATTACAAATAGGTGTTTTTTCAAGCACAAATAAACTGTTAAAATGAAAGGAAACTTTTGGTTCTCCCTTTTTCTCGCGGTGTTTTGCAGCTCCTCCCTTTGGGCGCAAAAGACCGTAACCCTTAGTGGCTACGTGCGCGATGCACAAACCGGTGAAGAGTTAATTGGCGTTAATTTGGTGGTTCCAGAGCAAAAAACCGGTACCACCACCAATGCCTATGGTTATTATTCTATCACGCTTCCGGCCGGGGAGTATGAATTTAAAATTCAGTACATAGGGTATCAAGCATACAAAAAAACGGTGGCTCTAAAGGCCGATCAAACCCTGAACTTTGAACTTACCCCTGCTACTGAAGAGCTGGAAGCGGTTGAAGTAACCGCTGAAAAATTGGACCAAAACGTGAGTAGCGTAGAAATGAGCGTAGCCAAGCTCAGCGTAAAAGAAGTAAAGAAAATGCCGCAACTTTTAGGCGAGGCCGATATCATACGCTCGCTCACTTTGTTGCCGGGCATCAGCACCATTGGTGAAGGCTCAAGCGGCTTTAATGTGCGCGGTGGCAATACTGATCAGAATTTAATTCTCTTAGACGAAGCCCCGGTGTACAACTCCTCCCATTTATTTGGCTTTTTCTCCATTTTTAATGCCGATGCCGTAAAAGATGTAAAGGTTTACAAAGGCGGCATACCCGCAAATTACGGAGGCCGCCTGAGCTCTGTGGTAGACGTGAAACAAATTGACGGCAACAACCGTGAGTTTGCCGCCACCGGGGGCATAGGACTACTTTCCAGCCGGCTTTTGGTAGAGGGGCCCCTTGTAAAAGAAAAAGCCTCTTTCATGGTGGCCGGCCGCAGGTCTTACGCAGATATTTTTCTGGGTCTATCGCCCGATGAGGCTATCAATCAAAACATCTTGTACTTCTACGATTTAAACACCAAACTCAATTGGACCATCAACGAAAAAAACCGTCTGTTTCTTTCAGGGTACTTTGGCCGGGACGTATTTGGCATTGAAAACTTTTTTGATTTTGACTGGGGTAATGCTACTGGCTCCCTGCGCTGGAATCACCTTTTTAGCCCAAAAACCTTTGCCAATTTTAGCCTTATTTTTAGTGATTACACCTACAGTTTGGGCACGCCCGCTGATGATGAAATAACCTTTAGGCTTACCTCTACCATACAGGATTACCACTTTAAAACGCAGTTCAATTACTACCCTAATGACAAAAACCAAATTGATTACGGTTTTGAAGGCATCTACTATCGGTTTAAACCAGGCTTCATTGAAACGAATTTCCGGCCTGATATTCTTTTAGAAGAAGAATACGCCCTGGAACCCAGCGCCTACATTAGCCACCAAATAAAATTCAGTCCTTTGCTTACCGTGCAGTATGGCCTGCGCTACAGTCAGTTTTACAATTTAGGCTCCCGCACGGTGTACACCTATCAAGACCCCGATTTACCCACCGCTGAAACCCTGATAGACTCCACCGTTTTTGGTACGGGAGAAATAATTGCGGCCTACAATGACTGGGCAGGCCTGGAGCCACGTTTAAGTGTAAACTACCGCTTTAATGATGAGCAAAGCATCAAGGGTAGCTACAACCGTACGCGTCAATACATCCACCTCATTAGCAATACCACCTCGCCTACTCCGGTTGACTTGTACCGGCCAGCCGGCCAATACATCCAACCAGCTACGGTAAATCAGGTGGCGGTGGGCTACTTTCAAAATTTTGAGCAAAACACCTATGAGTCTAGTGTAGAACTCTACTACAAAACCTTTGACAATATTGTAGATTACCGCAATGGCGCGGACCTAATTTTCAATCAAAATATTGAAACCGAGCTACTGAGCGGAATTGGCCGTTCGTACGGCTTAGAGTTTTTGGTGCGTAAAAATAAAGGCGCACTTACCGGCTGGATTAGCTATACCTGGTCTAAAACCGAAAATCGAGTAGGCGGAGTAGACCCTACCATAGCCATTAACGCAGGCGAATGGTATCCGGCCAACTTCGATAAACGCCATGATTTAAGCATTGTCTTAAATTATAAAATTAACCCTAAGTGGGATGTAAGTACTTCCTGGGTTTTTCAAACCGGCCGGCCTATTACCCCGCCCGAGGGTCGTTTTGAGTACCAAGATTTTACCGTACCCATTTACCGCCAGCGCAATAGTTACCGCATCCCAAACTACCACCGCTTAGATGTTTCGGCCAATTTTACTCCTGAAAAAGATACGACCAAACGCTTTTACAGCTCTTGGTCTTTTGGGGTGTACAACGCCTACGCGCGAAGAAACCCTTATTCCATATTTTTTGAGCAACAAGATGGAACCTCTGCAGCCCCTGACAACTTTAGAACCCAGGCGGTACGTTTGTCCATCTTTGCCACCATTATTCCTTTTGTAACCTGGAATTTTAATTTTTAAGTCATGCCGCAACGTTTGTTTTTATTTGTGCTACTTGGCGCCACTTTTCTTTTGGGCGCCTGCCAGGATGTGGTAGAACTAGATGTTCCTGATTCGCCCCCTGAGGCGGTTATTAATGGTTTTATTAGTGATACCCACCCTGCACTGGTAACCATAAGCACCACAGATGCTTTTTTTGAAGCTAACCGCACCCCCAGAGTGGCTAATGCCGAAGTAAGGCTTTTTAAAAATGATAGCCTTTTGGAGGTGCTGGAACCTAACCCGGTGGTAGAAGGAGAATATCTAGGACAATCAGAAGGAGAATTGGGGCAGCGCTATCACCTAGAAATACTTATCCCAGAAGGCTTCCCTGGAAAAGTGAGTGGGTGCTTTGAGACCAAGCCTGAAACCCTGAAGCCTGTTTCGCAAATAGACTCCATGAACATTCAGGCCCTAGACCGTACCACCACCCCAAGGGCTTTTCAGGCGGGAGACTATGCGTTGCTCTATTTTCAGGAAAGACCCGGTGTAGGCGATTTTTTTAGAATTAACCGCTGGCTTAATGACTCCCTATTTAGGCGCGATATTTTTGTGTTAGACGATGAAAACTTTGACGGATTATACTACGGTGGGGACCTGCTGCCCCCCTTTCCGATTTTTGGTCCTTTTGAAGAATTTGTAGAACCAAACGCCTCCCAGGCCGATACTTTTAGGGTACGCTTTGAATCCGTATCGGCAGAGTATGCCTCCTTTCTACAGCTCATTGATGAGCAAACTTCGGTAGGCACCCCTTTTGATGCGCCTCCGGCTTTAATTATTGGCAATGTTTACCGCCAAGGTAATCCTCAGGACTATGCTTTTGGTTATTTTTATGCATCGGCTTATAGTGAAGATAGCGTAATACGCATTCCTTAATTTTAAAAAATACTTCTTTGAATACAACCAGCATAGACCATTGGGCTCAAGAATGGCTTTTAAGCAAAGGCCTTTCTGAAACGTGGGTAAACCCGATAACCATAGGCATTGACCTGTTGATCTTAATTTTCATTAGCCTTTTGGTAGACTTTATCGCCCGCAGGCTAATCCTTAATTTGGTGAGTAGTTATGTTAAACGCTCTAAAAACACCTATGATGATGTGTTTCTGGAGAAGCGGGTATTCTCTTCACTCGCGCACCTGATGCCGGCCATTCTGGTCTATTATTCTATGCCCGTTATTTTTTCAGATACCAACAGCCTTTGGGTTTTGGTACTGCAAAAACTGGTGGTGATTTACATCATTTTGAACATTGCCCGGGTGGCCACCAAGTTTTTAAAGGCACTGGAGTTTATTGGACTGCATTCAAAGCGTTTTGAGGGCAAACCGGTAAGCAGCTACATTCAGGTGCTGCTCATTGTCATTTACATTGCGGCTGGGGTATTTATCATTTCCAACTTAGTAGAAAAAAGCGCGGTAGCCATTCTTACCACTTTTGGCGCGGCTACGGCCGTAATCTTACTCATTTTTAGAGATACCATTTTGGGCTTGGTGGCCAGTATTCAAATTGCCGGTAATGACATGGTACGCCTGGGCGATTGGGTAAGTATGGATAAGTACGGAGCGGATGGCGATGTAATTGAAATTAACCTGACTACCGTTAAAGTTAGAAACTGGGACAAGACTATTACCACCGTACCCACCTACGCATTCATTAGCGACAGCTTTAAAAACTGGCGCGGCATGCAAAGCCAAGGTATGCGTAGAATTAAGCGCAGCTTATACATAGATTTAAATAGTGTGAAATTTGCCGATGAGGCTTTTAGAGAGCGCTGCCTCAAATACGAGCGGGTACGCGATTATGTAAACCAGCGCCAAAATGAAATTGATACTTTCAACAGTGAACGGAAAGTAGATAAGCAGGAGCTGATCAACGGCAGGCACATGACCAACTTGGGTATTTTCAGAAATTACGCGCTTAATTACTTACAAGAGCACCCTAAGGTGGCCAATGAAGAAACGGTAATGGTGCGGCAGTTGCAATCTGGGCCCAACGGATTGCCCTTAGAGATCTATTGCTTTAGCAATGACATTGCCTGGGTAAATTATGAAGGGATTCAAAGTGACATTTTTGAACACCTTTTTGCCGCCCTCAGCCGCTTTGACCTAGAGCTTTACCAAAGCCCCTCTGGCCGAGACTTCCGGCAGATTACCAGGGCTAAGGCTTAACAGGTGCCGCAGAACGGCCTTTCCAGGAGACCTTCTTACCGCTCCCTAAAATCATGAGCACCGTAAAGCTGGTGAAGAAAGGATGAAGCATGGCCTTAAATCCATAGCCGTGCATTTGCTTTGGCTGCTCACTGGCCTGGGCAAAGGCGCTTAGGAAAAGGTAATCAGCAAATGCCTTGAGAAGTAAACCGGAAAGAGCTAGCCAAAGTGACTGTAAGCCCCAAATTAAGGGCGTTAGAAAGGTCAGTACCAACAATGCATTTATAAAGGCTACAAAGATGGCTACCAAACGGGCTGCCAAGCTGGGATAATCAGTGGTTTTGGCGCCCCAGCGTATGCGCTGGTTCAAAAGGATTTTAAATGACTCAGGAGCTGCTGTGGTAACTTGGGCGTCTGGAGCTGTGGCTACCCTTTTTGCATCTAAGCTAGCCTGAT
The DNA here is from genome assembly GCA_913057235.1 of uncultured Bacteroidota bacterium. GTDB lineage: Bacteria > Bacteroidota > Bacteroidia > Flavobacteriales > Schleiferiaceae > CAJXNI01. Next base: position 8,552 of record CAJXNI010000023.1, read on the forward strand.
GTTGAATGAGAAAAACATCATCGCCACTGGGCCAATGCGCACCCGGCAAATTCAAGCCTGTGAGTTCTTTTCTGTAGGCAATAGCGGCTCCGTTACCCATTATGGGCCAACCCATGGCTGCCAGGCTTAAGCCTGAAGCCTGCAAGCTGAGAAAATCCAACGCGGCAAACTGCGGCCAAAAGTGCGGCTTGGGTATCATTTTTACCAGACCCAGACTGACTGTAACCACGGGCTTAGAAAATGGCCGGAGTATCGCTTGAAAAAAAGAAGGTTTTAAAATGCAGTCCGCATCGGTTTGCACAATGAGGTCATTTTGCACGTGTTTATAAGCTGTGCGCAAAGCCTGCTTTTTCCCGGGCTGGCCCTCATTATCAAGATGCGCCACAGCAAGCGTACTTGCCTCCAGTAGTTTTTGTACTTTTTGCCTTTCGGCCGAAAGGCTATGATCATTCACAAATAGCAGTTGGTATGGAGAGGCCACGCTTTCTAGGTTGGACTCTAAGCTGGGCAGCAAAGATGCAATGCCCGCTGAGTCATTACAGTAGGGCACAATTAAGGAAAAGGGCGGCAGCGTGCTACGGTCTGGCTTTTGGCCAAAGCGTAGGCGCTTAAAACCTGCTGACAGGTAGGTTATAAAAAACCCGTACAGCAGCAAACAAGCACCCAAAAAACCAGTGAAAACTAACAAGATCCTCTGTTTACGGGTAAAGGTATTACTTTATATTAGGGGCAATGAAGCAGGAGAAAGTAATTTTAGGAATTGACCCAGGCACCAATGTTATGGGCTACGGGGTGATTAAAACTTTGGGCAAAAAGGTGAAAATTTTACATCTGGATGTTAAGCATTTTTCCAAGCTCAAAGACCACCACACTAAACTGAAACACCTTTTTGAAACCACTCTAAAATTAGTGGAAGAGTACCTACCTGATGAATTAGCTGTAGAAGCTCCGTTTTACGGTAAGAACGTTCAAAGTATGCTCAAGTTAGGTCGCGCTCAGGGAGTGATCATGGCCGCAGCCATGTACCGAGATATTCCGGTAACTGAGTACTCACCTCGTAAAATAAAACAAAGCATTACCGGCAGCGGTGCAGCTAGCAAAGAACAAGTAGCCACTATGATGGAAAAGGCCTTTAACCAAAGGCTCACCACCCAGTTTTTAGATGCCACAGACGGGCTGGCAGTGGCGCTTTGCCATCATTATCAGGCCGGCAATCCGGTGAGTAGCCAATCGGCTAAAAACTGGGAAGAATACCTCAAAAAAAATCCCGGAAGAATCTCCGGGAAAAAATAACTTCTTATCTGCAATTAAACTTAAAGCTGCGCCTTAATCTTAGTAGCGATTTCCTTCATTTCATCTTCTGAAAAGGATAACTTGGGCCGGCTAAAGTCAATGTCACTTACGTTGTTGATGGGAATTAAGTGAATATGAGCATGAGGTACTTCCAGCCCAATCACTGCCAAACCCACCCTTTTACAAGGAATGGCCTTACCAATAGCTGCTGCCACTTTTTTGGCAAAAGTCCATAGCTCTTGGTAATCGGCTTCAGGCAGGTCAAATAAGTAATCCACCTCTTTTTTAGGCACCACCAATACGTGACCTTGGTGTAAAGGGTTAATATCTAAAAAGGCATAGCTATGTTCAGTCTCGCCTACTGTGTAACTGGGAACCTTGCCTTCAATAATTTTAGTAAATAAACTAGCCATTAGTCTAAGCTTATGTTGGTAATTTCAAAGGCCATTTTACCGGAAGGCGTTTGTATCTCCGCAATTTCGCCTTTCTTTTTTCCTACCAGCCCTTTACCAATGGGCGAGTTCACTGAAATTTTGCCAGCCTTTAGATCTGCTTCAGATTCGCTCACCAATTGATAAGTCATTTCAGCACCAGTTTTAGAGTTCTTGATGGTTACTTTTGAAAGCACCATTACTTTAGAAGTATCCATTTTACTGGCATCTAAAATTCGTGCATTGGCAATGGTATCTTCTAATTTGCTGATCTTCATTTCCAACAGTCCTTGAGCTTCTTTAGCGGCATCGTACTCGGCATTTTCAGACAAATCGCCCTTGTCTCTTGCATCGGCTATTTGCTGTGATATTTTAGGCCGCTCTACAGATTTCATCTGCTCCAGTTCGGCCTTGAGCTTATCTAAGCCCTCTTTTGTATAATAACTATATCCCATAATTGTCTGTAATTAAAAAAAGAAAAAGACCTTGAAAAAGGCCTTTTCTTATTGTGCAAAAATAGTAAAGTGCTACTTAACGCTCTCTATTCTATAGTTTAAAGGTTACCCCGAAGCTGTGGACCCCGTCAAAAAGACGGGTGGCTTGGTAGGAGTAATCAACCCCAATAATGTTGCGGTTATTTTTGCTCAGTGGTAAGTCAAAAGAAACACCTGCGCTAAAACCTGTGAAAACAGAAGTTTCTACTTCGTATACGCGGTTATCAAAGAAGGAGTACCCCACCCTTGCAGAGATCATCTCTTTCATTGAGTATTCTGCGCCCACAGAGTAAATATCTTTCTCAAACGAGTTGGACTGAAACGAACCAGCCACGGTTAAGCGCTGCTGACTAAAAAGGAAATCATAACTACCCCCTATTAACAAGGTTGCCGGTACCTCAAAGGCAGCTGCACGCTCATCATAAGCCTGAGCGTATCCCCCTTGAGGAACTGGCAGTGTCACTGACTGTCCGTCACCGGAAAATTCAGCCTCGGGTCCTACGTTTTTAAGGGTTATACCAAATTTAAACTCATCTGATTTACCGGTTACATACTGAACTCCTGCATCCACAACCGCGGTGGTTACCGACATATCTACAGAAGTAGACGAATACAACTTTACGTTAATACCACCTCGGATGGCTTCAGTAAATTTTTGAGCGTAACCCAAACCAATAATGGCGGTACTGGGACTAACGGTACCAATTCCACCCTCAGGGTTACTCTCGGTAGTTCGTTCCCAATCTCCATAGTCAAAACTCACAAAATTAGCCGTAAGCACACCATTTTCACCTACCGCCTGGTTAAAGCCAGCCGCGTTGATAGAGATATCTCCACCTACAAGCCACTGCGTGTTTGAGAAGCCTACATCTGTTTTTTCGGTGAAAGCCGCTCCCGCAATATTTACGTAAGTAGCTTCTACCCCGCGCACGTTGGCTACGTTTAATGCGTTCCAACCGGCCGCACGGGCCCAAGGGTTTATCAACAGTTCTGATGCACCAGCTGAACCAGCACGTTGGGGGTTACCGGCTTGCAAGGTAGTTAGAGACCCTACAAGCGTGGTGGCTAAAGCTATTTGTTTAAAATATTTCATAGTCTAACAAGTTCTCTTTAGAATGCATTCAAGTCAACCGGACGTAATGTGCCCATCCATTTCACAACGGTTTCACCAATTGGACCAGCATCTATGTGAATAAGATACACTCCACTGGCAATAGGAACATTAAAGTCGTTTTTAAGATCCCACTCCACAAAAGTTTGGCTGTTGTCTTTTGTTATGGAGCGCACCAACGTACCATTAGTTTGGAAAATGCTTATCTCGCATTGACGAGGTAAATTAGTGATCTTAACTATGTTATCTAACTGCCCATCTTCGTACGCTGAAGAGCCGTAGTATGGGTTAGGTACCACTCGGATATTATCAAGCGCTCTTTTAGCAATAGACAGGTTAGAAGTATCAGGAGCTAAACCATCTAGGCTAAACTCATACACCGGGTTACCATCATTTAAAACTGTTTGTGAAGCACTGAAGTCGCTTTGTACGCGGAGCTCAATAAGCACATCGGATGGAATTTCATCATAGGAATCATATACAAAATTGTTGCTGGTAAGAAAACCTATGGTACACCAGGCCATAGAACCAAACACATCCGCCTCACGGATACCCCCTAGGTTTTCCAATTCGTCTCTTATTGGATAATCCTCTATGTCGTCTCCTTTGTAAGTAAGATCCACAAATTCACGACCCTTACTTCTAAAAGAAGCCGAGTCTGCTAAAACATATACCGTGTGCATACCACCCAAGGCTACGTTACCAAGCTTTTGCGTGATATTGGCTGTAGGGTTAAATAGCATGTCATCCCCATTTTCTGACTTCAACCAAGAGTTCTCACCCATCACAAGGTTCAATCTATTGCCAGTCTCTACATTATAGGCGTAACCCGGGAAGTAGCTCCACCCTCGGGAGGTGGTGTCAATTACTAATTGTCCATTCACTAAGTTACGAGTGAAGCCTTCTCTTAATCTGAAGAGCTCCGCCTGGCCTTCATTGGCGCTTTGAATATTGCCCATTTCTAAAACGGGGACTCTAGACCACATAGAGGGATCTTTGGTAATCACCACATCAATGTTAGGCAAGTCTTCAATGCTGTATAAACTGCTAAAGGCAATATCAGGTCTTACTGGAAAACCAAGACTTCTGTCTTGAGGAGGTTCATCAGCTGGGGTACCCAAAGCGGGCACATTACTCGCCAGAGCCACTGGGGCCCAGGTTCCACCTAAAATGGTTTCAAAATCTCCTTGGGCGTCTACGTTATTACTTGTACTAGCAGTAATATCATTATAGTAGGCCGTGGGGAGGTTATCATCTGCCACGTCATTGGAACCAGCTAAAATCCAGTTGGTGGGGTTTTCACCATCTGAGTCGGGTATTCCGGTTAACCAACTATTAGCAGGCTCATCAAAAGTGATTTGACCGCCAATTACACCATTATTCACCGAGCCATCCTTATTAAAACCAGGTGAAACGGTATTGCTTATAGATACTGAAAAACCGTAGTCGAAGAAAATCTCTTCACCCTCATAAGTGAGGGAAGAAGAACTCTGTCTTACTATACCGTCATCGGTGATTAAATTCCAGGTACTGGTGTCTTCGGTGCCGTTCAGCTCAATTCTATAATTACCATTGCGCACTTTAAAGGGATCAATAATTTTCACTTCAATGGGTGCACCACCAGGTAAGTAGTCAATCTCTTCTGAAAAGAAGTTAGCCACAATAGCATCCCGAGTTTCTTGTGCCACTTTTAAGAAGGTGCTTCCATTGCCCACACCAGCCAATCTGGTAATTTGGGCCAAATCACCCCATTCTGCACCTAGATTTGTACCATCCCGCATGTTTTCGGTTCTACTAGGTATGGCTACGTAAGGCTTGGATCCATCCCCAATATTTCTTCTCCCGGCCAAATAAGGCTCCTTTTGAGCGTTGGTTTGATCGCTCTGTTGCGAAGGCTGGAAGGTGATGTAGTCGTTCTGGGCGTAGGCCACCACATAAAAATAGTATTCCCTATTGTTTACAAGTCTTCGATCCCCTTCGGCAAAGGCATCTTCAGTTACTCTGAAGCTTAAACGGATACCATCATTATTAGCTTCTAAAGTCATGTCCATAGGAGTCAAGGGGTTACCTACCAAGTCTGGAGACTCTGTGTAATTAACCAATTGGCCTACATCATTCTTCAAGTCACATTGTGCGATTAGTCTTGATTGGGCCGGATCGTATAAATTATCTACACTTACGTCACGGTTTTCAACTTGAAAAATTTGGAATCCTTCAAATACGTAGCTGAAATAGCCTTCTCTTTCTGCGCTATCAATCTGTGCTGGCGTCCAGTTAGGCTGGGGCGGAATTAGTGGATCAATTTGCTCGTAGCCAATAATGTTTTCATCAAAAGCATTGGTGAAATTGATAATTATTTCCTGATCCAATTCTACAATCTCCAATTCTGGAGCATCAGGACCGTCCAGTACCTGGAAGCAATTGTCAAATAAGTTTTGCGCTTTATCATCTGCTACAATCACATCATTCACAGAGGCAAAAAGGTCACTACCGGTAAAATTACGTGCCCATACGGTACCAGTGGTAATAAAGTTAAGGGCACCTGGTGCTAAGGAGAATGGCCCAGCCGTGTGAAGACCACGTTTATCAGCCAGGTTATTAGGTGATTCGTACCAGTTCCTAGGACCATCGGGGGGGAAGGCACCGGTAGTATCAAAACTGTTACCAGGATAAGCAAACTTGGTTTCTTCAAAACCAGCGGTATTTTGTACGTAACCATCACCGTTTCCGGTTTGACCGGGGCCCGATGGGGTTTCAATCACCAGCGGGCGACCATCTTTCCAAATACTGCGTAATAAACGATAAAACTCTTCAGCGTTATCCGGATCTGTAGTGCCTTCAGGACCACTAAAATTAAACCCATTGTTATAATACATGAAACCGGACATAATGATACGCTCATTGCGGCCAATAGAAGGATCTTCTGGTTGGCATACGCCATCTACCAAAATCCCATCCACACAACCATCACGGTCATTATCTACACCATCAAAATAATCAGCAAAGGGGCCCTGGAAGAAGTCAAAGCCAATGGCCGGAGGATTGGTACCATATCCTAGTGCACCTTCATCATCATTATCACCGTTGTAGCAATAGCCCAAACCACGCGCAATATCACTACCAATAACATCGTCAAAGGCGTTTCCAATATCGGGGTCAAACCAAGTACCAAAATAAGTATCAGCCAATCTAAAGCTTGACTTATTAAGAATACGGTAGTTGTTAAAGGTCATATTGTTGATCTCATCATTAGAGGTAAAAGCAAAAGCCTGTGCTCTAATTTCAAAACCTAAAGAGGCTGCACCTGATTCAGTGTGAATATTTCCTTTATCATTATACACCCACCAAATGGTTTGGTCACCGTACAAGAAGTCATTTTCCTTAGCCTGACAATCCGCTTGACGGGTGAGGTCATAACCTGGATAATCCCATTCTGGCTCATAAAGCCCAGGTAAGCCGTTGGTATCTGACTCATTAAAGGGCGCTAACTTAGTAGGGAATTCACCATTAATACCATTACCCGGCCAGTCTAAAATAGATTGCGGAATGTTTCCGGCATAACCCGGAAAAGTGGCATCGGCATTACAATTAGGATCTTCTTTACATTCAATCCATGCCGCATGGGTTTCTACTTCACTTCTAAAAATAATCCAGTGACGGTCATATTCTTGGCAAGTTGCCTCTGAAACGTTGGCTCCTTCGTCTAGCGGGCCAGGCCAATAATCTACTCCCCTCTGGCGATAGGTCATGGCCGCTAGTTTCAATTGATCAGCCTCATCAATTCCTCCCAGCCACAGAGCTCCAGCAAACATGGAGTGCTTATTACTTCCCTTAGGAACCTCGTACTGGGCTATATTCAAATCCCACCACATGTCACCTCCATTAAGGATACGGGCTCTTACGTTATTTATGTTCAAATCACTTTGAGCAGTAGCCGGAGCACAGTTCTCAGCTAATTGCTTTAGAACCGATTTCCTGTTGGTCTTGCTCACCTCAGGCTCGCGTGCCCACAATGCTCCTGCAAAGAGTAACATTAGTAAGCTTCCAGTTAGTAATCTATTCATATTCATATCCTAGGTTAATTTTATTAAAAGTTATAGGAGATACCCAAACGTACTCTCCTTGGTAAAGAGAAGTTGAAAGGGTTATTCATTCTTCTATTATACAAGTCTATAAACGCTTGTTGATCTACCTGGCTAGCAAGCTGAGCACGACCTTGTTCTGAAGATAGGAAACCATCATCATCAGGACTGCCGGTAAAGGGGTATACGCTAACCACGTTCATGGTATTAAACAGGTTTAGAATTTGCAAATACACATCTAATGACTTTTTACCATTTTTAGACAACAAGAAAGACTTATTGATTCGCATATCAAAAGTAACCTGCCAAGGTAAACGGGCTCCGTTCACCTGACCCACAGTTTGTGAGCTTGAAGAGGCCGAAGCAGTAACCGCATAAGCACGGTCACGTTTGGTATACGGTCTTCCTGAAAGCGCATTCATTACCAGGTTCACCCCAAAATTCTCCAAAATATTCTTGCCGTTAATGGTAGGTCCGTTGTAGTTGAGACCTCTTCCGTATCTCCAGTCAAGGCGCACCAAAAACTGATGACGGTTGTCGTAATCAAAAGGCAACAAAGTTCTTAAAGCGGGCGCACCGGCTCTGGCCAGGTTCAAACCGGTAGTGGCCGAAGAACCAGTACCACTGGCAAACTGCAAGGTGTAGTTTGCGTCAATTTTAAGGTTATTGGTTCTTCTCAATTCATATTCTAATTGAAAACCCTTAACCGTACCAAAGTCGCGGTTACCATAGGCCACGTAAGTAATTGGATAAGCCTCAGGATAATTCACACTTTGAAGTAGATCCCGCAACTCACGATAGAAAGCCGCGATTTTTAAAGCTGACTTTTGAGTAAGAGCCTGCTTAAAAGCAATCTCATACTCCGTGGTTTTTTGCGGCAACAGGTTGGGATTATTAAATATTCCAGCATTTCTCAAATTCTGAAGATCTAAATACTGAAACGGATCCAGTCTTGAGAAAGCAGTAGTAGGTCTCTGAGCCAACACATCATAGTGCGCAATGAATATTGCTTCATCGGTAATAGGGAAATTGAAAGCAATTCTTGGCATCACCACCACCTGTGGGTCATAATCCTCAAAAGATTCTGCAGTGATACTTGCGCCCAAAGCTGATTCATCAATATCCTCAGTGTTGGGGTCATCAGACTCAGGTGGGTTCACTAAGAAAGGCTTAATGCCACCACCTGCTAAATCTGATAAAAGGCCTGGGTCACTAATAGGCTCACCATCGGCATTGTAGAATTGATCACCATTTCTATAGCCCACAATACTAGCGTTACCGTAGTCAAAATCGCTCACGTAAACCGCATAATCCTGACCAATGCCTGCTGGAATTGTTCCTGCCTCTTCAGCAAGAGGGGTGTTGGGTATATCACCTACGGTGTAGAAAGGAGGAAGAATGTAAGGATCTCTTAACACACTCTGGTTCAGGTCAAAACGGTCTACCCGCACCCCTACGTTAAAGGTTAAGTCACGGTAAGTAAATTGATCTTGTATGTAACCAGCTATATAAAGGGGTCTAAAAGCACCCACCGGACGGGTAAAGCGACCATTCTCATCACGGGCGGTAAAGAATTCCTCCACACTAGGTTGATTGTCAATGATGTTGCCAGTATAATCGTATCCATAATATGAAACACCTCTGTTTCCATTAGGGTTGATAACCTCATCAGCAGAGAACATGTCTAAAGAGAAGAAATTAGGATCTAAATTATCCACATTAATACGATCTGTTCCTCTAGGATTAAGACCTAGTTTGGCTCTCACACTTTCAGAAAACTTACTACTGGCGTTCTCATCGTATAGGTAATCATAATTAATGGTGTCTTGGTAGTTACCATCGCTATCAAATACGGGTCTGGGGTTGGCAATGTCTAATTGCTCATTGGGCTGGTTTTGTAAAAGACGCATACGAGTCCAGATACCCTGAGCGCCCAATGAATAAGCACGGTCTACCCGCTGCTCATATTCAAAACCAACGATAAGCGAGTGGTCACCAATATCAAAGTTAGAGGATGCGGTTACCCGGAATTGGCTAAAACGACTTTCACTATAGCCTGCCTGCTGGGCACCTACGTTCCCCCAAATACCGTACACGCTTCTAGGGTTAGAACCGTTTACAGGAAGGCCGTATCCTAAAATATCAAACACATTATTGGCCTCCAGGCCGGGGTTTTCGTCTGCTAGGTCTAAGAATTGGGAAATGTAATTGGTGCGCACCCGGTTGAAATCAGCGGGGGTGTAGGCTACACCAGTATCGGCAAAACCCACAAAAAGCGCACCCCTTAAACCCGTGGTGGTGTCTAAACCTTGCACGTAGGCCGGAGTTTGCTGCACATCATACTTTCCGGTGAAACCGTATTTAAAGAAATCGCGACCAAACTCCGGGTCAAAAGTACGTCTGCTGGTACGAGAGTAATCCACCTGAATGTTGTAATACGCGTTACGAATAAGACTGTTGCCGCTGGTATCATTATCAAAGGTTTGCTGAAACCTCGCGTAAGCTTGCCAATCATTAAGAATGGTCTGGCTATTATTGGCGTAATTAAAAATATGATTAGCATAGCTAGCGTTGGGGTCATTATTGTAAACGTAACGTCCCCCCAAGGTAACAATAGTATTTCTAGAGCTTTTAATCTGTATGTTACCACTTAAGCTAACATTGTTACTGTGGGAATTAGGTCTTCTGTAAATGGGATTTAAATCATCATTGGTAATAAACTCCCCATTAAAGTTAATAGCCCGGCCTTCGTTAGCGATGCTAATAGGATTTTGTTCTAATTGAGCGAGCAAGCCATCGTCTAAAGACAAATACGGAATATCATTAGGTACCGGACGGGTTTCCTCTATATAGCTAAACTCTGAACTGAATAGGAAACCAACAATGGACTTACCATCTTTCTTGTAAAGTGGACCCCCAATAGTAAAGGCACCTAGGTTCCAGTTTTGTCCGTCTAACACCGGAGCACCTTCTGAATTGGTTATGTATTGAAAAGGAAAAGAAGTCAGAATTTCGGCATTACCAAACCATTCACCGCTAGGACCGCGGGTGGTCGTGTTAATTACCCCACCAATAGCATCGCCATACTGAGCAGGCAATCCACCAGTAATTACCTCAGTTTGCGCAATAGCGGCCTGAGGAATACTTACACTACCTCTCACTTTAATACCATCAATAAAATATACGGTACCCTCACCCCGGGCTCCTCGCACGTTGGTGTTACCGTTGGCATCTTGGGTAACCCCGGCCGCCTGTGAAGCCACCGATGTAATATCCCTAACCGCCATGTTTTGAATATCTTCAGCAGTAGTTACTTTACTAGTCTTGGTCTTATCAATTAGTGGTGCTTCATAGGTAATAGTTACTTCACCCAATACCTCAGACTCCTCTTTCATCTTAAAGTCTTGTACGGTGGGTGTGTTTGGTGAAATAAGCACTCCCTTAATTTTAATGGTTGCATAACCCACCAAAGAAACCTCAACCAAATAAGTTCCAGGCTGAATAGGGTTAATATTGTACTTACCATCAAAATCTGTTGAACCACCCGTAAGAACCGAACCGGCATCATCCTTTACACTAATGTTGGCAAAGGGAAGGGGTTCCCCGGTTTTAGCGTCAATGATTTTACCCCGCAAAGAACCGGGTCGTTGTTGTGCAATACTACAAGTAGCTACTAAAGCCAGTAGCAGTGAGAATAATTGTTTTAACATATCACTATTGGTTATGTGCGATGAATTCTCCCAAGAATTTTTAAAAGGCCGTAAATATAACATGAAACCCCTGAGACAACAAGGGCTGATTCATCTTAGCCTCAGCCTCCTCAATTAAATTCTTGAAAATGAACATCTTCCTGTTAACATTTCTTTAAGATTTGTTTTAATTGGCTTTAACTTTAGCTTTTTTAAAAAGGTTTAAAGAAATAGCTCAATTTTGCGTTTATACTTTTTATGAGAAACTTTTGTACCCTTTTGACCGTGGTTTTTGTGATGGTTGCCTCTGGTTGCGAAAAAAATAACCAGCGCAATTTCCCCAATGTGGGCTTTGAAGAATATATCTACCTCAATAACCCCAGCAACCTGCCCCTGCAAAATATTGGCGGTTCCATTACCCACCCGGGAGGCTACAAAGGCCTCATAGTTTTTAGAAGATATCTGCAAAACGCCAATGACTTTGCTGCTTATGATCGTGGTTGCCCCACACACTACAAACAAGAATGTGGGCAACTGAAGCTTAGTGATGACGGAAATTTTGCTGTATGCCCCTGTGGCGGTGAGCAGTATCTACTTTTTGACGGATCCCCCTCTACCGATGCTAAAATCAGTCTGGTAGAATACGCTACCAATTACAACGGGGAGATTATTGTGGTGCGTAATTAAAATGTGCCCCTTTAAGCACCAGGCTCGCGCTTACAGCTACAGAGGCATTATTTACGATAAAAACGCGAACACCTTCCTTGGTTGAACTTGAAAGCGCAACCTGTTCAACGTTGTCTATTTTATTTTTTCCTTTTTGTGCCGGTCTGGCCGGATGAATGGGATCTAATACAAAAGGCAAGTGCACTTTTTGGGGCTGAGTTTTGACTACTAACCACATATCTAAATCTAGCCTAAGCAGATTCTTGCGGTTATTTAGAATTGAAGGTGCTAAGGAAAAAGGCACCGGCTCTCCTGGTAGGTCGGTCCAAACCAGAGTTGCCCTTATATTTTCATTGAAAGGGCTTAACAAAAGAACCAAGGTGTCTTTAGGCGCAATTTTCAAAAGTTGAAAACTTCTAGGATTTATTAGATCTACACTACGCTCCAGGTTAACCGCACCCCAACCACTTTTGTAATCAGGGCCTGGCATACCATCTAAATCTTCCGCACCACTAATGAGGAAGTTTTTAAGTAAATGTGCCGGTGGTTTATGGGTATAATTTAGTTGGTAGTATTCCGTAAGTAAGGCTAGACCTGCGGCCACGGCTGCCGCACTTTCAGAGGTTTGTTCACCTACCGCAACCACATCGGGTTTAACCCTACCGTCATCTGTGGGGCCTACCGAGCTGTTGGCTACCAATTGCAGGTCCCCCTCAGGCGAAGGCCACACTGCGCCCACCGTGAGACCATTTTTAGTAACTGCATCGGGCGTTAAACAATCAAAGGCCGGGAAACCACCATCACTATCGCGCACTTTTTTAGATCTTTTCAAGCGGTAGTCTTGTTTACCGTTGAGCTTTTGAAAAGGCGCATAGAGCAGGTGTTCTCCTTCAAAGTACTCCCCTAATGAATTGCCTGCGCTGCGCACCACCAAAAGTTCTGGATAGCGATGAGCAAGTGAATCCCACCAACGGGAATCTTGTGTGTAGCGGCCCCAGTGAAAATCCTCGGTTGAATCTATGGCCTCTAAGCCCCCCCAAAAGGGTAGGGTTTCTCGGCTCCAGCCTAAGTTTTGATTATAGGCATGCAGTGAAATTTGCATACCGTGCTCCGCATAAACCTGGACTTGGGTTTTATAGTCAATAATATCATGCACGTGCAAACGCGCCTTGGGGGCAATACCCGCAGGTTGATGGGCCAGCTCCTGCCCTACCATTAATTGGGCTAAGCGTGTTGCATGGTGACTTACGGCAAAAGTATCGCTGTAAATAAACAGGGTTCCTTTTAAAGCGGGTAAAGAGGTATCCGGGAAAAAGCGCATGTCTTTCTCTGCGGCCTCCCACTGATGAATATCAACGAAACGGCCCAGTAAGCCTAAGCGATTAGCCTTTAAAGCTTGGCTGTAAAAGCTACTACGCGGCACCAAGTTAGAAGCATTTTGCCCTTGCAACGCCAGCGCAACCATCAGTGCTAAACTGAGCGTACCCATTTTAAAAAGCCTTGCCATAAGGGCTTAAAGTAAAAAAGCCAGCCTCATTAGCGAGACTGGCTTTAGTATAAGTGGCTTATCAATTAGTATTAGTCTGCTAAAATGATCAGCTTATCTCCTTGCATTTCTGCCACACCTCCGGAGATTTCCAAGCGTAAGATTGTTTCACTGCTTTTGTCCATCACAATAGATCCGTGTAAACTATCTACGTCATTCACCTTAGTAGGAAGGTCTATTTTAACCATACCTCCTTTGAGGGTACTAATAATGGGAGCGTGCGCATTGAGCACCTGAAACAGGCCATCCTTACCCGGAAGCTGCACGGCCTCCACTTCGCCTGAAAAAATCTGATGCTCTGGAGTTATAATTTCTAATAGCATTTTCTAGAATTTAGAGATTTGCTTCAGCTCAGAGGCCAAAAAACTAGGCTTCCGCCAGCATTTTCTCACCTGCTTCACGCACCTCTTCTATGGTTCCTTTTAAGTTAAATGCGGCCTCGGGATAAGCATCCATCTCCCCATCTAAAATCATATTGAAACCTTTGATGGTATCTTCAATGCTTACAAACACTCCGGGAATACCGGTAAACTGCTCTGCTACGTGGAAAGGCTGTGATAAGAAGCGCTGCACCTTACGAGCACGGGCCACTACCATTTTATCTTCTTCAGAAAGTTCATCCATACCCAAGATGGCAATGATATCCTGCAACTCTTTGTAGCGCTGTAAAATTTCTTTCACACGCTGAGCGCAGTTGTAGTGCTCATCGCCAATAATTTCAGGGGCCAGAATTCTGGAGGTAGAATCTAAGGGATCAACCGCAGGGTAAATACCTAAAGAAGCTAATTTTCTACTCAACACCGTAGTAGCGTCTAAGTGGGCAAAGGTAGTAGCCGGAGCAGGGTCTGTTAAGTCATCCGCAGGCACGTATACGGCCTGTACTGAGGTAATTGAACCTGATTTGGTGGATGTAATACGCTCTTGCATAGCGCCCATTTCAGTAGCAAGCGTTGGTTGGTAACCCACCGCAGAAGGCATACGACCCAAAAGTGCCGACACTTCAGAACCTGCCTGGGTGAAACGGAAAATATTATCAACAAAGAAAAGAATGTCACGGCCGGCACCATCGCCTTCCCCATCACGGTAATACTCCGCCAGGGTTAAACCCGATAGCGCTACCCGCGCGCGAGCACCGGGAGGCTCATTCATTTGACCAAACACAAAGGAAGCTTTGGATTCCTTCATGGCTTCCGAGTCGGCTTTGGAAAGATCCCAGCCTCCGTTTTCCATACTCTCCAAGAATTCATCGCTGTATTTAATAATACCAGACTCCAACATTTCTCTTAGCAAGTCATTTCCCTCACGAGTACGCTCACCTACACCGGCAAATACAGAAAGACCACCGTGGCCCTTGGCAATGTTGTTAATCAGCTCTTGAATTAATACGGTTTTACCTACACCGGCACCACCAAATAATCCAATTTTACCCCCTTTAGAGTAAGGCTCTACTAAATCAATTACTTTAATACCGGTATATAAAATCTCAGTTGAGGTAGAAAGATCCTCAAACTTGGGCGCCTCACGGTGAATAGGCAAACCGTTTTCAGTGGAAAGGTTTTCCAAGCCGTCAATAGATTCGCCAATCACATTGAATAGGCGTCCTCTTATTCCTTCGCCAATAGGCATTTTTATGGGGCTACCTGTGGCCACCACTTCTTGCCCGCGGCTAAGGCCGTCTGTTGAATCCATGGCAATGGCACGCACGGTATCTTCACCTACGTGCTGCTGCGTTTCTAATACAACACGCGCACCATCAGGACGCGTAACTTCCAAAGAGTCATAAATCTTGGGGAGCTCTTGGTTAGTAGTGTCAAAATGTACATCTACTACCGGCCCTATGATCTGTGCTATTTTGCCAACAACTTGAGACATGCTTGAAAAAATTTAGTAGCGGTAAATGCTATTTTTTAATTTGGCCGCAAAAGTAGGCCATTTTCTCAAAAAGGCCTAGAAGCCCAGGCTTTTTTAATTTGGGTACTTTTAAACAGAAAACTAACAAGCCCTTAACGGGTTTTACGCTGGCATAAACCATACAACATTGAAGGTATATTACTCGCTGCAAGACTTTATCGCTTTACCCAAAGCAGCCGTTACCACCGGTACTTTTGACGGGGTACATCTTGGACACAAAAAAATTATTAAGCAACTCAATGAGGTGGCTCAAAAAATTGAGGGGCAAAGCGTACTGCTTACTTTCTTTCCGCATCCGCGCACGGTACTGCAACCCGATTTGGATTTAAAGCTCATCAACTCTCAAAACGAGAAAATTGAACTACTCAAGCAAACCGGCTTAGATCACTTAATCATCCACCCCTTTACCAAAGAATTTAGCCGCACCAGCTCCCTTGATTTTGTACGCAACTACCTGGTGAACACCATTGGCGCCAAGAAGCTGGTGATTGGTTATGACCATCATTTTGGTCGTAATAGAGAGGGCAGCTTTGAGCACCTCAAAGAGTTTGGCCCGCTGTATGGCTTTGAGGTGGAAGAAATTTCGGCACAGGATGTAGAGGACACCACGGTAAGCTCAACAAAAATACGCAAGGCCTTAAGCAGCGGAGATATCACCACCGCCAATGAATACCTCCAGTATGAGTTTCCACTCAGAGGCAAAGTGGTGGAAGGCGAAAAAATTGGCCGCAATATTGGTTTTCCTACCGCTAATTTAGTGGTTGAGGATAACTATAAAATTGTTCCTGCCAAAGGCGTGTACGCGGTAAAGGTGAGCCTTCCGGCTGAAGGCATTAGCGGCCTAAAAGGCATGTGCAACATTGGCCACCGCCCCACTTTTGGCGGCAAGTTTAAAACCATAGAAGTACACATTTTTGATTTTGATCAAAACCTATACGGCCAGCAGTTGAGCCTGCAATTTGTAAAGCAACTACGCACGGAAATTAAATTTGATGGAAAAGAGGCGCTGCAAAAACAGCTTAAAGCCGATGAGCATGCTGCCCGTGCTGCTTTGGCTTAGCTTACTACCAGCCTGGGGCCAGGAGTTTGAGAACTTGGAAGAAGCATTACGGAATCCCCGGGAGGTGGAAGTGCTGGATCTAAGCCGGAAAAACTTGGATAGCCTGCCTGCTGCGCTTTTCCATTTCCGCAATCTACAGGAGCTAGACCTGAGCCGCAATAATCTCAGCTCTTTACCAGATAGTTTGCCGGGGTGGCCAAAACTGACCCTTCTGGATTTGGGGAAAAATGATTTTACGGAAATACCATCGGCTTTAAGCCAATTACCTAATTTAAAAATACTGAAACTAAACCGCAACCCTGTAAAACAAGTGCCAGCTTACCTTAACCAGTTTAAAGCTCTGGAAGAACTGGACCTTTGGAATTGCGAGGTAAAGTTTGTGAGCGAGCAAATTGTGAAGCACCCCCGCCTTAGAATTTTAGACTTACGCCAAAACTTTTTAGGCACACGTGAGCTAAAATGGCTGTTTGAAGCGGAGCCGCGCTTTGAACTTAAAACCACCTACGGTTGCGATTGCAACTAAGAACGATACCCAAAACGCTTGAGATCTTGCTCATTTTGCCGCCAATTCTTGCGCACCTTTACATGCAGATCTAAAAACACCTTTTTATTAAAAAAGCGCTCCATCTTTTTTCGGGCCTCTGTACCCGTGCGCTTAATCATACTGCCTTGGCGGCCCACTATAATCCCTTTTTGGGTGTTGCGTTCGGTGTAAATGGTGGCCCTAATTCGGTTTATGTCGGGTTCATCGGTAAAGGCTTCTACCTTTACTTCCACCGCGTAGGGTATCTCTTTTTTGTAGTTCAATAAGATTTGCTCGCGAATGATTTCTTCTACAAAAAACCGCTCGTGCCGATCGCTTAAATCTTCCTTATCAAAAAAAGGTGGTGACTCAGGTAATTCCTTTACCGCCTGCTGCACCAGTTCCTTTACGTTAAAATTATTGAGGGCCGAGAGCGGAAAAATAAGCGCATTGGGATATTCCTTCTGCCAAAACTCCACTACTTGAATGAGGCGCGGTTCATCTACCAGGTCAATTTTGTTGATGATAATGTAAAGCGGTTGTTTCAGCGTTTTAAGGCGTTCGGCTAGCGCTTCATCTTTTAAGGCTTTCTCGCCCGGCTCAACCAGGTAAAAAACCAAATCGGTGTCTTCAAAAGTAGATTTCACAAAATCCATCATGCTTTCCTGCAACGCGTAGGCGGGTTTTATTACCCCTGGCGTGTCTGAAAACACAATTTGATAATCTTCATCATTTAAAATGCCCAAAATACGGTGGCGGGTAGTTTGTGCTTTGGGCGTAGTTATGGAAAGATCCTGCCCCAAAATGGCATTCATTAAGGTGCTTTTGCCCACGTTGGGGTTCCCTATAATACTAATGTACCCGGCTTTATGTGTCATCTTTTCGAACTATGGTTACGCCCAAGCCCTGCTGAAGCAGCGCTTGCAGCTGCAAATATCGGCTAATTGCCTGGGGGCTTCGGGCTAAAGCCGAAAAACTTATGCGAAGCTCAAGAGCGTATTTCTTTGGGCTTAAACTATCCAGCGAAAGCGAAACATTAGACCAATTGTTAGCCTCCAGCCAAGCGGAATCGAGTAGTGGGGTGAAGTCATCATCAGCTTTAAGCTGTACTTGATAAATTACCGCGTAACTGGTAGGCAATTGAACATATGCCGCTTGAGTAGGCACCCGCTTTACCATTAAAAGTTTATGAGTTGGAAAAAGGTAGGCAAAGGAGTCTCTGCGCTCTCGGATTTGTTCAAGTGGTTGCTCAATGCTCTTGTTACCTAACAGAAAGTTATTACTCCTTTGATAGGCGGTGAAGGACAAGGCGTCTAGAGCAACGTCATTTTGTAAATAAGCCTGGTACATTTTATTTTCAAAAAGGCCTTGAGTATAGTAGCTGCGCTGGGTGCGCACCCAATTATACTTGAAGCTCAACTGCCAATCTTCCCTAATTTGGAAACCACTTTGCCGTTGCTTCAACTGGGGTATGTTGTGGGTAAAGATGCTATCATTTTGAGGGGTGTACACTAGCCATTGCCCTCCTGCCAAATCGCTTGGAAAGGAGTCAACCGGATACGTATCACCTAAGTAAGGCCCCACTAATTTGAAGGATAAGTCGCTGCTTGACTTTTTTTGGTAGGCTATGGCTAATGCCGAGAATTGCGCTACGTCAAAAAAATCAGTGAATACCGGGCCTCTGCGTTCGGGCTTAGCCAGCGCATAAAAAGTTTGGGCACCCTTGGCTTCTAAAAAATCTAAATAAAACTTGGCTAAGACTCCATAATCTACATACTCGTACGGAGCCTGATGTAAGGCTCGCAATTCACGCTCTATGTAGGCCTTAATTTTTTGATCCAGAAGCGTTAAACCATGCTCCAAGGTAACTTCAGGCCGTTCTGCTAATTCATTTGTCCACTTTTGTAAATCTACCAATGGATTTAGGAACACCTTCTTGAGCGTTTGGTAGCCCTTGGCCAATTGCAAATTCTCTTGCAGCTCCTCTTCCCTGTATCTGTAAAAGCGTTGGGGTATTGAAAGACTTCCCCAGTAAATTGAGCGCCCTAAAAAGTCTGCCTCTGAATTAGCAAAAACACTGTAGTACTTAATGGGGCCACGGTAAAAATGATGCGCAAGAACGCTGCCCCAGTCCTTCTTCAGGTCTCGGTCATACCTTAGTACCAAATCCTGCCACTTAAAAAATACTTGAGGGGTGGCAGAATCAAATCGCGATAAGCCGCCATAGGCCTGAGCAGCCTTTGTGTTTTGCGCTTGAAACTGGTAAATCTGGTAATCATACTCCTTAAATGCGCTGTCCTTAATCTCTCCGAAAGTTTTGTAATCCAAGGGATCGGCTGATAGAATATTCACCTCTAAATCTGAGCTTTGCAAGGGGAAATAGTCTGTAAGTTCTAGGTGGTAGGGTATGGCTACTCCTTCCAGTTGGTAATAAAATTCCAATACTGCGGGTGCTTCCATTTCTGGAAAAGACATCAGGTAGGCAACCGGAAATTGCCGACTGGCATTCCATAGTGTATCTACTATTCTTTGAGATACTGAATTTTCTTTGGCTTCGTAAATGACGTAGCCCTCTTGCCAAATTCTATAATCTAAGTGCGTTAGTTTGGCGCCCTCTAAAGGAACAATGATGTTTTGAAATGCACCTACCCCTTCTTGATTTAATGCTTGAAAGTGGTAATAAACCTTCTTTTGCTCGCCACTAACCCCGCTTTTGGTAGGGAAAAATTCATAACTAATACTTCTTTGTACGGCTGAAAATGACTCTTGCAAACTGAAGTTAACGCGCTGTATTTGCATGCCAAAATCATTTTCCCAAGGCGCACTTTTTAATTTTTGCGCATGGGCAGAAAAGACCACCATTGCAAGTAAAACCGCAATGGGCCATTTAATGAACAGAAATATTTTGCCTATTGTTAAAATCATATTATATTTGCCGCCCCATTAACCCGATGGGTCGTTCTTCATTAATTCTTTAGACAAGTTTAAGTCAGAAGAGTTGCAAATAAACGTTGAAAGTATAAACCTTAAAACATAAGGTTATCAAAAGATATATCGCGGGGTGGAGCAGTTGGTAGCTCGTTGGGCTCATAACCCAAAGGTCGTCAGTTCGAGTCTGGCCCCCGCTACTAAGTGAAAAGCCGGCTGAGAAGCTGGCTTTTTTTATTTATTTCAAACCTTATGTTTTGCGTATACATCCTCTACTCCTTCAAGTTTAATAAGCTTTACATTGGTCAAACAGCCAATCTAATTGCGCGTTTCAAGTCCCATAACAACTGGTCTAAAAAGGGTTATACTCCAAAATACAGACCCTGGATGGTCATTCATGCTGAATTTTTTGATCAAAAGCTACTGGCATTAAAGCGGGAAAAAGCCCTGAAGTCTGGTAAGGGCAGAGCATGGATTCGCAAAAAGGTGTTGCCTGATTATTTCTAACCAATTCAATGCGCTCCTATCCGCCTAAGGCGGACGTCAGTTCGAGTCTGACTCCCGCTGCTAAGTTAAAAGAGGTTTCTGAAAAAGGCCCCTCTTTTTTTGTGTTACGTTCTAGAAAATTCTTCTCCTTGGTCGAATATCCGCCTAAGGCAAAAAATTATACGCAACAAAAGCCAAGCCTAGTAACGCAAAAAATTGCTCCATTGTTAAGGTTTTTTGTGCGAAGCCTTGAGTAACCTAGGTGAACAGCAAAAAGATTAGCACATTTGCTCACGTTAATTTTAGCGCTTGACTTACATTCCGGCCATATCCATAATAGTTCCCGTGCAACCTCAAGATGGGCATTACCAAAAGCTGCTCGGCTCCATAGAAGCAGGCTCTTTTCAAGACTATGAAATCATTTTGGTTTATGATGGCTGGAAGCCCGAAAGATCAGAAAAAGATGAGCATTACAAGCTGATTGAGGTAATCAATCCCGAGCAAAAGGGGCCGGCATTTTGCCGTAATCTAGGGGCTAAATCGGCCAATGGTCAATACGTATGCTTTTGTGATTCGGATACGCAGCATCACCTTGAAACTTTAGAAACTGCTTACCATCACCTACAAAAAGATGCACTAGATGGGCTAATTGGCTGCTATGATCGGGAACCTAGTTGTAAAACCATCGTTTCGCAGTTCAGGAACTTACTTCATGCCTATCATCATGAGAAAAATCATGGCCAGCTTGGGGTGTTTTGGGGTGCTTTTGGAATCATTAAGCATGAAGCTTTTAGAGCCGTGGGCGGCTTTAACGCAAGCCGCTACGCTCGGCCCTCCATTGAAGACATTGAATTGGGCTACCGGTTACTGAACAATGGCTACACAATAAAGCTTCAAGCGGATGTGAAAATAAAGCACCACAAATGCTGGACTCTTAGGAATATGCTCAAGACCGATCTCTGGTCTAGGGCTGTGCCATGGACCCAACTTCTAAATGAAGAAAAAAACTGGAATAACGCAGGCTTAAACACTTCCCCCAAGGAAAAACTTAGCGCTTTTCTTGCTTTGGCTCAAGCACTCCTACTGGTGATGAGCCCTTTCTTCCCTACCTTTTTCATACTTTTTGCAATAGCATTAGTCTTGCAAATTGTTATTCAAAGGTCATTGTACTTCTATTTAGCTCAATTTGGTAAATCAAGAAACCTAGTAAGTTATTATTTTCTTCACCAGCTTTACTTCAAAATTGCTGTTTTTGGTTTTATATTGGGCCACCTAAAAACAATCTGTCTTGAGTCAAAAGCTAGCCAATAAAAAGTCAATAGTGATTATAGGTGCCGGTCCAGCCGGATTAACTGCTGCCTATGAGCTTTCTAAATATCTAGGGTATAAAATCACCATAATTGAGCAATCTAATCAAGTAGGGGGTATTAGTAAGACGGTCAACTATAAGGACAATTTAATTGATCTGGGCGGGCACCGCTTTTTCTCAAAGCATGACGAAGTACTAAGATGGTGGTCTGAAATAATGCCACTCCATGCCGAACCCGATGTAAACACCATAAATTATCAAAATAAAAGCAAGGTTCTCCCCACTGACTTAAACAATACTAATAAGCAAAACTCTCTATTAATAAGACCTAGAAAGTCTCGGATCTACTACAACCAGCACTTTTTTGACTACCCTTTGCAACTTAAACCGAAGTTGTTGAAAAATTTAGGGCTTTACAAATCGTTAAAAATTACTTTAGGCATTCTAAAGTCTAGAGTAAATCCTATTAAGGAAGAAAAAAATCTGGAAGACTTTTATATAAACCGTTTTGGAAAAGAACTTTACAATACTTTCTTTAAAGATTACACCCGGAAAGTTTGGGGTAAAGAATGCCACGAAATTAGTGACGCCTGGGGCCGACAAAGAGTAAAAACGCTTTCGATAAGGCGAATCATTTTTCACTCCTTAAAGAACGTATTGGGCAAGCCTAAAGGGTTCAGTAAAAAAACAGAAACCTCACTGGTAGAGCACTTTCTTTATCCCGCTAAGGGACCTGGACAAATGTGGGAAAAGGTACGGGATAAATGCCTGAGCCAAGGTGTGAAAATTGAGATGGAGGCCCAATTAAAAAATATTTGGACCGATGATGAAAATAAAGTTTCCAAAATAAGCTTCTTACGGAAAGGTTCCGATATTGAAACTTTAAACCCCGACTACCTAATTAGTTCTATGCCTGTGAGACCCTTGATTGAGGCTTTTACCAAAGAGGTTCCTGACCAGTTACGCAGCATAGCCAGAAATCTCGAATACAGAGACTTTTTGATTGTAGGTTTACTTGCAAATACCATTAAACTCAAAAATAAACAGGGTAAGCGAGTAACGGATAACTGGCTTTACATTCAAGACCGAAATGTTATGTTAGGCCGGCTTCAGCTCTTCAATAATTGGAGTCCTTACATGGTGGCCAACCCAAAGCAAACCTGGCTTGGAGCCGAGTACTTTTGCTATCGGCATGATGATCTTTGGAAAATGAAAGACAAAGAAATTATTGATTTTGCGGCTAAAGAGCTTGAATCTATTGGCGTACTGGATGCACAGGAGGTAGTGGATGGAACTGTAGTGCGGTGTCCTAAAGCCTATCCATCCTACACAGGTGTTTATGAGGATTTTAATGAAATTGTGAGTTTTCTTAAAAGTCACAGCAATCTCATTCCCATTGGCCGTAACGGTATGCATAAGTACAATAACCAGGACCATAGCATGCTCACAGCCTTTAAAGCGAGAGATTTAATCCTGAGCAAAAGCTCAGACTTTGAAAAGCTATGGAAGATCAATACCGATAGCGAATATTTAGAGGAAAAAAATTAATAAATCCAAAACATGATTTTAAATTATTTTCTTTTGCTTTTGCCTGCCATTGTAGGGATAGCTTCCTTCCTGATTTTCTGGTTCATTCTGCCCCCTAAGTCCTCCATAGTCTTTTTTATAGTAGCTATGCTTTGGGCGGGTTCTTTTATGACCAATAGTCTTGCCTCTTGGTTTTTAGACCCTTTTTTTCAGATTGTTATAAAAACTTTAGTGGTAGCGCTGTCCGCATTTTTAGGTCCTTTGTTTATGCATTACCACCAAACGCTTTTTGAAGGAACCACACGTTTTAAGCTAAAACCAAAAGCACATTTTATCTTTCCGGGCATCGTATCGCTTCTAAGCTTAAGTCTTTTACTGCTAAATCTTCTAGTCCAGAACTCTGACTTAATAAATAATTTAAATAACTACCAAGAACTCTTAATTTTAGTCATCCCAATTCACACCGCCATTTATCTGGTTTGGGTGAAGATGCATCAGAATGAGCATAAGCAGTTTTACCGTAAGTTCTATACAGAACTAGAGAGGCTCAATGAGAATCTTACCAGCAGGATTAGTTTAAGTATAACTTGGATACTAGCTTTTAAGTATGCGGCAATCCTCACCTATAGTCTTAATCTAGGCTGGCTTATTTTGTTAAACACAATGCTGGGCATTGCTATTGTGTCAACCTTCTTAATGGTTAGAATGATAGCAGCCATTAGGAAACAGCAGGAAATACTGGATTCCAGAAAGGCAAAGATGAAAACGCATCATCAAGAGCTAGGTATTCTCCCCGTTGGCGAATTCCAATAAATAGTATTCTCCTTCTTTCATGTTGACTTTTAGTCTTGCCCCGAAACGCTTGAAAAGGCTCTCGATTGAAGTTTGGTGACATACCAAAAATCCCTTTTTGGGCAGCGGCCTCTTTTCCGTAATATTTTGGTAAATAGCTTCTTGGGTTCCTATTGCCTGCCAACTTTCAAATGACATTAGTCCAAAGGCGGGCTCTATGAGATAAATGGTTTGGCTGGCTGGTAATTTTTTTTGGTCTAAAGCAGCTGAAAAAGCAAAATAGGGCCTTTCTTGCTTTTGATACCATTTAGCTAAAGGCTTAGAAAAACTAGCACTTAGGGCTTCAAAGTAGTGGTAATTTCTAATGTAAGAATGAACACCATTGCCAATAATTAAAAGAGTCGCCAGCGCTAACCAAAGTGATCTTTGAGCTTTAGAGTCAGTTTTTAACTTAGCCAAAGTGTGCTCCATATAAGCAACACTAAATAAGATATATATGACTAAAATGGGCCATATAAATCGCGGAACATGCCAGGCCACCCCAAGCCTGTTTATCCATATTACCAGCATGGCTAAGCCTAGTAGAAAAAGTGCAGTCAGCTTCGGTTTGGTTTTGTAGATGGAAACCGCAAAAATTAAAGTCAAACAAGAAATACCCAGCACCCACCATTTTACACTACCTAGAAGTTGCCTCCAGGATTTTAGGTATCTAAAATCTTCAATTAAATTCTCGGCGTAAATATTCTTTCTATTCTCCGCTTTGCGCTCTTCAATTAACTTCTGACGCGCCTGGCTTCGATGTTTTTGAATAAACCTTGTTTCCTTGCCGGTGATGATAACTGGCGCCAAATAATTGTTTACCTGAATCTTATTCTTTACCATCACAGGGGCCACAAATAGAATTGGAATAATAAATAAGAGAAGATTCTTCGGCTTAAAGCCAACCAAAAATATTTTGATGAAAAAGTAAGCGGTAGGCGCAAGCAAGAGTACCCAAAAAGTATACTTTACGGCTAAAGCCGATGAAAGCAGTACCAGTGTAAATGTAGGGTGGCTTCTTCGCCACGAGCTAAATGTGAGATACAAACCAGCCATGAATAACAACATGGCCATAGTGTCTACTTTGGCCTGACCCAACAACCACAGCCACGTTCTGGGCACTAATAGAACAAGCAGCACTGCTATAAAGGCTCCGGGTTGCGAGGTAAAGAGTCGTGCCGTTTGAAACACCACGTGCAAAAGCACTAAACCCAGCAATGCGTCAAAAATACGGACAGCTTGGTAACCGCCTAAGGCATGTGGCAAGGTAAACAGATATTCTGCGCCCTGTGGCATGGTGGTGTAACCGGTTAGGTATGGGTTAAACTCAAGACCCTTCTCGAATATCCACTCTACCGCTGGCAAATAGTGTTTTAGACCATCATTTAAAACAGGGGGTCCTAACACGCGGCTAATGACGGGCAGCAGCAATAAAACTAAAATAAGATAGAACCAACGATAATGACTAAATGCAGAGTTAATCTTAAGCCATAGGTATTTCCTTTCTTGAAGGAATATCAGCAGCATTAGAGCCAGTAAAATATAAGTAGGCCATTTTGCCGGCAAAAACAGGCTTAACCCTAAAAAGGCAAAGAAAAAAAGTGGAAAGCCTGCCACTATCTCCAAACTAGTGGGTATAGCTGCTGCCTTAAAGACTTGAGTGGTGGTAAACCTACCCAAGGCCCAATGACCTAAAAGTGTGAAGCTGGCCGCTAAAAGGCCTAAAACAATATCGGTGAGGGAATTGGCCATTCCTATTTCCTACACTGGCTTAGGTGAAAATCTAAGATTGATTATCAAGATAGGTTTCAATAATAAACTGTATGTTGTTGTAGATTAGGGGCTTTGTAATAAATCCTTTTACCACTGAGTAATCGTTAGCCCTCTGTTGGTCTTCTTTTATGAGTGAATTGCTCATGGTGAAAATCAAACTCTCTTTATGAGCATAAAGATCTGTGTAATGATCTAAGAACTCAAAACCGTCCATTATGGGCATATAAATATCCAGTAAAATAATATCTGGAAAAGGTTGATTCGCGTTATCTCTTTGGTGCAGTTCTTTCAGCGCTTCTGAGCCATCAGCTATCAGGTTTACCTTTGACATGGCGTAGTTACGAGTGATAATATTTTTAAGCACAAAGCTGTTTACTTGATCATTGTCTATTACCAATAAGTCAATTACCTTCATAATTGCTTGGTTTTGGAAGGCGCAACCCCAAACATCTCTTTGTAAGCCTTACCAAAATAGCTTAAGCTTTTAAAGCCCAAGCTATGAGAAATCTCAAAAACAGACTTATCATCCTTCTGCAGTAGATCCTTAGCCTTATGCAACCTGAAGTTATTGACGTATTGAATAGGCGTCATGCCGGTAAGTTTTTTGATCTCTCTTTCAAGCTTTGGAGTAGACATGTTCATTAATTCCGCTATTTTAGGAATTGAAAAATTTCTAAACCTGAAATGGTTTACAAGAAGTGCTTCAAGGTGAGATAGCAAAGGGTCTTTCACACCAAATTCATGATGCACAGGAGTGGATTTATCATAAATCCTCTTTAGCTGCTCTCTAGATTTTATCAGGTTGTTCACCCGGGATAATAAAACGTCAAATTTAAACGGCTTTACAATGTAATCATCCGCACCGTAATTGTAGCCCTCAATAATCCGTTCGTCCTCGCCAAGAGCGGTAAGCAAAATAATAGGAATATGAGAGGTACGATCATTACCTTTTAATTCTTCTACTAAATCATAGCCATTAACCTCTGGCATCATTATGTCGCTAATGATAATATCCGGCATGTGTAAACGCGCCTTTTCAATACCCGCGGCTCCATTCTTACCTTCATAGATATCAAAATAATCTTCAAAAAGCGCACTCATTGAATTCAACAACTTTTCATTGTCTTCTACTAATAGCAATTTCTTTTTCATGCCATGCTAGTTTTTATAGGTAATGTAACTATGAATGCACTCCCTTCGCCAGGTATGCTATTCACTTTAATTTTTCCTTTATGTAATTTAATAAATTCAGAAACTATAGAGAGTCCCACTCCTGTGCCGGCAATATTATCTGCGTTTTTAGCTCGGTAAAATGACTGAAAGATAGCGTTTTGCTCATCTTCAGGTATGCCAATGCCTTTGTCTTTTACCTCAACATCTACATCTTGCTCTCTGAAGGTAACACTTATTTTGATCGTACCCTTTTGAGGGGAAAACTTAATAGCGTTTGAAATAAGGTTGCTAAAAACATAGCGTATCATGGAGTAGTCAAGTAAGACGAGCTTTGGCTCTCCATTTACATTCATTTGGATGTTTAAGCCTTTAACCTGTTTATCATGCCAACTTTTAATTAGGTCCTGCAATAGTTGCAACAATTCTACAGGAGCTGAATTGAAGTTTCGCCTGCCCAAGTTTAATTTCTTAAGCTTGAGCATGTCTTCAATCATCAAGTTTAGGTGATCTACCTCCTCTTCCATAGCTGCCAAACCAGTTTCTAGTAGACGAGGTGACTGCTTGAATTTTAACATTTCAAGGTTTGCCTGGATTACGGCCAGCGGTGTTTTAAACTCATGGCTAGCAACCGAATACAGGTTGGTTTTAAGCTTGCTTAATTCCTGCTCTTTACTGAGCGCTTGCATCAAGTCGTCTGTGAGGTGTACACTTTCAGTAATGTCTCTAGTTGTGCTAAGAATATGGTATTCCACAAACTCAGGCTCAGATATTTTGGTAAAAGTCGTCTCTAACCAGCGTAATCGATTATCGCCATGCAGTACCTGATAACGGATGCGGGCATCGGGCTGGTCAAAAAAACGCATGAGCGTGCTGAAATCCATTTCGTTTATAAAGCTGTCGGTCAAGAAATCTGTGAGTTTTTTACCCAATAAAGCAGAGGCTTCATAGCCCAATACGGCTTTGGAGGATGGGGTTGCGAAACGGATTACATTTTCTGTATCATGCAGGCAAACCATGTCGGTGGTATGCTTGGCAATTAACACATGTTCCTTTAAGGGTGTTGGCATATCTTTATCGATAGTAAAAATACTAATATTCTTTGCCTATGCCAGTGTTTGAGGGTTATATCAGATCTAAAAAAAAACCTCACCAATTCCTTGGTGAGGTCTTTAATGAAGTTTACTATCCTATTAGTAGCGATAATACTCTGGTTTAAAGGGCCCTTTTTGGTCTACCCCAATGTACTCAGCTTGCTCTGAACTAAGTTCTTCAAGCTCTACGCCAATCTTAGCCAAATGTAATTCGGCTACTTTTTCATCTAAATGCTTGGGTAAAGTATACACCTCATTTTTATACTGATCGGTATTGTTCCACAACTCCATTTGCGCCAATACCTGATTGGTAAAAGAGTTAGACATTACAAAACTTGGGTGCCCAGTAGCGCAGCCTAAGTTCACCAATCGGCCTTGAGCCAAAAGGATAACATCTTTACCATTTACGGTGTACTTATCTACCTGAGGCTTAATTTCCACGTGGGTGTTTCCGTGGTTCTGTTTGAGCCAGGCTACGTCAATCTCATTATCAAAATGACCAATGTTGCACACGATGGTTTTATCTTTCATCTTCTCGAAATGGGCTCCGGAAATGATGTCTTTATTACCGGTAGCGGTAACCACAATATCCGCTTCTTCTACGGCATTAATCATTTTCTTTACTTCAAAGCCATCCATAGCGGCCTGCAAGGCACAAATAGGATCAATCTCGGTAACAATTACCCGACATCCGGCTCCTCTTAAAGAAGCGGCCGTACCTTTACCTACGTCTCCATAACCACCTACAACTGCTACTTTACCAGCCATCATTACGTCAGTAGCTCTGCGAATAGCGTCTACGGCAGATTCCTTACAGCCGTATTTATTGTCAAACTTTGACTTGGTTACCGAGTCATTCACGTTTATGGCAGGCATAGGAAGGGTTCCTTTTTTCATGCGCTCGTACAAACGGTGAACACCCGTGGTGGTTTCTTCGCTCAAGCCTTTAATATCGGCTGTAAGCTCAGGGTAACGGTCTAAAACCATATTGGTCAGATCACCGCCATCATCTAAAATCATATTAAGAGGTTTGCGGTCTTCACCAAAAAATAAGGTCTGCTCAATACACCAGTCAAACTCCTCTTCGTTCATGCCTTTCCAAGCGTATACGGGGATACCGGCTTTGGCAATAGCGGCTGCCGCCTGATCTTGGGTTGAATAAATATTGCAAGATGACCAAGTTACCTCAGCGCCAAGCTCAATTAATGTCTCAATTAACACAGCTGTTTGGATAGTCATGTGCAAACAACCGGCAATACGGGCCCCTTTCAAAGGCTTGTCTTTCCCAAATTCTTCGCGTAATGACATGAGTCCGGGCATTTCGGCTTCTGCCAACTCAATTTCTTTTCTACCCCACTCAGCCAATGAAATGTCCTTAACTTTGTAAGGAATGTATTTTCCTACAGTAGTACTCATAAGTGTTTTTTGTTCAAAATTTTGGCAAAGATACTTCAAGAAATCCTGTATCAAAAACCCATAGATAGAGTTTAATGCCTGTATTCAAACATCTTAGACAATCTTTATTTGAAGTAGTGATTTGGCACATTACCGAGAACACTGATCATTTGAAGCAAGGCATAGAACTACACCCCGAAGAAAAAGAGCGATTTCAATCCTTTAAAAATGAGGTTCGAAAAAGAGAATTCTTAGCTCTACGGCATTGCCTGGCTGAAATTTTTGGCAAGAACCCCAAGGTATTTTACAGCGCAGAAGGCAAACCTCAACTGGAATCAGTAGGTCATATTTCCTTTTCACACACCCGCCAATATGCGGCTGTAATTTTTAGCAAGCAGTTGCCCGTAGGCATTGATTTGGAGTGCTTTAGAGAGGGTATTGAAAAGATACAATCTAAATTTATACGCACCGAAGAAAATAAAACGCTGCACCCGGAAGCTAAAATAAAACACTTAACGGCCTACTGGGGTGGCAAAGAAGCCATTGTAAAAATAGAGGGAAACCGGCAGTTGGACTTTAAGAAAGAAATTCGCATTCAGCCATTTTTATACCAGCAGGCACAAAGCACTCAGGCCGTATTGCTGCGTGCAGGTAAACGCACCCACCTTACCCTGCGCTTTATAACCTTCCCGAAATTTATACTCACCTACGGTTGGCGTAACCCCTAATTTGTAGGCTTTTATTTTTGTATTTTAATTAGGTTTGTGGCTTCAAGTTTATGGCTCACAACGTACTCCAAACATTTGCCCTGGCACGTCAGCAAAAACAAAAAAAGCTGGCGCTTCTAATTGATCCTGATACCCCGGGTGAAGATCAGTTAAAGCATTTGGTGCAGGAAGCCAATCAAGCACATGTAGATTATATTTTCGTAGGAGGCTCTCTACTATTAAAAGACACTCTAGAGTCTTGCCTGGTAAAAGTTAAGTCGCTTACAAATATTCCCGTAATTCTCTTCCCCGGCAGTGTTTTACAGGTAAGTGAAAAGGCAGACGCTATTCTTTTTCTGAGTCTTATTTCAGGGCGTAACCCTGATTTATTAATAGGCAACCAGGTGATTGCTGCTCCTTACCTAAAGCAACTTGACCTTGAAATTTTGCCTACCGGCTATCTTCTGGTAGAAAGCGGCCAAGCCACCACCGCCAGCTATATGAGCGGGAGCCAACCCATACCGCATCATAAACCAGAAATAGCAGCCTGCACCGCTATGGCTGGTGAAATGCTGGGACTCAAGCTTATTTATCTGGACGGAGGAAGCGGTGCCCAATATCCAGTTTCTGAAAGCATGGTTCAGCAAGTGCGGCAGGCGGTAGACGCCCCCATCATTGTGGGAGGCGGCATAAAAACCCCAGAAAAAGCGGTCGCTAATTGCAAGGCTGGGGCCGATGTAATTGTAGTAGGCAACGCCACAGAAAGCAATCCCAAACTGCTGCGCCAAATAGCCGAAGCCGTTCACCAATCCTAAAGCGTATTCGTATGGATATTTCCGTAGAAATCTCCAAGCACCCCTTAACCGAAGACTACCTCAACCGGGTAGATGACTTTCTGGAACGCCTGCACCATCACCCGCAAATAAAGGTGGTGACCCAATGCATGAGCACCCAAATTTTTGGTGAGGCCCACACGGTATTTCAAATTTTAGAACAAGAAATCACCCGTTCTTTTGAAAGTGGCCAAAGCCCCTTTGTGCTGAAAATTCTAAAAGGAGATTTGTCTGACATGACTATAAAAAGGTATTAATGTCTGGCAGATTACTGCTCATTTTGGAAGCCCTGGCCGTGCTGTGCAGCATTGCCTACACGGTTCTCATTACAGAGGGCATTATCTGGTGCTGGCTTTTTGCCTTGCTTTCAGCCGCCTTGTACTTGGTAATCTGTGGCCAAAAACGAATTTATGCCGAAATGCTCCTGCAGGGATTTTACCTGGCCACTGCCGTATACGGCTACCAACACTGGGGCCGCGGGCTGGAAGAAACCATGCGCCAGCTGCCCCTTAATTTTCACGCGGGCATCGTCTCCTCCGGTCTGGCGCTGGTATTGGTTAGTGGCTTCCTCTTAAAACGCTACACCAATGCAGCCAAGCCCTTAATTGACTCTTTCACTACCGTATTCAGCGTTTTTGCAACCTTATTGCAAATCAACCTCTTTCCCGAGAATTGGCTCTATTTTATAGTGATTGATGCTGCTTCTGTGTACCTCTACCTCAGCCGCAAGCTGTACCTAACTGCACTCCTGTTTTTAGTGTACACTGCACTGGCTATAAATGGATATTTTTCATGGACCTAGCCAAAAGCATTGTTGTAACCGGCCCAGAGAGCAGCGGTAAAAGTAGCTTAACCCAAGCTCTGGCAGACTATTTTAAAAGCGCCTGGGTACCTGAGTTTGCCCGCACGTACCTTGAAAAGCACGGACCGCAATATTCCTTAGCAGACTTCAAACACATGCTGGCTGGGCAATGGCAGCATAACCAAATCGCTTGCGCGGATGCCCAAAGCCCGGTGTTTTTAGACACCGATGTAATCAATTTTGCCGTTTGGTCAGATTTTGTATATCAAAAGCGCCCGCAAGAATTGCAAGCCTTGCTTGCCCAACCGAATCCGCATTACTATCTGATTTGTTACCCAGACCTTCCCTGGGAAGCCGATCCCTTACGTGAAAACCCTAAACAGCGCCTAGCAATTTTTGAAGCGCATAAGCGCCTTATTGAAGAAAAAAACCGGCCCTTTGCCATTGTCAAGGGAACCGGTTCAGAACGCCTTCAAAACGCTATTCAGGCAGTAGAAAAATGGCTGTAAAACGTCTATTCACTCTGGGGTAAATAGGCATTGGTGAAGAAAGCTTCGGCTGGCAGGCCTTTAATTTTCTCATAATCCAGCAATTGCTTTTGCGCCATCCAACCCAGGTATTGCTGCCAGGTGTTTTCACTCATTTGGCCCCAAGGGACTGAATCTAAATTATAGTAGGCGCCATTAATATCGGCCTGAGCCGCCCGTAAAAAGGAAGTATCACTAAAATTAGGGTGCTCAACAAAACGCACCAGACTATCTAGTACCGCCTGAGGATTGCGGATGGCGGCCTGATAACCCCTGCGCGTAACCGCTAAAAATGCGCGCACCTTAGGCTCCCAGTTTTCAGGCAGGGGCTTGGGTGCCATAATTACCGAAGAATAGCCATAGGGCACCCCGTAATCATTGGGTATAAAAGTGTTGAGCTCTACTCCGGCCTGCTGGGCTCGTATGGCCTCCCAGTGCAAAAACACCCAGGCAATGTGGCCAGAGTCTTTTAGAAAAGCTTCCCATAGTTCCAAGCGCCCGGGCAATTGGGTTTTAAAATCAGGTGCGCCACCAGCATTTTCAATCATGCTACCCAGCACCTCTTCTTCTAAAGGGGTGTGGTAGCCCAAATAGGTTTTGCCCGTCCACTTGGCCGGATTGTCCAATCCTTGAGCGGCTTTTACCACAAAGGCGCTGCGACTTTTCTGAAGCAAAGTGGCAATAGCCTGGGCTTTTACTTTGCATGAATCCACTGCGTAATGAAATAAATGCTCTGAAGGACCTATGGATAAATGCGCCTCCCCATCCAACACTTTTTTCAAGGGCTTTTTGGTGTAACCGTCTACTTCGGGTGTAAACCCTTTGAGCGGCACCCCCGCTTGTTGATACCAACCTTGCGACTGCGCGTACAAAATACCGGTATGCAAAACGTTAGGCCGCCAGTCTAAAGCCAGCACCAAAGTATCTAAAGTGGCCGGGGTTTCTGTAGGTACCTTGGTATTGGGCTCTTCGGCCGATGATGAGCCGTTGGGGTTACATCCGCTGAAAAGCGAACCGAACACCAGCAAAACACTGCAAAGTAAAGATGTATTTTTCATTAAAAGCGCAGAGTTAGGGTTCCGTAAATATGAAAGGGCGGTTGCACGTAGTAGCCTGCCTCTCCAAAACTGATTTGACCGCGGGTGTAGTAAAGCTGGTCTGTTATATTATTAAACTGCAGGGCCAGGCTATGTTCCTGGTAAAACTGATAGTTGAAACCGGCATTAAAAACCAGCGAAGCGGGTACCGTCAATTCGGGGTTGTTGGTGAGCTCTAAAAACTGCTCGCTCAAGTAGCGCGCGGTGCACCAAAGTTCTAAGCCTGGGAATAGTTGATAGCTTAGCGTGCCGCGCACATTCCATTCTGGGCTTAAAAGCGGGGTTACATCGGTGTACACCAAATTGGTATCAGCCGGGCTGTAGGTTTCTATGGCGGCTTGCATGTAGGTAGCCTGACTTTCTAAACGCAGCTTGCGCGTTAGGTATACCTGCCCCGTCAGCTCCACCCCCGTGCGGTAACTGGGTGCCTGGTTTACCCGGGCTAAAACGCCAAAACTAAGCGCCTCTCCTATGGGGGCAATTTCATTCTCAAAAGCCATGTAAAAGCCGTTCAGACTAAGGGTGTATTTTTCAGAGCGCAAACGGTAACCGACTTCAAAATCATTTACGTACTCTGGTTTAGGTGTGCCAGTGTTAAGGGCCAGGTTTAAACTATTGGTGTCTATCAAATTAAAACCTCCAAAAATATCCACCCGGGTCGGCTCTCGGCCACTGCGGCCAAAAGATGCATACAGCTGGTTTTTTTCATTTACCTGATAAGTTAACCCGGCTTTGGGGTTTACAAAGAAGAATTCGCGATTAGGTATGGAAACATCTTGGCCAATGGAAGCCACATCGGTACTAAAACCCATTTGCACTGCACGGGCTTGGACATCAACATAAAGCTCAAATTGGTTCAGCTGATACTGTGCTTTCGCGAAAGCAGAAGCCTCATTCTTAAATGAGTTTTCATTGTAACTGTACCGGGTGTTAATTTCGGGTACTTCATACTGTATATTCTCTCGTAAAAACTGGTAGGCCTGCACCCCAACGTTGAGCTTCAGATTGCCCTGCAAGGCATTATGATTTAGATTACTCATTGCGCCATAGTGCTGGTTGAACAAGGGGTAATTTTCTTGATAAAAAACATCTGATGTGTCTTTATAACCCGCAAAAAAATCGCCCCCGGCTCCACTGTAGTAAGCAGTGGTTACCAGGCTAGTTTTAGAAGCCAGGCGATAGGTGTGCTGCAATTGCAGCATGTACTGGTTAAAATCATCCTCATCACCCAGGAAGTTGAGACTGGTGGTGGGGTCTTCCTTAATCTCCGCTTCGGGTACAGCAGTATAGCCTAATTCGTTTTTAGACAATCCGCCAAAAGCGGTAAACTTTAGGGCGTGTTTTTGCCCAAAATAACCCCCTGAGAAAAAGAAAGACTGCGCGTTGGTGGCAGTATTATCTCTGAAGCCCTCACTTTGAATATGACTCACCCGGGCATAAAAAGCGGTGCGGTTTTCCAGCAAACCGGTATGTACCTCTGCGCTTCCGCGGAGGGTCCCAAAGGAGCCTCCCGTAAACTGTACTTCGCTGGAAGGTTCTTTTTGGGTGAGTGCTATAGACTCAAAATTGATGGAGCCCGCGTAAGAAGAAACACCATTGGTACTGGTGCCTACCCCCCGCTGAATTTGCACCGACTCAATGCTGTTGCCAAAGTCTACAAAGTTGGAGAAAAACACGCCCTGGCCCAGCATGTCGTTCAGTGGCACTCCGTTTAAGGTAAGATTTACGCGCGTTTGATCTATGCCACGCAAGCGAAAGGTACCGTAGTTGCCCAGGCTGGTGCCACTTTCAGTAGAACTGACAATGCTGGGTGAAATCTGATCCAGCAGAAAGGCGCCATCTTGCCCTTGGTAAATTTCTTCAATTTGTTTTTTAGAAACCGTAAGCTGACTCACCGGAGCGTTTTCTCCTGCTCGTACGGCCTTAATGGTTACTTCTTCTAGCTGTTGGGGCTTTAAGGTGTCTTGTTGTTGTGCCTGCACGCCCAATGTTGCCAGCACTGAAAAAACGAATAACTTCCTTTTCATGATAAAATCAATGAAGAGAAGCCGGGGTTCTTCTAGTGTTTATTTTAGTTCAACTTGGCCCTACCCTTAGGGCATTTTTACCTACGCCAGCATTACCTGGATCAGGCTTTGATCTTT